>JBLWVL010000039.1:0-28355 GCA_048268485.1 Oceanospirillum sp.
CAATTACTTACCGATGCGGCCGATTACTGGTTAGCTCCCTCTAAGGCTGGTAAGATACGGCGAACCTTTTGGAGCAGTATAGCATCAGGCAAACTGTAACCAGAGGCAGAAGGTGGCCCATCCCACAGATAAAGGCTTTTCACTCTTAGGACAAGAGCTGAAACAATAAAAAAATGATGAGTATGAATAATCAAACGGTAGATTTGTTTTCCCCGGATCATGATTATGATCTGCGCTTCCATGAAGAACCCGACCTGAGTTTTGCCAGCCAATGGGCCTCAGTACCTGTTCATATTAAAGAGGCCGTAGAGCTGTCTCAGAGCCTGCCTGTGGTTTTCCGTCGTAACCTTACCGGTACGATCGAGATTATTGCGCTATTGACCTGTGACGGTGAGCATCTGATCAGAAATGGCCAATGGACCCTGAATCAGCAGCCGGAATTACTCCAGCACTACCCTTTCAGCTGGATACTGAAGCAGCGTGATATTAAGCTGGCCTACTACCCGCAGGCACCGCACTTCCAGGGCAAAGGCCAAAAACTTCTGACCTCCAAGGGCAAACCGACCCGCAAATTGAATGAGGTGATCAAAGGGCTGGATAAAGCACAAAGCTTTTTCTCGGCCACCGGCCAACGCATGATGGAGCTGGTGCGCTTCAACCTGCTGACTCCAATTACCGTGGCACAAAATGTCACCCTGCCCCAGGAAACCTATCTGGTATTGCAGGAACCCCTGTCCGATGACATACGTTCACAGCTCAGCCCTGAAGTTGCTCATCTGCTGGACTGCCATCAGAAAAGTCTGGCACTACTGCCCGCCATCAATGGCGCTCTGTCAGCCGCCGGATCAACAGTGGCTGCCACAGAAAAACCGGCAAACAAAACGAGTAAAAAGGCAGCGTCTGAAAAGAGTTCAGCTAAGAAAGCAGCTGCGCCTAAACAAGCAGATGCAAAAGCTAAAAAAGCTGCCACTCAACCTGCCGGAGCTGAAGGTATAGATAAGATCATCGATAACACCTGTGAGCAACTTGGTGTCAGCCGTGAAGATCTTCAGAGCCGGAAACGTAACGACCTGCTAACCCAGGCCCGCAACCAGCTAGCCGCTGAAGCTAAAGCAGCTGGCAGCCTGAAAGAGATGGCAGCCTGGCTGGAACGCTCTCCTGCCACACTGTCCAGCTGGCTCAAATAGCCGGCACTCTGGCAATGCAAACAGCCCGGCAATCATTTGTCGGGCTGTTTGCGTTTAAAGGCTAAAGACACTTAAGGACTAAAGCCACGCTACCGCTATACAAGTGCTTTAATTCTTCTGCCTCTAACGACGTCTGCCACTCATACATCCGCGGTCTTTTGCTCCAGCATGTATTGCTTCACAATATCCGGCAGTTCAACGACCTTACGCTCTGCCACAGAAAACCAGCCAAAAACAGCTTTATGGCGCGCAGCCAGATCACCGTTCTGCCGATAGATACTATTGACCAGCTGAACCGACTTAGCAGAACCGGTGGGCTCTCCGATCTCAATAGTGACCTCGACCACCTCTCCCATAAAGAGCTCACGAAAATACTCCGTTTCCTCTTTAAATAGCACCGGCCCCAACCCCTGCTGCTTTAACCACTCCTGAGTCATACCAATTTTAATCATGTACCCAACACGGGTATGAGCGCAGAAATCAGCATAAGCACTGTGGCGCATATGCTGATTGGCATCGCAGTCACTCCAGCGCACTTCAATCTGCTTACGGAACAATACATTTTTATCTGACATCTTTATCTCTCCTCCGGCATCTCAGCCATTAACCCAAGCCGGGCAGTAATCCAGCATTAGTGAGTATCGGGCTCCAATATCAGCTCAACTCTAATCGCAGCTGCAGCATTGTGACCTGAACTTTGGTATAAGTTAAATTCATAATTCAAATTCATACTATGATTCTGAATCATCAAAGTGTTTTAATGCCACGGTACATATACATATGAGTATAAGAAAATAAAAAAGAGCAAGAGCCTGCGCCATGGATATACGCACCCTGAAAAAGATCGACCTTAATGCACTGGTAACACTAAAAGTACTGCTGGATGAGAAGCATGTGACTCAGACAGCCCATCAGCTGAATCTGACACAGTCGGCTGTCAGCCGGACACTGGCAAAGCTCAGAGAGATGTTTGACGATCCATTACTGGTCAAGTCCGGGAAGCACCTGGCCCTGACAAACCGGGCGGAGAAACTTCAGCCTCAGCTTAACGCACTACTGGAAAACGCCAGTGCCCTACTGCTGCCGGAAAAATTTAACCCAGCAACTCACAAAGGCAGTATTCGCCTGGCAACAACCGACTACGGCACCCATAGTTTACTGCCGAGGCTGGTACCTGCATTAAATGAGGTTGCTCCCGTTGTCAGCCTGACCGCCGTAGACTGGCGCTCTAACCTGTTGACCGAGCTGGAGGAGAACCGGGTTGATCTGATTATCGGGGGAGCCACAGTCCCTCCTTCTGATATTTTCCAGCGTATTGTGGCCCATGACCATTTTGTAGCCGTTGTCCGCAAAAGCCATCCCTATGCGGAAAAAATCACTCTGGATCAGTACCTTCAACTCAAGCACGTTATGATTAGCCCCACAGGAACAGGTAACAGTGGTATTGATGATCTGCTGGCATTAAACCGCCATAAACGCAATATCAGTGTTCGGGTGCCTCATTTTTTTGCCGCACTGGAGATTATTGCCACCACCGATATGATCATCCTGCTGCCGGCTAAATTTGTGCGCCGTTATGTCTCTGAAGATAAATACTCAGTACTGCCGCCTCCGTTTGAGATTCCCCCTATGGAGATCTCCATGTTCTGGCACGCCAGAATGCATCATGATCCGCTGCATCAATGGTTTCGTCAGTTTGTCTACGACACCATCTATGACCGAAAAACCCAATAACATCAGACTGTAACAGAAGCCTGGTAGTGTACTCCGGTGTTAATTATATACCGGCACGAATCACTCACTGGCAAATGGAATACGAAATGAAAAAACAGTTATTGGCTTTGGTTATTGGTGCAACCTTGGCTGGCTGCGCAAGCCAAAACAACATGCTGTCTCAGCAAACACCAATCAAGAGCCTTTCACTGGACGTAGTTGGCAGCTATGTATCGGGTAGCGAGTTTGACACCTCAAGTGCTGAGATCGTTTCGTACGACAAAACCACTGACCGCCTGTATGTGGTCAACGCAGAAAACAAAAGCATTGATGTGCTGGGCTTCAACAATAACTATCAACCGGTTAAAGTCGGTAACATCAACCTGAAGTCGGCAGCCGAAGCTGCAAATATCGCTATCGGTGCCGCAAACAGTGTGTCGGCAAAAAAAGGCTTAGTGGCTGTCGCTATTGAAAATAGCAATAAACAAAAAGATGGGATTATCGCGCTCTACCGCAGCGATGACCTTTCTCTGATCAACACCTACCCAGCAGGTGCGCTGCCGGACATGGTTATCCTGACCGAAGATGGCAACCACATTCTGGCAGCCAATGAAGGCGAGCCCAGCAAGGATTACTCCGTTGACCCTGAAGGCAGCGTAACACTTATCGACATCAGCTCCGGTACCAACAACTCAAAAGCACTCGTTAAGCAGATCAACTTTCACGATTTCAATCAAGGCAATCCACGCTACTCAGAACTGAAGAGTGTGCGGCTTCCCCGTCCACACGGTGCAACCGTCTCCCAGGATCTGGAACCAGAATATATCGCATTAACAGATGATGGTAAGGCTGTTATTGCATTACAGGAAAACAACGCCCTGGCAGTTATCGATATTGCATCGGCAAAGATCGAAACAATTAACGGACTGGGCCTGAAGAATTGGGCGGGCAAAGAAACCGGCGGTTATGGTTATCAACTCGACCTGACCAATAAAGATAGCAAATTCAGCCTTGCAAGCTACCCTCAGCTGGCGGGCTACTACATGCCGGATACCATCGCAGGATTTAGCATCTATGGTCAGCAGTATGTCATTACTGCAAACGAAGGTGATGGCCGGGAATACATTTACGAGACCACTCAAAGTAAATGCGAAGGCAAAGGTCATAAATGGGATAGCGATGACAGCAGTAATAGCGCAGGCTACACCACAACCTCCGGTGACTGCATCTCTTATACCGATGAAACCCGAGGTAAAAAACTTAAAGTAGCAGAACAGCACCCTCTGATGAACAGCGCGGTTTACGGCGAAAATACCATCGCTAACGGCAAGGCGATCGGTCGTATTAAAGTTGTTGTTGATAACGCTGAGGCTTATAAGGTTGCTGCAGACCAAACCATTAAAACCTTTGGCGCACGCTCATTCTCAATCTGGACGCTGAATGGCGAACAGGTCTTTGATAGTGGCGATCAATTGTCAAAGCTGGCAAATACGGCACAGCATTTCAATGCAAGTAATGACACCAATGAAAGTGATGACCGTAGCGATGACAAAGGTGTAGAGCCGGAAGCGGTGGAAGTTGCCAGGATTAATGGCAATACACTGGCCTTTATTGGACTGGAACGCCAGGGCGGCATTGCCGTTTATAATGTCTCTGATCCGAAGGCACCGGTATTTCTGGATTACGTCAACAACCGCGATTTTACCGCTGATGTCTGCACAGAAGTGGATAAAGACGGTGAATGTGCCAACGGTACCTACAATCCCAAAGTGAAAGACCTCGGCCCTGAGTCCATCGAGTACTTCACCCGACAAGGTGAGCACTTTATCGCGGTCGGTAACGAGGTGTCTGGCACCACCACCGTTTACAAACTCAGCATCATCTAAATGCTAAACAGCAGGTGCTTGGCTTAAAGCACCTGCTGTCCCCAGCTACCAGCTACCCAGTGATTACCTTTCTGTAGCCTTTTCCTGCCTGCATCCTTTCTGATTCCTAGATATGCTTAAGTGCTCTGGCATTCACTACCCGAATCAAAATACCTGTCAGACAAGCTGTAAACAGCATCAATACCATGGGCAGAGGGGTGCCATCGGCGAAATAGCCTATGATGCCACCGGAAAGCCCCCCGGCAAGAAACCCCAGGGCCGCGATCAGGGCGGTGGCGGTTCCGGCCCGCTCAGGGAATAACTCGGTGGTACAGGAGATACTGTTAGCCACCACAAAACTGTGACTTCCCATAAACAACATCGTCATCGGAATCAGCAGATAGAGTGAGTGCTGATCAACCAGCAGAATATAGGCCACCATCAGGCCGCTGGCCATCAGCTGCACAGCCTGCCCCAGCGCGATCAGCTGACGGGGTTCAAAACGGCTCAGCAGGCGCAGGTTAACCCGGCTCATCAGTAGCATCGACACAACATTAAAGCCAAAAACAAAAGGATAGATCGTTTCTGTTAAACCAAAATATCCCATCAGAACACCGGGGGATGCGGTAATAAACCCTAACAGGCCAGCATAGGCTGCGCAGGTTGACACAATAAAACCCCATACCCTGCGTTCACGAATCACGGCAAAATAGTTCGCCAACAGATTACCGTTTGCCCTCATCGGACTGGTTTCCGGCAGATAGCGGTAAAACAGCAGCATCAGTACCAGGGCATACACCATAAGAAAAGCGAAAATAGCGTGCCAGCTGCTTACCTGCAAAATCAGCATACCGATAACAGGTGCAGCCAAAGGTGCCACCATCATCACCTGCATCACACGTATCAGGTTTGCCGCACCCGCTTTACCCGAGCTAAGATCCCGGATAATGGCAGAGCTGTTTACCATGGCAAGGCCACCGCCCAGCGCCTGAAAAAAACGTAACAACCAAAGTTCAGTTAACGTATCAGACAGCAGAATCCCCAGACTTGAAAGTGCAAAGATCCCTAAACCACTCACCACCAGTTTACGCCGACCAAAACGATCTGAGAGCGGGCCTCCCAGTAGCTGCCCGATACTTAAGCCGAATAAAAAATAGCTGATCGAACTCTCTACCTTGTGGACCACAACTGCAAAATCAGTGGCCATTACAGGAATAGCCGACAGATAGATATCGGTACCTAAAGGTGCCAGCGCCGTCAGTGCAGAGAGCATTAATAGCAGGCGGGTCGTGGCTTCAACATTCATTGAGGACGTACTAACCACCGGATCAGGTGGAGAAGAGGGTTTTCTGTCAGACATAAAATCAGTCCTGGTCGCCAGGGGAACACCCTGAGCAAATCATCGATAAGAAAAAGCAGAGCAGAGAGAACCTCTGCTCTGTAAAACAGCGACAACAGGCAGTACCGGCATGAAGAGCACTACCATAAAACTTACAGGCGCCGCTGATAAAACACAGCATAATAACTTATCGATTCTGTGGACTTAAAGCGGGACAGTCAAAATTGGCCGACGGCAGTGATGCATCACTTTTGTCGGTGTATCACCTAATAAACTGTTTTGATGGCGAACACCCATGACGATCACAGTAGCGTCCATCTCCTCGGCTACTTCCAGGATTTTCTTCCAGGGCGTACCCTCTTCGACACGTGCTTCCAGCTGACCATCCGCCAACATTTCGGAGGCATCCAGCTCTTCACGGCAGAAACGCTCGACGCGTTCAACAACCTGCTGCTGGACATGCTGCAGACTCTCATCATGCAGCGCCTTCAGACTGGGATCATCACTCATCATAGAACGCACAAGGCGCTCCGCGTGACCACTTACCGGCTCAACCACATGGAGAAAGGTGATATGGGATTTGTAATGACCACAAAGGCTCATCGCCGCACGAAAAGCCGGACGGGAACCGGGCCGAATATCCGAGGCATATAAAATACGGGTAACTCCGGGCAGCATAGTAAACCCTCCTTATTATCCGAAATTGCTCAGAACAAAGCCGTTCTGAGCAATTTTCATTCATTGTTATTCTTTTCTATATTCGGGATTGTTATCGGTATAAAAGTTCCGGCAGAAACAGGGCGATCTGTGCAATAAAGGTGATCAGCATCAGGCGAACAATATCCGCCATCCAGAACGGTGTTACTCCTTTAAAGATAGTGCCCGGTTTCACATCCCGGAGCACGGCACTTAACACGAAGACATTCATCCCCACCGGCGGCGTAATCAGACTGATCTCCGTCACCACCACCACCACGATACCGAACCAGACCAGATCAAAGCCCAGACTCTGAACCAGCGGATAGAAAATCGGCACCGTCAGCAGCATCATCGACAAGCTTTCAAACACCATACCCAGTACAATGTAGATCGCCAGAATCACCAGAATAACGCCCATCGGACTGACATCCAGCGACGTTACAAAGTCCAGCAGAGCATCCGGCAAGCCGGCACGATTGATAAAGTCAGAGAAAACCAGCGCACCGATCAGAACACCAAACAGCATCGCTGTGGTCCGGCCGGTATCTGTCATCGCATGGAACAAAGAACCCAGGGTCAGAGAACGACGGGCCAGTGCGATCACAAACGCACCACCTGCGCCGATACCTGCAGCCTCCGTTGGCGTGAAGACACCCAGGTAGATACCACCCATGACGATGGTGAAAAGCACCAGCACACCCCAAACACCTTTCAGTGCGGCGAAGCGCTCACTCCAGCTCATCTTCTCACCCGGAGGGCCCGCCTCAGGGTTACGCCATACGGTGTAACGCACAGCCCCCAGATACAGAAGAATCCCCAAAAGTCCCGGAATAAAACCCGCAGCAAACAGCTCACGGATACTGGACTCTGTCAGCAGGCCATAAATCACCAGAATAACACTCGGCGGAATCAGAATACCCAGGGTGCCACCGGCGGCAATGGATGCCGTGGCCAGAGAATCTGAATAGCCAAATTTACGCATAGGCGGCATCGCGACCTTCGCCATGGTGGCAGAGGTTGCCAGGGACGAGCCACAGATCGCAGAAAAACCACCGCAAGCCACAACTGTCGCCATGGACAGGCCGCCTTTACGGTGACCAAGAAAAGCGTAGGAAGCCTGATACAGCTCCTGAGACAATCCTGACTTAGTGACCAGATTGCCCATTAAGATAAACAGAGGAATAACCGACAGACCGTATTCCTGAGCCGTATCAATGACACGGTTCGCGGCCATCGATAAGGCGCCGGTCCAGCGGAAATCAAATAAGTTGTCAAAGCCCAGCCCCTGCAGATAGGCAAAGCCGAAGAACCCCACGAAACCCATCGCGAATGCGATAGGGATTCGCACGATCACGATCAGTGCCAGCAGAATAGCAAAGCCGATAAGTGCTACAGTCATAAACTTGATCCGGAAATAACGCAGATGACAAACTCAGCCCAACCGGTTACAGATTCAGGCTAAGCCTTTTCTGTACCAGGCGATGGAGCGATAACTCAGAGCCGAGCACGGGTTTCGATTTAGTCGCGGGTTTCGATAATAATCCGATACACGCCATAGGTAATCATCAGCGCTGCGGTGGCATAACTCATAACCGCAATATACTGCACGATATAACCCACAGGGATCTCAAGATACTCCGTAACGACCCCACGACGCATAGAGCGTTCACCCAGGTAGAACATACGTTCTGCCAGGAAATAAAGCCCGCCGGACATCAGCAGTGCAGAAAGTAACCCAAGCACCCGCATCAGCTTATTACTGATGAAACTGTCCAGAATATCAACAACAACATGGCCACCGCGCCAGGTCACAATCGGCATTTGGGCAAAAACAATCACCGCCAAACCGATCTCTGTAAGCTCTACGGCACCATCCACTGCATTATCGAAAAAATATCGGCCGATCACATCCATGCAAGTCAGAGCCATCAAAGCAAACAGAACCACCGCCGCACAGGCCTCAAGAAAAAAGGCCAGCCAGATAACCGGCCCTTTTTCCTCGTAGTGTTCTGCCACCCACTTAGGAAGCGTTGCGAGAGACATACACTACTCCACTTAGTTAGCGTTTTTCATGTTAGCTTCGTAATCACGGGCAATTTTGCGCATCTCATTCAGCGCCGCTTTCGCGTCTACGTCACGATCTTCAACAGAGTCGATCCAAACCTGATCCATCCCCTTGGTCAGGGTTACGAACTCTTTGTACATCGCATCATTTTTAGAGATACGCTTTACATTTACACCGGCATCCTGAGCGGCTTTGTAACCATCCAGATCGGCACCATCCCATGCACTACCTGCCAGTGCAGACAAGCGCAAACCGGATACACGGCGGATCGCCTGACGATCTTTCTCAGACAGATCTTCCATAAACTCAGGATTAATAAACATAGAGAAGCTGCCCAGATACATACCACCCGGCAGTACAGTCACATAATCAGTAACTTCACTCAGGCGCAGGGACTTCTGCTCACCCATGGGAATAAATACACCATCAATAACACCCTGCTGCAGCATCTCGTAAACCTTAGGTGCAGGAGCACCAACCGGTGTCACATGCATGCGCTCAGCCAGCTCACTCTGAACACCACCACCCACACGGATCTTTTTGCCCTCAAGATCAGCAAGGGAGTTGATTGGCTCTTTGGAGTGGATCAGACCCGGGCCGTGGGTAAACATCCCCAGTACTTCCAGACCTTCAAACTCACCAGCCTGCTTAAAGTATTTGTCGTACACTTTCCAGAGCGCCACAGACGCTGCTTCTGCACCAACACCCAAGCCCGGCTGTTCAACCGCTTGTGGCAGTTTAAAGCGACCCGGAACATAACCGTGATAGCTGAAAGAAGCATCGATAACACCATCTTCAACCAGATTAAACATGGTTTTAGGATGGCCCAAACCCTGCTCAACTTTAATTTTCACACGACCTTCCGTCGCGTCTTCAACCCATTTAGCCCAGGTAGGCCAAACAACTGAGTTCTGAGCCGCCGTTGGTGGCAACCAGGTACCCACACGCAGAATGGTTTCAGAAAAAGCCGAATTAGAAGCCAGTACGGAAGCACCCAGGGTCAGACCCACCAGCGCTTGTTTAAACGTTTTCTTCATTATTGTCATTGTTGTTGTCTCCTGCTTAGGTTTTGCCCTATAAACCGGCCATGCAGTAGGGTCAGGCCGGTTATAGTTCACACGCTTTATCGTTGTTAGTGTTTTTTGTTTTCATTCAGCCTTTGCAGATCTTTGCCTGCTCCGGCAGGTTTTAAATCACTTTAAAACCCTGAAAAAAAGATTCTGTATCAAATTCAACACCTGCAGCACTTTTCCCTGCAGGATAAAGAGCCATACCAGCGCTCCTTATGCCCATCAATAACTCAGGTCAAAGCTACCAGACCTAAAATCTGACGCAGATCAGATTTCCAAGATACAGCATTATTTACGATACCAAAAGAGAATCCTAAATAAAATTTATGTATCTGTTTGGCAGCCCAGGCCGAGTATAAACTCTATTCCATACCTGAAGCCGGGAGGCTGTTAAACACCACCTGCGCTTACTTAGCTGCAAACAGCGGGTGGATATTGTTCTTATTAAACTTAAGAACAGGGTCCAGCTCTGTCATCTCAAAGGAGATCTGACAGTAGCCGTTATCGGTAACAGGGGTCATCCAGTTACAGAGAATCTCAAACACCCTTTCTGCAACCTCCTGTTTAAGCGCCATATCACGACCATGACCGATTTTCAGGCTAAGATTGAGAAAAGCAAAGTCTTCCCGGCCATCGGCCACCCGATAGTCGTAACAACGAATCGCACGGCTACGGACACCACCAATCGGGAAGGCTCCGGTTGAAACCACATACTCATGCAGTGCTTTAAACAGCGGCTGAAAATCCAACTGTTCATGCAGATTGTCAGAATACTCCACAACAAAATGCGGCATAGATCACCTCAATATCAGCTTCAGACTCAACCGAAGCGCCCATTACAGACAGAGAGCACACCTGGTGCGCCCTGCCCATCGGATAAAAAAATTACACACCCCATTTAGGAATATGGTGTGACCCCATGCTGATGCAGACATTCTTCGGCTCACAGAAAACCTCGAAGCTGTAATCGCCACCTTCACGGCCCGTACCTGAGCCTTTCACGCCACCAAATGGAGTCCGCAGGTCCCGCACATTCTGGCTGTTCACAAACATCATGCCCGCTTCGATACGATTTGCGATGCGATGCACCTTACCCACATCCTGCGTCCACAGATAAGACGCCAGACCATAGTCATTGTCGTTCGCCATGCGAACCACATCTTCTTCATCTTTAAACGGAATAATCACCGCCACAGGGCCAAAGATCTCTTCACGGGCGATACGCATATCATTGGTAACATCACGGAACGCCGTTGGGCTAACAAAGTGGCCACCTTTCAGGTGATCCGGCAGCTCATCAACCGGCTTATCAGGACCACCGGCGATCAGGGTTGCACCCTCTTCGATACCGGTTTTGATATAACCGGTTACCTTATCCCAATGGGCCTGACTGATCAGAGAGCCAACCTTGGTGTCCATCTCAGTCGGATCACCCACCTTAATCTTGTTAGCACGAGCAGCGAACTCTTCACAGAACTTGTCGTAGATACCTTCCTGGACAAACAGGCGGGAACCGGCAGTACAACGCTCTCCGTTAATCGAGAAGATACCGAATACTGCAGCATCCAGGGCGCGCTCGTAGTCGCAATCATCAAAGATGATTACCGGCGACTTACCCCCCAGCTCCATGGAGAATTTCTTCAGGCCCGCATTAGCAATAATATGCTTACCGGTTGATGTACCACCGGTGAAAGAGATCGCATTCACGTTAGGATCAGTAATCAGTGCATTACCTGTGGTGCCACCAAAACCGTGAACAATATTGAATACGCCCGCTGGAATACCCGCTTCCAACGCCAGATGACCCAGAAAATCCGTAGACAACGGCGACAGCTCAGACTGTTTCATCACCGCAGTGTTACCCAGCGCCAGCGCCGGTGCCGTTTTCCAGGTGCCGGTCATAAATGGCACGTTCCATGGGGAGATAAGAGCACAGACACCGGTCGGCTGATACAGGGTGTAGTTCAGCATCTGGTCATCCATCGGATAGGTATGACCGTTCATCTGGCGGGATTTTTCAGCGAAAAAGTAGAAGTTATTGGAAGAACGTGGAATCAGAGCATTCTGAGTCTGATAGATCGGCAGACCCGTATCCGCTGTTTCCAGCTGAGCGATCTTTTCAACATTTTCACCGATCAGGTCACCCAGCTTTTCGATAATTTTAGAACGCTTGGCAATCGGCATATTCGCCCAGGCAGGGAATGCATCTTTTGCCGCCTGAGTTGCTGCTGCAACCTGCTCAGGGGTCGCGTGAGCGACTTCAGCCAGAACTTCTCCGGTTGCCGGGTTTACGGTTTCAAAGGTTTCCGGGCTTTCTACCCACTTGCCGTTAATCAGGTTCTTAATCATTGTTCTGTTCCGTCCTACCTATGCACTAAAGCCCTGTGGGGCTTTAACTGAAATTTGAGCCTGCTGTCTTTCTCCGAGGTTCAGATCTAACCTCCGACCAGCAACAACTTAACATATTAACCAATTTATTTAACATATTAACAATTGTCAACTGAGAAGTTACCTATGAAACTAAAATCTGTCTGCTAACTTTAGTCTAATCTCAGGACAAAATAACAAAAACAGCCAGAAAGCCTTACCAAACCTAAGAGATAAAAGACTCCTGCAAACCCTGTAATTTAATTAACATATTAAGTTATTGACAATTCCGCCCTTAATAGCAAAACTAATTAACATAGAAAGTAATCAACCTAGACACGTATTACCCATCAGAACATTCCAACAAGAATCCAAAGAATCTGGAGATTTCGCCATGAGGCACAGCCGAATCCTGAAGGATGGCGTAGCAACTGAGCTGGCTATCGACCCCAATCAAAAGCAGGAGATGACGTCACAGCAATGGCTGCCTGCAACCACAGGTACCGTATTTGCCATCGCGCTGAACGATAAAGAGCTTTGCGCCAGCATGGAACAGGCTTTTAACGAAAAGCCCCATGTTAATCCGCCGAAAACTCCGGTACTGCATATTAAGACGGCCAACACCCATATCGGTTATGGCGCAGCGATCCCGGCGCCTGCAGATGGCACCACTATTTATGCAGGTCCATCTCTGGGTATCGTCATCGGCAAACAGGCTACCCGCGTTTCTGAAGAGAACGCTATGGATTACGTAGCCGGTTACACCATCGTTAACGAAGTCTCTCTGGCGGAAGAATCCTTCTATCGTCCGGCGGTAAAAGCCAAGTGCCGTGATGGCTTCTGCCCTATCGGGCCCTGGGTCGTTGATAAAGAAGATATCTCCAGTCCTGAAAAACTGGCCATCAACACCTTTATCAATAACGAACTGGTTCACAGCACCAGCACCGACCAGCTGGTTCACGGCCTGGCTAAAATTGTCAGCTACCTGAGCAGCTTTATGACACTGCAGGAAGGTGACCTGATTATTGCCGGTACGCCACTGCGTACCGACAAGCTGGCACTGAAAGCCGGTGACACCGTTGCCGTTGAGATCGACTCTATCGGCCGCCTGGAAAACAAAGTTGTTCCTGAATCTAACAACAGCAAAGCAGAACAGGGTTAAGGGGAAGTCCACCATGAAACGCGCACGTATTCTATTAAACGGTGAACTGACCAAGGTTACCGTTAACGACAACCTGGATGCTGTTCTGGCTGATGGTACTGTTATTGCTCAGGCCGATGCCGACTGGCAACCACCTTGCGATGGCAAGATCTTTGTACTGGGGCTGAACTATGCCGATCACGCGGCAGAACTGGCCTTTAAAGCACCGGAAGAGCCACTGGTCTTCCTGAAAGCGCCTAATACTCTGCTGGGTCACAACAAAAACACTTACCGCCCGGACAACGTGGACTACATGCACTACGAGTGCGAGCTGGTGGCGGTAATCGGTAAAACGGCAAAAAATGTTTCCCGTGAAGAAGCCATGGACTATATCGGCGGCTACACCGTGGGTAACGACTACGCCATCCGGGATTATCTGGAAAACTACTACCGTCCTAATCTGCGGGTTAAAAGCCGGGATACCTGCACGCCGGTAGGCCCCTATATCCTTGATGCTGACGAAGTCGCGGATCCCCACAACCTGACCCTGCGTACCTATATCAATGGTGAACTGAAACAGGAAGGCAGCACCTCGGATCTGGTCTTCGATATTCCCTACCTTGTGGAATATCTGAGCGCCATTATGACGCTGGAACCAGGGGATATGATCTTCACCGGTACACCGGAAGGTCTGGCGGATGTGAAGCCGGGGGATGAGATCGTAACCGAGGTTGAAGGTGTTGGCCGCCTGGTCAATCACATCATCAGCGAAGGCGACTACCTGAAAACGCTGGGCTAAAAAGCCTCACCGTTAAAGAACCACACTGACACTAACAATAAGAATAAAAGCCGTGGGCTGCCTCTGTAGCAGGAACAGCCCGCGGCCAGCACAAGGATTATCACGATGCTTTCCGAAGAGATTATTAAAGATTGCGCCGCCCAGCTGCACCAAGCGGAGAAAGAGCGTAAACAGATCCGCCAGATCTCCCTGCAATACCCGGAGATCACCATTCCCGATGCCTATAAAATTCAGAGCGAGTGGCTGAAGCTGAAGCTGGCGGAAGGCCGTAAAGTGATCGGCCACAAGATCGGCCTGACCTCCCGCGCCATGCAGATGTCCTCCCAGATCGACGAGCCGGATTACGGCACCCTGCTGGATGACATGTTGTTTGCAGACGCCGGTGATATCCCCACCGACCGCTTTATCGTGCCCCGTATCGAGGTGGAGCTGGCCTTCATCCTGAAAGAGCCCCTGTCCGGCCCGAACTGCACGATTTTTGATGTGTATAACGCCACCGATTACGTGATTCCGGCGCTGGAGCTGATCGATGCCCG
This sequence comes from Oceanospirillum sp., assembly GCA_048268485.1. Taxonomy (GTDB): domain Bacteria; phylum Pseudomonadota; class Gammaproteobacteria; order Pseudomonadales; family Halomonadaceae; genus Oceanospirillum. The sequence continues at coordinate 14,782 of JBLWVL010000039.1, forward strand.
TTCCCAGTCCATCGACCCGGAATCCGGTCGCCCGCGCAAGGTGTTCGACACCATCGCCGATAACGCAGCCAACGGCGGCATTATCATGGGTGGTCGTCCGATCAAGCCCTCTGAGATGGATCTGCGCTGGGTCTCCGCCATGATGTATCGCAACGGTGTTATCGAAGAGACAGGTGTTGCCGCCGGTGTACTGAACCATCCGGCCAATGGCGTTGCCTGGCTTGCCAACCGCCTGCACCCCTACGGTATCACCCTGGAACCGGGGCAGATCATTCTGGGCGGTTCTTTCACCCGCCCGGTGGCGGCACGCAAAGGTGATACCTTCCAGGTGGATTACGGTCCACTGGGTAGCATCAGCTGCTTCTTTAAATAAAAGTAGTTAGAGAAATGCCAAATAAAGGTAGTTAGAGAGGCGTCGGATGGCGCTTCGCTTATCCAACCTACCGTTTTTTCAGACTTGGTTCCCACGCTCTGCGTGGGGACAGAACGGCCCCAACAGCGATACCTGTCGCAACAGCCGGTCGATCCGCTTCAGGAGAACACAATGCCCGCGCCAACCAATACCTTTAAGCAAGCCCTGAAACAGGGTGATACCGCTCAGATCGGCCTTTGGCTGGGTCTGGCCAATAGCTACACCGCGGAACTGCTGGCCGGTGCCGGTTTCGACTGGCTGCTGATCGATGCGGAACACGCGCCCAATGATCTGCAAACCATTCTGGGTCAGCTGCAGGCAATAGCACCTTATCCGTCGCACCCGATTGTGCGTCCACCCTGGCCGGATGCGGTGCGTATCAAGCAGATTCTGGACTTAGGGGCACAGACCCTTCTCGCACCTATGGTGGAAACCGGTGAGCAAGCAGCCGAAGTGGTTGCTGCCACCCGTTATCCACCACAGGGTATTCGGGGTGTCGGCAGCGCCCTGGCCCGTGCCTCCGGCTTCAACCGTATGCCAGAATATCTGCAGACCGCTAACGATGAGATCTGCGTACTGATTCAGATCGAGACCCCGAAAGGTGTTGAGAATCTGGATGACATTCTGGCAACAGAAGGTGTCGATGGCGTCTTTATCGGCCCATCAGACCTGAGCGCCTCCATGGGCTATATCGGTAATCCCGGACACCCGGAAGTACAGCAGGTGATTGAAGAGAGCATCGCTAAGATCGTGGCCGCCGGTAAAGCACCGGGTATTCTGATTGCGGATCAGACACTGGCACAACGCTATATTGAGCTGGGTGCCCTGTTCGTGGGTGTCGGCACCGATACCGGCCTGCTGATGAAGTCATCCAATGATCTGGCGGCCAGGTTCAAAGCCAATATCGAAGCCCCAAAAGCAGAGAAAGGCTCCGTGTACTGATCCTTTATCTGCACCCCTTAATCAGAGCAGATACGCCATGCCGGTAAACCATAACGATGAGTGGATTCCTAACATTGTTATCGGTCAGGATTATGACCAGCATTTTGCTGACGCCTCTATCCATTTTGATGTGTTGGGGCGTATGGCGGACTTCTTTGGCCGTGATATGCCGGTGCATCTGCACGCCCAGTTTCTGCAGATCCACTTTATCCATGGCGGCAAAAGCCACTTCTATATCGACGAAGCGGTTTATAACTGCGAAGGGGCCTCTGTTTTTCTGACCCCACCGGCTATTCCACACTCTTTTATGACCCAACCAGGGATCACCGGGTATGTGCTGACCGTGCATCAGTCGATGATCGGCTATCTGCTCAGTGACAGCCAGAACAAGCAGCTGGACAGCGAATATATCCGCCCCATCTGTATTGAAAAGCGCCTGTTAAGCGAACAACAGCTGAAGCTCTGGCATCGGCTGGAACACAGCTTTGAAGCGCTACAGGATGAGTGGCAGGGCGAACACAGCGACAAAAACTTTGCCCTTGAGAGCATCGTACGCCTGCTGCTGTTACAGATGATGCGCCTTGCACCAGAAAATACTGAAACCCAGACCGTTGCCAGTGAAGAACTGCGCCTGTTTCGCCGCTTCTCGGAGCAGCTCGAACAGGAGTTTCGTAACCGCTGGCCACTGAGCAAATACTGCTCCACCATCGGTGTATCCGAAAGCCGCCTGAATCATATCTGTCAGCGGGTCGCCAACTGCCCACCGAAAAAACTGATTCATGAACGCGTACTGCAGGAGAGCAAACGCCTACTGCGCTACTCCAACCTCAGTATTAACGATATCGGTTTTGAACTGGGCTTTACCGATCCCTCTTATTTTTCACGCTTCTTCCGTAAGCAAACCGGCCAGACCCCGAAAGACTTCAGATTACAGAGCGAGTCAAAGTATCCTTAGACGGTGGCATATGCTTAGATTGTCCGCTTACATTCCGCAAAAAATCGGTTAGACTTACCATATACTTAATATGTTAACGAGATATCAATCTGACCATGATAACCATCACCCTTAACAAACATGATGGGCATATCACTGGCCATGTCCGGCTCACTGTTCAGCGGCGTAAATATCATCATTCATCATCAATTTAAGGTTCCCAATCGAGCCATGCTTCGGGACAATATGCCCTACCCCACCATCATGCTGCTCTTTGCGACCGGAATCCTCTTTATCATGGAGGCCAAGGGTGTTCGCTGAAGCAAAAAAATATGACATCGCCGCTGCATCCGGGACTCTGGAGCAGCAGGCTGATCAGGCTAAAAGCCTGCAACGGAAATTTGATCAGATGCGCAAATTTAATGACTCTATCCCGCTGAAACTGCTGAAGGCCCGCGAATCCACGATGGCTTTCTTCCGCCCGATTCTTCAGGAAGCAGGGCTGACAGAGCAACAGTGGCGCGTGATCCGTGCCCTGAATGAGTATGAAGAGCTGGAATCGAAACAGCTGGCGGAGCTGTGCTGCATTCTTAGCCCCAGCCTCACCGGTATCATCAACCGGTTGGAGAGCCAGGGGCACCTGAAACGCCGCAAATCCACCGAGGACCAGCGCCGTGTACTGATCAGCCTCACGGATCAGGCCAAACAGCTGTTCAAAGAACTCAGTCCGCGCCTTGAAGGCCGCTATGGTGATCTGACCAATCAGATCTCGAAAGAAAAACTCCAACAGCTGAATGAACTGCTCAGTGAAATCATCCATCTTGAACCCTGAGTATTAGCGCAGAGACCAGCCATTTGGGCCGCTCTGATTCAGGCGGCCCAGGCTCCACTCCTGACAAAACTCTGACCTGCCTCAAGAGAAAATGGTCTTAAAGCCCAGGTTCTGCGTTGACAATAGTTAACATGTTATCTATATTTTTACTTAATATGTTAACTTTTATTCAATAACAACCTTAAGGCCTAACTGTGTCAGGCAAAGTGACAACCGGAATATAACGATGACCCTATCGCTTCAAACACTGCACGAGTTAAGCACCGACTCCGCTTTGGTCATGCTCCAGGCTGCTCAACAGAAAGCTGAACAGCTGGGCATTAAGGTCTGTATCTCTGTGGTTGGCCCCCAGGGCATTGCATTAGCCTGTATTCGCATGAACGGTGCGCCTTTGTTGTCTGCATCTCTGGCAGAAGACAAAGCCTACACCGCCGTTAGTTTTAATCGCGCCACCCATGAGTGGGACGAACGCCTTGCCAACCAGCCCAAGGTTCAGCAGGCTCTTGGCCAGCGGGATCGATTCACCCTACTCGGTGGCGGCCTACCGGTTAATGTTCCGGCAGAATTTTTGTCAGACTCCGACTCTGGCACCCGTTATGACTCCGGCAGCACAGGTTCCCTGACCTCTTCGAGTTTGCTCGTGGCTGCTGTCGGAGTCTCCGGTGGAGCTGTGCATCAGGATATAGAGTGCGCAGAAGCAGCCATTGCTGCACTAGATATCAACAGCTCATACAGACCATGATCCGGCCCACCTGAACAGCGGGCTCTGAACATCCGTACCGCTATCAAATAGAACGACATTAAACACTGTAAAAACAAAACAGTATTAAAAAAGTAAAACAAAAACGACGACTATGGAGCCCAGCAATGCTGCAGAAAAGCTACCCCTACTATCTGGCCAACGAACCGGTTTCCCCGAACCAGGATCTGTCTGTTACCAATAAATACACCGGTGAAGTGGCTACCCATGTTGCCATGGCCGATGTCAACGCCATCGACCAGGCGATTGCTGCGGCTAATGCTGCGGCTGAGCCGATGCGCAAACTACCGGCCTTTAAACGCCAACAGATTCTGGAATACTGTGTAAAACGTTTTCAGGAGCGCTTTGAAGAACTGGCTCAGGCCCTGTGTATCGAAGCGGGTAAACCGATCAAAGATGCCCGTGGCGAAGTGACCCGCCTGATCGATACCTTTAAGATCGCCGCCGAAGAAGCCACCCGCATCTACGGTGAAGTGATCCCGATGGATATCAGCCCCCGCGCCAACGGCTACAGCGGCCAGTGGAAGCGCGTGCCCATCGGCCCTTGCTCCTTTATTTCCCCCTTTAACTTCCCGCTGAATCTGGCCGCCCACAAGGTCGCTCCGGCCATTGCAGCGGGTTGCCCGTTTGTACTCAAGCCCGCCTCCCTGACGCCCATTGGTGCCCTGATCATCGGCGAAGTACTGGCGGAAACCGATCTGCCCAAAGGTGCTTTCTCGATTCTGCCCTGTCACCGTGATGGTGCTGACCTCTTCACCACCGATGACCGCCTGAAGCTGCTGAGCTTTACCGGTTCACCGGAGGTGGGCTGGAACCTGAAAGCCAAAGCCGGTAAGAAGCCTGTGGTGCTGGAACTGGGGGGCAATGCCGCCTGTATCGTCGATGAGGGCACCGACCTTGAAGATGCCGTTGCCCGTATCGTTTTTGGCGCTTACTACCAGTCCGGTCAGAGCTGCATCTCGGTTCAGCGTATCCTGGTGCACGAAAGCCTGTACGATGAAGCCCGTACCCGCCTGATCAAGGCGGTTGGTGAGCTGGTTCATGGCGATCCGGCGGATGAGAACACCTTTATCGGCCCGATGATCTCCGAGAAAGAAGCCGCCCGTCTGCACGGCTGGGTTGAAGCGGCGAAAGCGGGCGGTGCTAAGGTGCTGGCCGGTGGCAACTGTGACGGCGCTATGCTGGAAGCCACCCTACTGGAAGATGTTTCTCCGGAGATGGATGTCAGCTGTCAGGAAGCCTTTGGCCCTGTGGCGATTCTGTCTAAATTCAGCGATTACGATGAAGCGCTGAAAGAGGTGAACAACTCTGACTTTGGTCTGCAGGCGGGTATTTTCACCAAGGATATCTACAAAGCGCAGAAAGCCTGGGATGAGCTGGAAGTGGGCGGTGTCGTGATTGGTGATGTGCCTTCATGGCGTGTGGATCATATGCCCTATGGCGGTGTGAAAGATTCCGGTATCGGCCGTGAAGGTATCCGCTACGCCATTGAGGATATGACCGAAATCCGCCTGATGGTGCTGCGTAATCCAAACCCTTAAGCGGATCGGCCCAGCCCGATAACGAGAGAAAGAGAGCTTTAATGAAAACAGCATCCATTCATCCATCATCTTCACTGATGACGCTGCTGTCAGCCATGGCGCTGACCAGTCCACTGGCACTGAACCTGTTCGTGCCGGCGATGCCGGATGCTGCCCGCTCTCTGGGTGTTGATATCAACACTATCCAGCTGACCTTCACCAGTTATCTGCTGATGCTGGCGGTGGGTCAGCTGATCTCCGGCCCTTTGGCTGATTTTTTTGGTCGTCGTCCGGTACTGCTCTGGGGGCTTGCTCTGCATGTGATCGGCAGTGCGCTGGCGGCGATTGCTCAGGATATTACCTTTCTGGTGGCCGGTCGTGTACTGCAGGCATTAGGCGGCAGTACCGCCATGTCCCTGGCCCGCACAGTAATTGTCGATCTTTATGGCCGACAGGGTGCTGCCGGAAAGATGGGTTATATGGTGATGGCGATTGCCATCGCCCAGTCCATAGCACCAACTCTCGGGGGCTTTCTCAATCTCTGGTACGGCTGGAATGCGACACTGGTTCTGCCGATTGTGATCGGCTCTGTGGTGATGGCCGCCACCTTCAAATGGCTGCCGGAAACCTGTGCACAGAAAAGCGATAACCTGCGATTAGGTCGTGTGCTGGGCCAATACACCAGCGTGCTGACCTCGTCGGAATATCTGGGTTACGCCCTCTCCACCACCTTTATCGCCACCGCCTTCTACATGTTTGTGGGTAGCTCTCCGTACATTGTTATTGACCTGTTGGGTGGCAACTCCGCCCAATTTGGCAGCTGGTTTCTCACCGTCTCCCTCGCCTTTATGGCAGGTAGCTTTCTCTCAACCCGCATCGCAAAGTGGCTGAATATCGACCGCATGGTGATGCTGGGCAACAGCCTGTCACTATTTGGAGCAGGGCTGCTGTTACTGTTTGCTATGGGAGGAGAATTGAGCTTAACCTCCCTGTTTTTCCCCATGGCACTGGTCACCTTTGGCCGTGGTTTTAGCCAGCCCAATGCGCAGTCCGGCGCAATCGCCTGCGCCTCAGGTTCCGCAGGCACCGCCTCCGGCCTGATGGGCTTTATTCAGCTACTCACCGGCAGCGTGATGGCACAGATCACCCCCTGGCTGATGCAGCAGGGTTTAGTGGTGCTGATGAGCAGCATACTGGCAGCTCCCATACTGGCGATCGGCTGCCATAGCTATTCATGGCGCAGGCGCGCCGTGAAGGCCACGCACACCGGGTATGAAACCTGATCTGCTGTAACAGAATAAATCCAACAACCTGATAGTCACTTTTTAATGGCATCGCCCTACAGCTGATGTCCGGTAACCCCAAAGAGGATAATAACAATGGGAAAACTTGCACTAGCCGCCAAGATTACACACGTACCCTCCATGTATCTCTCGGAGCTGGACGGCCCACGCAAAGGCTGCCGTCAGGAAGCGATTGATGGTCATATCGAAATCGGCCGCCGCTGCCGTGAGCTGGGCGTAGATACCATCGTGGTATTTGATACCCACTGGTTGGTCAACGCGGGCTACCACATCAACTGTGCTGAGCACTGGGAAGGCAACTACACCAGTGGCGAGCTGCCACACTTTATCAGCAATATGGAATATGACCTGAACGGTAACCCTGAGCTGGGTAATCTGATGGCTAAAGTGTGTAACGAGCAGGGTGTAGAGGCTTTGGCCCACGACAGCACCACCCTGGCTCCTGAGTACGGTACGCTGGTTCCCATGCGTTATATGAATCAGGACAACCACTTTAAAGTGATCTCGGTATCGGCCCTGTGTACCGTTCACTACCTGAACGACAGCGCCCGCCTGGGTTGGGCACTGCGTGAAGCGATTGAAAAACACTACGATGGCACCGTCGCTATTCTCGCCTCCGGCTCCCTGTCGCACCGCTTTGCCCAGAACGGACAGGCACCGGATTTCTCCGATAAAGTTTGGAGCCCCTTACTGGAAACACTGGATCACGAAGTGGTGAAAATGTGGCAAAACGCCGAGTGGGATAAGTTCTGCACCATGCTGCCGGAATACGCCATCAAAGGTCACGGCGAAGGTATGATGCACGACACCGCCATGCTGCTGGGCGCACTGGGCTGGTCAGGGTATGACGGCAAAGCCGAAGTGCTGACGCCATACTTTGGTAGCTCCGGCACCGGCCAGATCAACTGTGTACTCCCGGTAACCCCGCAGGATGGCAGTAAAGTGCCCGCACCACAGGCTTCTAAACAGGCTGAACTGACTTATGGTGAGAGCCGGGTTTAAGTTTTCTGTCTTGTTAAACGCAAAAAACCGGATCCATTGATCCGGTTTTTTTGTTGTTTAAATTTACACCTCACTTTGGTCAGTGAAGCTGATTGAAAACTTCCGGGTGTTGCTCAGCAATGCGCAGAAGCGCAACCTCAGGCCCCTGCGGCTCACGCCGACCCTGTTCCCAATCCTGAAGGGTTCGCACACTCACACCCATAAGACCGGCAAAGGCAGATTGCGACATGTTCAACCCTTCGCCATATAACAGATTGTTAGCGAGAATTTTTATCAAAGGAAATCACCCACAAGTGGCGTAATTGCGCCAATAGACTTTTTATTTTTTATAAATCAGTATAATAACAACTTGTCAGTTGAGTTATGCATAAACAAACACTTTCTTATTTTTATTGTTCATTTCGCTTCACCCTACTTTTTACGAAATATATGACGATAACCACTAGGGCTGTTACCAAAGTTTTTTACAAAATGCTCTCGTAATGATGCAGACGAACCAAACCCTACATTTCCAGCAATAGCTTCAATCGATTGATCTGTGGTTTCGAGTAAACATTGGGCTCGTTTCAATCTTGCTTGAATCACCCATTGCAAAGGACTCATTTGCAGCTGTTCTTGAAATCGTCGATTTAAGGTACGAAAACTAATAGAGGCAAAGTTAGCCATTTTTTTTAAAGTGATGTCCTGATCTAAATTTTCTTCTATCCATTGCAGTAAAGGCGATAAACCAATTGATAAAGTCGGTGGTGTTTGAACAATGTATTGGGCTTGCCCACCAGAGCGCTCCAAAGGAACCACCGCAGTACGGGCTGAATTTGCTGCAACAGATACTCCAAAGTCCTTTCGGATTAAGTGTAAACAAAGATCTATTCCAGCAGCAGCTCCCGCAGAAGTGAACACTTGTTGATTCTCTGTATACAGTACATTGGGGAAAAGTGAGATATGAGGATAAAGAGAGGAAAATAATGAAGTTGCTTTCCAATGAGTGGTGACATCTTGCCCATCAAGTATTCCACTCGCAGCCAAAACGAATGCCCCCGTGCATATAGAAACAATTCTTGTACCAGATAAATAGGCTTTACGTATTGCATCACAGATTTCATCAGGTATGTCAGCACTTGGATCTTCCATTCCTGGAATGATTAAAGTATGAGCATCATTTAGTTGATCTAATCCCCATTTTACCTGCAGATCAAACCCTTGTGTTTTTACAATGGAATCATAAGCACATACATAAATTTCATAAGCTTTGAGGCCAGATTCTAGCTCAACACGCTCAAACAATTCATAAGGTGTTGTAAGGTCGGCTACTACCATGCCATCAAGGGCCATAATAACAATTTTATAAGGTTTCATTTTTTACATAACACCACGATTAACGAAATAAACAGCCTTGCTCAATTTGGCAAAATTCTTGCGAATACATACATTCTAGCCTATGGACGGAGCCAAAAACAATTATCATAATAACCAGTAATATTTGACACTAACCAATAAGGTTGTCTCTATGATAAATAACAAAAATACCAGACGTTTTAATTTGCTTTGGTGGGTAGCAATCATGGAAGGAAGCACCTTACTTTTGCTGATTGGAATTGCGGTACCATTTAAATATTTAGCCAACACTCCTGAACTAGTACAAATTCTTGGTCCTATTCATGGAGCAATATTCATTCTATATCTATGGTCATTTTTAAATACATCCGTACAAGAAAACTGGAATATCAGGCAGATTATTATGGGATGCTCTGCGGCCTTCATCCCATTTGGTGGTTTTATAGTTAGTCAATTTGTCCGAAATAACCTTAAAGAATAAAGATCAATATCATGATTTATCTAACAATTAAAACACTGCATATATTTTTTATATTCTTGTGGATATCCGGAATGACCATGCAAATATTATCATTGCATATTGGGAAAATGCTTCCTGGTACGCTCCTACCACAAGAAATAGCTAGACTTCGTTGCCTTATTAAATACGATCGTTTCATTGTCGCTCCAGCTATATTTATTTCCATTGGAAGTGGTTTATTTATGGCATTAAATGCAGAATGGTTTCATTTCACTTGGCTTCAAGTAAAAATCCCATTAGTTATATTACTAGCGGCTATACATGGAGTACATTCAGGAAAAATAAAACGCATGCTCAATACATCAATCAATGATGTTGCTTTTAATACGGCAAGGGCAGTTATCATTTTGTGGAGCTCGATATTGATAATTATCTTCCTTGCCATAATGAAATTTTCATAAAAACTAAAGCTGAACCGATAGGCAAAAACAGATAAAAAAGTAAATTTAAAACTACAAGAACTCATTGAAAAAAACAATGAGTACAAAACCCCAAATGATATCACCCAAAGCATTCCTAGTGCTGGTAATGTTGTCGCATTTAACCTACTGAGTGACAAGAAGGCGCATTGCTCGCTACCACCGCAAAAGCGATGTAAGCTATTAATAAAATGTACTTAAGTGCGGAGTTATTCATAACGCCTTCAGTGTATAAAGAGCCTGTATAAAAACCTGTTTCTAAACCGATTTTATCGCCAGTAGCTCGTTCTCTTTTGTTAGGGCTAAATTATGGATGTCCCGGTTTTTTGTGCCGAAAAGGTTCTCTGATAGAGCAAAAGTGAGGCCCGGTAAAGCAGCAAGCACTATAGTAAATCCCCATAGCGCTCAATATTTGTCTCGCGAATAACCTCTTCAATAAAATCTAAAAATACTTTTACGCGCACCGGCGTTAACCGGCCCGGTGGGCGCACCGCCCAGATACATGTCTCGGGCCATATTTTATAGTCGGGCAACACCTGCACCACTCTTCCCGCTTTAATCGCCGGCCCTACATGCCACAACGAGGCCATCCCGATGCCCATACCGGCTTCCACTAAATCGGCAATCGCATCCCCCCAATTAACACTAACAGGCCCTGAAACCGACACATCATGGGTTTCACCCGCCTGATCTTTAAAACGCCAATGATTTGATTTGGCAAACGGAATGCAACAGTGTTGGGCAAGTTCATCCGGCGTTTGCGGGCAACCCGACTGCTGAAGATATCCCGGAGAGGCCACTAAAATCATCGGATTATCGGCTATGCGCCGGGCTAGTAAACTGGTCGAGTCGAGCTCGTGCATGCGAAAAGCGATATCGTATCCCTGCTCCACGATATCGATGGTTCTATCGGTGAAATCGATCTCAATTTGTAAATGGGGATACTTGGCTAATAATGCAGGGATAAACGGCACCAGATAGATTCGTCCGTAGGAGGCCGAGACCGTTAAACGAATTTTTCCCTGTACTTTATCGTCCTCACCTTTAAATACATTCCAGGTTTCCTCAACATCGTCCAAGATACGTTTGGCATGCTCTAAAAACACCTGTCCATCATGGGTTAAGGTAACGACCCTCGTGGTTCGATGAAACAACTTAACCCCTAATATCGCCTCCAACGTCTGTATCCGCTGACTGGCATTGGTTGACGATAGGCCAAATTCCTCACCTGCACGACCAATCGCGCCAAGTGAAGTAACACGTACAAATAACGCTAAGGTTTTTAAATCCAGATCCAAGGCAGACTCCAGTAAACACACCAGATCAATATTAATGCCTATATTATCCCAGAATACAGGAAAATAATTCCTTAATTAGACAGATGATCACTCATTACGGGAAGAATAAGATAGTTACCACATTAATCAGCCCCTGCTAAATAACCGTTCCGTACAGAGTAAAAGATATGAAAATGAAAGCCATTGGTTATCAAGTACCCGGCAGTCTCGACCGCCAAGAAGCCTTAGTCGATATCACCTTAGATAAACCATCACCTGAGGGACAAGACCTACTCGTTAAAATCCAAGCGGTCTCTGTTAACCCAGCGGATTACAAAATGCGCCAAGCCATGCCCGCACCCGACGGTGGCTGGAATATCTTAGGTTTTGATGCATCTGGCGTTGTTGAAGCGATAGGGGCGGATGTCAAAAACTTTAAGATTGGTGATGAAGTCTACTACGCGGGTTCAATGGTTCGCCCAGGCACTAACAGCGAGTTTCAGCTCGTCGATGAACGCATTGTCGCCAAGAAACCCACCAGCCTCAGCCACGCCGAAGCGGCTGCTATGCCACTCACCACGATTACCGCATGGGAAGCTCTATTTGATCGCTTAGATGTCACTCGCCCAACCATTCAGGGTGGTAATCTGATCTTGATAATCGGTGGCGCTGGCGGCGTCGGGTCCATTGCTATTCAATTACTGCGAGCCTTGACGGATCTTACCGTCATTACCACCGTGTCCCGTCCCGAAACAAAGGCCTGGGTAGAAGAGCTAGGCGCTCACTATGTGATCGATCACAGCAAACCGATGGCGCCACAAATTGAAGCATTAGGGTTAGGCGCGCCCGGTTTCGTGTTTTCAACCAACCACAGTCAACATCACCTAGCGGATATCGCGGAGTTGATCGCACCACAGGGCCGGTTTAGCTTAACCGATGAAGTTGAAGCCTTTGCCAGCCAGCCCTTTGTCATGAAATCAGTCTCGGTTCATTTTGAGCTGATGTTCACCCGTTCGTTTTTTGGCACCCCGGATATCGACGTACAACACCAGTTATTAAGTAAGGTCGCAGAATTGATTGATGCGGGAAAAGTAAGATCCACACTGACTGAAGTCGCCGGCAACATCAATGCTGATCACTTGAAAAAAGTCCACGCACAGCTTGAAACCGGCAAAGCCCGGGGAAAAATCGTACTCGAAGGTTTCTAAACATTTAATATCATCAGGAGCATCATCATGGCTTTTACGCAAATCATCAAATTTTCAATTAAACCCGAGTTTAACGACGCATTTACCACCGCCCTATCCGTCAATAAAAATGGCGTTGCACAAGAACCCGGCAACCTAGAAATGCGACTCTATCGGGATAATGCTAACCCTAATCTATTTTTTGCCTACGACCGCTGGCAGGATGAGGCCGCCTTAGCGAGCCATATGCAGCAGCCATATACAAAAGAGCTGCTTGCACTGGCGGAAAAAGCACAGGATAAACCAATCGAAGTCTTCACGGTTAATGACACTCAGCCTGCGCCGGTGGCATTAAAAGCCGCGAATCCAGAAGATCCTCTTTTTAACATCTTCTTTATCTTTAAAATTAAGCCTGGCAGCCGCGAAAAGCTAATCCAACAGTTTGAAAAACACATAACCCATACCCGTACTGAAGACGGCTGCTTACTGTTCGATCTCTACACCGTCGAAGGCGATGATGAAACCTTGGTGGTCTATGAGCATTGGCGCAAAGAATCCGATGTCTGGGACAGACATTTCAAACAGCCTTATGCCATGGAAACCGGAAAGTTAATGGAAGAGTACGTTATAGGTGAACTGGAACAGTATATGAATTTTGTAACCCTTTTATAAACAGAGACTAACGCCGTTTTATTTATAAAATCACAAGTCAATTTATGTTAATCAGCGGGGAATAATTTGGGACACCCATAGTTGTACCCCGCTCTATTAACATGTTAAAAACTCCGTCAGACCTATCTGAAAATAGCCTAGGGAACAATCCCATAAGATGGGACAAGTCCGTTTTGGTTAGGCTAAATTATGGGTGTCCCGGTTTTCTGATTATTTGGTTGTAGTCGTAGTGCTTAAATCGAGCCATCACCGCCTCCTGCGTTTCAAAACCCGATCAGACCACCGTTCGGGAGGTTTTTCTACAGACTGAACGCTGCGCTTTGCGGCTGGTTTGGAGCGTAGCGGAAAACCAGTTCGACAACAGCGCTTTTTTAGCCTTATTCTCTTGGAGACAGCTTCTTTAGTCTTATAAAGATTGGAATCCAAAATATAGCTGCCAGAACATATTTATTACTTAT
>JBLWVL010000040.1:0-26958 GCA_048268485.1 Oceanospirillum sp.
GCTCCGTGACAACGAGGGCGAATTATACGCACAAAACCGGGGAGTACAACCCCCTGAATGAAAAAAGATTGAGAAAAAGCCAATATTTTCAAAATGCTGCGTTTAGCAAAAACGGTGTAACAAAACTTCATGTTATGAAGCTTGCTTTCCACGGCGGAGCTTTTAATCTAGCTAATCTGATGACAGCGGGGTTATTTGTGAATCGAATTCTGTTTAAGCTCAAAGAGTCAGCTCTTGTCCCTTTATTACTATTGCTGATTACTATTCCTGTAGCCCATTTTGGTTACGGTGCTTTTTCTCCTACAGTTAAAGACCTTATATCACTAGCGCCATATATTGTCTTTACAGCTGCAGCAACCCTTTGCCTGGTATATGGCCGCCTCAGGGTACTGATGACACTGCTTACTCTTGTGATTGCTTACTGGAGTTTCACAACATTGCTCAGTACCGTCGGTCAAAGCTGGAGCAAATTTACCATCGAGATCGTGTTCAATGCCGTCACAATTTTTGGGCCGCTAAATCTTTTACTCTTTGCATTCTGGCAAGAAAAAGGCTCAATGGTAACCGACCTGCCCACCAAGCTAATGGTCCTTGGCGCGCAGATCTTTGCGATCTGGCTGGTCTGTGAATACCAACATCAGCCGACCCTTTTCTTTATGACGCAAATGTTGTGGCCTGCATTACACCCTGACTGGGCAAACATCTCACCTATCGCGTACTACTTATTTATTATCTCTTTTCTGGCGATGTCTGGCCTGATGCTCTGGCAGCCATCCACGATTAACGCTGCACTTTTCTCGGCTCTGATCATTCTGTTTATTGTCAGTCAGCAGCTATTGATACCGGGTTATCTTTCTATTTTTATGTTTTTAGCCGGTATTCTTTTGGTCGGTGCTATTGTCCATGAAACATTCAATATGGCATTTAAAGATGATTTGACCGGCCTTCCGGGGCGCCGCGCACTCAATGAGCAGCTGGCTAAGCTTGGCCGTAACTACACTATCGCCATGATGGATGTGGATCATTTTAAGAAATTTAATGATACCTATGGGCACGATATTGGCGATCAGGTTCTGAAAATGGTTGCGGCTAAAATCAAACGCGTCACTGGTGGTGGTAAAGCTTTCCGCTATGGTGGTGAAGAGTTCACGATTTTATACCCCAACAGAGATGTGCAGTACGCACTGCCTCACCTTGAAACTGTCCGGGAAGCCATCGCAAACTATGCCATGAAAATTCGTGATGACAACCGGCCCCAGGATGATAAAGCCGGGAAAAACAGGAGAGGCAACAGAGCCAAAGACCCTTCTACGGTTTCAGTAACTATTAGTATCGGAGTGTCTCAGCGCGAAGGAGCGAACAAAACTCCGGAGCAGGTCATTAAAGCCGCTGACGATGCTCTTTATCGTGCAAAACATGCCGGTCGTAACAAGGTGTGCACCTGATGCCCGGTAGATTGATTGTAACCCCCTTTAATACGGATACCTTGTTAAGTGAACCCTTGCTGGTTCGACAGCCCTTAATCACCAGCTACAACCTTCCCCCTAAAAGCTTTGTCAGCATTATTAGGAAAGGTATTGTTGATATCGAGTTATGTGAGGGATATTGGGGCTATAGTCCTCAGTGGCTGAAGGTCCTGGATAACAGCCCTTACTCCGCGCGAGTCGAATCTCTGGGTGAGAAAGCGATGTTCAAAGACGCTTTGCAGACTCGGTGCCTTATACCCGTCTCGGGCTACTACGAATGGCAACAATACACACGGCACAAACGCCCTTTTGCGATACGCCGCCCTGAGAACCGCACCTTTTTGCTCGCAGGAATTCTGACACACTATGCCACATCCCCGGCAACAGGTTATGATACCTTCGCAATACTAACCTTGCCCAGCAATCAGATGATCGGTAATATTTCGACCAGAATGCCTGCCATTATTCCCAGGGAGTATGCCACAAACTGGCTCACACCGACTTCCGACCCAATGCTCTACCTTGCTGCAGCAGAGAACGACTATCTCGATTACTACCCTGTAGCGCCGCTGGTGAACAATCCGGCAAACCATTCCCGGACTGTCGCTGAGCCCTGTGGCCGTCGCTTCCGCTTTACTCATGAGCCCTGATACAGTTCAGATCAGGGGACCTGTCCTTGATGTTCTGAGAACCTACTCCCTCCATCAGGGTCAATAGAGAAGCTTAAACTATACCCGTCAATTCTACGGCAGTATTTTACCTGAACAAAAAGTGAGCATTCCATGTCATCAAAACGCTTTAATCCATTGAGTAAGCACAAAAAGTTATGGCTGACCTGCACCATGCTTACATCACTTCTGTTAACGGCCTGCAACCCTATGACTTTAAAGAATACCTCAGCACGCGGAACCCCCGACCAATATACACTGATAACCAGTCAGAATGATCACCGCAGTTACCGCGCTCTGACTCTGGATAACGATTTGTCCGTGATTTTAATATCTGACCCTAAAGCAGATAAGGCGGCGGCGGCTATGAATGTAGCCATCGGTAGCGGACAAGACCCGGAGAACTTCGCTGGCCTGGCACACTTCCTTGAGCATATGCTGTTTCTAGGTACCCAAAAGTACCCTGAAGCAGGTGAGTATCAGAGCTTTATCAGCAAGCATGGCGGAAGCCACAACGCCTTTACTTCGTATCAGGATACCAACTATTTCTTCGAAGTAGATAACCAGTATCTGCAACCTAGCCTAGATCGTTTTTCTCAGTTTTTTATCGCCCCTCTCTTCACAGAGGCATACGTGAAACGAGAGAAGAACGCCGTACACTCCGAATACCAGTCTAAATTGCGCGACGACGGCCGGAAGCAGTTCGATGTACTGAAGCAAGCACTAAATCCCGAGCACCCTTACAGCCGCTTCAGTACCGGCAGCCTGAAGACTCTGGCAGATAAAAGCGTCAGTACACGTGATGCCATGCTTGAGTTCTATCAAACCTATTATTCTGCAAACCGTATGTCTCTGGTTATTCAGGGTAATTACACTCTGGATGAACTGGAAGGCATGGCTCGTACCATGTTCAGGGCGGTTAAAAATCATAACACCCCGGCATTTGCCACGGATAAGCCTCTGTTTTCAGAGAACAGCCTGCCACTGCAACTCAATATCAGGCCACTTAAGGCTAACCATGCCATTAAACTGCAATTCCCGATACCAGCACCCACAGTATATTTCAGGAAAAAGCCTACCAGCTACCTTGCAAGCCTGATAGGCCATGAGGGGCAGGGCAGCCTGCTCTCTTACCTGAAAACGAAGGGCTGGGCCACAGGGCTGTCTGCAGGTAGTGGGCTGAGCACAGGGGAAGAGTCCCTGTTCACGATAACAATCAACCTGACTCAATCCGGTTATGAAAATAGCAGGGATGTGGTCAACGCAGCTTTTGGCTATCTCAATCTATTGGCAAAGGATGGCATTGATCAATGGCGCTTTGATGAACAAAAAAGCCTGTCAGAGCAAGCCTTTGACTTTGCTGAGTCAGGTTCGCCTATTCATGCGGTAAGTTCCATCGCCTATAACATGCCGCGCTTTCCGCTCAAAGACGTACTGCATGCTCCTTATGCAATGGAAACATTTGATGCCGAATTAATCCGCCAGTATCTGGGGTACCTGACGCCTGATAATCTATTGCTGACCCGAATCAGCCCCGATGCGGAAACAGACAAACTATCTCCTTGGTTTGAAGGAAAGTATAGCCTGGTTCCATTTGATGTCAGTCAGGTAACCCCCACTGCAGAAGATATTTTCAGCTTACCTGCGCCCAACCCTTTTATCGCTGATGCATTGAACTTAAAACCCGACCTGAAAACAATGGAGAAACCAGAGAATATCAGCACTCGCCCGGAAGCTACGTTCTGGTACAAAGCCGATCAGGATTTTAATACTCCGAAAGCCCAGCAATATTTCAGCCTTCAGTCTCCTACCAGTCCCGAATCAGCAAAGTCAGCGGTACTGACTCAACTACTGGCCAGCTGGTTAAGTGAAGCCAGTAATGAATTTGCTTACCCAGCAAGCCTTGCTGGCCTTAACTACACTGTCTACAAACATGTACGAGGTATAACGTTACAGCTTGGTGGCTATAATGATAAGCAACATATGTTGCTTGAACGTCTGCTCAATACCTTAAAGGACGGTGAGATTCACACCGAAACTTTCAGGTTAGTCAAGCAGAGCCTGATCAAGCGCTGGCAGAATGCTGATAAAGCCCCTCTTTATCGTCAGATAATGGGGGAAGTCAGTTCCGTTCTGATGCAACCGGCCTGGAATGAAGAGCAACTTCTGGCAGCTATCGAACCTCTGACAGCCAACGACCTTGATGATTTCCGCGAAGTATTTCTCTCCCAACTACACCTGGAAGGAATGGTCGCAGGTAATATGACAAAAGCTGAAGCGATCTCCAGCCTTAAGGCTGTTATGGAAACACTGGAGCCTACTCTCACAAAGAGTGAAATCCCCGAACTTAAGGGACTAAGCCTGGAGGGGCAAAAGATTACACACACACCGGCTCTGACTCATAATGACAATGCGTGGCTAAAATATTACCAGCCAACACACCCCTCTGATGCACAAGGATATAAAGAACAGGCACGCTGGATGTTGCTGGCCCATATTCTGCAAAGCCCTTATTACCACGAAATGCGCACGCAGCGTCAGCTCGGCTATATCGTTTTTGCCAGCTACCACCCAACCCTGAAAACACCAGGGCTTAGCTTACTGGTGCAGTCACCGGAGCACACACCGGATGAGATCCGTGAATTAAGCGATGCCTTTATGCGCCACTTCAGCGACAGCTTCATGGGCATCAGCGAACAGGAGTTCACCGAGCAGAAAGCTGGGCTGTTGGCCAATATTCTCGATAGCGATGATCGCCTACAGGCCCGCACCCAACGGCTATGGCGTGAGATGGCGATGGATGAAACCCACTTCGAGCGCCGGGAGCGCCTGGCAGATGCGGTTAAGACGCTGCAGGCAGATGATCTGCGCCAGCTGTTACAAAAGATCTCCGCTGATCAGACCGGCGTACTAACCGTGCAATATCAGTCAGGTAGCCAAACATTTACCGATGCGGAAAAATTACGTTCCGGGTTAAAAGCCGTTAGCCATTAACACTCTCTGCCGAAAGTCAGTACAAAAAAAGCGATAACACTCAACGTGTTATCGCTTTTTTTATGCCCGCATCTCTACAAGCTCACGTACCACCACGTAGAGCCAGTTTATCGACTCAAAACAGATGTGATGGAACTAAAGACTCCACATAAAGCACCACATCCTCAAGAATGACCTGATCACGCTGGGACAGCTCAGTCTGACTCAGCTCCACCAGCCGCTGATTGAACTGTTCAGGTGTCAGGCTACTGACAGCAGGGTCATTGATTCTTTGCCAGCGGTATTCATCCCACTGTTGCAGCTCTTCACCCGTTAGCCAATCTTTGAAGTTGCGCGCCTTATAACGAAAGAACATCTCATCCAGCCGGGGATCCTGAAAGGTCGGCGCCAGCTCAGACAAAGCCTCCGCAGGCGTTTCCCGAATAATCTCCATCTGATCTTTATCATGGTGCCCAAAAAAGCCTCCACCATAAAGCATCAGGTCCGGATCATCGGAACCGGCTATTCCATCTGACGGCTCACTGAAAACAGCCTGCAGTTTAGATGTAATATCCCCCAGTGCAGAAAGTACTTTCCAGTGCTCTCTGCAGGTTTGCAGACTAACACCAGTACGCGCCTCCACTTTTTCATCCACCATACTCACCGGCAGAACCACCGGGCAGCGATTAATATGGATAACCTTCAGCGGAATGCGCGGCTGACTCAACTCAGCCTGAGCGGTAAATACCCGATGTTTAATCTCTTCAGCAGACAGACTCCCCAACTCAGCCGGGTCTGCCATCAGGTCATAACAGATAACGCCATTTTTATTCGTCGGATGTTGCGCCAGCGGTACCACAACAGCAGCATTGCCTCGAGCAGCACCAAACATACCGGAGATATGCAATACCGGCTTGCGACTCACCAGATCCAGCTGATCCGATACCTTATGCTTGTTCCGCAGAGCAAACAGATGCTCATACAGTTTCGGCTGCTTTTCACGAATCAGGCGTGCCAGCGCAATAGTCGCCCGCACATCGGATACTGCATCGTGTGCCCCCTCGTGGGAGATACCATTAGCTGCCGTCAGGTGTTCCAGCTTAAAGCTTGGCAACCCCTGCTCATTCAAAGGCCATTCAATTCCATCCGGTCGCAAAGCATAGGCCGTGCGTACCACATCAATCAGATCCCAGCGAGAGTTACCATTTTGCCACTCCCGTCCATAAGCATCATAGAAATTACGGTATAAGGTATGACGCGTCATCTCATCGTCAAAACGCAATGAGTTATATCCCAAAGAGCACGTATTAGGCTGACTCAGCTCGGAATGGATATTGGCAATAAATTCAGCTTCCGGCACACCGTTCTTCTGAGCATCCTGGGGCGTGATACCCGTAATCAAGCAAGCATCAGGGTGAGGCAGAAAGTCATCCGCAGGCTGGCAGAACCACTCGACAGGTTCAGCTATTTCATTCAAATCCAGGTCTGTACGGATACCTGCAAACTGTGACGGACGGTCACGACGAGGGTCGGCACCAAAACTCTCATAATCGTGCCAGAATAACGTAGGCTGTGAACTCAAGGTTCAGGTCCTTATTTCTCAGGGCCTGCAGCCCGCATTACAACCGCTTAGGGTGTATTGCGTGGCCAGGATACATTTAACTCAATCTGCGCCCGCTGAGGCAGTGAGTGATAACTAACATGAATATCACTTTGCTCAGACTGGGTGTAGCGCTTAATCACTTCAATCAACTCATTTTGCAGGCGCGGCAGAAAATCCGGCTGACTACGCTGCATACGATCCTGGGAGATCATCATCTTCAAACGCTCCCGGGCCACATCGGCAGAGTGATCACTCTCTTTCTGGAAAAAATTGCGCAAACGCTTCATCGCCGACCTCCGAACATACGGCTGAATAAACCTTTTCTTTCAAGCTCCACAAATCGCATTGGTTTCTCTTCACCGAGAAAACGAGCAACGGTATCACTGTATGCCTGGCCAGCATCACTCGGCGCATCATGCACAACTGGAATCCCCTGGTTGGAAGCCCTTAGCACCGCTGGAGATTCAGGAATAACACCAACAACAGGAATCGCCAGAATTTCTTCAATATCCTGCATAGACATCATATCAGAGTGCTCGACCCGTTCAGGATCATAACGCGTAATCAAAAGCTGAGTCTTCACTGTCTCACCGTTCTCGGCCCGCCGGGTTTTAGAGTCAAGCAAACCTATTATCCGGTCAGAATCCCGAACAGAAGAGACCTCAGGGTTAGAAACAACAATCGCCTCATCAGCATAGTACATCGCTAAAATAGCACCGCGCTCAATCCCCGCAGGTGAATCACAAATGATAAAGTCGAACTCCTCTTTCAAAGCGTCAATAACCTCACCAACCCCCTCATAGGTCAGGGCATCCTTATCACGGGTCTGGGAGGCAGGTAGCATATACAAACCATCCAGGCGTTTATCCTTAATGAGCGCCTGACTCAGTTTTGCTTCGCCTGTAGTAACATTAATAAGATCATAAACAACCCGGCGCTCGCAGCCCATCACCAGATCAAGGTTTCTCAGGCCTACATCAAAATCAATCAGAACGGTGCGATACCCATGCATTGCAAGCGCAGTGCCTATCGACGCACAGCTGGTGGTTTTACCGACACCACCCTTACCGGACGTTACTACAACTACTCTAGCCAAGCGCCCTTCCTCCTTCATAATAATAGTAGTTATTATGTCTATTAAAGCGATCGAATACAGTGAACAGCATCAAAATTCAAATCAAAACTAATCGGTCATTTTCCAACCTGACCTCTACCGGCAAGTCATTAGCTGCAGGAAATTCGCCGGTATCAAAAACCTGAAAAACACCCGCAACAGAAACCAGTTCTGCACTAAACTTCCGACAAAGAACACGGGCTTCAACATCCCCTTGGGCACCAGCAATAGCACGCCCACGCAGGACGCCCCAAACCTGAACGTTACCATCAGCAATCACCTCAGCACCTTCATTAACTGAGCCAATCACAACAAGATCTGCACAACTTGCATAGATTTGCTGGCCTGAGCGTACCGTACCTTTTACAAAACGGGTCGGTAAACGCTGAGGGCAGGATGTTTTCTTTACCTCTTTAAGGCGATGCTCTGTAAGCGGCGGGAACCATCCCAAACCTAATGCCCAAGCGGACTTTTTAATCATATCCTGTGAACAACGGACTCCAATCGGAATAAGACCGTTACGCTTACAAACATCAACGACCATTTCCAGGGCAACACTCACCTCCTCCAACTGCTCGAAGGATAAAAGCACGGGAGTCTGGCAGAAAAAAGCCGGTGCTTTCTGAGTCTGGCGACTTAACTCCTGCTCAATTTGCACACAGTCCGGAGTTAACAACTCCAGGGTGGTAATCGTTAGATTCCCCCCTTTAAACTGAAGCGCTGATTGCTGCTCTGAATAATCTGACCGCACAATAATGCCTGTGTAAGATGCCGGGAAAATAAAAATCGGTGTAATAAAGAGTCATTATACAAGATGAACCAGCACTAGATGTAAAAAAAGCCGGCAAATGCCAGCTTTTCTCATATACCGAAGGCTATCAGCACATATGCTGGCCACCATTTACCGCCAGATTAGCACCAGTAATAAACCCGGCTTCGTCATCCGCAAGAAAAGATACCGTTCGGGCAATCTCCTCCGGCTTGCCAAATCGCCCAACCGGAATGCCTTCCATAATTTGGTTTCGAATCGGTTCATCAATTTTCATAATCATGTCCGTGGCAATATAACCCGGAGAAATAGTATTAACGGTAATCCCCTTTCGAGCCGTTTCCTGCGCCAGCGCCTTAGTAAAGCCATGCATACCCGCTTTCGCTGCAGAATAATTGGTCTGCCCCATCTGCCCTTTTTGACCATTAATTGAAGAGATGTTGATAATACGACCAAATTTCATCTCAAGCATAGGCTCCAGACAGACTTTACTCATGTTAAAGACACTGTCCAGATTGGTCTGCATAACCTCATGCCACTGCTCCCAGCTCATCTTTTTCATAAAGCCGTCACGGGTAATGCCAGCGTTATTGACCAGCACCGCGACCGGGCCCAATGTCTCAGCAACCTGTTTATATCCCTGCTGACATGACTCGAAATCCCCCACATCAATATGTACGGTGGAAAAATCATAACCAGAGGCTTTCTCGGCTTCCTTCCAGGCCTCCGCCTTTTCCTGATTTACCGATGCAGCAACGACAACATAACCATCGTCAGACAAACGACGGCAAATTGCAGTACCAATACCACCGGTACCACCGGTTACTAAGGCAATTTTCTTACTCATCTTACATTCCCTCTGTTTATAGATGTCGCTTTCCCATAGCCTGTTTTACTGACATCGAGTGACAGCACCGTGACAGAAAACAGAGCTGTGCCTGCAGATTCAGCCTTGCTGGCTCTTTCTAAATTAGCGAGCTTGCTGAGCAGACAAAATCCTTGCGTAGTCGTCGAAAACCGTTTTATACATTTATTTTAGCTTTCGACATAAAAACTTTTGACATTCAATTATTTAGCTCTATAATGCATTGCATCTGATGCGGGGTGGAGCAGCCTGGTAGCTCGTCGGGCTCATAACCCGAAGGTCGTCGGTTCAAATCCGGCCCCCGCTACCAAATTCAGAGAAAGCCAGATTCTTCGGAATCTGGCTTTTTTTATGCTCAAAATTTATCCTGAATCTCTTCACCGCTACCTTTCCCTGTTTGCCTGCACAACTTGATTCAGCCAGCTAAATAAGCAATTCTATAATCCATAAAGCTCTAAACTATCAAATGACTTGTGAGCTAACAACAGCTCATGACCTGTCAGTCATAAAAATAGAAGCAGAAAAAAGATTATCCCTAGCTAACCCATTGTTTCTAATTAGTATTTACCCGTATTAATCTTAAGGTCTTATTGCTTATTTTCTGCAGTCGTATCATTTGTTATTGGCATCCCCCCGGCAGCACCGGTTGACGGAGACCCCGAATGGAAACAGGACACATCAGCACGCAGCCTGAACTGAGGCAATATCTGAACCAGGCGATCACCATAGCCCGCCAGGCCGGAGATCTGATCCGCTCAGCCCGTGAGGAGCAGAGTTTCTCAAAGTCTTACAAAGCCGGACATGAGCTCGTCACCAGTGCAGACTTAAGATCGGACCAGATGATACGAGCACTATTGCAGCTGTCCTTCCCTGATCACAGCATTCTTTCTGAGGAATCGTCACCGGATTACTCCGACCCTGTAACCCTGCACCAACCGATCTGGATCATTGACCCTATTGATGGCACGGTTAACTACGCTCATGGCTTACAGCAGGTTGCCATATCTATTGCCTACGCTGAGCAAGGTGAGGTAAAAGTCGGCGTTGTCTACAACCCGTTTCTGGATGAGTTATTTACAGCGGTTGCTGGCGAACCAGCTCAGCTGAATGGTGTAGATATCCGGATCAGTGAGACCGAAGAGTTAAAGAAAGCTCTGATTGCCATCGGCTTTCCCTACGATAAATCCCTGATTCCGACACTACTTCCCCGCCTGCACCAAGTATTGAATAACTGTCAGGATATTCGCCGTATGGGTTCTGCAGCTATCGACATATGCTATGTCGCTGCAGGTCGACTGGATGCTTACTATGAGAGTGTTTCCCCATGGGATTTTGCCGCCGCTCGCTTGGTTGCAATTTGTGCAGGAGCTTTGGCCGGGCATTTAGACGGATGCCCCGATAATATCCCTCCTGCCCTCTACGGCCATCAGATACTGATTGCCAACCCTTCTCTCTACCCGTTATTGCAAAATCTGCTGAAACAAAGTTAAGTCTGAGAAAACAGTATCCACATCAAGAACCCAGCACTCACTAAGAATTGAGTCAATAAAACCCTACTTCAGTCAATGCATAGCCTTCCCTGATGCATTAGAAATACGCCTTTTTGATGCATCCCTTCTGTTGTGATCCGTAAAGTGACAACAGAAGTAATAATAACAATATTCCCCATATAAAAAACAGGGATATAACCCTAACTCAGAGGCCTGTATGTTCGCCGTTGCGGATACGAATATTTCATCTGAAGAGATAAAATTGCTGGCAACAGCATTCAACGCTCATCAACCCATTGCAATCATTGACCGCTCAGGCCTCATTATTAAAGCTAATAAGGCTTTTAGTGATCTCACAGGCTATGAGCGGCGGGAGCTTGCCGGCCGTAATATCCGCATGCTTCGCTCATATAAACAAGGCGACCTTTTCTATAAAGAGCTTTGGCTTGGCCTGAAGGCACGGGGGTTCTGGGAAGGTGAAATGTGGAATAAGACCCGCAATGGTGATGTACCTCATCACGTCCGCATTACCGCAGTCTCCGATGAAAATAACCGATTCACCCATTATGTTGCCTTTTACGAAGACCTGACCAGCGCCTATGAGCAACAACACTACCTGGAACGGAAGGCTCAGGAGGAGTCATCCCTCAGCATTCTAATGGCTCTGAGCCTCGACGATGTCCCCATGTACGATTATCTGAATCAGTTCCAGGCCCGCCTCATGCATCATCACCACTGGCAGTGGCGTTTTCTGGCTCTATATCAACCCACATCAATCGGCCTGAAACCCCAGATACAGCATGGTAGTTGCGCTAACACCCCTTGTATCAAGATCCCTATGACCATGGATCTTTGCCAAACGGTTATCGATCAGGGCTCACCTCAGATTCTTTCAATGACAATGGATACACAGACCCACTGTGCTATCGAACAGGATCATGCAGCATACGCGGTTCCATTACAGCATGCAGGGAAGCCATCGGTTCTGCTGGTCTACCTGCCAAAGCATATTCTGAAGACCAGCGAGAACCGTACGTTTATCCACCGGGTGGTTCATATATTGGGGATGGGCATCAATAAGCGCCTGACAGAGCAGGCTTTGATTGAGGCCAGGGATAAAGCGGAAAGAGCCAGTCAGGCGAAATCGAATCTCCTATCCAGTGTCAGCCATGAACTGCGTACCCCGCTGAATGCGATTTTGGGTTTTGCTCAGCTCTTACAGGATGAACCCATGGAAAGCGGCCAAAAAGAGTCGGTCAGTGAGATTTATCTCGCGGGCCGACACCTACTGGCTATGGTGAATGATATTCTCGACCTTGCCCGTATCGAATCAGGGCAAGTGCGTTTAAACACCGAAGTCATATCTGTTGCCAGAGAGCTGGAGAGTAGCCTGGCGCTTCTGCAACCATTAGCGGAGAAACAGAGCCTTCAGTTAGACATTGATCTGGCCATCAACCCGGATCAGGAAGTTCTCGCGGATCGTGTCCGTCTGAGACAGGTGATTTTCAACCTGCTATCCAACGCTATAAAATATAACCGCCCCGGTGGCCGGGTGAGCGTTTATCTGCAAATCCCAGAGAAAGGCTTTGTCCGTATTCAGGTTATTGACAATGGCATCGGTATTCCCGAAGGCAAACAGCAGGGCCTGTTCCAGGTTTTTAATCGCTTGGGAGCCGAGAGCACCAATGTAGAAGGGACAGGAATCGGGCTTGCTCTTTGCAAGCGTTTAGTAGAAATGATGCACGGCCGCATTAGTTACAAACCCAATCCTGAGGGAGGCAGTATTTTCTGGATTGACCTGCCGGTTAACGAGCAAAATAAAAGCCCTGAAGACAAAAGCCGCCGTTTTAATATTCTCTGTGTAGATGATGACCCCATTCATCTGAAACTACTGGAAAACGCACTTCAGGCACGGGCTGATATTCGACTCTTCACAGAGAACAACGCAAGCTATGCTGTTGACCTTGCTCAGAAGCACCCACTGGATCTTATCCTTCTCAATACTGATATGCCGGACCTAAGCGGCCTTGAAGTTATAGAAATTCTTAAAGTCAGCCCTAAAACCGCCACAATTCCCATTATAGCCATCGCTCAGAATACGCAACCTGAGGTCGTTAAAGCCCATCTTCAGGCTGGCTTCTCAGAGTATTTTACAAAGCCACTATCAATGGACAAGCTCTTGCTTATTATTGATCAACTGCAGACAGAGGACGATCAGCTGATCGCAGCCAGCAACAACTGAATCTTAACCCACGACCCATAACTTCAGAGTATGCCAGTAATCAGCATCTGTTATCTGTTGCTGGCTCACGACTATACTGTATAAATATATAGATTAATTTCTTATACTGGCTCAGTCGTTATCTTCCCATTTAAAGGTCTGGCCTGTTTATGCTTTCTCTATCCAACCTATTACTTCCCGCCCTGTTTCTTATTTGCGCATTGGCAGGCGCTCTTATCTGTATGACGATTATGCGCAATCGCCACCAGCAGCAACTAAATCATGAACTAAACCTTCAGGCCGACCAGATGCAGCAGCACTTTCAGGCAGCGATACAACAGGCACAGCTTCAGCAACAGCATGTGCAGGAGGGCGCGGACGAACTGCGCCAACGCCTGCAACAGAGCGAGCAGGAGCGTAACCGACTGCAGCAGTTACAACAGAGTCAGAGCCAGCAGATTGCCGATGCCCAGGCACAAAGCCGATACACCAAAGAACTGCAGCAAAAACTGGCTCAGGTCGAGCAGCGCTATCAGCAGGAACAGGAACGCCGTCAACAGGTCGAGCAGGACAGCACCGCCCAGCAAACCACGCTGGATAATCTGCATGAGGTGGTGGAACGCAGTCAAAGCCAGCTCACCATCAAGGATCAGCAGATCAACCAGCTACAGCAACAACTGCTGACACTGGAACAGCAGCTGGCCACCACCCGCACCCGTTTAGAAGAAGAGCAGAAATCCTCGCAGGAAAAAATTCAGATCCTGAACAGTGCGGAACAGAAGCTCAGTCAGCAGTTTGAGAACCTCGCCAACCGCATCTTTGATGACAAGAGCAAACATCTGAATCATCAGCATCAACAGACCCTCACCAGTCTGCTGAACCCGTTTAAAGATCAGCTCAACCAGTTCCGCCAACAGGTACAGGACAGCTATGGCAAAGAGGCGCAGGAGCGCGCCATGCTCAAGCAGGAGATCCACAGCCTGAAAGCCCTGAACCTGCAGATGAGTCAGGAAGCCCTCAACCTGACCAAAGCCCTGAAAGGCGACAAAAAAGCCCAGGGCAACTGGGGCGAACTGATTCTGCAGCGGGTGCTGGAAGAGTCCGGCTTGCGGGAAGGTCACGAATACGAACTGCAAGCCAGCCGCCGGAATGAAGAGCGCCAGCTCTATCAACCGGATGTCATCGTACATCTGCCGGACAATAAAGATGTCATCATCGACGCCAAGGTCTCTCTTAACGCCTACGAATCCTTCCACAACAGCGACGATAAAACCGAGCGCCAACAGTATCTGAAAGCCCACGTTGCCGCTATCCGCAGCCATATTAAGGGACTGTCCGCCAAAGATTACCGGGAGCTGAAAGGGGTTCGCAGCCTCGACTACGTATTGATGTTTATTCCGGTGGAAGCCGCCTTTATGACCGCCTTTGATGCCGAGCCGGATCTGTTCCGGGAAGCCTTCGAACACAACATCATGATCGTCAGCCCCACCAGCATGATGGTGGCCCTGCGTACTATCCAGAATATCTGGCGGTACGAGCGCCTGAATGAAAACGCCCAACTGATCTCCCGCCGGGCCGGGCGCATGTACGACAAGCTCAGAGGCTTTGCGGAAGATATGCAGAAACTGGGCAACCAGCTCAGCAGCGCCCATCAGACCTATGACAACGCCCTGAACAAATTCAGCCAGGGACGTGGCAGCTTAGTCGGACAGGCCCAGCAGCTTGCCGAGCTGGATATCAATATCAAAAAGCCCCTGCCCCAGGAGCTGACCGATATGGCATCCGTGGATCTGCCGGATCTCAATCAAGGCTAAGATCCACGGGTTCTAGCACTAAATCCCAGAGGCAAACTGAATTTATTTCATTAAAACCTAAGGGTTTTCCTAAAAAATATGACGAAAAAAAGACAGCACACCAACCCATCCTGACTATAGTTAAGTTGTGAACGCAAGCCGCTACCTCTGAGATCTTTCAGGCCACATAGTACGCAGCATGCGCTTAAAACGTATTTTTTGTTCGTTAAGGTGTTTCTACTGAATATACGTTAGGTATTCAGAGAGAAAAACAGCAGAAACGATCCGGAGGGAGCGTTTATGTTAGAGACAATGCTCACGGAGGTTTACGGGCAGTGTCCCTATTGCGGGTCTGAACTGGAAACAGCCGTTGATATATCAGGAGGTGATCAGGACTACTACGAAGATTGCCAAACGTGCTGCGCCCCGATTCATATGCAAGTACATGTCAATATGGAGGGAGAATTGCTGAGTGTAGAGCTAAAACGGGAAGATGATCCCTGACAACTTTATCTGAAGCGAGGTGCCCGGATTAATATATGAGTAGGTCGAATTGAGCCGTTGATTGAATAGATTAAATAAATCATCAACACAAACCGGAGAGCAGGAAAGACCTGGAAAGACCGAAAAATACCATTTACTCGCATAGGAGATTCGACTCTTTGATAACCCAGATACAAGGTACATTCTATTGATCGGTATTAGCCCGTGACAAAGGTACAGCCTCACAGGTCTGTACAGCACAACAACAAGACAGACAAACTCAACTAAAAGCCCTGTATGGCAATCGCTTACAGGGCTTTCTTGGTTTCCTACCTCCCCGCCTTTCACCACCATCGTTTTACCCTATCCCTGTTATCAGGTTTTCCATTTATCCCGGTGCCACAAAGTCGGTTAAAATTTTGTATGAAACAGCACGGGCATTTCCAGTCTCTGTTAAAATTCGGCTATGGAATAGAGCTTCCGGGTCGGCGCTGGTAATTACGCCCGCCGCCCCCATATAGATCTGCAACAAACAAGATCATCACCTGATTATTGACGTATTAACCAGAGCCAAACACGGCTCGCCGGGAGAGCACCATGAGCGAAAACCGTCACGAGAAACTGATTATTCTGGGTTCCGGCCCTGCAGGTTACACCGCAGCCGTCTACGCCGCCCGCGCCAACCTGAAACCTGTCATCATTTCAGGTATGCAGATGGGCGGTCAGCTGACCACCACGACCGATGTGGATAACTGGCCCGGTGCATTTGACGGTATTCAGGGCCCTCAGTTGGTTGAAGATATGCGTAAACACGCCGAGCGCTTCGACACCGAAATCGTTTTCGACCAGATCAACGAAGTGGAACTGACCCAGCGCCCCTTCACCCTGAAAGGCGACAGCGGCACCTACACCTGTGACGCGCTGATTATTGCCACCGGCGCAAGCGCACAGTATCTGGGCCTGCCAAGCGAAGAAGCTTTCATGGGTAAAGGTGTTTCTGCCTGCGCCACCTGTGATGGTTTCTTCTACCGCAATCAGGAAGTAGCGGTTGTCGGTGGTGGTAACACCGCTGTTGAAGAAGCCCTGTACCTGTCCAACATCGCCAAAAAAGTCACCCTGATCCACCGTCGTGACAGCCTGCGCTCTGAGAAGATCCTGCAGGACAAACTGATGGAGAAGGTTGCCAACGGCAATATCGAAGTGATCTGGAATCACACACTGGATGAAGTTCTGGGTGATGACATGGGCGTTACCGGCCTGCGCCTGAAAGCCACCGAAGGCGCTGCCACCCAGGAGATCAGCGTAATGGGCGTGTTTATCGCCATCGGCCATAAGCCAAACACCGGCATTTTCGAAGGCCAGCTGGAGATGAACGGCGGCTACCTGAAAGTACAATCCGGTCTGGAAGGCAACGCCACCCAAACCAGCATCGAAGGTGTTTATGCCGCAGGTGACGTTATGGACCACGTCTACCGTCAGGCGATCACCTCAGCCGGCACCGGCTGCATGGCAGCACTGGACGCAGAACGCTTCCTGGACAGCCAAGGCTAATCAGCCAACATCTGATTTTGCCATAACCATCAAAAGCCGCTGACATCCTGATGCCAGCGGCTTTTTTACGCCCCAGCCTAAACCTCTGCCCCCGCACTTAAAGCCCCTGCCGGCGAAAGTTACAAAACATAACGTTTCCAGCCCTAACATTCCTGCCCTGGTGACCGATAGAGTATTAGTGATTGTGAAATAAACAACGTAATCACTCAAAAAGCCATAGAAGGTTTTCATCATCACACTCAGGGAGAAACCGATGAGTATACAGTTTCCCGCCGGTTCAACATCGGCCACAACGCCAAGCCCGCAGCTCGCCAAAACAACATCGGTGACGCAGCCCCCCCATACGCAATCCACCGGTACACCAACCACCGATAAAACCGGCCCAGCCGATGGGGTTAATCTGAGTTCAACCGGTATGATAGCGTCGGATGAGTTTGATAAGGCGGTGAGCCTGCTGCAAAAAGAGGCGCTTGAAGGTTTCACCCAACCAGAACGCGGTCACTTTGGTATAAATGCTAAAATTGATATTGGTCGCTACAACCTGTATCTGGTTGACCAGCAGGTGGGGGCCTTGCAAAGCAAATATGGCGAAGCGGTTGACGGCGATGCGCTGAAAAAGCAGCTGATTGCAGCCAGTGGCATCACCACCGAGAACCCCCTGAAAGGCTCTAATCGACAGAACTTTTTTGATCAGAGCACCAGTCTTTATCATCTGAAAGAGAAAGATGTTCAGGCCCTGACCGATGTTTATATCCACGCCAAAGAGAATAATCTGGATACCGAACAGGTGGGCAACCTCGGGACAATGCTGGCACTTTACCGCAATGATGAAGCTAAATATCCCGGCCTGCTTTATTCGGACAATCCCCCTGCTTATGATGCTGAATTAGTTCAGCAGGCCAAGGCGATCTACTCAAATGATGGCTCCGGTGTGGTTCAGTTTGAGCAGGGGTTTCTGGATTACGCACTGAATCCGGGAAAAAGATTACGTGTAACATCCCAGGTTCTTGATCTGGATTTTATGCAGCAGATTACCGGAACCGGCGATGGTAATAAGGCGTTCCTGCATACCCCGACATTTCACGTGGGTGAGGGCAAACTTCTGGGTACCGGACAAAGCCGTGAGGCATTAACAGCCTCGGATCAACCCGACAGTGATATGACCCCGCAGGAAGCCGTACAGCAGCAACTGACCCGCTGGCTGGAAACCCACTTTAAGCCCGACTCCCCTCTGCAGGCGATGATCGGCGAGTTATCCGGTGAGGAGCAGTCCCGGCTGTTTACCCAGCTGAACCTGCTAAAGCTGATCTGATACAGCCTTTTTTCTTATCCCGCCCCGCCTCTGCTGAGCCAGAGCATTTGCTGGCTCGGCAGGGGCAATCTCTTACAACAACGTCTGTTTGCTGCCTGCAACCACTCGCGGTAGAGTAATAACTTTATAAAGAATTCAATCAAAGACCAATAAACAAGGAGTGTTTATGAAAATCGCCCCGGTAACACATGCGACCTACAGCCAACCCGTCAATCCTTCCTCTGCAACAGAAAAAAGTCAGCAGCAAACATCGCAAAGCGCGCAGCCCCGTATGGTTAGTGGACCGGAGCTGGTTGATCTTTTTGCGGATATGTTTGCTTATCCGTCCTGGTCAGAGAAAGGCGTTGAGCTGACTCAGGAAACCAAAGAAGCTATTTTCCAGGCGGTACAGAATGCAAGTCGTGATGCCGCATCCCGGTCTGATGAAGGCTATAGAATGCATATTAATACCCATCAGATTGTGATGGATCATCAGCCGGTGCCAGACTGGTTCCGGGAAGAAAAATCGATGGTTGATGAGGCCTCCGGGGCTAAAGATCGTTTCCCGAAAGGTGAGTACTACGCCATCAGTTATGAGGAAGAGGAAAACGAATCGATCCGTGGCTTCTCTCCTGCCAGCCTGAAAGCCGGTCAGCTGGACGAGCTGATGAAAGAGCTTTACGCGCAGAACCCATTGAGTGAACAGGCGTAAAGACGCTGTTTTCTGAATACCAATAAACAAGGAGTGTTTATGAAGATCGACTCTGCAAACACAACGCTTCAAACAGGCACGGTGAAGCCGATGAATAATTCAGAGGCTAAAAATGACATTCAGGTATCCGATCCGAATCAGGCTCGGAACTGGTTGATTATTGAATTTGGCCAGATCAGCGCTGAGGCGTAAACATTTTTGCAGAAGCAAAAGGATTAAACCGGGGCTTCCCCGGTTTTTTACCTGATCCTACCGGAATAAAAGAAGGATTCGACAGCACAGTGGGGCCGCGAAAAAATCTGCTTTGAAAATAAAATAATCACCAAAGTCGCATCAGAATCTGCATTCCCAGCCAAGCATAAATACCGGCTAATACATCATCAACCATAATGCCAAAGCCACCGGCAACACGACGATCAGCCCACTTCACAGGCCAGGGTTTAAGTACATCAAAGAACCGGAAAAGCACAAACCCTACCAAAGCCCACTCCCAGCCCTGCGGTGCAAGGAACATTGTCAGCCAGTAGCCTACAAACTCATCCCATACAATGCCGGAGTGGTCATGTACCCCTAAGTCTTCCGAGGTACGTTCACACAGCCAGACACCAACGACAAAAGTCAGTCCCAGTAAGGCGATAAACCATAATGGCGACAGGAATTGAATCCAAAGCAGGTAAGGAATAACCGCTGCAGCCGTGCCTGCCGTGCCGGGTGCCCAAGGGGCGGCACCACTTCCCAGGCCAAAGGCCAAAAAATGGACAGGGTTACGCCAGACACTGGAAGGTGCACGATTCATCAGGTATTACCTTTAAAATGATCAAACCCAGAAGCAGTCAGGCCCTGCTCATGCAGGCCGCGAATCCCCTGTTGAGATGTAACAACGCCGATGGGGTATAACTTAACGCCACTTTGCTCTGCGCTCACTTCCAGTTCCAGGCGACGCTGGGGCGACACAGTGAAACAAAGTTCATAGTCATCTCCCCCTGCCAATGCATCCTGAAACACCTGAGAAGTATCGCCATGTTCCTTGTTAAAACAAGGAATGCGGGTAGGGTCAAGATTCGCACCGACGCCACTTGCTGAAAGCATATGGCCCAGGTCCGCCAACAGACCATCTGAAATATCAATAGCAGTTGCTGCACGACTGGACAAAATGGGAATCAAATCAAACCGGGGCTTTGGATAAAGGTAGGCTCTCAGCATTTCAGTTTCTGCAGAGGCCTCTGCAGTATTAAGCATAGCAAGATCCGGCAACGCCTGCTCAGCCTCCAGTAAAGCTTTAGCTTTCCTCAGTCCACATGCTGACTTACCCAGCTCACCGGAAACATAAATCAGGTCACCGGGCCGGGCACCTTTACGCTTCCAGGCAGCGCCAGGGGTTACATAACCCTGAACCTGCACACTCATTGAGAGTGCACCCTGAGTAGTGTCGCCTCCGACGAGTGCGACACTATGCTCCTGAGCCAGATCAGCCATTCCCTGACTAAAGCCTGACAGCCACTCTTCGTCAATCTCAGGCAAACTCAAGGCCAGTGTAAACCAGGCGGGTTGCGCACCCATCGCCGCAAGATCACTTAAGCTAACCGCCAGCGCTCGCCAGCCAACGCTATGGGCCGGGGACTCCGGTAAAAAGTGAACACCGGCCGTTGACGTATCAATGGATACCACCAGCTGTTTGCCTTCCGGCACTGAAATCAGTGCACAGTCATCACCAATCCCCAAGCAAACATCCCGTCTTGACGGCTGGAGCTTCGGGGAAGAGAAATAACGACGAATCAGCTCAAACTCACCCAAAAGAATCAGCCTTTATTGCGGCGTTCGGCGACTTCTGCAGCTCGCAGGCGAACCGCTAACTTGTCCAGAATACCGTTAATATATTTATGGCTCTCAGTCGCCCCAAAGCTTTTCGCCAGCTCAACGCCTTCGTTAATCACCACGCGATAAGGTACATCAATACACTTGCTTAGCTCATAGGTGCCCAAGCGTAAAATCGCCAGCTCTACCGGATCAAGCTCATCAACCCTGCGATCCAGCAGAGGCGCATACTCTTTATCCAGGTCTGCTTTTTGCTGAGGGATATTGTGCAGCAGCTCATTGAAATAGGCCAGATCGGCAATCTCTACAGCGGATGTAATATCCTCGTGGGCTTCCAGTCCATCATCAGGACGGGCCGCGCGAATCTGAAGTTCAATCTGCTGCAAAGCCGCACCTGTCATCTGCCATTGATACAGGCCTTGCACAGTTAGCTGGCGAGCAGCATGACGCGCTTTAGTTTTACTGGTTTTTTTACCTTGGGACATTGAGGAGTAACCGCGAGTTAAGTTTTAAATGACCGAATGAAATTTTTTAAATTACAACGAGTTCAGCAGGCTAACCATTTCCAGAGCACAAAGTGCTGCTTCAGAGCCTTTGTTGCCTGCTTTAGTGCCTGAGCGCTCAATCGCTTGCTCAATGGTATCAACAGTCAACACACCATTGGTGATAACCACGCCGGTTTGTAGCGACAACTGACCTAAGCCTTTTGTGCACTCACCTGCCACATATTCAAAATGCGGTGTTCCACCACGGATTACTGCACCAAGCGTAATCACCGCATCCGGCTGCTGTTTCTCAATTACCTTTTTAGCAACCAGAGGCAGCTCCCATGCACCCGGTGCACGAACAACAGTGATATTTGCTTCATCAACACCGTGACGACGCAGTGTATCGATGGCGCCTTCAACCAGATGCTCAACCACAAAACTGTTAAAACGACCGACAACGATGGCGTACTGGCCGTTACAGTTTACGAAATTGCCTTCTACTGATTTGATTGTCATTTTTTTATCCTGATAACTGTTGTGTTTCCCAAAAAAAGAGGCTGGCGGCTTTTTAGCCGCAGAGCTTACTCTTCGCAGGGAATATATTCTTCGATTTCCAGATCAAAACCTGAGATCGCATTAAACTTCATTGGAGAACTCAGCAGACGCATCTTGCCCACACCCAGATCACGCAGAATCTGGGAACCTGTGCCTACCGTTAAATATGCTCCGGACGCACTGATATTCACCTTAGATTGCTGACGTCCGTTCTGGATCAGATCAACGGAATCATGGATATCAATACGCTCATTGCTGTCCAGCAGTAAAACAACGCCTTTACCTTCCTGAGCCACTTTCGCAAGTGCCTTACGCATGGTCCACTTGCGCCCGGTTTCATCCGCAGGAATTGCACCCACAACATCCCGCAGTACTTCAGTACGATTATGCACACGCACCATAATCGGGTCGTCGGCCTTGATCTCTCCCAGTGTCATCGCAAGATGGGTGCAGCCCTGAATTTCATCGGTATAGGTGACATAGTTAAAGTCGCCGTATTCAGTGGCCATCACACCTTGTTGATCTCGGGCAACCGTGTGCTCGTTAGTCGTGCGGTAGTGAATCAGGTCTGCAATAGTGCCGATCTTAATATCATGCTCCTGAGCAAACAGCTCAAGATCCGGACGGCGTGCCATAGTGCCGTCTTCATTCATGATCTCAACAATCACGGAAGCCGCTTCAAAACCGGCCATACGCGCCATATCACAGCCGGCTTCAGTATGCCCCGCCCGACTCAATACACCACCCGGTTGAGCCATCAGCGGGAAGATATGCCCCGGCTGTACGATATCTTCCGCCTTAGCATCACGCTTAACCGCAGTACGCACCGTATGAGCGCGATCCGCAGCCGAGATGCCGGTTGTTACACCTTCAGCGGCTTCAATGGACAGGGTGAAGTTAGTGGAGAACTGGGCACCGTTACTCTGTACCATCAAAGGCAGTTTCAGTTGCTCGCAGCGGTCGCGGGTCAGGGTCAGGCAGATCAGGCCCCGGGCATATTTCGCCATGAAGTTGATATCTTCCGGACGAACCTGCTCAGCAGCGATGATCAGATCGCCTTCATTTTCACGATCTTCATCATCCATCAGAATAACCATTTTGCCCTGACGAATATCTTCCAGTAGTTCTTCAACAGTATTCAGTTGCATACTCTTTCCTGTGCTGTCAGCCACGGTAGAAACCGTTCTGAGCTAAAAAATCGAGACTGATATCGCTTTTGGGTGCTTCTGAAGGCTCATTCTTGCCGATAAGCCTTTCAAGATAGCGTGCGATCAGATCCACTTCTAAATGTACGGACTGGCCCGAGGTATATCCCTGCAAAACAGTTTCTGCCAGCGTATGAGGAACAATATTGAGTTCAAAAACATCACCTTCAATACCGTTCACGGTCAGGCTTGTGCCTTCTACCGTTATTGAGCCTCGATCTGCAATATATTTCAGCAGCGACTCCGGTGCCTGTACCCTGAAGCGTACAGAGCGGGCGTCTTCCCGGCGCTCCAGAATTTTACCCACGCCATCCACATGGCCGCTGACAATATGGCCGCCCAGACGGGAGGTCGGCATCATTGCCTTTTCCAGGTTCACAGCCTGCCCCGGGCGGTAATTCTTAAAGCAGGTATGGCGTACAGTTTCCAGGGAAACATCCGCCCAGAAACCTTTGCTGTGCAGTTCCGTCACTGTCAGGCAAACACCGTTAACCGCAATACTGTCACCCAGCTTAACATCTGACATATCCAGAGTATTAACAGCAACTTTGACGCGGTAGTCGCCACCTGAAGGCTGTAAACTCTCAATTGTACCAACCGCTTCGATAATTCCGGTAAACATTATTGTGATTTTCCTGTAAAACGGGCGGTTATCATCATATCTGTACCGACCATACGGCAGTCCGTCAGCGTCAACCGCTTCTGATCAGCCATTTTTTTGATTCCCGGCAGGTGCAGCAAACCTCGCGCATCATCACCCATCAGGGTTGGCGCCATAAAGACAACCAGCTCATCAATCAATTCTGCTTCAGCAAAAGCACCGGCCAGGGTTGCTCCGGTTTCCAGCAATACCTCATTGCATTCCCGCTGATCGAGGTAAGCCATCAACGCCTTTAGACTGACACGTCCGTTTTCAGCAGGCAGCTGCAGACAAACCGCTCCGGCCTTTTCCAGGCGTTCCTGCTTATCAGAGTCCCGCTCGGTAAACACAACCAGTGTTTCACCGGGTTGCTGAAGAATTTTAGCGGTTTCCGGTAAACGCAGGTGACTGTCAAGGACAACACGCAAGGGCTGACGTTTTGCAATCTGTTCTGCATCGGCCAGGTTCAGCTGGTCAGCACGAACTGTCAGTGCGCTGTCATCGGCGATCACTGAGTCCACACCACTGATAACCGCAGAGCTACCGGCCCGTAATCGCTGCACCTGAGTCCGGGCTGCAGCACCTGTGATCCACTGACTTTCACCAGACGCCATGGCCGTTCGCCCATCCAGACTACAGGCAAGCTTGGCCCGAACAAACGGGCGTTTTTCCGTCATACGCTGAATAAAACCTGGGTTCAGTGCCCGGGCATCTGATTCGCAAACCCCTGTAAGAACCTCAATACCTGCTGCTTGCAGCTTGCGGATACCATTACCGGCAACAAGAGGGTTAGGGTCCACCATACCAATAACCACCTGTGAGACGCCCGCCCTGATTAAAGCGTCACAACAGGGAGGGGTTTTACCGGTATGTGAACAGGGCTCTAATGTTACGTAGGCCGTTGCACCTTCTGCATCATCTGTTTTAGCCAGAGCATTAACTTCCGCATGCCCCTCGCCAGCTTTCTGGTGCCAGCCTTCAGCGATTATCTTGCTATCTTTAACCAGGACGCAGCCCACACGAGGGTTTGGGAAAGTGGTGTAGTGTCCTCTGCGAGCCAAACGAATAGCACGCGCCATATAAAAAGCGTGAGGCTGTAAGGGTGTATTAGATGCTGTCATGTATCACAACCTATGAAGAGCTATCTTTTCCTGAGAGATGCTCACCACGACTAAAAGGCGGGTCCTGAGCCAACCGATCAATCTCAGCACGAAACTCATCCAGGTCCTGAAAACTACGATAAACCGAAGCAAAGCGAATATAAGCCACCTGATCCAATAAACGCAGCTGAGCCATCACCTCTTCACCTATCAGGCGTGAAGCAACCTCTCGCTCCCCTCGGGCACGCAAGCGCTGACGAATACGCTCAATAGCGGCTTCAAAAGACTCTGTACTGACAGGGCGTTTCTCCAGTGCTCGTTGCATACCAGCCCGAAGCTTGGCTTCATCAAAAGCTTCGCGCTTACCATCGTGCTTGACGATTTTAGGCATCACAAGCTCTGCAGTTTCATAGGTAGTAAAACGTTCACCACAGGAAAGGCATTCCCGGCGACGCCGAACCTGATCGCCATCCGCAACCAAGCGTGAATCGGTAACTTTTGTTTCCTGCGCACCACAGAAGGGACAATACATAGTAGGCTCTGGTTATCTTGAAGGATAATTACCGGTGGTTGTTTAAAAAGTAATATTTGTCACCGACAATCATTTTACCTTTAATGCAGGCAGATACAAATAAGCCCAGCATATAGCTGGGCTTATTCTTACAACAAACAGCAATTATGCGTAAACGGGAAAACGCTTACAAACAGCTTTTACCTTTTCTTTAACCGCATTAATTGTCTCTTCGTTATTAATATCGTCCAGAATATCGCAGATCCAGTTTGTCAGTTCAGTAACTTCTGCTTCTTTGAAACCACGGCGGGTGACAGCAGGAGTACCAATACGCAGACCTGAAGTCACAAATGGAGAGCGAGGGTCATTAGGCACAGAGTTCTTATTCACCGTGATATTTGCACGGCCCAGAGCCGCATCAGCATCTTTACCACTGAACTCTTTATCAATCAGATCAACCAGGAACAGGTGGTCATCAGTACCTTCAGACACTATCTTGATGCCACGTGCCATGAACGTTTCAGCCATCGCCTGAGCATTCTTAACAACCTGAGCCTGATAAGCCTTCCACTCCGGCTCCATCGCTTCTTTGAAGCAGACCGCTTTAGCCGCGATAACGTGCATCAAAGGGCCGCCCTGGGATTCAGGGAATACGGCAAAATTCAGTTTTTTCTGCAGATCTTCATCAGCACGGGCAGACAGAATCAGACCACCGCGCGGGCCACCCAAAGTTTTATGGGTAGTGGTGGTTACCACATCGGCAACACCAACCGGAGACGGATAAACACCCGCAGCAACCAAACCAGCAATGTGAGCCATATCGACAAACAGGTACGCGCCTACTTTATCCGCGATATCACGGAAGCGCTGCCAGTCAACAACACGGGAGTATGCAGAGAAACCCGCAACAATCATTTTCGGTTTGTGCTCTTCAGCCAAACGCTCAACTTCAGCGTAATCGATCTCACCAGTTTCAGGGTGCAGACCGTACTGAACGGCATTATAGATACGACCAGAGAAGGATACGGCTGCGCCGTGTGTCAGGTGACCACCATGTGCCAGGCTCATACCCAGAACTGTGTCGCCCGGTTTACAAAGAGCCATGTACACAGCAGCATTAGCCTGAGAACCAGAGTGCGGCTGAACATTAGCATAGGTCGCACCAAACAGCTCTTTAGCACGATCAATCGCCAGATCTTCGACAACGTCAACGTGCTCACAGCCACCGTAGTAACGCTTGTTTGGGTAGCCTTCAGCATACTTGTTAGTCAGAACAGAGCCCTGAGCCTGCATTACGCGAGGACTGGTGTAGTTTTCAGATGCGATCAGTTCGATGTGCTCTTCCTGACGAACCGCTTCTGACTGCATCGCAGTCCACAGCTCATCATCATAGCCTGCAATGGTCATATCACGTGTAAACATTATCTACCTCTAACCTGATGTTGAGTACGCTGGATAAATCCGCTCAAAACTGGAAAAGCGGATTTTAACCCACTTGAACTTTAGGTTCACTTGAAAAGAATAAATTTTAACTCACAGAATATTCAACTCTTACTTTTTACGTCTCCCAACCATAAATTCCAGGCATAAAAAAACCCCGCTTCATGGAAGCGGGGTTCTTTTGGGTGGCCTGCTCACGCAGTCA
>JBLWVL010000041.1:0-26939 GCA_048268485.1 Oceanospirillum sp.
TTTCATGGCGGAAACTTTGTCAAAACCATGCTTCGGTTAGCCGGTGAGCGTGATACTTTGAGTATTGTTGCCGATCAGCAGGGAGCTCCGACCAGCGCTGCCAGCATTGCCGATGTTCTGTGGTGTTTTGCCCGGCAATATTTCCGTACCGGGAGTTTGGACTCCGGGATCTATCACTTTTCCAATCAGCCTGAGACCACCTGGCACGGCTTTGCCTCTGAAATTTTCAGCCAGGCGCATGCGGTGGGGTTACTTGAAAAGCAACCTTCGGTTCAGGGTATTACAACATCTGAGTATCCGACACCGGCTAAAAGACCTCTCAACTCGAGGTTTGACTGCACTAAAATTCAGCGCACCTTGTCGATAAAGATACCGCAATGGCAGGACGAATTGAGCGCGATGCTCACAAAGCTGAAGAACGAATCCTGATGCTATGACATGTGCTCCACCGCCTAAAATTGCTGTTCTGATGGCCGCATATCAGGGAATGCTTTGGCTACAGGAGCAAGTGGATAGTATTTTGCAGCAGACCGATGTTGAGGTGCATCTTTTTGTCAGTGTTGACTCATCAGATGATGGTACGGAAGACTGGATCACACAGCGCGCTGCTCAATCCGGGAATATAACCGTACTACCCTGTGGCCTTCATTTTGGTAGTGCCGGGAAAAACTTTTATCGCCTGTTGCGGGATACTCCGCTGGAGCAATATGATGCCGTCGCTCTGGCCGATCAGGATGATATCTGGTTTAACGATAAACTGAGCCGGGCATGGTCATTTCTGGAGCAAGGGTATGATGCATACTCTTCCAATGTAATCGCTTTTTGGCCGGATGGGCGTAAGCAGTGCTTAAATAAAGCCCAGCCCCAAACACAATATGACTATTTCTTTGAAGCTGCCGGCCCAGGGTGTACTTACCTGCTAAGGTCTTCTGTGGCCTGTAAGCTGCAGCATTTCTTGCTTTCACAGCAGGAGCGTGTTGAGTTAGTTGATCTGCACGACTGGTTAATTTATGCCTTTTGTCGAAATCAGAAATATAAATGGTATATTGATCCTCGGCCCGGTATGCATTATCGCCAGCACAGCTCTAACCAGGTTGGAGCTAATGTCAGCTTAAAGGCTTACATAAAAAGAATTAAGCTTGTAAAAAACGGATGGTACAGGGGGCAGGTGCTTAACATCACCCAATTACTGACCCCCGAGCAGGTCAATCATTTTAATAGCAGGCGCTTTCTGGTCATGAACTTTTCAGAGTTGAGGCGTCGCTGGCGGGATAAGTTATACCTGCTGCTGCTGATTGTTCTGGGATTATACTAATTAAAAAAACATGTACTGCTACTTATATAAGGTTTCACAGTGAGGAATACATTTCAGCGCCGACACTCACTTTGGCATGAACGCATACTGTTTAGTGGTTATTTTCAGTTCCTGCTGGGGGTGTTTTTTGTAACATTACTCCCCTTGTGGCAATTCGTATTTTTTAACCACTCCGGCAAACTATCCAACAGTTTATATATTAATACACTGCTCTCAGAGATGACCTGTTTTTGCCTGGCATTCATTATCATCAGGCAGATTCGGCACTTTCCGGGGGCACAGCAAACCGTTGTTTATATCCTGCCATTATTAGCGATTATCTGGCTGGTTATTGTCTCCGGAATGTCTTATTTCAGAGTTGAATATATCCGGCAACCGCTACTGTTCTCCTACATCTTCGCTAATATCTGGTCGGTAACCGCTTTTTATATCAGGAAACGATTCAGAGCACCTAAATTGGCTCTGGTGCCCCTTGGCCGGGCTGAAAGCCTGAGTATGAACCCAGAACTTCAGTTGTACACCCTGGATGCGCCTGATCTGCAAGGCCGTCGCTACGACGCCATTGTTGCTGACCTGCATTTTGATCAGATCCCGGCCACATGGGAGAAGTTCCTTGCTAAGTGCACGCTATCTAATATTCCGGTTTTTCACTACCGTCAGATTGAAGAGATGCTGACAGGCCGGGTGAGTATTGGGCATATGGCTGAGAACGACATTGGCACATTAACGCCGTCACCCATGTACAGTATTATGAAACGTTTTTTTGACGCTATATTAGTGTTTATTCTTATTCCATTGATCCTCCCTGTGGTTATTGTTACCGGGCTACTGATCAAGCTGGACTCAAAAGGCCCTGTTTTTTTTATACAGGAGAGGATCGGCTACCGTGGAAAGCTCTTTAATGTTTATAAGTTCCGCAGTATGCATATTGATATAGAGGGGGAGGGTTATACGAATGAAAATAACGACCCCCGCATCACAGGTATAGGCCGGATCATTAGAAAATACCGCATCGACGAGCTGCCTCAGCTGGTAAATGTACTCAAGGGTGAAATGAGCTTTATCGGGCCAAGACCTGAATCAAAAGAGCTGGCTGAATGGTATGAGGATAAGATTCCGTTCTTTTCCTATCGTCATGTTGTCAGACCCGGAATTTCCGGCTGGGCGCAGGTGAATCAGGGGTATACGGCAGACCTGGAGGGGATGGAAAAGAAGCTGCAATACGACTTCTACTACATAAAGCATTTTTCCATCTGGCTGGATGTATTGATTTTTTTCAAGACGATACGAACGGTACTGACAGGGTTTGGAGCCCGCTAGCAGGCAGGCTCTGTTACTTAGTTCTTCTTTTTCGATTCAGGCCGGTTCATGCTCCTGATAATAATACTGACCAATGCTTTCCCGGCAAATTGTTCAGTGTTCATAAATTATCGCAATACCGGCTTTAAATGGTTCAAGCAATGCTATGTTTGAGAAGATCAGTAGCGCAGCGCTTCAGCAAATAAAGTGTCATAAAATGCCACATAGTCCCTGTTCAGCTGGCCGGACTGGTACTGCAGCTGCAGGTCAGCCAGCAGGTATTCATTCAGCGCTTCAGCCAGTCTGAGCTTTACATCCAGCGTTTGAGTTCGCGCATCCAGAACATCAACCTGACTTCGTAGATTAAGATCTCTTCCGCGCTCCGCCGCTTCCAGATAGCGTTCACTGGATTGTATTGAGCGTTTCAGAGCGATCAGACGCTCTTCCAGATTCTTTTTGCGGGCATAAGCCAGGCTGATTTTTTGCTCTGAGTCCTTAAGTACACCATCACGCCGGGCCTCCTGGGCATTAACTTTTGCCGTTGCCTGACGAATATAGGCACTGGTTTTGCCACCACCATAGAGGTTGAGACTTAGGTTGATTGCCGCAGTAAAGGCTTCGCTTTCTCTGAACTCATCATCAGAA
Organism: Oceanospirillum sp.; assembly: GCA_048268485.1. Classification (GTDB taxonomy): domain Bacteria; phylum Pseudomonadota; class Gammaproteobacteria; order Pseudomonadales; family Halomonadaceae; genus Oceanospirillum. The sequence continues at coordinate 3,260 of JBLWVL010000041.1, forward strand.
TCACGATCACTGTAATCCAGAGTCAAAGAAAGTGTCGGGTAGTAAGAGGCTTTGTTCGCACTTGCAGATAAAACAGCCTGCCTCAGGGCTGCGGTGCTTTCCAGAAAGAGCTGATTGTTACGGGCCGAAGCGATAACCTCCTCCTCTGACAGAGTCATAACAGGTGGGTTTATCGAGTGAGCCTTAGCAACCCAGACTTCAGAAGGGGTGAAACTCCTGCCGGTAATGATTTTGAGTTTGGTTTTCTCATCTTCCAGGTCACTTTTGGCCTTCAGATAATCGGTCTGGGCCAGATCACGGCGGGACTCCAGCTCCAGAAGTTCAAGCTCATCACCAACCCCCAGACTGGCCCGACGCTGAGACTGCTGATATTTCAGTGACAGGGCTTCGTGAATATTCTTATTCAGATAAACCAGCTGAGCATTATACAAAACGGCCAGATAGCGCTCTGTGGTACGGTAAACCAGACTTTGTTCAGCCTCTGCCAGCCTGTAGCGTGCGGCTTCAACAGAAGCATGGCTGGCCTTCAGACTGCGATAAGCACTGACATCCAGTAACGGCTGACTGAGTGATATTCTCCAGTAGGTATCATCAAGAACACCGGAGGAGCGTGGTTGATCCGGGTTGAAATAATCGCTGGCCTCATCTGTGTAGATATTGGTGGAATCTTCATGGCTGTAGCGGGCAGAAAGATCAATGCTTGGCAAAAGCCGGCTTCTGGACAGGGCCACTTCTTCTTTTTCAGACTGAAATGTTGCTTTTGCCGCACTGTATTGAGAATCATGACTAAGGGCTGCTTCAACAGCCTCCTGAAATGAAAGCTCTTCAGCATGGGCCTGAGCTGTCACACAGAGTAAGGCCCCTGCTATCGTGCAGACTGTATACCGGAGAGCCCCCGTTGCGTACCGGACGGGCATAAAAGCAGACCGGACCGGATTAAAAGTGGTTCGGATCTCATCAGACGCGGAAAAAAACATGGTGAAAACACTCCAACAATAAACAAACTGCGCCTGAAGGCGCAGTAACTCTGGCTGTATCGGGCCTGCTAAAAAGCAGGCCCAGGCAGAAATATGATACACAGGTCCTTAAAAAGCCCTTAACAGCAGGCCTGATATGCCAGCAATGACAGAAGCCATAAAAGCTTTCCGGGCATTTTGATTGAGTCCTATTTCTCGCGGAAACTACGGGCAAAACTATCCGCAATCGGTTTCAGCAGATAGCTGAACAGGGTACGATCCTCCCGGCGAATCATCACTTCCGCCGGCATACCGGGAATCAGATTCATCTCATCACTCATATCCTGCTTACCCTTCTCCGTGACTTTAATACGGGTCAGATAATAGGGCGCACCTGTATTTTCATTGAGCAGGCGGTCAGCGGAGATGTTGATCACCTCACCCTCAATAACCTTAGTGGTGCGCTGGTTGAAAGCCGAGAAACGAATATCGGCTTTCTGGCCCTGATGAATGCTGTTGATATCATTAGTGGCGACTTTGGTCTCCACAACAAACTTATCCTGACCCGGCACCAGATCCATCAGCGTTGCACCCGGACGGGCGACACTGCCAATGGTATGAACCTGCAGGCCCACTATATAGCCGGATTCCGGAGCGCGGATCGTAGCTCGCTTAAGGCGATCCAGGGAGATGCGGTAGCGTTCCTGAGTATCGAAATAGTCAGCCTGGGCCGCCTGAATCCGCTCGCCAATATCCTTAAGGTAATTCTGACGATTATTGCTCAGCTGAACACTGTATTCCGCCGCAACCAGCTCCGTTCGGGCAATTTCGGATTGCAGACGGGCCGCTTCATTTTTAGAGGTCAGAATCTGACGGTTCAACTCCCGCGCACGCTGACCATCACCCAAACGCTCATTTAACAGCGTGGTATAGGCCTCATACTCTTTTTCCAGAAGCGCAATCTGCTGATTCACAATAGATTGCTGCTCTTTCAGTCCGTCGATCTGCTCTCTGGCCTGTGCTGCACGGGATTTCAGCGCCTGCTGCTCCTGACGGTGAGCCTCAACCCGAGCCTTATGCAGTTGTCGGTTCTGCTCAAGAACCGCAGCCAGATCTTTATCGTTTTCAGCCGCTTCCAGTACCTCCTGACTGTAAACCATTTCACCGGCAAGCATTTGCTCGCTGCGTAAACGCTCCAGCTGCACCAGGGTGCTGAACATCCGCTTCCGGTTACTTTCTGATTCGCCCAGCCATGAAGTTTTGTCCAGCTGTACCAGAGGGTCTCCGGCCTGAACCAGATCGCCGTTACGGACAAAAATATTCTCAACCAGACCGCCTTCGAGGTGCTGGATAGACTTCCGGTAGGAGTCCACTACAACTTCGCCCGGAGCGATCACTGCGCTGCTCAGAGGAGCAAAAGCCGCCCAGATGGTGAAGGTGCCTAAGCTCAGCAGTAAAATGGCAAAGCCCAGAGTGATATAGGTCCTGTCATTCACCGGAACCTGAATCAGTTCTGATTCAGGCTGTGCCTGAGTTTTCGCCGACTTCTGATCCTGGCTTTTTATCGCTTTACCTGTAGCGACTTTAGCCAGTGCCTGACCGGATTTCTCGGTATTTTTCTGTTCCTGAGGCTTGGGAGTTGCCCCTTTAGCTTCAGTTGCCTCTTTTGATTTAGGAGGCTCAACCACTGATTTCTTCATGATTACTCTCAGATAAAATTAGAAATTTACGATCCTGCCTGCTGCTTTTGTTGAGCCAAAGCCTGCATCACATCATCTCTGTTACCAAACATCTGCATCATTCCGTCTTTAAGCACCATAAGCTGATCGATATTTCTGAGAATAGAAGGCCGGTGGCTGACAACAATAACTGTGACACCCTCACGTTTGAGTGTCTGCATGGTATTAACCAAAGCCATTTCACCCTGGTCGTCTAAGTTGGAGTTAGGCTCATCAAGAACAAGTAGCTTAGGGGTGCCATATAGGGCCCGAGCTAAACCGATACGCTGACGCTGACCACCTGATAAGGCTCCGGCATTACCGCCAATGCGGGTGTCATAGCCATCTGGAAGTTCAAGAATCATCTCATGAACGCCTGCTTTTTTTGCGGCAACAACAACTTTGATGGCATCCACCGGCCCGAAGCGGGCGATATTCTCACTGATGGAGCCATCAAACAGTTCAATATCCTGTGGCAAATAGCCAAGGTTGGGGCCTAATTCGTCACGGTTATAGTGATTGATATCTGCACCATCCAGACGTACTACGCCATTAGCGACAGGCCAGAGTCCCAGGATAATACGGGAGAGGGTAGACTTACCTGCGGCGCTCGGGCCGACAATACCGACATGCATGCCGGGTTGGATAGAAAAATTAACCCCTTTAAGTGCTGCTGCTTTTGCACCGGGAGGAATCGCATGAACATTTTCGATAGAGAGTGCGCCCTCAGGGTTTGGTAAGGACATTTTTCTCTGGTTGCTGGGGATATCAATTAGCAGCTTATTGAGGCGGCCATAAGCTGTTCGGGCGCCATTAAAACCTGCCCAGGTACCAATCAATAAATCAAGAGGAGCCAGAGCCCGGCCCATTAGGATAGAGCCAGCAATCATCATACCGGCACTCATCTCATTCTGAATTACAAAGAAAGCACCCAGCCCCAGAATTAAAGACTGGAACATCATACGCAGTATCTTACTGAGGTTTGCAAAAACACCGGCCTTATCACTGGCTATGGTCTGCTTTGAAAGCACCTCCCGGTGCTTTGCCGACCAGCGCTTCAGAATATTGGGCAGCATCCCCATTGCGTGGAGGACTTCTGTGTTATTGATATTGTTATTAGCAAGGTTCTGGGCCTGAATGTTTTCACTACCGGCTTCCGTAATTGGTTTGCGTGTCACCTTTTCGTTGATGATCGCAACAATCAGCAAAATAATGCCCGCACAGACTGCAAACCAACCAAAAGCTGGGTGAAAAACAAACAACAGACCAATATAAATAGGCATCCAGGGGGCGTCAAAAAATGCAAACAGCCCATTCCCGGTCATAAACTGGCGAACAGCCGTTAAGTCAGCCAAAGGCTGCGCATTGCGTTTTTCCGGTTGACGTATGCCCTGTTCAAACATCGCAGTATAAATACGAGGGCTTAACGCATTATCTAACTGGTTACCAACCCTGACCAATATTCTGGAGCGAACCCACTCCAGCAACCCCATAATGGCAAACATGCCCACCATGATTACGGTTAGATAAACCAACGTATCAAAGCTACGGGCAGCAACAACCCTATCATATACTTGCAGCATATATAGAGGAGCGGTCAGCATTAAGATATTGATAAAAAAACTAAAAAAGCCTGCCGCAATAAAGCCTTTCTTGCTGGCTCGCAGTGCGTCTTTTAAATCACTGGCTATATCGACACTCATCTAAAACTCTCTTTCATGGTGTTTACGACAGAAATTGTGCTTGTCGGCGACTTTGATAAGCATGCCAGCATAAGCAACAAGACCCGGAGTATATTCAAAATGGGGGCAGTGCTAAAAAACACAAGAGGCTCATGACTTAGGGCTTTTATGCCCTCCTCATATACCATTAAAAGCCTTTTCTTAAGTCGCACAGGATAAAGAAAAGGCTCTTTCTCTTAAGCTCTGCAAAAGGAACATACGCACGAAAAACAATACAAACAAAAACACAGGCCCGGAATAGCCCCTATATAAAGGACAAATATATAGGAGCTACACAGGCTTTAGGTGTTATTTATTGATTTAAAAACGGAAAAGGTCATCTTCAGCGCTGCCAAATACTTTTTCTAAGTCAATATTGCTGGCATCTGCATTCGCTTTAGCGTGACGAGCATGAATATCAAACAGTCTGGAGAGTTCCTGCATCCGGTGTTCGGATAGCAGCTGAGCATAAGCCAAAGCTAAGGCTCCGCGCAGGTTGAGAACCTGTACTTGTTCTGGTGCCAGGCTCTTAAGTTTCTTTTCATTGATATGGTATAGACCTGAGTGCGGGGCGATAGACTCCGGCAAACCATCAATTTTGATATGCCAGGGCTGTATCACCTCATATTCATCCAGCAGGCTAAGAAGAGCTTCTGTTTTTGCACGTTGCTGATGCTGGGCGATTAAAAAATCTTTAACACGGGAAGCCAGTTCGGACAGCTCACCTTCAGCATTGAAAAGAGGTTGGCTATGTTCGCCCAGCTGTGATTTAAAGTTCGGGCTTTCCTCGTCAACACAGAGTGCCAGCTTGTCGCTTTCCTGAATAGGAAGCATGCGGAATGGGTAGCCGCGATATACCGCAGGTACATAACCGCCCAACCATTGTCCCTGAGACGTCACAAAAAGATTCTGACCAGGATACAGTCCCTGAATCGCTACGAACTGCAATGGGTCGTTAGGATTCGCCCGATAAAATGCTGTTGTATAGCGGGGTATCAGCTGAGATATTTCAGCCACACTAACAGGTGCTAATGCATCGCCTGCAGCGAATGAATAGTTGGATATTAGATCCCAACCGGCTGACTTATGAGTGCTGTGGGAAAGTGGAGCGTAGCTTGACATAGAATCCTCTATGGAAATTGATTAAAGTGAATACGATTGAGACTCTGTTCCGCCGCTTATTTTTTGGGAGCCTGCCAGACGGTTATACCGTCAATGGTGCTCTCTAAATGGGGAATATTCTTTTGAAAGTAATAACCGGCAGCATTTGCATCTAAGCTGGATGCGCCTTCCAGCATCTGGTCAGCCTGTTGACTACTAAACAGGCCGTTACTCAATACATCACCTGATGTGCTAAAGCTAATTTGTCCTGTTTCCTCATGGCTTAGCTGGAGGGCGGTAGAGAATTTACCCTTCCCAAAGTCGATCTGCAGCATACTGCTGTCAATATTAAGATCAAACTGACTTCCACCGGCATAATAAAATGCTGCCGCATCCTGCAGAGTAAAACTTACCTTACCTATATTTGGATTGACGGTTTCAAATAGTTCATTCGGGCGATAGAGGGAGAAGCCGTCGGTCGTCACAATCAGACTTTTATCCAGAGTTTTGCTGCTAATTCCGGCAGATACCAGTTGGTCCGAATAGATAAAATCAGGTGCGTTAAACTTATCGGAAGGCGTGTAGGACCAGAGCATCTCCTGCTGTTTTGGAATATCTTTCGGCATCAGCTCATTGACATCAACCACTTCAGCGCCGTCAAACTGATCAGAGTGCTGGTCGTTAGCATCAGCCAAAATAGCAACTGTAGACGCCTGCTCCGAATCAGACGTTATGTTAGTGCCGTTATCAGCAGACAAGACAGTGGTCGAATCCTCAAGAGCTATCGTATTGCCAGAAGAGTCCGTATTGTCTGCCACAAGGGTGCCTTCAGACTGTGATTGCTCGTCAGTCTGTGTAACGCCTGCGATGTTTTCGGCATTTTTTTGCGTATTTTCTGTTGATTCCGCCGTTTTGTTTGCCGTCGGATCACCTGAGGTGTCTTCTGAAGTGTCCGTACCATTACTTTCATCCTGCCCGTCTGAAGACTGAGCGGCAACACGGGTCTGAGTGTTGGCTAAAAGGAGGTTTTCAGAACCGGGTGTAAGCTTCGCTAACAGCTCATCATTTAACAGCAAATTAGACGTTGGCGTTGTCTCAAGAGCGAGTTGAAGCAGTTGTGGGCGAACAGAAAAAGAGCTGAACTCGACCAGTTGATTGCTATTGCCTTTAAGCTCAATGCCATCTTTGGCGCAGGGGCCAAGGGCCAGTGAGTGACACTCGCTGGAAAAAGGAGAAACAACGATAGCGCCCTCGCTGACAAAGGTGCGAACCCTGTCCGCATCGGCCAATACAGTAAAATCAGTGCCGCGAACACCAATGGCGGCAATGGGCGTATTTAAACGAAACTTCTGATTGTTTTGTTTGGCCGCGCTGCCAGACACCGAGCGGGCAAGGCCCTCTTCCAAATTAAAACGTACCGCATTCCGCTCGGGTGATTCTGGGTCGTAGTCGTACATTTCAATAGATAGTCGGCTACCGGGGCGCATGCTCAAAAGGGCGTCATCAATAAACTGCAGGTGCAGGTAGCCACTGGAGAATGTAGTCAGGGTATCACCGGAATACAGAACCATGCCGGTACTGGCATCCTGTTTTCTGCCGTCGCTGCGCTCAATAACCGCCTGGCCTATCGCTAAGGTTATCTTGCCGACGTTATTCTCTGCCGCATACGTGAGCGACGAGGTCGCAGAAGCAACGACCCACACAACAAGAAAAGACAGGCAGTATGTCTTGTTAAGTAAGGCACGAAACGATACACCCAGTGTTGAGCAAAATTTGCCTGATACCAAGTGCTCGTTGACTGACGACTGCTGCATAATTCCACCTTTTACTGATGCATTACGAGAACGCAAAATGTACTTGTAAGCAAGCATAAATAAAGACAATACTATCAACAAGTTAACGATAAACCGCTGAGGTATGGCGAGTTCAGTCACCACATTGATTCTATTCAGCTACTGCATTGACTTTAATGGCCCGTGCTTTCACCTCTGCTACTTCAGCATCATAGCAAGGTGCCGGGGTAGTATACGTGATGACAATCACACGCCATGCTTAAATTTTATGCTTTAATCGTGAACTAATCAGTAGATGCGCCACCCAACGCGATATCGGGCCTGTGGTTCGATATATCAAGGTTTAAAAAAGATAAAAGGCTGGATGCTGGAGCAAAAGCGACCTAATAGCGCTAGCCGTAACATAATGATATGAGATTGACGACTGTAGCTTGCTTGTTTTTAGTTGATTTTGCTTTTTTGTACCGGTTTTTTTGAGGGATTAATGGCCGTCTCAATCGAAGTTTTAAGGCGATTTGACCTTCTTCACGAATTAACCGACCCGGCATTAGAATCGCTGGCGGCTCATGCTGTCCTGCGTAAGTTCTCACGTCGTGAGATTGTGATCGACCCGGGCGAGGCTGAATCGAACCTATGCTTTCTCTTCGAAGGGAGTTTGCAGGGGGTTGATTTTACCGTGGATGGCAGAGAAGTTGGTCTTTACTTTGTAAGGCCAGGGGATTTCTGTGGGGAGGTTGGCTTGTTTGGGCACCACCCTAACCCCGAGTTTGTGGTGGCCCTGGCAAAATCCCAGGTAGTGCTGCTGCCCTATAGTGCGATTGAAAGTGTTATGTATGAGATTCATCCCCTGATCAAAGCCTTAAGTCAGCGCCTTGCCCGTCGCGTCATTGAGCTCACTCAGCAGCGTTCCGTACTATCGTTAACCAGTATTCCCCTGAGAATCTACCGTCAGCTGGCCCAGCTAAGCGGGCTTGATTTAATGGATAGCTCCCGAGAGGGTGATGGCCTGCAACCTGCTGGAAGCCATAACAAAACGCCTGACCTTACCCAGGAGATCAATATTGCCAACCCTCCCACTCATCAGGAGATGGCGATTATGCTTAATACCAGTCGGGAAACGGTCACCAGGGTGTTCCAGTCTCTGCAGGCAGAGGATATCGTGCAAAGAAATGGCACCAGCAGTCTGATTATAAAGCAACCGGAAAAGCTGTATTATCTTGCCCATGGTGAGGCTTAAGGCTTAGCCGCTTGCTTAGAAGGGATTGATAGCCTGCCCATGTAGAGAACCGGGAGTTCGTTTAAGAGTTCGAGAGTTTAAAAACGCCTGTAAATATCAGGGATATGAATGGTCATTTTGTCCAAAAAACTGATCGGAACAAACACTTATCAAACACCACCGAGTTGAGAACAAAGGGGTTCAAATAGTGCTAACATATTTTTGGCCAAGAGAATATTTTGGTCTGTTGTTTCAGATGACGCAACGGGATGTCGTGCAGCGCTATAAGGGGTCATGGCTTGGTATTGGCTGGTCAATTATCACGCCTCTTATGATGCTGGCTGTCTACACTTTTGTTTTTCAGTTTGTCTTTCAGGCCCGGTGGCCGGGTGTTGTAGCGGAAAGCACAAACAGTGGCGTACACTTTGCCTTAAATTTGTTTGCCGGTTTAATATTCTTCACCTTTTTCAGCGATGTAATGACCCGGGCTCCCGGTGCGATCTTAAATCAGCCCAATCTGGTGAAAAAAGTGGTCTTTCCCCTGCAGCTGCTGCCCTGGATCGTTGTGTTATCTTCTGGTTTTCAGGCTCTGATCAGCCTGGGAGTTCTGTTGCTGGGGGCCAGCCTTTTGGCTGGCGGTATTCCGGGTAATATTATTTATCTGCCCCTGCTTTTGCTTATTTTTATTCCGATGCTTTTAGGTATGGCCCTGGCCTTTGGTGCTCTGGGGGTCTACTTTACCGACACTCAGCATATAGTGGCCATGATTACTGCTCCACTGATGTTTCTTTCACCCATTTTTTATCCCGTTTCTATGCTACCGGACTGGGCGCAGCAATGGATTCACCTGAACCCTCTGACACTCATTATAGAGCTGTCCCGGACGGTTTTCCTCGGCAGCCCCTGGCCGGAAGCGTCATCCCTGATTATTTTTAGCCTGTTCTCTGTAGCTACAGCCATGCTGGGCGCGTTTCTGTTTGCCAAACTACGTCAGGGGTTTGCCGATGTCCTCTAAACCTGTTATCGCATTAAAAGACGTCAGTAAAACCTACCGTCTGTTCCGTAAACCTTCAGACCGACTGATAGAATCACTGCCCTTTGTAAAAACCAAATCCAAGCCTTTTGTCGCCCTTAAGCCCATGGATTTAACGGTAGGGAAAGGAGATATTATTGGTCTGGTTGGGCGTAACGGTGCCGGTAAATCAACCTTGCTGCAGCTTATTTGCGGCACCCTGCAACCCAGTAGTGGCAGTGTGTCGATCAAAGGGCGGATTGCCGCTTTACTGGAGCTTGGTTCCGGCTTTAACCCCGAATTTACCGGGCGTGAGAACGTTTTTCTCAACGGCGCTATTTTGGGTTTAAGCCGGAGTGAACTCGAAGCAAAGTTTGAAGAGATACACCGCTTCTCTGAGATAGGTGATGCCATCGACCAACCGGTCAAGACATACTCCAGTGGTATGTTTGTCCGGCTTGCTTTTGCCGTTGCCGTCTGTGTGGACCCCGACGTGCTGGTGATCGACGAAGCCCTGAGTGTTGGTGATGGTGCCTTCGCTAAAAAGTCCTTCGACCGTATCATGCAGCTGAAAGAGTCCGGCAAAACCATTCTGTTCTGTTCGCATAACCTTTATCAGGTGGAGGCGATCTGCAATCGGGCGCTTTGGCTGCATCAGGGTGAGGTTGTTGCCCAGGGGAAACCCTCCGATGTGATACATCGCTACGAAGGATTTTTGTATGGAATCGAGCAGGGAGATACCTCGTTTCCCGTGCCCGATCAACCGCAGGACCCAGGGCGGCCGCAGTTTAAACAGGTGAGCATCAGTCTGGATGGTAAACCGGCAACTCAAACCAAAATTCCCGTCGGAATCACAGGGCAAAGCTGTTTAAGTCTCTATGTCAGCTGGCAAGGCCCCGCCGGACATCCCCCGCCCTCCCTTGCCGTCACCCTGCACGCGGCAGACGGGCGTCTTATCGCCAGTGCCAGTTCTCAGATTGACGAATTCAAACAGCAGCAAAGCGATGATGGCAAAGGCCATACGCGTTTAGACTTCCCCAAACTCCCCTTATTAAAAGGTGAATACTGGGTTGAGGTTTATCTGTTATGCGAACAGGGCATCCTGTTTTACGATCAACAGATACCCGCCGCCCGTTTTAAAATGCAATCACCGGACTTTAGTCTGGAACAGGGCGTATTCCATATAGAGCGGGAATGGCACGCAGAGGCCTCCCTTGCAAACACCACCGCTGCAGAAGCTGAAACAGCCGTAGAAAACGCTGACAAAGCACCGCAAAAATGAGTCCATTGAACGGTACACCTATGAGGCTCCTGATTGTTACCAGGGAAAACCAACAGGATAAAGCCTACGGTTTAGGTAAAACCCTGCAGCCGCTGCTGCAGGTGTTAGCAAGCAGGGGGCATCATATTGATTATTTTTCCAAAGAGAGCTGCCATCATGCCCATCAGCAATGGCATCCTAAAATCAGCCGGTGGTTAACCCCCGTATTCGCTAGCCTGGCCCCGGCCATAGCCGAGCGTATCGTGCAGGGAATTGCGGCCGCGACCCGAGCTAACGCCACTCATGTCACCCATGTATGGGCTCATGACCCTTGGTTGGTATGGGGGATAAAGCTGGGCCTATTACGAAAAAAATGCATAAAGCGGCCTTTTAAGCTGATTGTCACAGAGCATGGTCTGGGTAGCTTTACCTGGGCGGTGACTCAGGATGGCTTGGATATGCCTGATAAAATGTACAAGCGCCTGTTAAAAGCCGAGCGCCGGGTTTTAATGGGGGCTGACCATGTATTCACACCCTCTCATATTGCAAAGGCTGCACTGGTCAGGGACCTGCATTTAGAAAAAGAGCAGCACAAAATTACAGTTATGGGATACGGGCGACCTGAAATTGAACGGCCCGACAAAGCTGCCGCACTGAAACACTTTGGCAAACCAACCTCCGATCAGGTATTCACGGTTGTTGCGGTAGGCCGACTTGCCCCGGTGAAAAACTTCCCTATGCTGATCAAAGCCTGCGCCCGGCTTGAACACAAATACGGCATACCGGTGCAGCTTATTATTGCCGGAGGTGGTGATCCCCACCCTCTGCAGGACTTGGCCGAAAAATTAAACCTGAGCCACGAGCCAATTATCCGGTTTGAAGCCGATATCAGCTGGACTTTGGCTGCGGCTGACCTTTACGTCAGTACCTGTGCTGCAGAGTCGTACGGCCAGGCTAACCGGGAAGCCATTGCCGCAGGCGTACCCGTTATAGCCCCCAGTCAGGGGGGGAGTGGTGAAGTTCTTGGGCTGGGTGCCTGCCTGATTCCTATGGGGCAGGCAGCGGACAGCAGCACCGACTTAGCAGAGCAGGGTGCTGCCCGTCTGGCAGATGCCATGGCAGACCTGCTGAACAACCCTGATACCTACAACTATTGGCGAAACAAAGCACGGCAAGCCAGCAAGACCTGGCTGACCTGGGAACAGATAGCGAATTATTATGAACAGCAGCTCAGCAGTTAACCGGCTTATTGAAGACGCAATGGAAGCGAGCACAGAATCTCAGGTACAGGCGCTGTTACAGACAGAAGCACAGACCCCGCCTAAACCGCTGGAAATACAGAGGATCAGAAAAGCCCTGGTACTTATACCGCATCCCGATGATGAGAGCATTGGCTGTGGTGGTTTATTGGCACTGCTTGCAGAGCAGAATATACCCACGCACCTGATTCTTGTCAGTGATGGTTCCGGTGCCGGTGGTTTACCGGAAGGGGCCGCCCAGCGTCGTCAGCAGGAGTTGGGGCAAGCCGTTAAGCAGCTGGGTGATAGCTTAACATGGGAGTGTTGGCAGCTTGCTGATGGTGGCCTGAATCAGGAAGCGGGTTTAAAAGAAAAAATACAAGCCAGTATCGTCAGTTATCAGCCCAGCTTAATCATCGCTCCGTGGCTACAGGATATGCACCCTGATCATGCGGCCACGGGTCGCAGAGCCTTGTCTGTTTATAAAGACGCAGTTTATAACGGCCTTGCCTGTAATGGAGCGGCTTGCACCAAGTCTGGTTATAAAGAACGGCCTTTGTCCCAGGGGATGCTGTTTTACGAGGTGTGGACACCGTTACCGGCCACTCATATCCTGAATATCAGCACCGTTTGGCATAAGAAAATTGCCGCTTTACAGCAGCATAAAACCGCACTGTCCTGTGGCAACTATTTACGGGCAACAGAAGCACTGGCGGCCTACCGAAGTCTGTTAAGCGGAGACCTGGCGGCAGAAGGCCAATACGCCGAAGCCTATTATCATCTTCAGCTTGCCGGGGCGGCGGAGCCTCGGCCAGAAAAAAGCTCTACCTCAGGTGCACCTGTAACCCCAGCCAAAAAATATCAGGTGCGTTACGCCTGTGAACAAGATGCCGCAGCGCTGCGCAGCTTATTTATTAAGGTGTTTCAGCAAATCCCGGAAGAAAACTGGTGGCTGACAAAATACGGTGACGAGCCTCAGGCCGGAACCGTCGCAGTGGATCAGAATCAGAATATTATCGCCTACTACGGTGCACTATCGCGCCGGGGGCACTGGCATGGCGGCACCTTAAGTGTTGCTCAGCAGGCGGATGTGATGGTGGCTCAGGCCTATCGTTTTGCCACCAGACAGCAGAGTGTTTTTGCCTCCGTCAGTCGACTGTTCTTACATGAACAATTAGGAGCGCATCGGGCCTACCAGATGGCCTACGGCTTCCCCACCGCCCGGGCCTTAAAGCTGGGTATACGGCTGGGTCTGTATCAGGAAGGTGACGACCTGGCTTACTGGGAGCACCGCAGTCCGCCTAGCCGCATGGGACTGGGTTGGCAGGTGGCCACAAAATCATGTCGTCGGCAAAAAAGCTGGCAGTGGGTTAACGCATTAAAACCCTTTATGGCGGATGCGGATAATGTGTTTTGGTTGGAAAAAACAGGAAATTACTGGCAGCAGCGTTTTCGACAGCACCCCCAAAAAGATTATCGGATACTGAAGCTATATCGCTGGGGCCGACTGCGGGGTGTCGCCGTTCTCCAGCATCGGTATCAGGACAGCCGTGTACAGCAGGTTGAAATTATGGATCTGGCCCTGGCCGGCGATCACCCCGACAGTGCTCAGAAACTTATTGCAGCCATTATCAACCATAGCCACAAGCAGGGTGCAGAGCAAACCACTGCATGGGGTACAAGGCGGGCGATAGATGAGCTGCAGCGCCACGCGCAAAGCCTGCACCACCCCGGCGAGTCTGAAGTGACAGGGCAAGGGTGCATGGCGTTACCGGCAGACAGCCTTGATGCCCCACTGGCAACGCAGATTAAAAACCATTGCTGGATGCTTGGGGCCGATACCGACTTCCGTTGAACCGGGATCTGGCTGATCAAATCGTCCCGAACGCAGCTCTTTTTAAGCAAAAAAATAGTACTTAATAGGCAGGTTTTTGCAAAGGCGTGTTTTGATGTGATCGCTATCACGTCAGAAGAAGTCGTAACTTATTACAATATATTCAATATTCGATAACTGTCCTGTGATAACGACGCGATAACAAGACCGCCTACTAGGTTTTATAATGAAACACAAACCAAGCACCACAGAACAAAAGCAGATGCCTGAATCCCTGCCTTACAGCCTTAGCGTGACGCCGCTGGGTTCGCGTTTGGCTGTGATTCTGTTAGCCATTGTGGTGGCTTTTGGTTTGCAGTGGCTGTTTGAAGAGCCTGCTACTCTGATTGAAGAGCGCATGGGCAGCTTGGCGTGGCAGATGAAACCTGACACTACACCGGAAGAGCGGATTGTTATTGTCGCCATCGATGATGAAAGCCTGCAGGAATTAGGTGCCTGGCCCTGGTCAAGGGCGACCTTTGCAGAACTGTCCGACAGGCTAAAAGAATACGGCGTTACCAGCCAGGTTTATGATCTGGTTTTCCCGGAAGCCCGGCAAGGTGATCCTCTGCTGAATCAGGCACTGCTAACCAATAATGCCCTCGTCGGCCAGATACCTCAGTTAGATGTGCAACAGAAATCATACCAAACCGGTGTGCTGACCGGTGCCCTCAATCAGGCCTGTCACCCAGCCATGCCCGTTGCCCACGGTTACCTGGCCAATAACTCAGGTCTGATTTTAGGAGCGGGTTCTGGTGTTAATGCACCGCGCATCAGAGCCGGACATATCAGCCCTGAAATTGACCCGGACGGAGCCGTGCGCTTTCAGGCACCATTAGTTTGCTATAAAGGGCAGGTATACCCTTCATTGGCTCTGGCCGCCCTGCTGCATAACCTGAATATTACAGACCTGGAATGGAGCGCCGATTCAGAAGCGACTCAGGCCCCCTGGCTAATCACCTCCCGGGATTATCCGCTGCTGCAAATCCCTGTTAATAATGAAGGGTTAATGCGGGTTGATTACAGCAAAGCACCGGGTAGCTTTACTCAGATATCCGCAGCAGATGTTATTGCCGGACGCATAGACCCCAACCGACTAAAAAACCGATGGGTTGTTGTTGGCGCAACCGCCTTTGGTTTGGGTGACCTTGTGCCCAGTCCCCATAGCGGTTTAACACCCGGTGTTGAGATACAGGCACGAATGATTGCCAGCCTACTGGATCAGCAGGTGCCGTACACACCAAAAGTCCAGATCGTTTATCAGGTATCTTCTATCGGCCTGGCATTGTTACTGTTGTTGTTACTGTCCAGTCGTGTAAACGTGCATCAGAATCGTCTGTCCCGTGCAGCGTTACTGAGTGCGCCCTTGCTATTCCCCCTGGCCGCTATTGGCGTGCACTTTTGGGGAATGCAACATCAGCTTTGGCTTGGATGGTTGCCATTGGCCCTATATAGCCTCATCGCAGCCCTGTCGCTGACCGCATTGGAATACCTGCGTAACCGCCATGAGAAACAAAGACTTTATGATAATCTAAGCAGCTATCTGCCAGAGAATATCGCCAATGAAATCGCATTTCATTTGCCCACCGGTCAACTGCACGCTAAAAAATCACGCTGCATTATTTTAAGCGCAGATTTAAGGAACTTTTCTGCTTATCAGCAGAAAAGCTCCCCAGAGGCTACAGTGCACCTGCTGCATGGCTTTTTTACCCTGGCAAGTCAGGCAATCAGCAAGCATCAGGGTACGCTTTATGAGTTAAAAGCTGACGCCCTGCTGGCGGTTTGGTCCATAGAGGATGATATCGACCCCGGCGCAAATCAGGACGGAAGTGAACAAAGCAATCAGCAGCATGCAGAAAATGCCTGGCTTGCCGCATCGGCAATACATCAGGCGGTGCAGCCTCTGTTAGAAAAAACGGCCCTAAGCGATACCGCCCCGCTGGGTTTAGGTATCGGAATCTCCGTCGGTAGTGTTACCCATGGTCGGCTGGGCTCTGCCCGTCACCGTACGCAAATGATTCTGGGTGAAGCGGTCACCCAGGCGCTAAGCCTGCAAAGCATGACCCAGGATCTGGCCTACCCCACGCTGTGCAGCGAGGCGTTAGCGCGTTATTTGCCAAAGCAGAGCTGTCAGGCAATTGGCTCCTACCTGCTGGAAAGTGCCCGCAGACCTCAGGTTTTATATGCACCAAGCCAGCAGGAGCTGTTAAAGCAGGTTCCCACCAGTGATCTGAATGACTCCGATGACACGGATGAACTTCATCAGCTGCAGGACAGCAGTGTCACCTCTCTTCAGGCATATCGTCAGGTCACAGGCTCAAAGTAAATGCGAAGTTTGTCGCAAAAAACATTTTGATACTGGTTAGCCATGTTTGTATGGGGCATAATCGCCCACCTTCAGATAAAGCAAAAGAAGTAGCAGTATTGTTTATTTAAGCTGTTTATGAGTATTGTTAACGATCAGAGTTATAGCGTTATATCGTAGACACGGTAGTCTTGTGGATATCAGAAGAATGACAAAAATAACAGCCCTACTTAATTTAAGAACGTGCAATGATACAACCATGCTTTAAGGATCAAGGCGTCAGCCTGTTTAGGCCCCAAACGACAGTTTCGCGGTTATCTTTTCTTTCAGGGTCATCATTTATCGGCATCCGTACTTCATTCCGGTGTATCCAGCTCAGTACGCTTTCTCTTAGTCTGGCCCTGATCCTGGGTTTGGCAGGCGTGAATAAAAGCTATGCCCAAGCTCCTCTGATGTTATCGCCTGATGCTCAGCCATTAAAACTGGAGGCGGAGCAGTGCCAGAGTCTTGTCCGGCAAGCGATAAACGCCAGTGCTGACGCAGATACAGATACCGTGCCGTCATTATGGGCCGTACGTTATCAGCTGGTGCAGCCGTATAAGATGGCATGTTATCACCATGCCGGTTTTTTGGCTTTTATGGGTGCGGCAGAACTCTACACCGGGCACCTGGCTGATGCGCAGGACACTCTGGAACGCACCCTGATGCTGAACCCTGTGCACGGGCAGGCATTAATGGATTATGCTCAGGCGCTGAATGCAATGGGGCAGCCGCTTACCGCCTATGATCTGAATCAGCAGCTATTGCAGCGGGATGACCTGCCCGCCGAAGTGCGCCGCCAGTTAGAGCAGCGTCAGAAACTTTGGTCGGAACGCCTGCAGCGGACAGATTTTCAGTTATCTGCCGCCTGGGGCTACGACAGCAACCTCAACACCGCCCCGGACCTGAGCGACCTGACCCTGACCGATGGCCTGAACACCACGCTTCCCCTGGACAGAAGCAGCCAGCCGATTAGTGGTCAGGTTGTTAATCTTGACGCCAGTATCAAGCATATGCGTTTGCATAAAACGGGCATACGATACTGGCAGGCAGGTTTCTATACCCGCACTGGTATTGAAGACCAGATGGACACAGGCAACCTGCGGCATGATCATCAACAGCTCGACCTGCTATACAAAAGCGTAACCACCGCCCCGCAAATGAAAGCCACCAGCCAGACCAATCAGCATCTTGCCTGGGGGATCGCCGCGAAACAGTTTTGGTATAACCGCAGCAGTTTATATCAGTCACTGGAGCTGCAGCTGGAAGCCCGGCAGCCCCTGGCCTCACAATGCCATGCTGATCTGGAGCTGCAGTTTAGCCGTCAGCACTACCCGCAGGATCACCGGCAAGACGCCATGGAGTATCGGGTTCAGCCCAGTATTCAATGTTTGCTGACGCCGCGTTTACAGCTTTATACCCAGGCCGGTATAGCCTTTAACAAAGCCCTGAGTCAGCGTGAAGGCCGGGATCGTTGGCTGGCTGACCTGCTTGTCTCTCTGCAGTATATAGAGGGTGCCCGGTTATGGAGCCTGACCACCCGTCACAGCAACACATGGGATCAGCAGGGTTACAGTCCTGTTTTAGACAGCAACAACCCCCGGGAAGTCAGCAACACCCAGTTCAGCGGCCAGGTACGTCAAAAGATCACCTCCCGCCTGGATGCCGAGCTAAGTCTGCAACGCAGTATTCAACAGAGCAATATTGAACTGTTCGACTACAACGCCACCCGCATTAACCTGGGTATCGATTGGCGCTTTTAAAGCGTATGTCAGCCAATACCGCTGCAGACCCCAGCGGCTTCTTATGGAATCCAGGATGCCGGCGCACCAGAAACACGCGCCATTGTTAGCGGATTGTCAGTAAAAAGCGCACCAACTTAAACAGTATGTAACCAACGTGAATAAGTGTGACCTGCCGCGGTTTTTGCCGCATAAGGGGTTGTTACTATTGACCTAAATGACTATTATCGATCCTGTTTTTTTGATGAGCAGGAGTGCTCGGATAAAAAAAGATCGCTCGTGTGATCCGCATCACAAGCGCGACCTGAAAGAGCTGTTACCTTTGTTTAAAAGCTAAGTTAATAAGCTAAGACAGATAGCTTAATGGTTATCTGCTTTGTTTCTTAAGCCCTGCAGGCCCGGTTAAAAATATTGTTGGCTGTTAGAGTCTTTTTACAGCAAGCAATGTAAGCGGGGTCGAACTTGGGGTCAGGCTCATAAGAGCGACAAATTTCATTTTGATAAGCATGATGTTTATCAGAAGAAAAACCAAACTAAACTAATCCTTGATCAAGGAGCTTTACAAATGGCTTTAACAAAAGCACAAGTATCACTAGTAACCGTTGCAACTCTTGGTGCAGCACCTGGTGGTTATGAGTCACAACTGAAAGCATTTAACACTCAGGACGAAGTAGCTGCATTTATCCAGGCTGAAGGTCTGCTGAGCGCAGGCACCAACGCTGAATACGCACTGCAAGTTGCTGAGAACCTGGGCGCAGCTAGTGCTTCAGATCTGTTCAGCGCACTGGAAAGTGGTGTTAGCCGTGCTGAAGCGACTGTTGACTTTGCTAATGCACAGCTGGTTGCTCAAGGTGGTTCAATCGCTAAGGTAGATGCAGCTGTAGCTTCTACTACTACATCTCTGGATCTGACTGCACTGAAAGGTGCTCTGGCTGAAGCAACGACTGATTCTCTGACTGTAACTTTTGAAGATACAGACACCAACCAGCAGAACGGTTCTTCTACTGATGCAGTTAGCATCTACAACGTTGGTAAAGCTGAGCTGGACGCAGGCGCAGGTAAAATCTCTGCAGATTACACCTTCGAACTGAAAAACCAGATCGACGAGAACGACACCTTTAATGGTCTGTTCCTGTCTCCTGTTATCGAGCGTCAGGGTGCAGAAACTTCCGGTTCACAAATCGTACTGGAACTGCGTAACCTGCGTGAAGCAGCAGACAGCACCACGCCTCTGAAAGACCTGCCAACTAACGGTTTCGGTTTCAACATCGATGGCGAACTGGTTATGGTTCAGTCTAACTCTATCGATGATGCAGAAACTTATGCAGAATTGCTGGCAGCTATTGAAGCGCGTGTAGATGAACTGGCTAACGGCGTAAACCTGCCAGACGGTGCAGATGCAGCTCTGTACGCTAAACTGGCTTCTTTCGAAGTTTCTCTGGGTGATGTAACTCAGGCTCAGGAACGTGATGCTAATGGCGACGTAACTGAAACTTACGACGTAAACGTGACACAGGTTATCCTGAAAGACAACGCTGGTGCTACTCTGGACCCAGTGGGTTACAGTAACCGTGACGGCATCATCGACGGCAGCGGTTTCACCCTGTTCGCACAGATGTCTGATGAAGCGGGTACCACCATCACTAAACTGATCACTACCAACCTGGTAGCTGATAACGTTGGTTACGGTTCACAGGGTGCTACTGTAAACCTGGCAGGTCAGTCTGCGTCTGACAAAGGCGTTGAAGAGATCAAAGTAACCGCTAATAACGGTGTTTGGTTCACTGCTCTGAAATCTGAAGCAACCACTAACCACCTGGAGCGTGTTGAACTGCAAACTGGTTCTGACAGCTACTTCCGTGTTGGTACTCAGAAAAACGATGTGAACCATCTGGTCGCTCTGGTCGACGAAGATTTCGACAATGCGGGTCTGGTAGACGTACAGCAGCTGGCAGCATCTGCCGCTGGTAGCGTTGCAGTCAACAGCTACATCACTGATGCAGTGATCAACCGTTTTGACCTGAAAGACACGGGTCTGTACACCACAGACGACACTGATGCGCTGATCGACTACGACCTGACTTCTGGTTCAGACGTACTGCAACTGAAAATTGATTCAGAAGTTGTGGCTTATGCAGACACAGTGGTTGACATTGACACAGGCGCGGGTAATGACTTTGTTCACCTGCAACTGGATAACGGTAACAGCTACGGTGCTACCTGGTTAACTAACCAGCAGGAAAATGACAACATCAGCATTGATGCAACCGGTGGCAACAACACTATCTGGACTGAAGGCGCAGGTAATGTATCCATCACCACAGGTACTGGTTCTGATACCATCTACGCTGATAACTCTGGCCGTGTAGATCTGGCTGCTAATATTGCATCACTTGAACTGGATGTTGCAGATGCACAGGTTGAATTAGATGCAGCGACTACGGCTGCTGATATCGCTACAGCAAGAACAGCTCTTAACACTGCACAAACTGCACTGGATACCGCACTGGCACCGATCGAGAAACTGACTGATCTGGGCTATGGTACAGACGTTAACGGTATGTTCATCATGAATGCCGGAAGTACTGATCTGGAAGATATCCTTACACTAACGGATTATGGCACAGGTGCAGCAGCAGCGAGTGCTCCTCAGGTATTCAACACCTACAAAGAAACTGTACAAATCAGCTTCTTAGGTTTTGAATCCAAGTTTGTTGAAATCGCTTACGACAAAAACAACCTGACCACTAACACTCAGCAAGTTAACCAAGCGATCAAAGATGCCATCAATAACGATGCAACTTTGAGCAAGCTGCTGGTTGCTACAGAGTTCCCAGGTAATGTACTGGTTGTTGAATCTCTGATCGACGGTGTTCGTGCAGAAACTGATTTGACTGTAACCTTTACTGCACCTGCTAACGCTGCCGGTACTCCAACTGCAGGCCAGCTGCAAACAACCGCAGCGGAAGAAACTAAAGTAGCAGAGCTGGCAGCTGATACAGCTAAGCCTTACACGGCTACAGATCTGGCTACAGAAATTGGTGATGGTGGTACTAACGAGTACTTCGATAACACTGCAGCAGCAGATGCTTTTGTTACCGATGGTACTGCTGAAATTGTTGGTTCTGATAGTACTGCTGAGTCTGACAACGTGATCAATGCAGGTGCAGGTACTGACGTAATCGTTCTGGGTACAGGCGCAAACAGCAACGATACCGTTGTACTGTCCGGTAACTTTGGTAAAACTACCATTGTTAACTTCACTGACGCTGGTGCTCCAGGTGTTGCTGATGGCAATGACCTGCTGGACTTCAGCAGCTACTTCACTGACACAACAACTGCTGGTGTATCTGAGAACATCACTATTGCTGATGCTCGTGGTACTGCCGCCGCCGCTGCAGATGATGAAGTAACTATCCTGAACTTCTCTGATCTGGAGCTGGGTACTGCTTCTGGTATTGATACCACCACAACTGGTTTCTCCAACGTTACTACAGCTCAGTTGAAAGTAGAGCTTGCAGCAGCTGGTGTTACTGGTGACGCAACTGCAGTTTCCGAGCACGTTTTCCTGATCGAAAACGATACCACCTTTGGTACTGCTAACGCTGGTGAGTACATGGTTGTTACTGCTTCTACAACTGCGACCGATGGCGCTCTGACTAACGTTGCAATCGTTGGTACACTGGACTTCGGTGCAACTCTTGCTGGTACTGTTGCAGTAGCAGACTTCGCTTAATCTTCGGATTAAGTGAGTCAAATCATCTCTTTGGCTTTTGTCATAGAGGTGATTCGGCAAGGGTTTTAATCTTCTTTGAAGGTTAAAAACCGCTGAAACAGAAACCCCATATTCTTCGGAATATGGGGTTTTTTGCGTTTATTGATCCAGGAATAGCATTAATGTACGTCGCCCACCAAAGCGACAATCCTCCCTACGCGGCCTTCTTGCCTTTGTAGGTCGCCCTTTAGGGCGTCAATCCCGATTTGCCTTTATACGACAACCCTGACAGGCTAAAGCCCGACCGACATGTGTTGGGGTAATAGAACGTAGGTCGCCCTTCAGGGCGTCAATCCCCATCCTCACAGTAGGTCGCCCTTCAGGGCGTCAGCATAGGCAGCGTTCAATACCGGGCTCGGCGTTTATTGATAGATCCGCGACGGGCTAAAGCCCGACCTACACGGGTTGGGGTAATAGAATGTAGGTCGCCCTTTAGGGCGTCAATCCCCACCCTCACAGTAGGTCGCCCTTCAGGGCGTCAGCATAGGCTGCGTTCAATACCGGGTTCGGCGTTTTTTGATAGATCCGCGACGGGCTAAAGCCCGACCTACACGGGTTGGGGTAATAGAATGTAGGTCGCCCTTCAGGGCGTCAATCCCCACCCTCACAGTAGGTCGCCCTTTAGGGCGTCAGCATAGGGCAGCGTTCAATACCGTGCTTGGCGTTTTTTGATGGATCCGCGACGGGCTAAAGCCCGACCTACATTATTTGTACTGTACGTCGCTTTTCAGGGCGGCTATATATAATTATTCTTGGATGGATAAAAAACGGACGGATAAGTTATGTCATGGAGTGATTTAAGAAAAGGTCGGTTTTCACAGTGTGGTGGCGAGTATTTCATTACTTTTACGACGTTTAAACGAAAGCTTCTATTTGATGATTTTGATTCGGCCAGGGTTGTTTGTCAGCAAATTGCGTTGAATGAACGGGTTTGTAATTGCCGCTGGTTTACCTGGGTCCTGATGCCTGATCATTTTCATGGCTTGTTACGTTTGGAAGGTTCGGATACAGATTTGTCTTCAGTGGTGGGTAAGCTAAAAGGAAACAGTGCTTACGCTTTGAACAGGTATAAAGGCAAAAGTGGCAAAGTATGGCAATCGTCATTTTATGACGTGGCGTTACGGCATGAAGACAACCGAAAGGAGATCGCCCGCTATATCGTTGCAAACCCGTTAAGAAAAATGCTTGCCTCATCAGTAAAAAACTACCCTTACTGGAACTCGGATTTTTTATAAAACCTACACCTGTATGACGTTAATGTAGGTGGCCCTTCAGGGCGTCAATCCCCACCCTCACAGTAGGTCGCCCTTTAGGGCGTCAGCATAGGCAGCGTTCAATACCGGGTTCGGCGTTTATTGATAGATCCGCGACGGGCTAAAGCCCGACCTACATTTGAACGTGCCTAATAAAATACGGGAATAGCGTGACACACCGGACGATGTAGGTCGCCCTTTAGGGCGTAAGCGTAGGCAGCGTTCAATGCCGGATTGGCGTTTTTTGATGGATAAGCGACGGGCTAAAGCCCGACCTACATTTGAGTGTGCCTAATAAAATGCGGGAATAGCGTGACACACCGGACGATGTAGATCGCCCTTCAGGGCGTCAGCATAGGCAGCGTTCAATGCCGGGTTCGGCGTTTATTGATAGATCCGCGACGGGCTAAAGCCCGACCTACATGGGTTAGGGTAATAGAACGTAGGTCGCCCTTTAGGGCGTCAGCATAGGGCAGCGTTCAATACCGGGCTCGGCGTTTATTGATAGATCCGCGACGGGCTAAAGCCCGACCTACATTTGAGCGTGCATCATAAAATGCAGGAATAGCGTGACACACCGGACGATGTAGGTCGCCCTTTAGGGCGTCAGCATAGGCAGCGTTCAATGCCGGGTTCGGCGTTTATTGATAGATCCGCGACGGGCTAAAGCCCGACCT
>JBLWVL010000042.1:0-26095 GCA_048268485.1 Oceanospirillum sp.
GCGTGAGCAGGCCACCCAAAAGAACCCCGCTTCCATGAAGCGGGGTTTTTTTATGCCTGGAATTTATGGTTGGGAGAAAAAGGAGAAAAGTTGAAGGGAAATTCCTTAAAGCTTTAGTACGCTGCGTACAGCCTCACCGATAAGGCCCTGCTGGGGCACTTCTGCCCGGACTTATCGATGATGGCCTAGAACAATAATGTTCTGTTAGAAGAGTAACGTTTTGGATGTTTTACCAGGCTCTTCCCGGGTTAGCTTAGGGACCAAAAAGCCGGGTAACTGGCCCTGTAGTTCACGCCAGAGTTTTATAAGCTGATGATCCGGCACGTCAAAGTGACTTGCTCCCTGTACAGGATCAAACGCGTGCAGGTAGTAGGGTAAAATACCGGCGTCAAAAAGCGATTCGCTCAGATCTTTTAATACCTGAACGCTGTCATTAACTCCCTTAAGGATGACAGACTGATTCAGTACCGTCATCCTGTTCTCTTTTAGTTTACTGACTGCTGCTGCCACCTGATGGTCAATTTCGTTGCTGTGATTGATATGCAGAACCCAGACGACTTTAAGTCGACTCTGGCTGAGCAGGCTAACAAGCTGATCAGTAATACGCTGAGGGATGACGACTGGCAGCCTGGTATGAATTCTGAGTCGTTTAATATGGGGCACAGCTGCAAGCTGTTCCACCAGTTGTTGTAGCCGGCGATCAGGTGTTGCCAGAGGGTCACCTCCGCTGAGTATTACTTCGTTCACCTCTTTTTTTGCCTGCAGATACCGGATGACCTGGTCAATACGATCATTAGACAGCCCATTGTCCTGGTAGGGAAAGTGCCTGCGAAAACAGTAGCGGCAATTAATAGCACAGGCTCCTGATCCGACTAAGAGTACCCGGCTTTTGTATTTATGAATAAGCCCCGGAATTGGGTTGCTATCCATTTCTTCCAGAGGGTCTGTTATGTAGCCAGGAACCTTAAGGGATTCCTGCTGCATAGGAAGTATTTGGAGCAGCAGGGGATCATTTGGGTTTCCTTTTTCGATCCTGTCAAGGTAAGGCTTTGGCGCGCGGAGCTCAAATAGTTGATGACCGCTCTCGGCACCTGGCAAAAATGATTTAGGTAGCTCCAGGTACGAAATTAATTCTGTCGCAGAAATAAGGCTCCCTTTCATAAGGGTTTGCCAATCGCTTTCCACGGGCTTTTCATGTGTTTTATTGGCAGTAAACTGCACAGGGGATTCAGAAACAGGTATCATTGGCAACCAGATTTTGTTGATCAGGAAAGGTCGTCTGCCTTTCCGACTAAATTAAGAGATATTGGTGATATTTTATGGCGAACTATTCTACCAACGAATTCAAGTCGGGTCTTAAGGTAATGCTTGAGGGCGATCCGTGCTCCATACTGGAGAATGATTATGTTAAACCAGGTAAGGGGCAAGCCTTTAACCGTGTGAAGCTGCGTAACCTGAATACCGGTCGTGTATGGGAGCGTACCTTTAAGTCAGGGGAAAGCCTGGAAGGTGCCGATGTTATGGAATATGACATGGAGTACCTGTACACCGATGGTGAGTTCTGGTATTTCATGGCAACTGATGGTTCTTTTGACCAACATCCTGCGGATGAAAAAGCGGTTGGTGAAACTGTGAAATGGCTGAAAGAGCAGGAAACTTACACAGTTACTCTGTTCAATGGTGCGCCGATCTCGGTAACACCGCCAAACTTTATTGTTCTTGAGGTGACGGAGACTGATCCAGGCCTCAAAGGTGATACTGCTCAGGGTGGTTCCAAACCGGCTACTTTGGTAACCGGAGCGGTTGTGCGTGTTCCTCTGTTTGTGAACATTGGCGACAACCTGAAGATTGATACCCGTACTGGTGACTATGTAAGCCGTGCTTAAATAACGTAGTGCTCCAGTAAAAATAACCGGCTCAGGCCGGTTTTTTTCTTTCTGCTTACCGCTTAAAAGAATGATTTGTGAGACGTGGCATGACACAGAAACAATCGTTATGGAAACCTTCAGCCAGTATTGAGAACCTTCGTTTGCGGGCTGATCTGCTCAGGCATATCAGGAACTTCTTTGAAGAGTGTGGTGTTCTTGAAGTGCAGACGCCGGTATTGGGGCGTGCCGGTAGTACGGATGCGTATCTGAGTTCGATGCAAAGTCACTGTTCCGGAGGCGGTGTGAGTGAGCCTCTGGACCTTTATCTGCAAACATCACCTGAGTTCCATATGAAGCGGTTGCTGGCTGCAGGCAGTGGCGCTATCTGGCAGCTGGCGACCAGTTTCCGTAACGGGGAATATAGTGAACGGCATAATCCTGAGTTTGCCATGCTGGAATGGTATCAGCCGGGCTATGATCTGAATGAGCTGATGGCGGAGGTCCAGGCGCTGATTTCAGAAGTACTTGAGATTGATCGCTTTAGTTGTCAAAGCTATCGGTCACTGTTTCGTCAACATCTTGCGATTGATCCGTTTACCTCTGGGCTATCTCAATTGCAGCAGTTGTCCCATGATAAGACCGGGATTGTTGCAGATGATCTGGACCGCGATACTTGCTGTGATCTCTTAATGAGCAGTTGTATCGAGCCTTTGCTGGGACGGGATGAAATAACCTTTGTTATCGACTACCCTGCTTCTCAGGCAGCACTTGCCAAGGTGAAAACGGATGATGAAGGTGATCAGGTTGCGGCCAGGTTTGAGTGCTATTATCGGGGTATCGAGTTGGCTAATGGTTATCATGAGCTGACGGATGCTAAAGAGCAGGCAAAACGCTTTGCGGCAGATAATGAACAAAGGCAATCACTGGGGCTACCAAAGGTGGTGGTGGATCAGCATCTGATTGATGCATTGGATTCCGGGATACCGGAGTGTGCGGGTGTTGCACTTGGTTTTGATCGCTTGCTGATGCTTAAGGCTGGTGCTGGACGACTATCAGATGTGATCAGCTTCAGTATTGATCGAGCTTAGATCGAATTTTTACCTCCCTTTCGGGCATAAAAAAACGTAGCCAACAGAGCTACGCTTTTTATTTTGGGCTTGTAAGGCTAGAGATTACTCTGTTTCAGAGGTTTTTGCTTCAGGGGATGCGCTTTCAGGCTTATCTGAGTCCGTCAGGAACTGGCCGAAGTACTCACCCATAAGGGTTGGAGTGCCTGCTTCGAAGCGGTCAAGAAATTCTGCCATCTCAGGGCCATATAGCATGACAATGGTTGAGCCTAACTTAAAGCGACCCAATTCAGCCCCTTTCTCCAGAGTAATGGCCTGAGGTTGCTCAGAATAGTTACTGACAGCCACTTCACGGTTTAGTGGTGTTACCTGACCACTCCAGACGGTTTCAATGCTGGCAACGATCATAGCGCCAACCAGAACCATCGCCATAGGGCCGTATTCAGTATCGAAAATTGCCACAACACGTTCGTTTCGGGCGAACAGGCCATCGACATTTTCTGTTGTTGCAGGGTTGACCGAAAAAAGACGCCCCGGTACATGCACCATTTGGCGGAGTGTACCGGTTACCGGCATATGGATACGGTGATAATCCTTAGGTGACAGGTAGATGGTAGCAAACTGACCACCCATAAAAGGGGCTGCACGTTCCACATCTCCACCCAGCAGTTCCAGTACGGAGTAGCTGTGCCCTTTCGCCTGAAAAATACGACCGTAATCAATGTCTCCCAGTTGACTTACGGTGCCATCAACGGGGCAGGCCATACTGTTTTCCAGAGCTACAACCGGGCGTACATCATCCTTCAGTGGGCGGGTAAAGAACTCATTAAAGTTCTCGTAAGCCTTCGGGTTTGGCTGGGCTGCCTCCTCCATATTTACCTTGAAGGTTTTGATAAACTGGCTGATCAGTATGTTTTTCAACCAACCGATACGGCTCTGAGCCAGAAAACCTACCAGTCGGGAGATAAAGTGGTGAGGCAGTGGGTACTGAATTGCTGCAAACAGCGTCTTTTTATTCACGTATAAGCCTTAGGTTTCAATCGGTGTGTCGGAGCGGTTGCCCCATTCATTCCAGGAACCGTCATAAGCACGAACTTGCTTAAAGCCAAGTATTTTACCTAATAACCAGGTAAAACCCGAGCGATGGTGAGATTGGCAATAAGTTGCAATTTCCTGATCGAGGGTCAACCCCTTGGTTTGTAGCTCTGTGACGATCTCGGCCATATCACGGATGCGGAGTTCGTTTTCCTTATCCATGGCTTCAGTCCACTCATAGTGAACTGCTGTTGGAATATGTCCGGCACGCTCTGCTTTAGAGGCTGTACCCTCATACTCACCACGGGAGCGTGAGTCCCAAACTGCAAAATTTTCGGAGCCGATTTTGGATTTGAGCTCATCAAGCTCAATACGTTCATGCAGGTTGATGTGTTCTGCCTGATAGTCACTGGGTTGCGGTAAAGTTTCCTTCTGCTCCTGAGTTTTGCCATCAGCGCGCCAGGCAAGAATGCCTCCGTTAAGGTAGGAGTATCGGGAATGACCGATAACATCCAGCGTCCAAAGCAGACGCCCAGCCCAGCCACCGCCTTCATCATCATAGGCAACAACATGTGTATCCCGGCTCAGACCCAGCTCAGAAAAAAGAAGGCTCAGCTGCTCTTGAGTTGGTAGCTTGTTTGGAACCGCTCCCTGACCACTGAAAAGGCGACGGTAATCCAGAAAAACTGCACCGGGTATATGCCCCTGGTCATAGCTTTCGCGAGAGCAGGATACATCGATAATCAGTAGGTTATTATTGCTTAAATTTGCCTCCAGCTGACTGGAGTCAACCAGAAGGCTTAGCAGGTTATCTTCAGAGCTCATTTTCTTCTCTCGTTAGGAAGTGGTATTAATGAAGTGATACCACTGTGCTTACAAAAAATAAAGTTTCATAAGCAATGTTACTTTCTTCGGTGGCTTAGAGGGTGCACAATGAAGCTGGTGTATTCAAGGGTTGGTAATCACTTTGAAAAGTGCTTTACGGAGAACCAGGCCCTGTTGCGTTTATTATCTGATCAGGCTATTAAAGATATTGTTCTTTCGGACGATAATTGTTTTTCTTAGTGGGAATGCAGAGCAGATTGCGGCTGTCTTGACAGAGTTAAGGATCCTGACATGTTATTGATTATTGGTACATTAATTGTTCTGGCCAGCGTGGGTGGTGGTTATGTTCTGTCTCATGGTTACCTGCCGATGCTCTGGCAGCCGTACGAGATGATTATTATTTGTGGTGCGGCTTTTGGTGCTTTTGTGATAGCCAACAGCAAGCATACGATTATTGAGGTGATGAAGAGTGTACCCAAGCTCATTATGGGTTCCGGTTTTAACCGGGACTTTTATATGGATCTTCTGAGCTTGATGCATGACCTTTTTGCCAAGATCCGTAAAGAGGGCATTATTGCGATTGAAGAAGATATTGAAGATCCGGACAGCAGTGCGATTTTCAATGGTTACCCTGCAATTGCAAAGCATAGTGAATTGGTTGAGTTTGTTTGTGATTATGTCCGTCTTATCAGTTCCGGCAATATGCAGCCCCATGAACTGGAAAGTTTGATGGATGCAGAGATCGAAACCCTGCAACATGAAATGTCTGAGCCTGCCCATGCGGTAACGAGTGTTGGTGATGCTTTGCCTGGCTTTGGTATTGTGGCGGCGGTTTTAGGTATCACTATCACCATGAAAGATATTGCCGCGCCGCCTGAAGTTCTGGGTTTACACATTGCTGCGGCTTTGGTGGGTACTTTTCTCGGTATTTTACTTTCTTATGGCTTTGTGAGCCCCATGGCTGCGGCGATGAACAATGAAGTTCATGAAAAGATCAAAGCGTTCGAATGTGTTAAAGCTTGCCTGATTGCGAATATGAGCGGTCTGGCACCTCAGATGTCTATCGAATTTGGTCGTAAGATGTTGTTCTCCAGTGTTCGGCCCAGCTTTAATGAGCTGGAAGAACATGTACGTTCCCGCTAACGGAGTCCGGCATGGAAGAACAAAAAAATATTGTCATTAAGCGTGTTAAGAAAGTTGCTGCTGGCCACCATGGTGGTTCCTGGAAGATTGCGATGGCAGACTTTGCCATTGCGATGATGGCCTTCTTCCTTCTTATGTGGCTACTGGCTAACACAACAGAAGAGCAGAAAATCGAACTGGAGCAGTTTTTCTCAGATCCTGTGGGCTATATGGATAAAGTTGGGCGGTTAACCCCAATCGACCTGGGTGGATCCCCTTCAATTATCAAGCAGATTAACACCAGTGCAGATTCGGAGCAGATCGAGCAGGCGCAGATGCTGAACAAGGATGATCCGGAACAGCTTGCTGCGAGTATTGAGTCCAATACCGAGGTGATGGATTCTCTGCAAAGTGTGCTGATTAAAACTGTTAGTGAAAGTGAGACATTACAGAAGTTTAAGGATCAGCTTTCTATTGATATACGCCCGGATGGCCTGCATATCCAGATTGTGGATAATAAGCTGCGCCCTATGTTTGACCCGGGTAGTGACAAAATCAAAAATTATTTTGCCGAGATTTTGCTGCAGCTGGCTCCTGTTATTTCTCAGGTAAACAATAAGATCAGTGTCAGCGGGCATACGGATGCGGCTGCTTTTGGTGATACTGATTACTACAGTAACTGGGAGCTTTCCTCTGAACGTGCCAACGCTGCCCGGCGTATGCTCATTGAGGGTGGCTTACCTCAGGATAATGTTGCCCAGGTGGTCGGTTACGCCAGCTCGCAGCTCTATAAGCCGGATGATCCTTTAGACCCGATCAATCGTCGTATTGAGATCGTCGTTATGAATAAGCCTGTAGAGCGTGAGCTGAGCCCGGATACTATCCCGGAAGGTAATGGGGTAGAGGCTGGCGGTGAAAGTGAGCTGGATGAGGCTGAGCGTTTGTTAAACGAATCGCCGTTTCAGGAGAGTCCTCGTTACAACCCACTGGAAACCAATACCGTTATCCGTCCTAATCGGGCAGAAAGTAGCTATGGTACGGAACGGCTTGGGCCTGGCGGAGAACCTATAGAGCAAGCGAGACCGAGAGCATCATCGCAACCTGAGGCAACACCTGAGCAGATTGCTCCTGAAGAGGTTCTTAACTCTCTGAATGGTCTGTTATCTCAACCGGACTCTCCTTATGTTCCCCCTCCGGAAGTGGAGTAGTCGCTAGGCAGGCAGGGGTTGGGTATGGGCTAAAGCGTGCTCTGCCAAGTCTCTGCCTGCTTTGAAATGCAAGACCACCAATAGCTGATGCCCTGCATTAAGAAAGAGTATAGCAATTCAGGACTTTCGGGCTCAGAAGTTATTTATGCTAGATACTGAGCTGTTGCGTCAGGTCTTTCAGTGTTGGGCCTATAGCGGCATCTACTTTTAGCTGAAGAATATCATCTGCCCGGGTTTTACCCAGTGTCAGAGCTGCCATAGGTTTGTTCCGTTCTTCGGCATAGCGACAGAAGCGAAAGCCGGAAAACACCATTAATGATGATCCTATGATGAGCAAACCATCAGCCTGATCCAGGGCCTCTGAAACCCGGTTTACCCGCTCTCTGGGTACAGTATCTCCAAAGAATACAACATCAGGTTTAAGAATGCCGGCACATTGAGGGCAGGCAGGAACTTTAAAATCACAGAAATCGACTTCGAGGTCGGCGTCGCCATCCGGTGCCGTATCGGCGGTGTAAACAGCAAACTCAGGGTTAAGCTGAGCGCTCAGGTTGTGTATCTGATCTCTTTTGGCTCTGTAATTGCAGTTCATACAGATGACTTCATCGGAGCGGCCATGCAGATCAATTACATTTTGACTTCCTGCCTGTTGGTGCAGCCGGTCTACATTTTGTGTGACCAGGAGTTCAATATGTCCCATGGTTTCCAGCATAGCTAATGCGTTGTGTGCTGTATTGGGCTGGGCATCCCTGATCACAGGCCAGCCAATCAGACTGCGTCCCCAGTATCTCTTACGGAGCGCTTCACTTTTCATAAAGTCACCATGTTGTACCGGCTGTTTGCGTTTCCATTGGCCTTCCTGATCCCGGTAGTCGGGAATACCGGAATCAGTACTGATACCGGCTCCGGTAAGAATTAACAGGCGAGGGTGCTTCTGTACAAACTCAAACAGTAACTCATGAGACATGGTTTGATCCGCCTTTTAGCCCGATTAGAATTCATCCAGTGATGCAATAATCCGGTGGTAACTTTCAAAACGTTCAGGGCTGATTTTCCCGGCTTCAAGCGCGTCCCGAAGTACGCAGCCCGGCTCCTGCCGATGGGTGCAGTCACGGAACTTACAGCCTCCCAGCAGGCCATCGAACTCTCTGAAGCCTTCCGCCACCTGGCGCTCATCTATATGCCAAAGCCCAAATTCCCGAATCCCAGGTGAGTCGATCAGGTCGCCGCCATCGGGCAGGTGAAACAGCATGGCGGTTGTGGTGGTATGCATGCCTTTACGGGTTTGCTCGGAAAGCTCGCCAACACGTAGATTGATGCCTGGCAGCAGCACGTTTACCAGCGAGGATTTACCTACCCCGGACTGGCCCACAAACACACTCACTTTGTTATCCAGCAGTTGATTCAGAACTGTCAGACCATCTTCCTCAACGGTTGAAGCTGTTAAAACTTTATAGCCGATCTGTTGATAACGTTCAGCCATCTCCAGCAGGCGTGGGGCATTATCTGCATTCAGTAGGTCAGTTTTATTTAACAGCAGAACGGGCTCAATACCTGTGCTTTCAGCGGCGACAATATAGCGATCAATCAGGTTCGCATGGGCATGAGGCTCTGGAGCAAATACGATAACGATGTAATCGATATTGGCGGCAACCGGTTTCAGCTGACCACGAGTATCTGGTCGCATCAGGGCGTTTTCCCGTTCAAGGCGGGCAACAACAACACCATCACCATCCGGGCCAGGTCGCCAGACGACTTTATCACCCGTTACCAGTGCGTCAATATTGGCGCGCATATAGCACCGGTGTACCTTACCCTGATACTGTTTGTCATGATCTGCGCTGGCTGTACCTTCTACATCAACCTGGCGACCATAATGAGCGATGATCTGACCTTCCTGTTCCGCCCCTAATTCCCCGGCGCTCAGCTTCTCGTCGATTTCCCGGTCTTTGCGGCTGACCCGGGAGGCCCGCTCTTTCTGAATCTTCTCAACACGCCATTGCTGACGGCGGTTTAATTTACGTTTGCTCATGGATATGGGGTATCACTATTTGATAAGGCCTGCTGAATGAGGTTCTGATTCTAACATAATCGATAAAAAGCCCCCTCTTTTTAACCTAAGCCAAAAGTGGACATGGGAGGAATACTGCTTGATCCCGGGCGGTCTCATGAAATGTTAAAGCTGAACTCTGAAAATAATGGGCTCAACATTGGGTTTGTCTGGTAAATATCCTTATACTTTGCAGTAACATAACATTAACGCTAAATTGACTAATATTCTCTCTGACCGACAAGCCGGAATCAGGCACTGCCTGTGGTGATCTCTGTCGGTTAACTGTTAAGAGAAAGGAGCCCCGGGCACTATGGCACAGGCAGCAGAATCGAAAAAAACCACCAACCTGATCTGGATCGACCTGGAGATGACGGGTCTTGAGCCAGAACGCGATACCATTATTGAGATCGCAACTGTTGTCACTGACCCCGAATTAAATATCATCGCCGAAGGCCCGACTTTTGCGATTGCTAAACCAAAGGCTGTCATGGATGAGATGGGTGAGTGGTGTACGAAGCAACACGGCTCTTCAGGGCTTACTCAGCGAGTACTTGAAAGTACAACCAGCATGCAGGAAGCAGAGCAGAAAACGATAGAGTTTCTGCTGCAGTATGTTGAACCTGGTAAATCACCCATGTGTGGCAACAGCATTCAGCAGGATCGCCGCTTTCTTGTGAAAGAGATGCCGCGTCTGGAGAAGTTGTTTAACTACCGGCATCTGGATGTGAGTTCTTTGAAAGTTCTCGCGAAGAACTGGTATCCGGAGGTGGCAAAAAGTGTTCAGAAAGGTGGTTCTCATTTGGCAATGGATGATATTA
Source organism: Oceanospirillum sp. (assembly GCA_048268485.1). Classification (GTDB taxonomy): domain Bacteria; phylum Pseudomonadota; class Gammaproteobacteria; order Pseudomonadales; family Halomonadaceae; genus Oceanospirillum. Next base: position 9,997 of record JBLWVL010000042.1, read on the forward strand.
AAGACTCCATCAATGAGCTTAAGCACTACCGTGAGCATATGCTGAAATAAGCAGCTCAGTAGAGATTAAGGCAAAAGGCGCATTCTTATGCGCCTTTTTACTTTATGCCATATCTGAATATGATAGGCAGTACTTAGATTGCCGCGCCGTTAACGCTAACCTGAACATCAATATTGCCCCGGATTGCATTGGAGTATGGGCAAACCTGATGGGCGGCGCGTACCAGATTCAGAGCTGTTTCCTGCTCGAGGTCCAGTGTTACCAACAGCGCAACGGCCAGGGCAAAACCACCACCATTATTCGGGCCTATACCAACTTCAGCGGTGACAGGCGCTTCGTTCAGTTTCACTTTGGCTTCGCGGGCGACATGCAGAACTGCATTTGAAAAGCAGGCGGCATAACCGGCAGCAAAGAGCTGTTCCGGATTAGTCGCATTGCCGGCACCGCCCATCTCTTTCGGGTAGGTCAGGCTGACCTCCAGTAAACCATCATCTGTTTTCACCTGGCCATTACGGCCAGCAGATGCTGTTGCTGATGTGTTGTAGATCGTTTGCATGGAATGAACTCCAGATTATTTTGATAAAATTAAGTTGTGTGCAATTTAATTGCTAGCAACTATATTTCGACCGTAGGGTTGTTTGCAAGTATATTGTGTGCAATTTAATTGATCGGTTTGAGGCTATTTATATGTCATCAGTTGATAATTCAGAGGCAAACAGCAGTTTACTTAAGCTGGATAATCAGCTCTGTTTTTCTCTCTATAGTGCGACAAATGCCATCACCCGGGCTTATCGCCCCTTATTGGATGCACTGGACCTGACCTATCTGCAATACATGGCGATGATGGTACTTTGGGAAGAACAGAAGGTCAGTGTGAAACGATTGGGTGAGCGCCTGCGTCTGGATTCCGGTACGTTAACGCCACTACTGAAAAGATTGGAAGCAAAGGCCCTGATTGTCCGGGGCCGCAGTCCCGATGATGAGCGTGTGCGTGTGATCACTCTGACGGATGCGGGGCAGTTGCTTAAGGTTCAGGCTGAGACGGTTCCGGAGCAGGTTATTTGCCAGACTTGTATGCCGCTGGATGAGCTGGCGCAGATGAAATACTTATGTGATCAGCTGCTGAAAAACCTTACCAGCTGATTGTGTTCAGTGCTTCCAGTTTTAGCAGAGATCATTACAATGGCTCCTTGTTAATATACCTGATTAAAACCATAGGTTTTTCATGGGTACTGTCTGGTCAATATAATGCGGCGGATTTACGATTCGTTTAGCAGGAGAAATCGATGATTACTGTTTGTGCGCTCTATAAGTTCGTTCGTCTCGACCACTTTGAATCCTTGCGTGAACCTCTGCATCAGGTGATGTTGGATCATGAAGTTAAAGGTACTCTGCTGCTGGCTGCAGAAGGTATTAACGGCACGATTGCAGGGCCGGCAGACGGCATCAAAGCGGTTCTGAACTGGCTGGCGCAGCAACCTGATCTGGCAGATATTGTCACTAAAGAATCCTTCCATGAGGAGAACCCGTTCAACCGCACCAAGGTGAAGCTCAAGAAAGAGATTGTCACCATGGGTGTTGAGGGTATCGATCCTCGTCACGTAGTGGGTACTTACGTTAAGCCGAAAGACTGGAACGCTCTGATCTCTGACCCTGAGGTACTGTTGGTGGATACCCGTAACGACTACGAGGTTGAGATCGGAACGTTTAAAGATGCGCTGAACCCGGATACTGAGACCTTCCGTGAGTTTCCGGATTATGTCAAAGAGAACCTGGACCCGGCCAAGCACAAGAAAGTCGCCATGTTTTGTACCGGTGGTATCCGCTGCGAAAAATCTACGGCCTATATGAAAGAGCAGGGCTTTGATGAGGTTTATCATCTGGAAGGCGGTATTCTGAAATATCTGGAAGAGGTGCCAGAAGAAGAGTCACTTTGGCAGGGTGAGTGTTATGTTTTTGACGGGCGCGTATCAGTGAATCATCAGTTGGAAAAGGGGCAGTATGATATGTGCAATGCTTGCCGCCTGCCGATTACCGAAGAAGACAAAGCGTCGGATAAATATGAGGCCGGTGTCAGCTGCCCGAAATGTCACGGCACCCACACTGAAGAGCAACTGAAGCGTTTCCGTGATCGCGAAAAGCAGATCCAGCTGGCGCGTGCGCGTGGTATCGAGCATGTGGGTGGCGAAGCGAAAACCTATGCGGAGCTGAATCGGGAACTGAAGCTGAAACAAAAGCAGCAGCAAAAAGCAGCTCAGCGTCGCTAGGTATAGAATTGAGTAGCATCATTCGCTTTTTTAAAAGGCGAATGGTGGTTCTCCATGATAGGGGCGCTAGTGGGCTGTATCTGCTTGCTTTCTCAAACACGCTTCAATGCGATGTTGTACACTTGATTTCGTTCACGCTTTCCTACCGCTACAACCGACACAACTATTTCCTTATCGCGCACTTGGTACACCAGTCGATATCCTGCACTTCGGAGTTTGATCTTGTAGCAGTCTTTCATGCCATTCAGACGGGCAGATTCAACTCTGGGTTCTTTCAATCTATCAATAAGTTTTTTCTTAAACTGCAGGCGTATTGTTGCGTCTAATTTTCTCCACTCTTTCTCTGCGTCACGTTTAAAGACAAGTTTATAGGTCATCAATGCTGACCTCTATTTCTTCCTGACACTCACGATCTTGTACGATTTGAGCAAGTTCCATATCTTCTAATTTATCCATCAGAGCTTCGTATGCTTCTGCTGGAATACAGTAGAATACTGGTTGGTTACGATTTAGCACCGCAACCGGAAAGCCGTCGGCTTCGTCAACTACAGCCATAGGGTTCTTTTTTAATTCAGAAATACTGGTCGTGTTGTCTGCCAGTATTGGGCGAATGGTGTTCATGGATTGAGCCTCTTAGATGTCTTAAAACTAATTTTTATCTTAGGTCATTCGCTTTAATTTAGCTAGCAAGATGACCTGTTAAGAGTGCTATAAATAGGTTTCGGCATGGGGCGTAGCAGTTTGAATCGATATAGATCATTCTGACTCATATTTTATGATGGCTTTTTCAGATTGGCGCGTGCCTCAAGAACCGTATCGCGATTGAAACAACCCTCTAAGTGATCGTTCACTAAGCCCATCGCTTGCATAAAGGCATAGCAGGTCGTTGGCCCGACAAATTTCCAGCCGCGCTTTTTCAGATCTTTGCTTAACTGTTGTGAAAGCTCTGTTTGAGCGATGGGACTGATGCTTGCGTAATCCGCCTGGGTAGGGCGCTGTTCAGCGCTAGGCTCGTAATGCCAAAAATAAGCAGCTAATGATCCAAACTCTTTTTTTAGATCTATCGCTCGCTTGGCATTATTAATTGTCGCCTCAATTTTACCGCGATGGCGAATAATCCCTGCATCCAATAGTAAGTTATCCACATCCTGCTCTGTGAATTGTGCGACTTTATGGAAATCAAAGCCTGCAAACGCGGCTCGGAAATTCTCCCGTTTACGCAGAATAGTGATCCAGCTTAGCCCCGCCTGAAACCCTTCCAGACAGATCTTTTCAAACAAACGGATGTCATCTGTAACCGGAAAACCCCATTCGGTATCGTGGTAATTGCGGTACAGCTCATCATTTTCACCGCACCACCAACAGCGCTTAACACCGTGGGTATCTGTTATAAGTCCTGCGTCGGCCATCCGGAACCCTCTGTCGTCATTAGTCTGGCAAGAGAATGCATTGGAACAAAATAATTATCTACAGGATAGAGACTTTGTTTGTCGGTATCGGAAAACCGTTGGACGGATAAGCGCTCACCTTTGTTCAAATAAGAGCAAAGGTGAGTGGTTGGCTTTAAACTGCGAGCACAACTCCCGTCAGAGCGATCAGGCCGCCGGCGATCTCTGCGCGGAAGGCTTTTACTTTCAGGATCAGGCCGATACCGGCCAGATGCAATGCCATTGTAGCCACGCTAAAGCCCAGCAGGTAAGTGCTTAGCAGTGCACCGGATGGAAGCTCTGCGCCGTGAGCGGCCCCATGGAAAATAGCCATTGCTGCAACCAGCAGGGAGCTTACTGGAGTACTGAAGCGAGCCGAAAATGCCACCAGCAGGCCTGCAATAATCACAGATGCGCTGATACCGGCTTCCACGAACGGGAACTGTACATCTGCGGCTGCCACAACGGCTGCCAGCAGCATCATGCCCACAAAGGTTACGGGCAGTTGCCAGCGGGCGTTACCCCCCATTTTTGCGGCCCAGATCCCCACAGCCAGCATCGCCAGCAGGTGATCCAGCCCCAGCAGCGGGTGCGTTAAGCCAGCCATCAGACCCGAAACCTCGTGGCCGGTATGGGCCATTGCAGAAGCCGGTAGCAGGCTGGCGCCCACCAGTAGAGCTTTGGAAAGTGCTGTCTTCTTCATCTTGATTGTCCTTTTGAAACAAAAAATATGTTGGCGTTGTTCAGGTTTATCATCGGGCTTTCTATCGTCCGGCGCGTTAAACCACGGCTTTAGCGGGTGGAATCGCTTTTGACTCCAGCATGCCTTCGGTGACGATAAACTGAATGATCTGATCCAACCCCTGAGCCTGCTTCAGGTTAGAAAAAACAAAGGGACGGTCACCGCGCATCCGTTTGGCGTCCCGGTCCATCACCTCAAGTGATGCCCCTACAATCGGTGCCAGGTCGGTTTTGTTGATAATCAGCAGGTCGGATTTAGTGATGCCGGGGCCGCCTTTGCGGGGGATTTTGTCTCCCGCCGATACATCGATCACATAGAGGGTCAGGTCCGACAGTTCAGGGCTAAAGGTGGCGCTCAGGTTATCACCACCGCTCTCCACAAAGACCACATCCAGTGCACCGTGGCGCTCAACCAGCTGATCGATAGCCGCCAGGTTCATGGAGGCATCTTCACGAATGGCTGTATGGGGGCAGCCACCGGTTTCCACGCCGAGAATCCGGTCGGCACTCAGAGCTTTATGTTCGGTGAGAAATTTCGCATCTTCTTTGGTGTAGATATCATTGGTGACCACCGCAATATCGTAGTGATCACGCAAAGCGGCACAGAGCGAGCGCAGTAGGGCGGTTTTACCGGAACCCACCGGGCCGCCAACACCGACCCGCAGTGTCTGTTTAGGTTTTGTCATAACGTATCCTCGTGCTTAATTTCTTATCGTAAGACGCTTTCCGGGCTGATAGTGAACAGGAATCAGGAGCGGAAGAGTCGTGAATACATGTGTTCGTGTTGTGAGCTGGCGATGGCCAAAGCGGGTAAACCTGCGCCAATCTCCTCTTCAGCAATGCGTTCTGCCTGTTCGATGGCGGTCTCCAGCTCCGGTTGTAGGGCGACCAGCAGCTGTTGTGCCTGCGTCTGCCCCAGAGGCACCAGTTTAGTCGCTGCCGCGATCTGGTTTTCCAGCCAGGACCAAAGAAAGCCATTAGCCGCTGCCCGGTAGGGGATCCGCCATAGAGAAGCCGCTAAAGCAAACAGGCTGACAAAGCTGACCGGTTCACCTTTACTGAAGGGCTGAGCCATCTGCAGGCTGTTCATCAGGCGCATCAGGGCTTCACCCATGGCGGTATCGGTCAGGGTCAGTTCATGGGTTTCCCGGCAGGCCAGTGTCAGCTCATTCAGTCGTTTCAACTCTTTAATACACTTTGAATCGGGCCAGTCCTCTTGGGTGCAGGCTTGCATTGAGAGCCGCAGCAAAGGAATATCGGTACCGGCAAGGCCCAGATGTAGCTGTTCCCGCACCCAATATTCCACCTGGTCGGCCTTGCGAATCCAGCCCGCATCAATGGCGTACTCCATACCGTGGGAGAAGGCGTAGCCACCCACCGGCAGACTGACTGAAGCCAGATGCATCAGGCGCACCAGACTCAGGTCGGTCAGAGCTGGCGCAGTTGGTTCCGGGGTGTTAACCGGCTCAGTGTTCATGGGAATGCTCGTGACTGTGCGAGTGTTCCTGGCCATGTCCATGATCATGATCGTGCGAATGGTCGTGGCTGTGTCCATGATCATGACCGTGGGAATGTCCGCCCAGACCCTTGAAGTAGGCACCATTCTCCGGCACAAACACCGCTTCGGTATGCACGATGGTCAGCTCCAGCAGCTCCAGCATCTCTTCCAGCACATGATCCGGTGTAATGCGCAGCCAGCGCTCCCCCACCTGTAATTTCACATGGCGGTTGCCCAGGTGGTAACAGGCGCGGGCAAAGGTGTGCCAGTCATCGCAGCGAGCTTCGGTTACCGGTTCGACCGCACCTTCCACCTGCACAATTTTGCCGCAGTGGGATTTCAGATATTCACCCACCTGAAGTGCCGTACCACGCTCCAGAAACACCCGAACCTCTTCGCCGTCGGTACTGGTGAGACGCAGGCGACCACGATCCCGTTGTTCGTGATTCAGGGTCACCGTAGCGTAAATCGGGCCTGCTTTTTCGGTGCCCAGGCGTTCGTATATCTCAAGCATCTTGGTGCTCCTTTAAGAATTTTCCGGGCGGCATCAGAACAGGTTAAAGCGCTGAGCTAATGGCAGCTCAGTTGCTGGCTCACAGGTCAGCTGTTCACCGTCGGCGCGTACCTCATAGGTTTGCGGGTCAACGGTGATCTCCGGCTGCCAGCTGTTCAGCACCATGTCGTTCTTACTGATGTTGCGGGTGTTGCCACAGGCCACCAGTTCACGGTTAAGCCCCAGCTTCTCTTTCAGGCCGTTATCAAGAGCCGCTTTGGAGACAAAGGTGACCGAGGTTTGGCTGGCCGCTTTGCCGTGGGCGCCAAACATCGGGCGGTAGTGCACCGGCTGAGGTGTCGGTATGGAAGCGTTTGGGTCACCCATAGGGGCCGCTGCGATCATGCCGCCTTTGATAATCATCGAGGGCTTAGTGGCGAAAAAGGCCGGTTTCCAGAGCACCAGATCCGCCAGCTTGCCCGGTTCAATGGAACCCACTTCATGGGCGATGCCGTGGGTGATCGCTGGGTTGATGGTGTATTTGGCGATATAGCGTCGGGCGCGGTAGTTATCGCAACCGACTTCCCGGTCTTCCGGCAAGAGACCAAACTGGGTTTTCATCTTATGAGCCGTTTGCCAGGTGCGGGTGACAACCTCTCCGACACGCCCCATCGCCTGAGAATCTGAGGAGATCATGGAGAAGGCGCCGCGATCATGGAAAATATCTTCAGCAGCGATGGTTTCCTTGCGGATACGGGAGTCGGCAAACGCCACATCCTCAGGAATCGAGCTGTCGAGATGGTGACAAACCATCAGCATATCCAGATGCTCATCCACAGTATTAACCGTGTAGGGTCGGGTCGGATTAGTGGAGGAGGGCAATACATTCGGGTAAGCACAGGCGCGGATAATATCCGGCGCATGGCCGCCGCCAGCTCCTTCGGTGTGATAGGTGTGGATCACGCGGCCTTTGAAGGCTCCTAGGGTGTCATCAACAAAACCGGATTCATTCAGGGTATCGGTATGGATCGCCACCTGCACATCGTATCGCTCGGCTACGGACAGGCAGCAGTCGATGGATGCTGGAGTTGTCCCCCAGTCTTCATGAAGTTTCAGGCCACAGACACCGGCTTGTAGCTGTTCTTCCAGTGCTTCCGGCTGTGAGGCGTTACCTTTGCCCAGAAAACCCAGATTCATCGGCATATCGTCGGTACTTTGCAGCATCTTGCCGATATACCAGGGGCCCGGTGTACAGGTGGTGGCGTTGGTGCCGGTAGCGGGGCCGGTACCGCCGCCGATCATGGTGGTCACACCGCTCATCAGGGCTTCTTCGATCTGCTGCGGGCAGATAAAGTGAATATGGGCGTCGATGCCGCCGGCGGTCAGGATCGAGCCTTCACCGGCGATCACTTCGGTACCCGGCCCGATGACAATATCCACGTTAGCCTGTACATCCGGGTTACCCGCTTTACCGATGCGCACAATACGTCCGGCTTTAATACCCACATCACCTTTAACGATACCCCAGTGATCCAGAATCAGAGCATTGGTGATCACCAGATCCATAGCGCCTTCGCTGCCATCATCAGGTTCATTCACCTGCTGGCTCTGGCCCATGCCATCACGGATCACCTTGCCGCCGCCGAACTTCACCTCATCCCCGTAAACGGTGAAATCTTTCTCTACCTGAATCCAGAGGTCGGTATCACCAAGCCTGACCTTGTCTCCCACCGTTGGGCCGAACATCTGGGCATAGGCGGTGCGATCCATGGTAACGGATGAGGTTTCACTGCTGGTATCGGTGCTGCCGGAGTCACCAAGGGGGCCCATCACCTCGCCGCGGAATCCATAAATGGTTTTGCTGCCGGCAAACTCCACCAGTTGAACGTCACGACCCTGACCGGGTTCAAAACGCACAGCGGTGCCAGAGGCGATATTCAGGTGAAAGCCTTTGGCGGCCTCGCGATCAAAGCTCAGTGCCGGATTGGTTTCCGCAAAATGGTAGTGAGAGCCCACCTGAATGGGGCGGTCACCGGTATTTTCCACCCGCAGAGTGATGATGTTACGGCCTTCGTTGAGGGTGATCTGGCCTTCTGCAGCCTGGACTTCACCGGGAATCAAGAGGTCAGAGGTTTGGGAATCCTTATCGGTCATCATGATCGCTCCTTAGCAGATAGGCTGGTGAACGGTGACAAGCTTGGTACCGTCGGGAAAGGTGGCTTCAACCTGAACCTCATGGATCAGCTCCGGCACGCCCTCCATCACCTGATCGGCATTCAGCAGGGTTTTACCGTAACTCATCAGCTCGGCCACGGTTTTACCGTCCCGGGCTCCCTCGATAATCTCCATGGTGATAAAGGCGACGGCCTCGGGATAATTCAGCTTTAGCCCCCGATTCAGCCGACGCTCAGCCAGCAGAGCTGCGGTAAAGATCAGCAGCTTATCTTTCTCTCTTGGCAGTAGTTCCATAGTGACCTCTTGCAATTTGATCCTGGTAAACAGGTAATTGTGTTATTTGGCTAACGCGCTATCGGGTCGTACAGGCCTTCATTCAGGTGGCCCAGATCCTCGGTTCACAAGCGCTCCGGTTGAGCAGTTCAGGGCGAACCTGCCGCCAGCACTCAATAAAGAGTTTGCGGGCTTTTTCCGAGCAGTGACCCAGATAACGCACCATCAGAAATCCGTGATTCAGAGTGACACCCGCGAGAAAATCATCATCCAGTGTTTTGTGCTGTTCGCAGCACTCGCGCAACCGGTGAATCAGGTTCTCCATCCGGGTTTCATCATCCTCTATCGCAACGTCAAAAGAGGGGGCGTTGAAGGGCCCGGCCACCATCATGGCGGTGATCGGATAGCCCCTCAGACCTGTCAGGCTCTGCAGCATGCCGTTATTCTGCTGATCGCCATCCACCACCAGGCGCTCCCTCAGGCAAAGCCTGCCATCGTGAAAAATCTGCAGGTTTTGCTTCATCAGACTGCCGGGGGAGAAGGGTTGTTGGCAGGCGGGCAGGCCCAGGCAGGTGATCTCCCAGCCGATATAGCGAGCGTTGCCGCTCAGATGAACCTGGGTATCCAGCTGCGTCTGGGCTCCGGGGTAGATAATGCCTTCCAGTGGCAGCCATTCGAGGGTGGCGTTATCCGCCAGATCAAAACGCAATATCTGATGCTGCAGGCTTTGATCGGCTCGGGCCTTATAAACCCGGCCAGCTCCCGGTGTGGTGATAAGCGTTGAGGCGTGTTCGTCCAACTCAGCGGAAAGGGTCAGGGTATCACCTGAAACCATCCCCCCCGGTGGATGTAGCAGATAGAGATGCGCCAGATTGCGCCCTTCCGGGTAAAAAGGCTTCTGCACATAGAGCGGGCCCTTATGCTCACAACCTTTCAGGACTGAACCGCGCAGTGTGCGGGCCAGCTTGAGGGCGAGTCGGGCTTCCCAATGGGAAGCCTGTTCCGGCGTTGTGATTACGGGCTGGTTCATAAGGTGCCTGCTTTATGGTTGCACTATTATGGTGCTTTTTTGTTATGAATAAATTTCTTGGTGCGCTATTTTTGTTTTATAACTATCTGTTTTTATTGATCTTTATATTTTTAAAGCGCGTTGATAGCCGTTTGTTGTTACCTGTTGATGCAATAATGCGGCCAAAAGTGAAGACACTCTAAAGCCGCGCTAAACTTTGAACCTTCTATGTCCTAAACCGCCAGATACTGTCGGATCAGTTCATCATTGAGATTGGCCATTTTGTCGCTGGCGACGACACGGCCTTTTTCCATCAGACGAAACTCTTTGCCCACCCGGCGGGCAAAGCCCAGTTTCTGCTCCACCAGAATTACGGTTAGTCCCTCCTCTTCATTGAGCTTGAGGATCACATCACCGATCTGTTTAACGATGTTGGGTTGAATGCCCTCGTTAGGTTCATCCAGAATCAGCACCTTGGGTTCCAGCACCAATGCGCGGCCTATGGCCAGTTGCTGCTGTTGGCCACCGGAAAGGTCACCGCCACGACGGTGCAGCATCTCTTTCAGCACCGGGAACAATTCGAAGATCTTTTCCGGTATCTCCCCTGTGGTATCGCCGGTTCGGCTTTTTCGCACCGGCAGTCCGATACGCAGGTTCTCTTCCACGGTGAGCATGGGGAAAATATCCCGTCCCTGGGGGACATAACCGATGCCGCCGGGGGCACGGTTTTCAGCGCTTTGGGTGTGCAGGGGCTTGCCATCCAGCAGAATTTCGCCACTTGAGATCGGTAACAGTCCCATCAGGCATTTCAGCAGAGTGGTTTTGCCAACACCGTTACGACCCATAATGCAGGTGCAGGAGCCAGCTTCGATATCCAGGTTCAGATCCCACAGAATCTGGGTTCCACCATAGAGCTGGTTAACGTTATTAATGGCGATCATGCTTCTTCCCCCAGATAAACTTCGATCACATCTTTGTTGTTCTGTATCTGATCCATGGTGCCTTCGGCCAGTACCGATCCCTGGTGCAGTACGGTGACAGTCCGGGCGATACTGCGCACAAACTCCATGTCATGCTCCACCACAATAACGGTGTGCTTGCCGGCCAGAGACTGGAGCAGCTCTGCGGTACGTTCGGTCTCTTCTGCGGTCATACCTGCGACAGGTTCGTCGATCAGCAGCAGACGGGGCTCAGCCATCAGCAGCATGCCGATTTCCAGCCACTGTTTCTGGCCGTGGGAGAGTGAACCGGCTGCCATAAAGCGCTGTTCTTTCAGGCCGATCACATCCAGAACATGGTCGATACGGTCGATCTCGCTGGGGCTGAGCTTAGCCATCAGAACCGATAGGACGCGTTTGCTGGTCTTTAAAGACAGCTCAAGGTTGTCGAATACTGTATGGGCCTCAAACACCGTAGGCTTCTGAAACTTACGCCCGATCCCCAGCTCCGCAATGGCCGGTTCCTGGTGTTCCAGCAGGTTGTGGTTCTGGCCAAAATAGACGCTGCCGGAATCCGGTGTCGTTTTACCGGTGATCACATCCATCAGGGTGGTTTTCCCCGCCCCATTAGCGCCGATCAGGCAGCGTAGCTCGCCATCATTGATGTACAGGTTGAGATTGTTCAGTGCTTTAAAGCCATCAAAACTCAGGTTGAGATCTTCCACATAGAGAATCATCTGATGGGAGACATCGATGTTTTTTTGACGTGGCATCAGGAAGGGCCAGACCTGATCGCGCCGCATCAGCTCTTTGCCACTCTCTTTTAGTTGGGTCAGGTTGCTCATGGCTGAACCTCCTCAGGCTGATGGTTTGTGTTAGGCGCATGCTGTTTTGACGGTTGATTACTGCTTATGACACGTTGCTTAAGCTGGTCATAAACACCCACCAGCCCTTTCGGCAGATATAGGGTCACCAGTACAAAGAGCGCACCGAGGGCAAACAGCCAGCCGTCCGGCATGATGGCGGTGAAGCGGGTTTTTGCGTAGTTCACCAGCAGGGCACCGATAATGGCACCGATCAGGGTGCCGCGGCCGCCAACGGCAACCCAGATCACGATCTCGATGGAGTTGATGGGGGAGAACTCGCCGGGGTTGATAATGCCTACCTGAGGCACATACAGCGCCCCGGCAATGGCTGCGATCACCGCCGAATAGACAAACAACCACACCTTATAGGTGTCGGTGCGATAACCCAGAAAGCGCGCACGAGCTTCTCCGTCCCGAATAGCAACGACGACCTTACCGAGGCGGGATTTCATGATCCAGCTGCTGGTGATAAAAGTCAGAGCGAGAAGCACGGCGGTGGTGATAAACAGGCCGATGCGGGTGCTGTCTGACTGCAGATCGAAACCCAGCAGATCTTTAAAGTCCGTCAGGCCGTTGTTACCGCCAAAACCCATCTCATTACGGAAGAATGCCAGCATCAGCGCATAGGTCAGTGCCTGGGTCATGATGGAAAGGTAAACCCCGGTCACCCGTGAACGGAACGCGAGCCAACCAAAGATATAGGCCAGAACACCGGGCACCAGTAACGTTATCAGCATGGCAAACCAGAACTGATCCATGCCCAGCCAGAACCAGGGTAGCTCTTGCCAGTCGAGAAACACCATAAAATCCGGCAGTTCCGGGTGACCGTAAACGCCACGGTCACCAATCTGGCGCATCAGGTACATACCCATGCCGTAGCCACCCAGGGCGAAGAAAGCACCGTGCCCCAAACTCAGAATACCGCAATAACCCCAGATCACATCCACCGCCAGAGCCAGCATGGCGTAGCTGAGATACTTGCCCAGCAGGGTGATGCTGTAGGTGCTGACATGCAGCGCCGAGGATTCCGGCAACAACAGGTTAGACGCGGAGGCCAGAGCTGTGACGACAAACAGAATGATGACAAAAGGAGCGACACGGCCACCGGGTTGCCCCCGGTCTTTAAATAGAGGATTAAACAGGGATTGCATCATCGTTGAGGTACTCATTCTGCAGCCCTCCCTTTTTGCGGGAAGAGGCCTTTAGGACGCTTCTGAATAAAGAGGATGATAAAGACCAGAACCAGAATACTGGCCAGAACCGCACCGGTAACCGGCTCCAGGAACTTATTGGCGATACCCAGTGAGAAAGCCGCTACCAGGGTACCGAGAAGATTGCCGACACCACCAAACACCACCACCATAAAAGAGTCGATGATGTAAGCCTGTCCCAGATTCGGACCGACATTGGTTAGTTGGCTGAGGGCAACGCCGGCGATTCCGGCGATTCCGGAACCCAGACCAAAGGTCAACGCATCAACCCGGGCGGAACGAACGCCCATGGCCCGGGCCATATTGCGGTTCTGGGAAACCGCCCGCACATTCAATCCCAGATTGGTTTTTTTCAGGATCAGCTGTAGCAGAAAGAAAACGATCAGGGCGAAGGCCAAAATATAAAGCCGGTTCAGAGTCAGAGAGAGCACAGGGTTGATCTCCAGTGAGCCACTCATCCACTCCGGAGACGCCACCTGACGGTTTAGCGGCGAGAAGATGGTACGAACCAGCTGCTGTAAAATCAGACTGATACCAAAGGTTGCCAGCAGGGTTTCCAGTGGTCGGCCATGGAGGTGTCGAATGACGCCGCGCTCAATGGCGATACCCATCAGGCCCGAAACTACGAAGGCGGCAGGAAGCGCAACCCATAGGGAGTACTCAATATGATTCGGCATCAGCAGCTGAACCACATAGGTGGTGTAGGCCCCCAGCATAATCATCTCACCGTGGGCCATATTGATGACCCCCATTACACCGAAGGTGATGGCCAGGCCGATCGCCGCCAGTAGCAGAACCGAGCCCAGGCTCAGGCCGAAAAACAGTTGATCGATAAAGGCGTAAAACTCGATTTTGTCTTCAATACTCACCAGAGCTTTTGCCGCCGCTGCGCTGACACTTTTATGATAATCAACGTGCTCCGGTGACATGGTGGCGTAGCGGTTCAGCAGATTGCGGACATCATTTTCCAGACTACCTTCCAGGATCTGAATAGCGTTCAGTTTATCCACAGCCTCCGGTGCACTGCTCAGCTTGTGGATCGCCAGCGCCAGATCCATCATCGCTTTAACACTTATGTTTTCCTCAACAAGGCGGCGCTTGCTGATCATGGAAACCGTGTCGGCATCCAGGTCCGATAGCAGGCTGCGCACGGCACTTTCCCGCACAGAGGCCGAATCTGACGCCAGCTGTAAACGGGCAATCGCCCCTCTGAGGTAGCTGCGAAGTCTGTTGTTGACCCGAATCTTTTTGATGGCTCTTTTATTCAGCGCAGGAATCACCTCGCCATTGAGCATGCGGACAAATTGACTTTCTCCGTTCAGCTCATTAACGGCAATCACCTGTCGGTCCGCTTTGATGTAGTAGAGATCACCACTGAGCATCGCCTGAAAAACCGACAGCACGCGGTCGGAGCCCGTGGCTTCAAGCTGTTCCAGCACAGGGATCGCCTTAGTCAGGCTCTTTTCGGTCAGTTCAGCCAGCAAGGGCTGAATCGTGGCAGAGTTAGCCTGAGCGGATTGGGTCAGGCCAAAGCTCAGACAGACGCTGAGCAAAGCACAAAGAGTGAGAAATCGTTTCACAACAGGACTCCAGAAAAACGGCGGTCACTTTTCCTTATTGCCTTAGGTTTTCCTGCTGGTTCATCGATATTCAGGAAGCGATGAGCGGTAGAGGAAAGGCTGAAAAATGACCGCGAAAAGCCTGAAATCCTTGTGAAGAGCAAGGATCTCAGGAGCTACCGCAGCACTGCTCCTAAGGAGCAGTCAGTGAGGAGAGGGTTAGTAGTTCTGGCCGGAGCAGGTACGGGTCACAACGTTGTAGTTGCCGCAGGTGATCGGTGCTGTCCAGTCCGAGATCAGATCTTTGGAACCCGGCAGGAAGTCAGACCAAGCGTCACCAGGTACAACACCTTCGGTTTCCCAAACTACTTCGAACTGGCCGTTGTCCTGGATTTCACCGATCAGAACCGGTTTGCTCAGGTGGTGGTTTTTGTTCATCTTGGCGATACCACCGGTCAGGTTCGGGGTAGTTTGACCGATCATCGCCTGCTCGACGGCATCAACATCTGTGGTGCCGGCTTTCTGTACCGCCTGAGTCCACATTTTGAAGCCGATATAAGTGGCTTCCATCGGATCATTGGTTACCCGCTTGGAATCACCGATAAAGGCTTTCCATTTTTTGATAAAGGCTTCGTTCTCTTCGGTATCCACGCTTTGGAAATAGTTCCAGGCGGCCAGGTGACCAACCAGTGGTTTGGTGTCGATACCGGAAAGTTCTTCTTCACCGACGGAGAAGGCGACAACCGGGATATCTTCAGAGGAGATGCCCTGATTACCCAGTTCTTTGTAGAAAGGCACGTTGGCATCGCCGTTGATGGTGGAAACCACCGCGGTCTTTTTACCCATGCTGCCGAATTTGCTGATATCGGAAACAATGGACTGCCAGTCTGAGTGACCAAAAGGTGTGTAGTTCACCATGATATCTTTTTCGGCCACACCTTTGGACTTCAGGTAGGCTTCCAGAATTTTGTTGGTGGTACGGGGGTAAACGTAGTCGGTACCCGCCAGTACCCAGCGCTCCACTTCCAGCTCATCCATCAGATAATCCACCGCTGGAATTGCCTGTTGGTTTGGCGCAGCGCCGGTGTAGAAAACGTTTTTGGAAGATTCTTCGCCTTCATACTGAACCGGATAGAACATCAGACCGTTCAGTTCTTCAAGAACCGGCAGAGCCGATTTACGGGATACCGAAGTCCAGCTGCCGAAGATCACATCAACCTTCTCTTTGGTCAGCAGCTCACGGGCTTTTTCAGCAAACAGCGGCCAATTAGATGCCGGGTCAACCACGACGGCTTCCAGTTGTTTACCCAGCAGGCCACCTTTTTTGTTTTGCTCTTCCACCATCATCAGAACGGTGTCTTTCAGTGTGGTTTCACTGATCGCCATCGTACCGGACAAAGAGTGCAGAACACCCACCTTAATGGTATCTGCTGCCAGTGCACCAAAACTCACCAGACTGGTTCCCATTGCCAGAGCAACACCTGCAACCATAGTTTTCATTTTCATGCTGTACCTTCCCGTGCCAATCAAAATGTTGGGATGCTTAAAAGCATCTTCTGAAGTTGATTCGATTATTGGCTAGGGCGCACAGATGCGGTATGGGGAGGATGACGCACCGGGGTACGTCATTTGACGTAGTTGA
>JBLWVL010000043.1:0-25736 GCA_048268485.1 Oceanospirillum sp.
GGCGGACACAATACCGTCTCCCGTGGTCTGCACATGCTGGCAAACAATATGGCCTGAGTTCTCCCCTCCAACACGCCAGTCGTTTGCTTTTAGCTCAGCCATCACATATCGATCGCCGACTTTAGCCCGTGTAAAAGGAATATCCAGCTCCGCAAAGGCTTTTTCAAGGCCGTAATTACTCATAAGGGTGCCGACCACGCCGCCACAGAGCATATCCTCCCGCTGCATATCCGTCGCAATAATATACAGCAGATCATCCCCGTCCAGCAGATTACCCTGCTGATCGACCATAGCAACTCGGTCACCATCACCATCAAACGCAATACCAAGGTCCGCCTGATGCTCAAGCACTGCAGCCTGAAGCGCTGCCGGAGAGGTTGAGCCAACCTCCTTATTGATATTAAGGCCATCCGGCGCAGTTCCTATGGTAGCAACTTCAGCCCCCAGCTCAGTGAAAACCGACGGGGCAATATGATAAGTAGCACCGTGAGCACAATCCAAGACAATCTTCAGGCCGTGAAGATCATACTCATTAGGGAATGTACTCTTACAAAATTCAATATACCGCCCAGCAGCATCAGTAATCCGTTTTGCCTTACCCAACTTATCGGGGCTCACGGTGACCATGGGCTCATCAAGCTGCGTCTCAATGGCAGCCTCAACCTCATCTGGTAGTTTAGTCCCGTGAGCTGAAAAGAACTTAATGCCGTTATCTTCAAAGGGGTTATGGGATGCGCTGATCACAATACCCGCCTGGGCATGAAATGTTCGGGTCAGGTAAGCGATCCCAGGTGTTGGCATCGGCCCCAGCAAGTATACATCAACACCTGCAGCAGAAAGGCCAGCTTCCAGAGCAGACTCAAACATATAGCCTGATATGCGGGTATCTTTTCCGATCAGAATTTTATTGTAACCTTTTTGATTGAAAACCTTACCTGCGGCCCAGCCCAGCTTCAACATAAACTCAGCCGTAACAGCGCCCTCTCCTACACGCCCACGAATTCCATCAGTACCAAAATATTTTCGACTCATTCTTATTCTGCTCCCTGCACTGCCTGATAAACTTTCAGTGCATCAATCGTCTCTTCAACATCATGTACCCGCAAAACCCAGGCTCCCTGCTGCGCACAAATCAAAGCACTGGCAACGCTGGCCATAACACGCTCAACAGGTATATCTTTACCGGTAATAGCACCTAGCATGCTTTTCCTCGATGTGCCGGTCAAAAGCGGGTAACCTAGTGCACGGATATCCTTTAAGTGCTTGATTAGACTGCAATTATGCTCAACACTTTTGCCAAAACCATAACCTGGATCAAGAATAATCTGATCTCGCTGAATGCCAGCGCCAAGACAAGCATCGACCCGTTTCTGCAAATAATCAGTCACTTCACGAAGCAGGTCTACATAGCAGGGAGCCCTCTGCATTGTCTGCGGCTGTCCCTGCATATGCATCAGACAAACCGGTAATCCACTGGCTGCAGCGGCCTCCAGAGCGCCCTCTTTTTCCAACGCCCGAACATCATTGATCAGGCTGGCCCCTGCTTTTGCTGCCTCCCGGATCACAACAGCAGAACTGGTGTCGACAGATACCAACCCATCAAGTTCACGTACCAGTGCATCGACAACTGGTATGACACGGTCAAGCTCTTCCTGTTCAGAAACGGCCACTGCCCCCGGACGAGTAGACTCACCGCCAACATCAATGAGTGTCGCCCCTGCCTTTATCATCGACTCGGCGTGGTAAAGCGCAGCATCAAACTCATTATGCCGCCCACCATCAGAAAAAGAGTCCGGCGTAACATTGAGGATACCCATCACCTGAGTCTGGTTCAGATCCAGTGTATGACGGCCAAATGAAAAAGGGCGTGATTTCAGGTTCGACATCAAGCATTCCCGCTTTAAAATCAAACACTTTAAATCACGCCCTTCAGGTTAGGCAAGTAATTAGAAAGTCAGATATTATTCCTGGTCTTTAGGTTTATCACCACCGGAATCCGACTCAGACTTTGTCTCTGAAGGCAGGTCTTCTGCAGGCTTTTCAGCCTCTGCCTCAGGTCTTATTGGTGCAACATTAGATGCATCAGCTACATCGGTTTTTGATTCAGCCGCAGCATGACCTTTTTCCGCCCAACCTTCAGGCGCATCCGGTTCACGACCTTCCATAATAGCGTCGATCTGCTTTGCATCAATGGTTTCATATTTCATCAAAGCATCTGCCATCATATCCAGCTTGTCGCGATTATCCGTCAGGATCTGCATCGCACGCTCATAACACTGGTCAATAACACTACGCACTTCTTTATCAAGCTTACT
This sequence comes from Oceanospirillum sp., assembly GCA_048268485.1. Classification (GTDB taxonomy): domain Bacteria; phylum Pseudomonadota; class Gammaproteobacteria; order Pseudomonadales; family Halomonadaceae; genus Oceanospirillum. Next base: position 2,316 of record JBLWVL010000043.1, read on the forward strand.
GGAGATCTCTGCTGAAGAGAACTTACCAGCGCCACCGCCGCCACCGCCGCCCAAAAACTGATGCGATTCATCTTCATCATACATCAAAGGGCCCAGTTCACGGGAAAGCCCCCACTTTGTCACCATGCTGTGAGCGATCTCGGTAGCACGCTTAATATCGTTAGCCGCGCCGGTTGTGACACCATCAAAACCTAAGGTCATCTCTTCGGCAATACGACCACCATAAAGACTACAGATCTGACTCAGCAGGCCAGTACGGCTCTGACTGTAACGATCCTCTTCAGGCAGGAACATCGTCACACCCAAGGCACGACCACGAGGAATAATGCTCACCTTGTACACGGGATCATGCTCAGGAACCAGACGACCAACAATCGCATGGCCTGCCTCATGGTAAGCCGTGTTCAATTTCTCTTTATCCGACATCACCATAGTTTTGCGTTCAGTGCCCATGATGATTTTGTCTTTAGCCAGATCAAACTCAGCCATACGAACCAAACGACTATCACTGCGCGCAGCAAACAGCGCAGCTTCATTTACCAGGTTCGCCAAATCAGCACCTGAAAACCCTGGAGTACCCCGGGCAATGATTGCCGGATCTACATCATCAGCAATCGGCACCTTGCGCATATGTACTTTCAGAATCTGCTCACGACCACGAATATCCGGCAGACCTACCGTTACCTGACGGTCAAAACGACCCGGACGGAGCAGGGCTGCATCCAGTACATCAGGACGGTTAGTCGCTGCAATAACGATAATACCCTCGTTACCTTCAAAACCATCCATCTCAACCAGCAATTGGTTCAGAGTTTGCTCGCGCTCATCGTGACCACCACCCATACCGGAACCACGCTGACGACCTACAGCATCGATCTCATCGATAAAGATGATACATGGTGCTTGCTTCTTGGCTTGTTCAAACATATCCCGGACACGGGACGCACCCACACCGACAAACATCTCAACAAAGTCTGAACCGGAAATAGTAAAGAATGGCACCTTGGCTTCACCAGCAATCGCTTTTGCCAGCATCGTCTTACCAGTACCCGGCTGCCCCACCATCAACACACCACGGGGAATCTTGCCACCCAGACGCTGGAATTTACCCGGATCACGCAGGAAATCCACCAGCTCTTTCACTTCTTCTTTCGCCTCATCAACACCGGCGACATCGGCAAACGTCGTTTTGATCTGGTCCTGTGGCAACAGACGTGCTTTGGACTTGCCAAAGCTCATGGGGCCTTTACCGCCACCACCACCGCCTTGCATCTGGCGCATAAAGAAGAAAAAGATCGCAAGAATAATCAGAATAGGAAAGCTGGCCACTAACAAGCGGGACCAGACACTTTGCTGCTCCGGCTGACGACCTTCAACCGTCACCTGATGCTGAATCAGGTCATCCATCAGTTTAGGGTCCTGAACCGCCGGGCGAATCGTCTCAAAACGACTCCCGTCAATGCGCTCACCGGAAATCACATAACCGTCCACCACAATTTTGCGCACCTGATCACGTTGCACCTCTTCAATGAAGTCGGTGTAATTCATGCGCAGCGGTGACGAATCAACACTGAAATTATTAAAAACTGTTAATAATACTGCAGCGATAATCAACCACAGAATTAAATTTTTTGCCATATCGTTCAAGGGCTCACCCTCTGTTTGATCGCTTTGATTGCCTGCATTTCAGGATCCTTAATAGACAATACTATACTCCAATCGGTTCAACCATCCGACCAGGGTTTAGCCTTTAAATCCTTTCGCAAGAAGATAAACTTCTCTGGATCTTGCCCTTGAGGCATCCGGCTTTCTTGTAATCACTGTTTTAAACTGGCTTTTCAGCTCTTTCAGGTAAGCATCGAAGCCTTCCCCCTGAAAAACCTTGGCCAGAAATGTACCTTCTTTTTTGAGCGTGCGGGAAGCTAAGTCCAGCGCCAGCTCTACCAGATACATCGCCCGCGGCTGATCCATTGCCGACATACCACTCATATTGGGTGCCATATCGGAGATAACCATATCCACGGGACGGTTTCCAATAGCCCCCATAATCTCGTCGTAAACCTTATCTTCAGTAAAATCCCCCTGAATAAAGGTCACATCAGCGATAGGTTCCATCTCAAGAATATCTGAGGCGATAACCACACCAGACTCACCCACTTTCTCGATGGCAATCTGAGACCAGCCACCCGGGGCTGCCCCAAGATCCACGACTGTCATGCCGGGTCGGAAAAGTCGGTCTTTCTCATCCAGTTCCAACAACTTATAGCTAGCTCTGGAGCGATAACCATCATCCCGGGATTTCTGTACATAACGGTCATCAAAGTGTTCTTTAAGCCAACCGGCGCTGGTTTTTGATCTAGCCACAAAAATTTCCTGTAAACAAACCTCTGTCAGAGATTACCATCCGCTCTGCACTTAGCTACAATGTGGGTTTTACACAAGCCAAATTCAAGGCAAACACCTCTGGAAGTTTTATGTCCCTGACATCTGCAGTTAAAAAACAGTACCGCTCTATTGCTCACCACCTCAATCCAGTGGTGATTGTTTCTGAAAACGGACTGAGCGAGGCATTATTGGCCGAAGTTGACCGCGCGTTGACCGATCATGAACTCATCAAAGTACGGATCAGCGTTGCAGACCGTGAAAGTAAAGTGCTTCTGATCGAAGAGATCCGTAAAGAAACAGGTGCAGAGCTCGTTCAAACCATTGGTAAAATGGCCATCCTCTTCCGTAAAGCGAAAGAGCAGAATGCTAAGCTATCCAATCTGGTACGTTATCAACATTACCTGAACCGCTAACACCAACCTAATCACCGTTTAGCCTAACAGGATATGGACGCAATCCCTATGCCTGCAAGCTCTCAGATACTTTACGGTGAAAATAGAATAAGGGGGCAAATTGCCCCCTTATTTTTAGATATGGTGCACTTCTGATATTTCGTACTCTACTTCACCACCCGGCGTCACGACGACGACGACATCACCTTCTTCCTTGCCAATAAGGGCTCGTGCAATAGGTGAGTTCACCGAAATTTTTCCGGCTTTAATGTCTGCCTCATCATCACCGACAATCTGGTAACGTACTTCCTCTTCAGTATCCAGATTATAGAGATCTGTCGTAGTACCGAAAATCACCTTACCGCTTTTAGGTATTGTCGTAATATCAATAACCTGAGCGGTAGACAGTTTACCTTCCAGTTCCTGAATGCGACCTTCAATAAAGCCCTGCTGCTCACGGGCAGCATGATACTCAGCGTTCTCTTTCAGATCACCATGTTCACGGGCTTCAGCGATCGCTTCAATAACCTTGGGGCGTTGAACAGATTTCAGATCGTCCAGTTCTGCCCGAAGACGTTTTTCGCCATCGACCGTCATTGGATATCGCTTCATGCGTTTACTCCTGAGTGGATGTCCTGCAGGCGGCGTACATTGATCTCGTCACCATACTCCAGTGCCATGCATACTGCTTTAGCGGCCGCCAGCGTTGTCGTATAAGCAACCTTATGCTGTAGTGCGGTACGACGGATCGTAGAGGAATCAGCAATCGCTTTACGCCCCTCTGTCGTATTCAGCACATAGGAAATTTCATCATTTTTCAGCATATCGACCAGGTGAGGGCGACCTTCATTCACCTTGTTAACGACCTGAACCGGAATATTTGCATCTTCCAGAACTTTCGCAGTACCACGGGTTGCAAGCAATTCAAAACCCAGTTTCTGCAGAGATTTCGCAACGTCAAGAACCGCGGCCTTGTCTGCCTCACGCACACTAAGAATGGCGCGACCACCATTGCGAGGCAGCTGCTCACCAGCCCCCTGCTGAGCCTTGAGGAAAGCTTCAGCAAAGGTATCACCAGTTCCCATCACCTCACCGGTAGATTTCATTTCAGGACTCAGAATCGGATCTACACCCTGGAACTTGTTAAACGGGAATACCGCTTCTTTTACGTTGTAAAGCGTCGGCACGATCTCTTTGGTGAAACCCTGCTCCTCAAGAGAGATACCGGTCATGCAGCGAGCTGCCACTTTAGCCAGTGAGGTGCCGATGCATTTGGAAACAAATGGTACCGTACGGGATGCACGAGGATTCACCTCGATCACATAGATCTCACCATCCTGCCACGCCAGCTGAACATTCATCAGACCAACAACGCCCAGCTCTAAAGCCATCCGCTTAATCATATCGCGCATCTGATCCTGAACATCAGACGGCAGGCTGTAAGGAGGCAGAGAGCAAGCCGAGTCACCGGAGTGAACACCAGCCTGCTCGATGTGCTGCATAATACTGCCGATAACAACCTGCTTGCCATCTGAAACCGCATCAACATCGATCTCAATCGCAGCATTCAGGAAGTGATCCAACAGAACCGGACTGTCATTAGACACCTTAACCGCAGTATTCATATAGCGGTTCAGCTCTTCATCGCTGTATACGATCTCCATCGCACGACCACCCAGAACATAGGACGGACGAACAACCAGTGGATAACCGATTTTCTGAGCCAGCAGCAGTGCTTCGTCCAGGCTACGGGCTGTCGCATTAGGCGGCTGCTTCAGCTCCAGGCGCTCAATCATCTTCTGGAAGCGCTCACGGTCTTCCGCCCGGTCAATCGCATCTGGAGTTGTGCCGATAATAGGTACACCAGCCGCTTCCAGCTCACGAGCCAGTTTCAGTGGCGTCTGGCCACCAAACTGCACAATCACACCTTTTGGCTGCTCTTTATCAACAATTTCCAACACATCTTCTAAAGTGATCGGTTCGAAGAACAGGCGATCAGACGTATCATAATCTGTGGAAACCGTTTCTGGGTTACAGTTCACCATGATGGTTTCGTAACCGTCTTCACGAGCGGCCAGGGCTGCATGTACGCAGCAGTAGTCAAACTCGATACCCTGACCGATACGGTTAGGGCCGCCACCGATCACCATGATCTTCTCACGGTCACTCGGATCTGCCTCACACTCTTCTTCGTATGTGGAGTACATATAAGCAGTGTCAGACGCAAATTCTGCAGCACAGGTGTCAACACGCTTATAAACCGGGCGCACGCCCAGCTTCTGACGCAATTTACGGAACTCTTTTTCAGAGACATCCAGCAAATCAGCCAGACGCGCATCAGAGAAACCTTTGCGCTTCAGGCGGAAGATCACATCGTCAGTCAGCTCAGCCATGCCCATCTTGGCAACACGCTGCTCATCTTTAATAATGTCTTCAATCTGCACCAGGAACCAGGGATCAACGCCGGTTACTGCATAGAGCTCTTCAACGCTCATGCCCAAACGGAAAGCGTCACCGATATACCAGATACGGTCTGCACCTGGATTCTGCAGTTCACCTTTCAGCTTATCCAGATGATCTTCTTCAGAAGTATCGAGAATCGGATCAAAGCCGTTAGAACCTACTTCCAGGCCACGCAGCGCTTTCTGCATCGACTCCTGAAGTGTGCGACCAATGGCCATCACCTCACCCACAGATTTCATCTGGGTAGTCAGACGGTCATTAGCCTGCGGGAATTTCTCGAAGGTGAAGCGAGGGATTTTAGTCACGACATAGTCAATCGACGGCTCGAATGATGCCGGAGTGCGACCACCGGTAATATCGTTCTGCAGCTCATCCAGGGTATAACCCACCGCTAGCTTTGCAGCAATTTTAGCGATCGGGAAACCGGTTGCCTTAGAGGCTAGAGCAGATGAGCGGGATACACGCGGGTTCATCTCGATCACAACCATACGGCCGGTTTTAGGATCCATACCGAACTGTACGTTGGAACCACCGGTCTCTACGCCAATCTCACGCAATACGGCCAAAGAGGCGTCGCGCATGATCTGGTATTCTTTGTCAGTCAGCGTCTGAGCAGGCGCAACCGTGATAGAGTCACCGGTGTGAACACCCATGGCATCGAAGTTTTCGATGGCACAAACGATAATGCAGTTGTCGTTTTTGTCACGCACAACTTCCATCTCGTACTCTTTCCAGCCGATCAGGGATTCATCAATCAACAGCTCTTTGGTCGGTGACAAATCCAGACCACGGGTACAGATCTCTTCAAACTCTTCTTTGTTGTATGCGATACCACCACCGGTACCACCCATAGTGAAGGATGGGCGGATGATACACGGAAAGCCCAAACGGGACTGAACATCCCAGGCTTCTTCCATAGTGTGAGCAATCTCAGCACGCGGACATTCGAGGCCGATATTTTTCATCGCCGTATCGAAACGCTCACGGTTTTCCGCTTTATCGATGGTGTCAGCATTCGCGCCGATCATCTCAACACCAAACTCTTCCAGAACACCATGCTTTTCCAGATCCAGCGCACAGTTCAGAGCAGTCTGGCCCCCCATGGTCGGCAGAACAGCATCCGGGCGTTCTTTTTCGATGATTTTAGCAACCGTCTGCCAGGTGATCGGCTCGATGTAGGTTGCATCAGCCATGGCCGGATCAGTCATGATCGTTGCCGGATTAGAGTTCACCAGAATGACGCGGTAACCCTCTTCACGCAGGGCTTTACAAGCCTGTGCGCCGGAATAGTCAAACTCACAGGCCTGACCAATGATGATTGGGCCTGCGCCCAGAATCAGAATACTTTCTATGTCGGTACGTTTTGGCATGGTCGCTCACACACTAAAAATTCGGTTGGTATCAGTTCAGCATCAGGAACCCGGCTAACCGGGTCGCATCAAATACTGTTAACCGCGCTTTTCCACGTAGTCCTTGATGTTGTCGATAAAACGATCGAACAGCGGTGCTACATCGCGTGGGCCGGGGCTTGCTTCAGGGTGCCCCTGGAAGCTGAACGCTTTCTTATCGGTACGCTCAATACCTTGCAGAGAACCATCAAAAAGCGATTTGTGCGTCGCACGCAGGTTCACAGGCAGTGCATCTTCTTTCACCGCAAAACCGTGGTTCTGGCTGGTGATCATGACCGTTTTATCGTCCAGGCTCTGCACCGGGTGGTTAGCACCGTGGTGACCGAACTTCATTTTTTCAGTTTGCGCACCACTGGCCAGAGCCAGCAGCTGGTGGCCCAGACAGATGCCAAATACAGGAATATCGGTTTCCAGAAGCTCTTTGATTGCTGCGATGGCGTAGTCACATGGCTCTGGATCACCGGGGCCGTTAGACAGGAAAACACCGTCTGGATTAAGTGCCAAAACTTCACTCGCAGGAGTCTGTGCGGGAACAACGGTCAGCTGGCAACCGCGCTCAACCAGCATACGCAGAATGTTGTATTTCACACCATAATCATAAGCGACTACATGGTAAGACAGCTCGCTATCATCACGATGGATATAGCCTTTACCCAGTTCCCAGCTCGACTGGTTCCAGCGGTATGACTGACGGGTAGTCACTTCTTTGGCCAGGTCCATGCCTTTCAACCCAGGGAAAGCATTTGCTGCTTCCAGAGCCTGCGTTTCGGAGATATCGCTGCCGGCAATAATCGCGCCACGCAGAGAGCCTTTTTCACGAAGAATCCGAGTCAGACGGCGGGTATCAATATCAGCTATCGCAACAATACCGTTCTCTTTCAGGTAGTCATCCAGTGATTTCTGGTTGCGGAAGCTGCTGGCCAGCAGGGGCAGATCACGAATAATAAGGCCAGAAGCACAAACACTATCGGATTCAACATCTTCGCTGTTCGTGCCAGTGTTGCCAATATGAGGATAAGTGAGGGTAACAATCTGTTTGGTATAGGATGGATCCGTCAGGATTTCCTGATATCCGGTCATTGAGGTGTTAAATACCACCTCACCACTGGTGATGCCATCATTACCAATGGCCACACCCTGAAATACACTTCCGTCTTCAAGGGCCAATATGGCTGGTCTGTTCAAGTCAACCTCCTCCCGTCGCGCGATTCTGATCTGATAAGCTCTGCACTGTAAAGGTTATCACCGCAAAACCTCGACCTACAGCTGCAAAAAAGCGAGATGAAACATAGTTCCATCCCGCTTTTTTATAATTTGGTGTGATTTGGCCCTGAGTCTGGCCAGTAATCCGCCATATTTTAGGCAATTTCGCCCGCCGCGTCCACGACTTCCTTTGCCTAATTTTTCAGAAAGCCCGAAAGCATAAGGCCTGTAGCCGGTTAGCGATAAATCAACTTTTACTTCAGATTCAGCACATCCTGCATATCGAACAGGCCGAATTCTTTATCCGCCAGCCAACCACATGCACGAACTGCTCCTTTGGCAAACGTCATCCGGCTGGAGGCTTTATGGGTAATCTCCACACGCTCACCTTCAGTGGCGAACAAAACCGTATGATCGCCCACCACATCACCGGCACGAATCGTCTCAAAACCGATCTCTTTTTGCGTACGCGGGCCAATCTGCCCTTCCCGCCCGTAAACAGCGCACTCTTTCAGATCTCGCCCCAGGGCATCGGCAACCGCTTCACCCATACGTAATGCCGTACCGGAAGGTGAATCAACCTTGTGACGGTGATGAGCCTCGATAATCTCCACATCATAATCATCACCCAACACACTTGCCGCCATTTCCAGCAGCTTCAGCGTGACATTCACACCCACACTCATGTTAGGTGCAAACATGATCGCTACTTTATCAGCAAAAGATTCCAGCTCAGCCTTCTCCTGATCGCTCAGCCCTGTCGTACCAATGACAATCTTTTTACCATGCTCAGCACAAAATGCCAGGTTGGCCAGAGTGACCTGGGGCGCGGTAAAGTCAATCAGCACATCGAAGTCATCCTTCGCCGCCTCAAGGGAGCCAACAACGGCCACACCCAACTTGCCAACACCCGCCATTTCACCGGCATCAACACCAATCAGGCTGCTATCCGATTCTACAATGGCAGCACCCAGCGTAACGCCTTCAGCTCGCGTGATCGCTTCGATATTGGTTTTACCCATACGACCTGCGGCACCGATTACGGCTACTTTGATCATCTTGATATCCTTTTATGCTTTTCTTGATAAAACGCTTAATAAAGCAGCTTGCATAGCTATTCGGAATTAGAGATTTGCTGATTCATATCCAGCGCTGGCTTCTCGCAGCCTGAGCTGCCCACAATTTTCGCCGGCACACCCACAACCGTTGTATGTGGCGGTACATCTTCCAGTACCACAGAGCCACCACCAACTTTTGCACCGGCTCCGATCTCAATATTACCGAAGATCTTCGCCCCGGCCGCAATCAGTACGCCTTCACGAATCTTAGGGTGCCGATCACCACAATCTTTACCGGTCCCACCCAAAGTGACATTCTGCAGAATAGAAACATCATCTTCGATAACACAGGTTTCACCGATCACGATACCCGTTGCATGATCAAACATTACGCCGCGCCCGATTTTAGCCGCCGGATGAATATCGACCTGAAATACCTGACTGATGCGACTCTGTAAATAAAGCGCCATTGATCGCCGGCCATGACACCACATACAGTGCGCCACGCGATAAGCCTGCAACGCGTGAAAGCCTTTCAGATAGAGCAGCACAGTAGAAAGTTGAGTAATTGCCGGATCACGCTCACGAACCGCCACAATATCCTGACAGGTTGAACGAATAATCTGGCACTCACTTTCGAAAGCCTCTTCGATGAGCTCACGTACACTGACAGCAGACAGAACATCGTCACCAAGCTTCATCGCCAACAGATAGGATAGCGCACCGGCAAGATCATTATGCCCAATGATGGTACTGTGGAAATAACTTGCCAGGAACGGCTCCCGCTCAGCTTCCAGGCGGGCTTCCTCTTGAATCTCACGCCATAAGGCCTGTGAATCCAGTTGAACAGGCGCCATAACTCACCTCAAGTCAGATACCCCTTAATCGGGGGAAGAAAACAAATACTAAAAAAATAATACAGAAATAAAAACAGGAAGCTGCCCACAATGATACAAAACTATCACTGCGAACAATGCTTCCTGCTGAACTCTGATTTTAACGCTTAGTTCTTAAAGTCTTCAAAGAACTTTTTCACCGAATCAAACCAACTATTGGTTTTTGGCGAGTGACGGCCCTGGGTATCTTCCATGCTTTCCTTGAACTCACGCAGCAGCTCTTTCTGGCGATCCGTAAGATCCACCGGCGTTTCCACCAAAACCTTACATAACAGATCACCCTGAGCACCACCACGAACAGGCTTAACACCTTTACCCCGTAACCGGAACAGTTTACCGGTCTGAGTTTCCGCCGGAATCTTCAGCTTAACGCGGCCATCCAGAGTCGGCACCTCAAGCTCACCACCAAGAGCAGCATCCACAAAGGAAACCGGCACCTCACAGTACAGATCTCGGCCATCACGCTCAAAAATCTCATGCTGACGCACACTAACCTGAACATAAAGATCACCGGCAGGTCCACCATTGGCACCCGCTTCACCTTCACCGGAAAGGCGAATACGATCACCGGTATCAACACCTGGCGGAATTTTAACGGATAGGGTCTTCTGCTCCTGAACGCGACCATCACCATGACACTTACGGCAAGGGTTCTTAATTTCAGTACCCCGGCCATGACAACTCGGACAGGTCTGCTGCACAGAGAAGAAACCCTGCTGCATACGCACCTGGCCATGACCTCCACAGGTGGAGCAGGTCACAGGAGCAGAGCCGTCCGCAGAACCGGAACCATGACAACTATCACACTCAACCAGTGTCGGCACTTTAATGCTGACTGTTGTGCCGTGCACAGCTTCTTCCAGATTCAGATCCAGACGATATCTCAGATCAGAGCCGCGCTGAGGTGCACTCGGATCATGACGGCCACCGCCACCACCAAAAATATCACCGAATACGTCACCGAAAATATCACCAAAACCACCGGCACCGCCACCACCGAAACCACCTCCGCCGTAGCCTGCCTGACCATCAACACCGGCATGGCCATACTGGTCATAAGCTGAACGTTTTTCCGGGGTCGTCAGAACATCGTAAGCCTCAGTCGCTTCACGAAATTTCTCCGCCGCTTCTTCGTCATCCGGGTTACGGTCCGGATGATATTTCATCGCCAGGCGACGATAAGCCTTTTTAATGGCTTTTTCGTCGTCATCCTTGGAAACACCCAGAATCTCGTAGTAATCACGTTTTGACATTGCTAGCTAACCATAGGTTATGAAAGAGGAAAGGGAGCTGAAAAAGGTTCGGATACAAGAACGCGGGAGAGTCTCCCGCGTTCTTGCATTCCTTGGCTTAAAGCGACTTATTTCTTGTCGTCTTTAACTTCTTCAAACTCAGCGTCAACCACGTCATCTGCTTTAGCAGAGCCCTGGTCCGCAGACTGCTCGCCACCTTCACCCTGTTGGGCTTCGGCTGCCTGCTCAGCGTAGAGCTTCTGAGCCAGCTCACCGGAAGCTTCCGTCAGAGCATTAGTCTTAGCTTTGATATCGTCTGCATCATCACCTTTCAGTGCTTCTTCCAGATCTTTAATCGCCGCCTCGATCTTCTCTTTCTCTTCAGCTGTCGCCTTATCGCCTGCTTCCTCTAAGGTTTTCTTAGTAGCATGCAACATGGTGTCACCCTGATTACGGGTTTGTACCAGCTCTTCAAACTTCTTATCTGCTTCAGCGTTTGCTTCCGCATCCTGAACCATTTGTTCTACTTCATCATCAGACAGACCAGAAGATGCTTTAATCACAATGGACTGCTCTTTTCCGGTCGCCTTGTCTTTCGCGCTGACGTTCAGAATACCGTTCGCGTCGATGTCGAAGGTAACTTCAATCTGAGGAACACCACGCGGAGCCGGTGGAATATCCGCCAGATCGAAACGACCCAGAGATTTATTCTGCGTCGCCTGCTTGCGCTCACCCTGCACCACGTGAATAGTTACAGCGGTCTGATTATCGTCTGCAGTCGAGAACACCTGGGATTTCTTCGTCGGAATCGTGGTGTTTTTATCGATAACCGGCGTCGCAACGCCACCCATAGTTTCAATACCCAGAGTCAGAGGTGTTACGTCCAGCAGCAGAACGTCTTTCACGTCACCGGCCAGTACACCACCCTGAATTGACGCACCGATAGCTACCGCTTCGTCAGGGTTAACATCTTTACGTGGCTCTTTGCCGAAGAACTCAGCAACTTTCGCCTGCACCTGAGGCATACGGGTCTGACCGCCGACCAGGATCACATCATCAATTTCAGACGTGGACAGACCAGCATCTTTCAGAGCGATTTCACACGGTGCCAGAGAGCGTTGAACCAGATCTTCAACCAGTGACTCCAGTTTCGCACGGGTCAGTTTTACATTCAGGTGTTTAGGGCCTGTCGCATCAGCCGTGATATACGGCAGATTCACATCAGTCTGTTGACTGCTGGACAGTTCGATCTTCGCTTTCTCACCCGCTTCTTTCAGGCGCTGCAGTGCCAGAGGGTCGCTATGCAGATCAATGCCCGACTCTTTCTTGAACTCGTCAGCCAGGTAGTTGATCACCGCCAGGTCGAAATCCTCACCACCCAGGAAGGTGTCACCGTTAGTCGCCAGTACTTCAAACTGGTGCTCGCCGTCCACCTCTGCGATCTCAATGATAGAGATATCAAACGTACCACCACCCAGATCGTATACCGCTACAGTGCGGTCGCCACGGGCTTTGTCCATACCGTATGCCAGAGCAGCAGCGGTTGGCTCATTGATGATCCGCTTAACTTCCAGACCGGCAATCTTACCGGCGTCTTTAGTAGCCTGACGCTGGGAGTCGTTGAAGTATGCAGGAACGGTAATTACCGCTTCAGTTACCTCTTCACCCAGATAGTCTTCTGCAGTTTTCTTCATTTTCTTCAGAACTTCTGCAGAGATCTGAGGTGGAGCTTTCTTTTCACCTTTTATCTCAACCCAGGCATCACCATTGTCTGCCTTGGAGATAGTATAAGGCACCATTTTGATGTCTTTCTGTACAACATCATCTTCAAACCGGCGACCAATCAGGCGCTTAACCGCAAACAGAGTATTATTCGGGTTTGTCACTGCCTGACGTTTGGCAGACTGGCCTACCAGTGTTTCGTTGTCTTCAGTGAAAGCGATAATTGATGGGGTGGTGCGATCGCCTTCAGCGTTCTCAATCACCTTGGCTTTTTCGCCATCCATCACAGCAACACAAGAGTTGGTTGTACCTAAGTCGATACCGATAATGCGGCCCATAATATTCTCCGGTCTTTCAATCTAATTCTGTAGACTTAGCGGCTTTAGCTGTGCTTTTCGCCACTTTTCTTTGCATTTAACTGCTATATGCGGCCTTTACGATTTCTTTCAAGGCCTGCAGATTAATTTTCTTAAGTTTATTGCAGCGCTTACGCGGCCTTAGAAACCATAACCATTGCAGGGCGAACCAAACGGCCATTCAACAAGTAACCTTTCTGCATAACAGCAATAACGGTGTTCGGCTCCACTTCAGGATTCGGCACCATAGACATCGCTTCATGGAACTGAGGATCGAAAGGCTCTCCCTCTGGGTTCAGCTGCTCCACACTAAATTTACCCAAGGTGCTGATAAACATACTCAGCGTCATCTCAACGCCTTCACGCAGCGCCTCAGGGGCATCATTCTGATCAAAGGCCTCAATGGCACGCTCAAGGCTGTCGATGACGGGCAGCAGCTCTTTGGTGAATTTCTCCAGCGCAAACTTATGCGCTTTTTCAACATCCTGCTCTGCACGGCGACGGGCATTCTGAGCATCAGCGTGAGCACGCAACACCTGATCTTTAGCCTGTGCCAGCTGCTCCTCAAGGGCAGCTACCTCACCGGCATCAGACTCTGCGGCTTCTTCTACCACATCACCTTCAACAAGATTCTCCTGGGCAGCCTGTACTTCTTCGGCCGTCTGCTGAGCCTGATCCAGCTCTTCTTGGGCGGTCTTTTTCTGCTCTTCAGTAGTCATTGCGTCTGTATCTCTCGCTTCAGATCTGTTATCACCAATTGCTTGGCTATATTGGGTTAGCCGCTTTTTTTTCAACCCTTAATCCAGCCCAAATCCTCACAAAGTATGCATTTGATTAAAAAAACAGGCTGTCGAAGCTATGGCGGAGACAATCAAACCTTCACACATCTTTTTTGGGATCAAATTCTGTATTTGCTCCCCATAGTAAAAATACTGTATAAATACCCATACTTGTTTAACTGCCGTTTATTTGCACTGGATAGCTCAATCCCAAAACTCTATTATCTTGTTTAACCGGCGAAACGGGCCGGCGTGAGGACGCACTGATGCTGACCTATTTAGCGATCAACAATCTGGCCATAGTGGAACATCTGGAGCTCGATCTGCCTTCAGGCATGACAGCGATTACAGGCGAGACCGGTGCCGGTAAATCGATTCTTCTGGACGCCCTTGGCCTGGCTCTTGGAGATCGTGCTGACGCTGACAGCGTACGCCATGGCGCCACTAAAGCTGAGATTCATGCACACTTTGACATTACCGTTCTACCTCTTGCGCAAAGCTGGCTTGAAGATCAGGAGTTGACCGATGAAGAGCATGCATGCGAGTGCATACTCCGCCGGGTTATCCACGCCAACGGCCGCTCCAAAGCCTGGATCAATGGCCAGTCCTGTTCGGCGCTGCAACTGAAACAGCTGGGTAGCCACCTGATCGATATCCATGGCCAGCATGAACACCAATCCCTTCTGCGTAAAGAGACACACCTGGTGCTTCTGGATGAGTTCGGACACCTGGAAAAAGCCCTCATCAGGCAACGCTCTCTTTATAAAGACTGGCAACAGGTGCGCAAACAGCTGGAACAGTTGAAAAGCCGTGATAGCGAGCAACAGGCACGCCTAGAGTTACTACGCTACCAGGTTGAAGAACTGGAGCAGCTGGGGCTTGAGGAACATGAACTCCAGGAACTGGAAAACGAACAACAGGAACTTGCTAACGCTGAGACCCTGATCTCCGAAGGTCAGGCAACCTTAGACCTGTGCGATGGAGATGACAGCGGCGCCCGTCAGGCACTCAATTACGCCTGCCAACGGCTCAGCCAGATTCCCTCCCAGGACCCGCGCCTTACCGATATCAGCCAGATGCTTAATGATGCCCTGATCCAGGTGGAAGAAGCTTCCCGGGAACTCAGTTTCTTTATCGAACGCTGCGAGCTGGACCCGGAGCGCCTGCAGTTTGTAGAAGAGCGCCTCTCATCCATTTATCAACTGGCCCGCAAGCACCATATTACGCCCGAAGAGTTATTCAGCCACAGCCTTGCCCTGAGAGAAGAGTTGAATAATATCGAGAACGGCCCCCAAAACATCGACCAGCTGGCAGAACAGCTGGATCAGCTCACGCACCAATACCGGGAGCACGCTGCAAAACTAAACCAGAAGCGTCAACAATTTGCCCGGAAGCTGAATAAGAACATCAACGAACAACTGGCCCAACTGGGCATGAGCAATGCCCGCTTTGAGGTATCGATTAAAAGCACAGAACAATTCCAGCCCACTGGCACCGACGATGTGGAGTTCCTAATTAGCACAAATCCCGGCCAACCTGCGAAACCTATGATCAAGATCGCTTCCGGTGGTGAGCTATCGCGCATCAGTCTCGCAATCCAGGTAGTCACCGCTCAAACTTCAACGATTCCAACGCTGGTGTTCGATGAGGTTGATGTGGGCATCAGCGGCGGTACGGCGGAGATCGTCGGTAAGCTGCTACATAATCTGGCGAAGAAAGGCCAGATTCTTTCAGTAACACACCTGCCTCAGGTTGCAGCGCAAGGTGACCAACACCTGCATATCAGCAAGCACAGCACAAAAGACACCACGAAGTCTCAGATGAACTGGCTGACCGATCAGGACAGAGTAACAGAGCTGGCTCGTATGTTGGGTGGTGTAGACCTTACCGAACAAACCCTGGCCCACGCCGCCGAGATGCTATCCACCAGCAAAGAAAAAGCGCAAGCCTGACCGGTTTAGCAGCCTGGTTTGCGCTTTCAAACCCCTGGTATTACAACCCCATCAGGCGATTTCAGCGGTCAATGCGATAAATCTTCTCAGGATTGGGCTTGCTACCCCATGGTAAACCCACATTCTGCCAGCCATTCTTAATCCGCATACCCTTGTGCTCACCGGCTTTCAGCGAACTACCCTGAAAACCATTAATCACATAGTGGGCATTTTTAAAACCCTGATCTCTTAGATATTGCGCACTTGGCAAACCTCGTTCACTGCCGGAACGACACATAGTGATGACAGTAGCGTTTTTATCCAGCCCACGCGCCTGCAGCGCCTGCTCGACCTGGGCGGCAAAGTCCGGATTGCGATAAAGACGAAAACGGTTTTTCTTCTCATCCCACTGCTGGCGATCCACCATCAGAAAGGGAATATTCAGATCCACCTCATCGGTAAAGCCGACAAACATAATCTCTATCGGATCACGTACATCAACCAGCAACACCGGTGCCTGCCCATCTTTGTTCATCTCATACGCCTGCACGGGCGTTACTCCCAGCTCAGATGCCCGCAGTGCTCCGCAAAACATCAGAGACGATGAGATCAGAGCTAAAACCATCATTCGTTTTTTCACCTGAAAACCTCTTTGCTTTTCTGAGTCGCCCCTGTCTATCTGATGGGTGCGACAAAATGACTAGGCGGAAAACTTGAGATTTCACATCAAGCATCCATAATCTAAGCTTATTAAAACAAATTCTAATAAAGATATAACTAAATAAAATATAAACGTCAACGGAGGAGCTCAAATGCCCCCATTGAAACACCCCAGCTACAATCCCGGACGTCGGCAATTTATCAAATGGGGAATAGGCGGCGCTGCAGCTTCGGCTCTGCCCTTTGGTATCGCGTTTGCCCGACAGAAAACCCAGGCCCGCATTCTGATTTTAGGAGCGGGGGCCGCCGGGACCGCTATGGCCAACCGCCTGAATAACGCCCTGTCCGGTGCCAGTATCACCATCGTCGGCAAACGCCCGCAACATTACTACCAGCCAGGCTATACCCTGATCGCCTCCGGCCTTTGGCAGACAGAGCAAGTCGCCACGCCAACCCGGAACTGGCTGCCTTCTGAGATAAGCTGGATCCCATCAGATGTGGCAGAGCTCTTTCCGGGTAAACGTGCCGTCAGACTGGAAGATGGTCAGACTCTGGAGTATGACCTGCTGGTGATCGCTACCGGCTGTCAGCTGAACTACTCTGAGATTGAAGGGATGAGCCCGGATCTGGTTGGGCAAAAGGGTATTGGCAGCGTGTACGCCAGCGCCGAAGGTGCTACAGCCACTAACCGGCAGATTGAATCTCTGATCAGTGCGGGGGAGGGCCGGGCGCTCTTCACCCTGAGCAACACCCCGATCAAATGTGCCGGTGCACCGCTGAAAATGATCTTCACCACGCTATCCCGTCTTGAGGATACCGGCAGACGGGATGCTTTTCAGGTCGACTTCTTTACACCATTCAAAAACAAGGTTTTCTCTGTCCCTGTGTATAACGATTTTGTTCTGAATCGCTGGCAGGAACTAAACGTGAATCTATATGACCAGCGTGTGCTCACCGCCATTGACGTGGAGAAACAAGAAGCCACCTTCACCACGGCAAGCGGTCAACGCCAGCAGGAAGCCTATGACTTTATTCACATCGTCCCACCCATGAGTGCACCGGATGCGATCCGATACAGTGAGCTTGCCTGGCAGGAAGGGCCTATGGCGCACCAGTGGCTGGAGATCGATCAATACAGCCTGCAGCACCGCCGTTACCCGGAAATTTTCGGGATTGGCGATGTAATCGGCACACCTTTCGGCAAAACCGCAGCCAGTGTGAAAAAACAGGCTCCGGTTGCTGAAGCCAATATTCTGTCTTACCTGGCAGATCGCCCTTTAGCCGCTAAATACGATGGCTACACCTCATGCCCGCTAATTACGTCCATCGGCAAAGCGATACTGGCTGAATTTGGTTATGGCGGTGAACTCATGCCCTCCTTCTCCTTTATCGATCCGACAGAAGAATCATGGGCGGTATGGGTGATGAAAGAGAAAATGCTGCAACCCGCGTATTACGCCATGCTTAACGGTCAGGTATAGGAGGCTAAACCATGACATTTTCAGGTATCATCACCATTGTAATGTACAGCCTTAAACCCTACTGGCCGCTATTATTACTGCTGGTCATGTTATTGCTGATCACCCAATGGGTGGGACGAAACAAAAAGGGCTCAGTACCTGGGTATGTTTATTGGCTAAGCGTGGGCATCGGTATCATCGCGGCGCTGCTTGCACCAGCGATAACGCTGTCAAAGCTCAGCTATGTCCAAACAACAACAGATGTTTTGGCATTAGTTGCCGTAGCACTGGGTACCAGTCTCTATGCGATATTACTGCCTTCGCCACTAACAAAGCACCGCGCCTGATACCGACCCATTTCCCCCAACGATTACGATAGCTAAAAAAAAGCCCGTCCCCTTTCGAGGGACGGGCTTTCAGGTACCCCATGAAAAATTAGCTATCTTTCTTGCGGACATATAAAACCAATGAGTGATCCACTAATTCGTAACCGTGCTCAGCGACAATTTCATGCTGACGACGCTCAATCTCAGGATCAAAGAATTCAATCACCTCACCGCTGTCGACACAGACAATATGATCATGATGCTCGTCTTTTGCCAACTCAAAGACCGCATGCCCGCCATCAAAATTATGACGCACAACCAAGCCAGCAGACTCAAACTGAGTCAATACACGGTATACAGTAGCAAGGCCGACATCTTCTCCTGCCTCCAGCAACGCCTTGTACACATCTTCCGCACTCATATGATGTGCCGATGCACTCTCCAGAAGCTGAAGAATTTTAATGCGCGGCAGGGTTACTTTCAGACCTGCTTTTTTCAATTCCTGATTTTCATCTGCCATGTTTTTCCCGTCTCGCTTCGCAGTTGGTGCTTATTTCCGGTATTATCCCAAACTTGCACAACAAGGTGAAAGATATTCTCATATGCAAAGACTGATCATTTTAGTCATCTTTTCGTCGTTAGTCACACTTTCCGGCTGTATTTTCCCTGGCGTTTACAAAAGGGAGCTGCAGCAAGGACAGGTTATGACCGATGAGATGATCAATCAACTCCAGCCGGGGCTTACCCGTGAGCAGGTGGTTTATGTGATGGGGAACCCCCTGACACCCTCCACTATCAATCCAAATCGCTGGGACTATATCTATTGGTCAAAAGATCCCAGAGATAACGTCACCCAACAAAAAGTAAGCCTGGTGTTTGATAACAACCGGTTGGTTGAAATCAAGAAAACACCCTGAGCGAAGCGATACGCCTGGAAACAGGGTTAGGTATAAGCTCCCCGGGCCGACGAACAAAGTCAGCCCCGGGACTTTATCGCATTACTGTAAGCACACCTTTAAACGGTCAGGCTTTCTTCTGCTTAGCCGCACGGTTGGCCCGTACTTTTTTAGGGTCAGCAATGAGAGGGCGGTAAATCTCAACCCGGTCATTTTCCCTTAGCACCCGTTCTTCAGGTGCCTTAACCAGTTTACTGAAAACCCCCAGGGAAGCAGTTGTTAAATCAATTTCAGGGTAATGCCGACTCAGGCCGGAACGCTCCGCTGCCTGCAGTACAGTTGTTCCCTCAGGAACGTAAAGCTCTACAATCTTCTGCTCATTCGGTAGCGCATATACAACTTCCACCCGAATCTGTTTAGCATCCATATTATCGACCATAAACCTCGTCCGCCCGTTTACAAAATGCTTCAACCATCGTGTTTGCCGCCTGATTAAAGATCCCGCCAAGGGCCATACTTAACAGCTTTCCGGCAAACTCAAATTCCATGGTCAGAGTGACCTTACAAGCCTCATCTGACAGTGTCTCAAATCGCCAGTCCCCTTCCAGTTTTTTGAAAGGGCCATCCACCAGCTGCAGATGAATATGATGCGGAGCCTCCAGCGTATTACGGGTGGTAAAGCTGTGCTTAATGCCCGCCTTGGAGATCTCCAGCCTACCGACCATATGGCTTTCCGATGACTCAATCAACGTGGCACCGCCACACCAGGGAAGAAATTTCGGGTAGGACTCACAATCATTTACCAGGTCATACATCTCACGGGCGGAATGCATAACCAGCGCGCTTCGGGTCACCGTTGTCATTTATGACGCTCTCGCTCTCTTCATCTTGACCCTGCCGGGGAAAAGCCGACAGCAAACAGGTCAAATCGGTAGCAAAACCGGGCAGCAACAGAAGCCACTGTCCACTTAAAGGCAGAATTGTAGCATGATTTTGATTTTTAACGGTTTCGCCTGATAGCCCTTTGCCTTTCTTAGCCTTATAATAAGATCTATGGCTAAGAAACAGAAAGCAAAAGCAACCAGCTCAACCATCGCTCTGAATAAGCGTGCACGCCACGAATTTCATATCAATGAAAAGTTCGAGGCTGGCTTGTCTCTGGGTGGATGGGAAGTAAAGAGTCTCCGTGCAGGCAAAGTCCAAATTACCGAGGGCTACGTCATTATGCACAAAGGAGAAGTGTGGCTGATGGGTGCGCACATTACCCCATTAATCAGTGCTTCATCCCATGTCCTTGCGGAACCAACCCGCAACCGGAAGCTCTTACTTCATAAGAAAGAGATCGCTAAAATCTTTGCAGCAATTCAGCAGAAAGGTCACACCTGTGTGCCAACCGCTCTGTACTGGAAAAATAACAAAGTAAAATGCGAGATCGCACTGGTAACGGGTAAAAAGCTGCACGACAAACGCGCGACTGAGAAAGACCGTGACTGGGGTCGCCAGAAACAACGTATTGTGCGCGAACACGCAGGATAAGATAGCCTTATAATTAGGTAATCAAAGGGGAATTCTGTTAGAATGCCCCACTTCTTTGGGGGTGACATGGCTTCGACGCCGGTTTCAAACCCTGAGGTGCATGTCGAGAGGGTAACGTATCTCGTAAATACCGCGTTACAATTTTATAGTCGCAAACGACGAAAACTACGCTCTAGCAGCTTAATTGCTGCTCCCTCAGACGGAAGATGCCTGTATCTTCTAGACGAGGTATGAGCCCGCGAAACAGGCTCGAAGCAACGTCCGTCTCAGGCCGCGCTTCTAAAACTTTTCGAGACTCGCGCTAGGCAATCCTGTTCGTTGGAGTGCCAGGCGTTAAACTAAAAAACGAAACTAAGCATGTAGAGCCGATGGCAGAGGACTGGCGGACGGGGGTTCGACTCCCCCCACCTCCACCAAACAAGGGTCTTAACCGACCTCAAATAAGCCCGAAACACCTGATAAACACAGGGTTTCGGGCTTTTTTGTGCCTGTTTGTTGTCTCATTGAGTATGTAACATTCTTATCCCTTCTTGCCCTTTTGGTCACACCCTTAGTAACATCAGATCGAAACCACGGATTATGGTGTTACTAAAATGGCTAGAGTTACCAAACCCCTGAACAACACAGAAGTGAAGCAGGCAAAGCCCAAAGACAAGGAATACTCCCTGTCAGATGGTGATGGGCTGGCACTCAGAATTAAACCCAGCGGCTCAAAACTCTGGCTGTTTAACTACACCCGTCCTTTTGTGAAATCCCGAACCAATATCGGTTTAGGCAGTTACCCGGCTGTATCGCTGGCTGATGCCCGCAGAAAAGCCGCTGAAGCCCGCCAACTTCTCGCAGATGACATAGACCCCAAACAGCACCGGGACGAACAGCGCCAGCAATCCGCACAAGCCTACGCCAACACCTTTCAGGCCGTGGCTGAACAGTGGATGGACGTTAAGCGCAAGAAAGTATCTGAAGGCTACGCAACCGACATTGCCCGGTCGTTTGAGCTTCACATATTCCCGAAGTTTGGGGCGATGCCTATTCACCAGCTAAAAGCGCCTATCGCCATTCAGGCATTAAAGCCTGTAGCCGCTAAAGGCAGCTTGGAAACCGTCAAGCGCCTATGCCAGCGGCTTAATGAAGTTATGTTTTATGCGGTGAACAGCGGGCTTATTGAGAGCAACCCACTAGCCCAGATCGGCACTATGTTTGAACCACCGGAAAAGAAAAACCACCCAACCATTAAGCCGGACGAACTACCCAAGTTTATGCGGGACTTAGCCAACGCCAGCATAAAGAGAACCACCCGCTGCCTGATCGAATGGCAACTTCATACAATGGTTAGGCCAAATGAAGCCGCTGGCGCTCGTTGGGATGAAATAGATTTTGATAAGCGTATCTGGACGATACCCGCTATCAGAATGAAGAAAAAACTAGAGCATAAAGTCCCGCTTTCTGACCAATGCCTAGCCCTGCTGGAAACCATGAAAGAGATCAGCCAGCACAGCGAGTTTATTTTCCCCGGTGATAGAACACCGCATAAACCCAGCAACTCCAGCACCGCCAATATGGCGATTAAACGCATGGGTTACGGTGGCTTGCTGGTTTCCCACGGACTCAGAGCCTTAGCTAGCACCACCCTGAATGAGCAGGGCTTTGATTTTGACGTTATCGAATCCGCACTTGCCCACGTTGAGAAAAACGATGTTCGCAGAGCCTACAACCGGGCGGAATATATCGAACGCAGACGCAAGCTAATGGACTGGTGGAGCGAACATATTGAGCAGGCGGCAACAGGTAATCTGAGCATGGCAAGCGGCCACAGAATGCTGAGAGCGGTTTAGCGGAATAGGCCAAGGGAGATTAAAAGTAATGATGCAAAATGAAGAATATAACATCGAAATAACAGAGGTAACGGAAACCGTTGTTTATTATCGAGAGGTTAAAGATGATGGCATCTGGAACTGCTCTAGTCGGAGAGGAAAATTTGTTGAGAACGCGTACGTACTCGCAATAGATTTTGGGAAGAAAGCCCATTTAATTCAATGTGTTAAACATGGCCTAATAGAGCTTTTAGACGATAATTACCGAGAGATGCTTCAAGATATTATTGCAGGCAGACCGCCTAGGATAAAACACCATCAAACTTATCTTACGAAGCATAAAGAAAAATTAGAGATTTGGGCAGAAATACATTATTGGAATGGAAAAGGTCATCCTATAAAAAGCTCATCCACCACCGATGCGGTAACAATGGTCTCTGAGGAATACGAAAAAAGTAGTGAGCATGTATATAAAGAAATTTATTTAAAGCTAAAGAAGGAGAATGCAAGCCTTGAGGAAAAGGGCATGTACTCACATCTTGGATTTTTAAAAACAAGCTATTTGTTACTTGGACAGATGGCAGCTATTTGTTTGTGCGTCATAGAGTATGAAGATAACGGGAATATAGAGACGAATGGAATTGAGCCTGCTTTGCAGCATGCGTCTAGCAAGTTAGGCATTGAATTAAAAAAAGTTAAAAATCTTTATCAGTCTTGTAAAGAAATGGCCTCTAAAAAAGATAAAAGAACCATACATTCTGATTTGGCAGACATATTAGAACCTAGGGGGTACAAACTGGGTAGTGTTCAAAATTCTGTGTCACCCCTATAGTTAACCCTCTACAGGGAGTGACACATCATGTCCGATAAATATGAAATCGACATTCAAGCCTTCGCTAAGGC
>JBLWVL010000044.1:0-25504 GCA_048268485.1 Oceanospirillum sp.
ACTTGATTGATGAGGTGTGCTTATGAAGAAGCAACTGAAGCCCTGTATTACCAGCTTAGTGCTTGCCCTAACCCTAAGTAGTGGCGGAGCGTCCAGACCGGCATTAGCTGATGCAGATCCGGCAAAAGGACAACAAACATCGGCGATGTGCATCGCCTGCCACCAGGCAGATGGTAACGGGAAAAGTAACGCTGGCGCTGAGTCCTGGCCACGACTCGCGGGCCTGAATGCGGAGTATATCGAGAAACAACTGCAGGATTTTCGTGGAGGTCTCAGGCAGAGTGCTACCATGATGCCTTTCGCTAATATGCTTACGGAACAGCAAATTAAGGATGTTTCAGCCTATTATGCACAACTCACACCTAAGCATACTGAAGCGGTCTCTCTGACTGCTGAGCAGCAGGCTCTGGGTAAGCGCCTTGCTGTGAGAGGCGACTGGGACCGGTATATCCCCGCCTGTAACAGTTGTCACGGGCCTGATGCCGCCGGAGTAGGGAAAAGTTTCCCGGAGTTGGCGGGGCAACACTCGGATTATATTCGCCAGCAACTGCACGCCTGGAAAAACGGAAGCCGCAGTAATGATCCAAACAACCTGATGCTGGCGGTAGCCAAACGAATGACAGCGCAGGATATTGATGCTGTCGCTTTATGGCTTGCTAAACAGCCGATCAAATAAGGGAGATTGATCATGGATATTGCAAAGAAACGGGTTGCTTTATTGCTATTTGGGATGGTGAGCTGTGGCATAACTGTCGCTGATACTTCAGTCAAACTGCCCCCGCCGAAAGCGGGGCAATATGTTCATCAGGCACCGACACTTGAGGATCTGGAAAAGGATGAAAGCTTAAAGCCGCAATTAAAAGCCGTTATCCGAAAAGGCTACGATCTGTTTATGAATACACAACAGCTTCGTGGTGAGAATGTCTTTAATGATATGAACTGCCGAACGTGTCATATGGGCGAGGGGCGTAAAATGTGGGCTGCACCTGTTTGGCCTGCCAGTACGACATTGCCTGACTTCCGGGGTAAGAACCAGCATGTTAACTCAGTTGAAGAGCGGATTGCAGGTTGTTTTGCATTCTCGATGAACGGAAAGCCTCCCGCTTATGGTAGCGATACCATGCTTTCTCTTGTGGCCTATCAGCAATGGATGGCCAAAGGAGCGCCTGTTTATGAAACCAATATTGCAGGTCGGGGTTTTGGTCAATTAGAGAAACCAAAGCTTGAACCGGATTATGGACGTGGTGAAGCGGTCTTCTCCGAGAACTGTGCAGTTTGCCATGGTAGTAAAGGTCAGGGTCAGAAAAATGCAGAAGGCACGGTTGTTTTTCCGCCGTTATGGGGAGATGGAGCATATAACTGGGGGGCGGGCATGACCCGTATTTTTACTGCTGCAGCATTTATCAAACACAATATGCCATTAGGGCAACCTGGTAAGTTAACTGATCAGGAAGCCTGGGATGTGGCCTATTTTATTAACGCTCAGGAGCGTCCTCAGGATCCTCGTTTTGTTGGTAGTGCAGAGGCTACCCGCGAGAAATTTCTGAACTTTCATAAGCATACATTATACGGAACCAAGGTTAATGGCCGAGTACTGGGTGCACATACGAATACCGGTGAGAAGCCTTTTCTTAAACCCGACAACCTGAAGCCCCGTGACTTTGAGCAGGGCTCCGACAGCTGGTAACAATAACGTCGTCGGATATGAAAGAGCCTGGTGCGACAGCATCAGGCTTTTTCGGTTTAGCGCAAAAGATTATTCCAGTCTATCTGGGGGTCAGGGCCTGAGATTCAAAGTGGATACCGTCCCAGCCATGGCGCATAAAGTTACGGATATTTCCATGGTCTGAGCCCTCCGGCGTATTCAACACATCCTGATAAAAGCGCCCGAAGCAACGAAGGGTGCTCTCCTGGTCCAGTTGTTGGTCTTTAGCAAATGCAAAAATTTTACAGCTGCCTTCGTTCTGGCCCGCTTCATTACTTATATCGCCGTTATTGAAAGCGGCTGGAGTGTAGTGGTAGAGATTGCTAATGACCTGTTGGGTTTCTTCAAACTCCGGGCCTGTATCTGTTGCAAGTTTATTCAGGAAGTCATTTAAGTTCATCAGATCGCCTTGCGTGGTATAGAGGTAAATTGTGGCAAATATCCCAGTGGATACTGACTGATTATTTTATAAAAAGACAGTCTGTAAGGCTTCTGGCTTATATAAAAAGAATTCCGCTTTTTTGGTTTTTATTGGGATGGTAGGCAGGCCCATATTTTATGGGTTCGGGGCGGTCAGTATTTTTATGTTCAACACGTTTTCAGGTTGTTGATATAAGACACGGTGACGACTTTGTTGTAGTTTTTTTGTAACACATAGTCAGTTCAATACTTATTAGATATATGTTTTTGAGTTCAGCTGTGTAACCTAATACCCTGATTTTTCGTGGTGTTTTGATGAAAATCAAACTTTGCTACCAATTTTTTTGATTGGTGTCAGTTCAAAACCAAACTTTACATATGTTTTAGACATCTTTTCATCCGTTGAGCTAGGTGCTAAATTGCCGCGGCCAGAGCTTCAATATAAGCATTCCTTTATTTATCCTGTTTTAACTGATGGAGTTTTACTTTGAACCGTTTTGTAATGTCTGCTGATGTGTCTCGCCTGATGGAAGGTGTTTCGCAGGGTATGGAACTGATTGATACGGCATTCGCCCATATCAGTTTAGATCAGCAGTTGACGGTTCTTTCGTCTAATACTCAGTTTAAAAAGATGGCAAGGCAGTATCACTTACCGGAGGAGGCTTTAATCAGTTGGTTGGAAGGAAGCCTATCTCAGAGCCGGGAAGAACTGATATCGCAATTGAATCAAACATCTGCATTTACTGTCGAGGGCAGAGGGAATGCGGGGGATGGTAAGAGCTTCCACTTCCAGTGGTCTCTGAAGCAGCTCTCAGATTCAACAGCGCTTTGTTTTGTACGTGATATTCGCTGGCGGCAGAAGTATCAGGACCAATGGACACTTTTTGAGCGTATTTTTAACTCCAGCCGGGCATCGGTTGTTGTAACCGACGCCAGTAACCGAATTGTATTGGCTAATAAGCGGTTTGAAGAGATTTCTGGTTATCCTTCTGCTGAGGTGCTCGGATTTGATCCGGGTTTCTTTAGCTCAGGCCGTCAGGATAAAGCGTTTTACCGGAATCTATGGCAAAGCCTCATCAATGACGGGTATTGGTCTGGACTTATCTGGAATCGGCGAAAAGATGGGCAGGAATACCCTGAGCAGAAAACGATTTATACCGTGTTGAATGAAGCCGGTCAGATTACGAATTACTTCTCTTCAGGAGAGGTTGTATTGCACAACGATGCGCCGTCTCTGGTCAGTTCGTTAGCACCGGGTCAGAGTAACAGTATTATGGGCCAGCAGGGGCTGACGGAAGCGTTGAACCGCAAGCTGCAAAACCATCAGCAGCCGATTACTGTTTTTTACGTCGGAATCGACAATATGGGGCGCTTGAACCGCCATGGTGGTATGGCATTAGGCGATCATATTATCCGAACTACTCTGCAGCGTTTGTCAGAGACTTTTTTGCCTGATGGTTATGTAGCCCGCTCTGTTGGTGATGAATTTATTATTGCGGCACCTTATATAACTTCACCTTCCCAGGCGGAATCTGTTGCTCAGGGGTTGTTGAAGTCCTTGCAAAGCAGTATTGAATATCAATCGATCGAATGGCGCTCCACGGTCAGTATTGGCATTAGTTTACTGGAACAGAATCAACGCCCACGGGAGGCGATTGAGCAGTCTCATATCGCCATGCACCATGCGAAAGAGCTGGGTGGGAACAGGAGTCATTTTTTTAATAGTGAACTGCAGAAAATTGCAAAAGAGGGCGTACTCCTGGAGCAGGCGCTCCATTTGGCATTAGAGCGGAGCGAGTTTTCGCTCCACTATCAGCCCATTGTTGATACGGAAACAGATCGTTTGGTCGGTGCGGAGGCTCTGCTACGCTGGAATTCAGAACAATTTGGTTTTGTTCCTCCGGATCGTTTTATACCCATTGCGGAACATTCCGGGCTGATCCATGAGCTGGGACGCTGGGTGATTGAAGAAGTATGTCAGCAGATAAACCGCTGGGGTGAAAGTTTTACGGGAAGTGTCGCCGTCAATTTATCCGCGCATCAATTACAGTATGCCGGGTTGGCGGAACAGTTAATGTCTGTTTTGAATGAGCATCAGGTTCCTGTTGAGAGGGTTTCTCTTGAGATTACAGAAACTGCGATGATTCAGGACGCTAACTCGGCAGTTTCTGTAGTAGCGGATCTTAAAGAAGCAGGCTTTATGTTGTCTATTGATGACTTTGGTACTGGTTATTCCAGTCTGAGTTACCTGACACGTTTTCAGCTTGATAAATTAAAGGTCGATCGTTGCTTTGTGCAGAAAATGACAGAGCAACCTCAGGAGCGACTGGTGACTAAGGCTATTGTTCAGCTGGCTAAAAGCCTCGGTATGCAGATTGTTGCTGAAGGCGTTGAAACTCAGGAGCAGAGATCTGCATTGGCGGCCCTGGGGTGCGATTACCTCCAGGGGTATCTGATTAGTAGGCCGTTGCCGGCCAATAAGTTCGACCTGTTTGTTAAACACTGACCCGAACCTGTCTGGACGAGTGCACAGCACGTCTTCCAGAGGCAGATAAAAGTACACTTAAGGATCCATACTCGATGTCACAACCTTCTGTTACACAAAGGGCGATAAAGGTCGACCCTGATCGTTGTATCATTTCGACAACGGATAAAAAGGGAATTATTCAGGATTGTAACGACTATTTTGTTACTTTGTCCGGATATAGTCAGAATCAGCTGATTGGCGCACCCCATAATATTATCCGACACCCGGATATGCCGAAAGAAGCCTTTTCTGACCTTTGGAAACGGGTATCCAAAGGTGAGAACTGGATCGGTTTGGTTAAAAACCGTACCGCTAATGGCGATCATTACTGGGTTGATGCTTTTGTAACGCCGATTTTTGAAGGTTCGGAAATTACAGGGTATCAATCGGTTCGTCACTGTCCTGACCAGCCGGATATTGATCGTGCTGATGAACTTTATAATGCCATCAGAAGTGGGAGTAGCCTTCTATCGCACTGGTTTAAAAGTAAGAGCCGTACCTTTATTACATTTTTTCAGGGCGTCTTGTTTACTATACCTCTGTTGGTGCTGGCGCTTTGGATGACAGGTGTCTCCCTGGATAAAAGCAGCCTGATTGTTGTATTTGCTATTCTCGGCATCAGCCTTGCTGCTTTTCAGCAGTCGAAACAATACCGCAGGTTGGCAGCTAAGTGTCGTAATATCTACAGCGACCCTCTGGGCCAGAAAGTCTACAGCAACTATCATGATGAAGTGGGTGAGGTTGATATCGCCTTGCACTATCTGGATCGAACAATGAAAACGGTTGTTAATCGTCTGGATAATGCATCAGTTCATTTTCATCGTCATATAGAAGGGGTTTCTGATCAGGCTTCATTAGTGAGTTCTCAGACAGAGACGCAGCTTGATGAGCTGGCACAGACCGCTACTGCCATGGAGCAAATCAGTGTTGTGACTGAAGAGGTTGCCCGTAACTGCGATGCAGCTGCTGAAGTCTCGCGCAAAACCGATGAGATCAGTCTCTCCGGTCAGGAGATTGTTGAACGCAGCGAGCGCGCTATTCAGTCTTTGTGCGAGTCGGTTCGTAGTTCAACCAGTCAGCTTGAAGCACTTCAGGAGCAAAGTGAGAACATTGACCAGATTCTTGATGTAATTGGTGGTATTGCTGAACAGACAAATCTCCTGGCACTGAATGCGGCCATTGAGGCTGCCCGTGCAGGGGAAGCAGGGCGTGGTTTTGCTGTTGTCGCTGATGAAGTTCGGGGGTTGGCTCATCGGTCGCAGCAGTCAACGCTGGATATTCAGACTATTTTATCCCAATTCCGCGATCAGACCCGCGAAGTGGTCAGCCGGATGCAAACCTCGGAGTCATTGGCTGTTTCTACGGTTGATGAGATTAAACAGGCTGAACAGGTATTGGCTGAACTACAGGCTGTTATCAGTCAGCTGGGACAGATGAATATCCAGATCGCATCTGCTGCTGAGGAGCAGTCTGCGGCAGCTAATGAGATGAAAGAGCGCATTTCACTGATTCATCAGTCTGCGCGGGCTACAGCGGATACCAGTCGTGCTACCCGGCAGTCCAGTCTTCACCTGGTCGATGAAGCAAACGATCTTTCCAGTCTGATTCAGCGATTTGGGCGATCTTAAGATTATTCTTGCTGCTGAATGTTATCTCTGACAAGAGGCAGCTTTTTAAAGCATCTCTTCTGTTTGTGTGTCGTGTGGAACCTGGCTCTGGATTGCCCTATGGCAACGCTTGTCAGCGTCAAATAAGCTATGTTCAGATAGTAGATAAAAATGCCTATCAGATTTAGGATGGAAAGCTCTTCCGAGCTGAGATCCAGGTCGAAAAAGGAGTTGCCCATGGCTGGTGTCAGATTAGCACCTTACCTGTTAGAGTCTAACCGAAAGATTTTCGTGATATTGCTTTTGCTCGCATCACTTCTGATGTCCGGCTGCTTCTATAATGATGACCCGCCCCCAAGCAGTGCGACGGGTAAGCAGATGTATACGGAGTATTGTGCGAGCTGTCATAAGGCCAATGGCCTTGGTAAGTTTTTCATGGGTATTCCTGCCAACGCGGCCCATCGCCTCAGCCGTGCTGAAGTTATAAAGCTTATCCGCGAAGGCGATCCGCGATACCCCAGAATGCCCGTTTTTCCGCAGATTAAGTTTAGTCAGGCTGATAAAATTGCACATTACTTGACTGAGTTGAAAGAACAGCAATAGTCGCTGCTTCTAAAGCGGGGAGTGGTAATCAGGCAGGCCCTGAAACCAGAATTAGAAACTGATATAATGCGCTCCATTAGCCCGGTGTTGCCACGTTTTACGTCACCGGGCTTTCGCATATTAGAGGTTTTTGATTTTAATGAGTTATATTGATTTAGACACGTACTCAAAACGCTGGATTTTCAAACATAAGGACCTGCCGGTCACCGGGGAAGATCTTGCTGCTATCAAACCGATGACCGCTGAACGTTCAAGACAACTTTGGCAATCTCAAATCAGTACCCACAGCAGCGATCATAGCTTTTTTCAGAAAGATGACTGGGCGGGCAACAGCAAAAGCTGGCTTGAAACCGGTAACTGGCAGAGTGCCTGGGACAGTCAGAGTAACGACCTTCCGGAACTGATTCAGCAACACTTTGACTGGGAAGCGAACACCACGGTCTATATCTGTTACGACAGCGAAAACGTTATTGAAACCCGTTGGGCGGTTTTCTGCCGGGCCTGGAAAAACTTCCTGTTTCTTGATGATGGTACCCTGCTCATTGGCCGCAAGCGTAAACAGGTCGTACAGTTTTTTGACACGGGTGAGCTGCGCATCGGTTTGCGTCCCTAGCTCAGCTGTTTGGCTTGCTCATCCATAGATTGACTGTTTTCGGTGATCAGACCTTTGTGTCTGATCGCATCCTTTCTGTTACTGATCACCGCAATTTCAGGGATGGTTATGAAGATTCTGCACACTTCAGACTGGCATCTGGGCCAGCTTTTCTCTGGTAAAAGCAGAGAACAGGAGCAGGCCGCTTTTCTGGACTGGCTGGTCGATCAGGTTAAATCACAAAAGCTTGATGCGATACTTGTGGCTGGTGATATCTTTGATACAGGTACACCGCCAAGTTACGCCCGGGCTCTTTATAATCAATTTATCGTACAACTGCATCGCGAGTGTCCGGACTGTCAGCTGATACTGCTGGCGGGCAATCATGATTCAGTGGCTGTATTGAATGAATCTAAGGGACTTTTAAGCGCCCTGAACACCCAGGTTGTTGCAGGGGCGGACCCGGAAGCTCTTGAGCAGCCGGGCGATCATTTAACGGGGGATCTGGTAAAGGAATTACTTTTACCGCTTACCGATAGCACTAAAAAACCAGCAGCCGTGTTATGTGCTATTCCTTTTCTTCGACCCAGTGATCTGATGCGAAGCCGTTCTGATCAATCAGCAGAAGAGCGGCAGCGTCAACTAACACAACAGATTCAGGGCTATTACTATCAACTGTTTGAACTGGCCAAGCAGTATTACCCCGATCTTCCTGTTGTAATGACAGGTCATCTGACCACCGTTGGTGCCTCCACTTCAGAGTCAGTGAAAGATATCTATATCGGAACCTTGGATGCCTTTCCCGCCAGCGCTTTTCCTCCTGCGGATTATATTGCCCTTGGGCATATCCATCGGCCACAGAAAGTTGCTAAAAGTGAGCACATTCGTTATTGCGGTTCCCCAGTGGCTTTAAGCTTTGATGAGCTAGGCAGGAATAAAGAGGTGCTTATCGTAGAGCTTGAGCCTGAGAAGGGGTTTATTGCTGCTGAAAGCCTCACTGTGCCTGTGTTTCAGCCCCTTATTCGGCTAAATGGCTGTTTGTCGGATATAGAAGCTCAGCTCTCTGACCTGAGTCCGGAAACCGATAAACTGGAACCCGGGCAGATGTTATGGGCAGAGATCAATGTGCAGACAGATGATTACCTGGCGGATCTGCAGCTCCGAATTGAAGATCTGATCGCGGATCAACCAGTGGAGGTGCTTCGAATTCGCCGTGATAATCGTGCACGTTCCACTTTAGCTGATCACCAGCCCTCAGTGCAGCTTGATGAGCTTACGCCAGAGGAGGTTTTCCTCAAACGCCTGAGTCAGGAAGCATTGGATGACGAGCGCCGTAATGCACTGGTTGAGTGCTTTCAGCAGATTCGGGCTGAACTACAAGAGGGCGGGGCACAGTGAAGATTCTCTCCGTACGGTTAAAAAACCTCAACGCTCTTAAAGGGGAGTGGAAAATAGATTTCACCCAGCCACCTTTCGACGGTAGCAGCCTGTTTGCCATTGTCGGTGCAACAGGAGCGGGTAAAACAACGCTTTTAGATGCCATCTGCCTGGCTTTGTATCACGAAACGCCTCGTATTCAGGTTTCCGGCTCTGAAAACCAATTAATGACCCACCATACGCAGGACTGTCTGGCGGAGGTGGAGTTTATGGTTAATGGTGCTGTTTATCGCGCATTTTGGGCTCAGCGCAAGGCCGCGAAAACACAACGCCTGCAAGCGCCAATAGTTGAACTGGCTGATAGCGAGGGCCAGATTCTGGCCAGCAAAATCACCGATAAAAAGCGCTTGATTGAAGAGCTTACCGGACTGGATTTCAACCGTTTTACCAAGTCAATGTTGCTCTCACAGGGACAGTTTGCAGCGTTTCTTAATGCCAGTGTAAGCGAGCGGGCAGGGTTGCTGGAAAAGCTTACAGGTACAGAAGTCTATGGGCAGATTTCAGAGCGGATCTATCTGCGGTACAAAGCAGAGCAGGAAGCCGTTGCGCAACTGAAATATCGGCTGGAGGGTGTCGAGCTGCTGACGCCGGATCAGATCACGGAATACGAAGCGGCTCTGACCGACAAGGAAGCCGCTCTTCAGGATATTTTGCCCGCCCGGAAACGTCTTAACGATGAACGGCATGCTTTTAAACAGCTGGAAACGCTCTGGCAAAAAAAACAGCAAGCCGAATCCGAGCTGAAAGATGCTCAGGCTGCTTTTAAAACCCACAAAGAGGTTATTAATGCCCTTGATAAAGCGGGCCCTGCACAAAAAATTCTGATCCAGTTTCAGAAAGTCCAGGAGCTGGACCAAGTCAAAGCGGAAGCCGAGCAACGCAAGGCTGAGCTTTACGGGGCGTATCAACAACAGGATGCAGAACGCCAAAAAGCGGAGCACCGTTTCAATACGGCGAATACGGCACTAAAAGCGGATAAAGTTAACAAAGCGGAAGCTGAGAAACGCCTGAATGAAGAGCTGGCACCGCTGGATGAAAAGATTCGCCAGCTTGAATCTCAGGTTATAGAACAGCAGCGCCTGCTTGAACCTGAAAAGAAGCAGTTACAGTCTTTTAAGGACGAGAAAGAGCAGCTGGTTTCAGATTTTAATCAGCAGCAAAGCTATTTACTGCAAAACCGGCAGTGGCTGCAGAATAATACCCATTGTGCATTATTGTTTGAGAGCCTGCCGACAATAACAGAGCAGTTTAAACGCCGGCTGGAACTTCACCGGGAGATAGACCGTTTCTCTGATCAGGAAAAAAATGCAGATCAGCAGCTGCAGCAAATTCGCCATCAACTTCAACCCCTCGAGCAGAAAACTAAGGGATTTGAAGCCGAACGTACCGCCCTTGCTCAGCAGCTGTCTCCCTTTGACCAGCAGCTCCAACAGCATCCTCTGCAAAATGATGAGCTGGCCCGATCACTCCTGAATGAGCTCTATCAACTGCAGGAGCCCGTTCAGCAGTTGCCCTATTATCAGCAGGAATATCTGAAGCTTACTGACCGGATGCATCTGCAAGGACAGGAGATTACCCGCTACGCAGAACAGGTCGACTCTTTGGAGCAAGAGCGCACGCCACTACGGGATGAGTACAAAAAACTGAATGCTCATCTTCAGGATCTTGAGCAGTTGTTTGAACGTGAGCGTCAGATAGCGGCCCTGGAAGATGCCCGTAATCGTTTACAGCCGGATGAAGCCTGTCCCCTGTGCGGTTCCCATGACCATCCCGGAATTAATGAATATCAGGCCATTGAGTTAAGTCAGACTGAGACAAGACTGCAGGCGATGCGTGATCAGTTGGAACAGACCCGAAAAAAGGGGGAGCAGCTGAGCCATCAGATCGACCAGTCCAGGGTGCGGATTGAGTCCCTGCAGCAGGATCAGCGACAGATGCAGCAAAGCCTGCAACAGGCTGAAAGCGGATGGCAGCAGACCTGTGAGAATGTTCGTAGCATGATAGGCCGGATTGAAAAAATTCTGTCAGATCAATCAATTGGCAACCCAGATGCGGTTGTCGACAAGCTGATTCAGTATTTCATCCTGCCGGCAGAACTATCGGAAGCCCAGGCCGAATTCTCAGTACAGGGAATGGAAATCCTCAAGACCACAAGCCTGGCTGTTC
Organism: Oceanospirillum sp.; assembly: GCA_048268485.1. Classification (GTDB taxonomy): domain Bacteria; phylum Pseudomonadota; class Gammaproteobacteria; order Pseudomonadales; family Halomonadaceae; genus Oceanospirillum. The sequence goes on from JBLWVL010000044.1 coordinate 11,058, forward strand.
AAGCCTGTGTCAATGAACGCGAGTCCCTGAAACAGAATATCTGGCAGATTCAGCAAAAGATCCATGAATGGGAAACCGGCAATCAGGATGCTCAGAAACAGATCCATGAGTTACAAAAGCAGCATGAGCGTTTTCTTGCCCAAAAAGAGCAGTGCAAAGCAGACCGTGTAAAGCTAGAGCAACAGGCTACTGCCCTTGAGCAGATATTGGTTCAAAGTTTGCGTGAGGTTGACGCAAATGCAGAACTGCCGGAATTGGAGCAGCAGGATATCTTGTTGAGTCGGCTTCGTATGCAAGTTAGCGAATGGCAACAGGCGATGGAGAACCAGCAACAGGCGGATCAGAGACAGCGTGAACTACAGCTGAAGCGGGATAACCTGCGGGCGCAAATGGAAGCCCAGGAAAAACGCTGCCAGCTGATACAAACACAGCTTGAAGAGCTAAAAAAGAGCTGGCAATCGCTAAAAGAAGAACGCCACCTTTCATTTGGTAGTGCCAGCCTTGATGAGGAACGGGCTCGTTTGAAGGCTCAGCTGGAACATTCTGAGAAGCAACTTGAACAGATGCGCGTTCACTTTGCTCAACAGAAAGAGAAAGCGGATGAACTGAAAGCCCGGTTGAGCCAGCAAGCGTCCTATTGCCAGGAGGCTGAAGTGAGGCTAAGGGCGGCGGAAGAAGACTGGCAGAGGACTTTAGACGCCAGCCCCTTCAAAACACAAAAGGCGTTTGAACAGGCGCTGCCGGATTCTGCAGAATATGAACGCTGGCAGGCTCTGAAAGCAGAGTTGGATGAAGCACTTCGCGACGCAGAAGTGACACTGAAGGTTAACAGAGAATCTCTGGAGCAATTTATTGCCTCAGTGGCCTCAGACCACCAGAATGACGGTAATGTGCCCGCTGATGATTCCGTCTGGCTAAGCCTTCAGGAGACGTTATCACCCAAATCGGTCAATATGGCACTCAGAAAGATTCCGGCTTTAGACAGCAGACTTGCAGAGTACGAACAGGAAGCCGAAAGACTTAAAACAGAACTCACCGAACAAAAACAGATTCTGAAGCAGGATCAACTGCGACGGGAAGGGCTGCAATCCCTCGCTGAAGAGATCGACAGACAGCAGCAGAAAGCGGATCTGTGGGCACAGATGAACCATATGCTGGGCTCTGCTAATGGTGATAAATTCCGTCGGTTTGCCCAAGGTCTGACGCTGGAGTATCTGATTGAGCTGGCCAATCGTCAGCTTCTGCAGCTGCATGATCGCTACCAGTTACGCCGTAAAGCTTCGGCAGAACTTGAGATTGAAATACTGGATACCTGGCAGGCGGATGCGGTGCGGGATACCCGAACCCTTTCCGGCGGCGAGAGCTTTCTGGTTAGTCTGGCACTGGCTTTGGCACTTTCTGATCTGGTCAGCCATAAAGTCCGTATAGACTCCCTGTTTCTTGATGAAGGCTTTGGTACGTTGGATAGTGAAACACTGGAAATGGCGTTGAACGCCCTGGATAATTTAAACGCCAGCGGCAAGATGATCGGCGTGATCAGCCATATTAGCGCGATGAAGGAGCGAATTCCGGTTCAGATTCGTGTTAATAAAAAGCCTGGGCTTGGCATCAGTCTGTTGGATGAGCGCTTCCGTCATGGTGCTTGATTTAATAATGGGCCGTACCCTGAGAGTGATGCCCTTTAAGATATCTATGACTCTTTATAAAGAATTCTTACTATGTTCATTTCTGCTGCCACATCTTTAGTTACTGTACTATTAAAACGATCCGGTTTGCCTATTAGGGGATTGTTTGTTCTTCTTTTGGTTATTGCGGGTTGTAGCCAGCCTCAGATAGTTAGTAATGAAGCGGGTGAAACCGGAGATACTGACAAGCGAACTGCTGAACATGGGCTTCCACTTCCTCTGACACGTCAGGTCAGTTTGAAGGGGGTTCAGGTTCCACCCCAGGATAAACACTCGTGTGGTTTCGCAGCATTAGCGGCAATGACTAATGACAAGCGCTATTTTGTTCAGCCATCAGATCCGTCAGGGCAGGATTGCTATTCAGGACAGAAGATGGCGTCGACTGTTTCTGTAGTCAATACAGGGCGTGGCCTTGGGCTGTTAGCCTATAAACTTAAGCCTGATCTGGCCCATCTTCTGCTTCAGGTTGAGGCAGGATTCCCTGTACTTGTACTGAGCCATCCAGTGGCAAGCCCAGAATCCCGGGAGTATTTCTCTGTTCTTACAGGCTATGACCTCGACCGGCAGGAGCTGACTTTAAGTTCTGAGATAGCGGGGACTGAGTCTATCGATATGCAAACCTTTTTGTCCGCCTGGGGTCGCTCCGGTGGTTGGGCTTATCTCTTTCTGAAGCCGGGGCAGATTCCTGCTGAGGCGGAACCAGAAGACTATCTGGCTGCCAGTCTTGACCTGGCAGACATAGGGTTGAGCGTTTCGGCGCAAAAAGCACTGGAGCAAGGGGTAACCCTATGGCCGGAATCAGAAGCTATGCGTCAGGCACTCTCCAATGCTTATTTTCAGTCGGGTTTGCTCGATTCAGCTTCAGATATTTTATTGGATAGTCCGTCGTTGAGCCGCTCGGGGGAAATCTGGAGCAGGATTGCTTATATACAGCAGGCGCGACAATGCTACAGCACTGCGTTTCAGGCGGTTCAGTGCGCCATCACCTTATCACCCAATGATCTCGGTATTCAGCAGAGCTTGCAGGATATTCTGACTAAAACAGACCGCCCTGATGGTGACCAGACATGCCCTCAACTGGCCTGCCCCCGGCTAGTTGAAGGTTTCTGATCGGATTTTTAATCACTTGTTTTAATTTGATGAATAATTAACATGTCATACCAGACATATTTACTCTAGTATTCTCGGCCCAATATTTATCCTGTAGATACATATTAAGACTATTGTTCTACTGCCCGTCTGGTCGATGAATAACTGAATATAAACTGGCCTAACTGACCCCAAACCCGAGGAATTAAACTGATGCCTGCTCAATCACGTTTATTTGTGATCGCTTGTGCACTCACATCAACCCTATTGCTTACAGGCTGTCAGGAAGAGGAGATTAACGCGGAGGTTAAGGATGTTATCCGACCTGTTAAGCTGGCTTCGATAGGCCACCAAAGCGTTTCGGTGCGTTATTTTCCGGCAGAATTTGTGGCCAGTCAGGAAACTGATTTGGCTTTTCGTGTCTCAGGTGAGCTGGAACAGCTTCCGGTGACAGAAGGGGAAACTGTAGTTAAGGGCCAGGTGCTGGCTGCACTGGATGATCAGGACTTCCTGCTCAACGTCAAGCAACGCCAGACAGCTTATGATCTTGCCAGACTGCAGTATGAACGGATACGGGCCATGGTGGTGCAAAAGGCTGCAACCCAAGCTCAGCTTGATGAGGTAAAGACCTCTATGGATCAGGCAGAGACTGCCCTGGAGCAGGCTCAGAATCAGCTGGCATACAGTAAAATTAAAGCACCCTATGATGGCGTGATTGCCAGGGTTTACGCGGATAACTACGAGTTTGTCAGCGCGAGGGCCCCTATTGTCAAACTGGAAAATGCAGAAACAATTGATGTGCGCTTTCAGGTACCTGAAGACCTTGTTGCCCGTATCCGCAAAGACAACACCAGCTATCTGCCCAAAGTAGTGGTTGAAAGTGTTCCGGGTAAGGTTTTTGAAGCGCGCTATAAAGAACATAGCACCAACCCTGACCCGAGTACTAAAGGATATGATGTCATTCTGACCATGCCGCGTCCGGACCCAGATTCCGTGACTCTTTTACCGGGCATGACTGCTGAGGTTCAGGTGAATGTTAATGAGATGCTGGGGGATCCTGCTTTCTGGTTGGTTCCTGTAGAAGCCGTTTTTATGGATGAGTCGAAGCCTGTAGACGGCGAAGAGCGCTCAGTTTGGGTTTATAACCCGGAAAACCATCTGATCAGCAAACGTGCTGTTACCATCGGTGAGCTACAGGGCAATATGATTCAGGTGACCTCAGGGCTTAGTGAAGGTGAGCAGATTGTTGCTGCCGGAGCCCATGCCATTAAAGACGGGATGGAAGTGCGCCCCTGGGTTAAAGAGCGGGGGCTGTAAGCTGTGAGTATCGCTAAATATTTTATCGAGAAAAAAGTTTCAAGCTGGATGATTACTCTGATACTTCTGATTGGGGGTGTCATCTCTTTTGCTCAGCTGGGTCAGCTGGAAGACCCTGAATTCACCATTAAGGATGCTCTTATCATCACCTACTATCCCGGGGCGACACCGGAGCAGGTGGAAGAGGAGGTGACATATCCTATTGAACAGGCGATTCAGAATCTTCCCTATGTTGATAAGCTGGTATCAACCAGTAAAGCCGGTTATTCCAAAGTTCAGCTGACCGTTAAGGATACCTATCGAGGTAAAGAGCTGAATCAGATTTGGGATGAACTGCGCAAGAAAATGCGGGATCTTTCTCCATCTCTGCCCAAGGGAACTTCAGGGCCTAATGTCGTGGATGATTTTGGGGATGTATATGGCGTTTTATTGGCGGTTACCGGAGAGGGTTACCGATACAATGACCTGAAATCCTATGTTGATTTTCTTCGTCGTGATCTGGTGTTGGTTGATGGTGTCAGTAAAGTTGCCATCGCGGGCCAACAGCAGGAGCAAATTTTTATTGAGATCTCCAGAGCTCGCTTATCGGCGCTGGGAATTACTGTTGCTCAACTTGACCAGCTGCTTAGCAGCCAGAATACGGTTTCTAATGCGGGTCGGGTAAAAGTAGGTAGTGAATATATCCGGATCAGTACGACCGGTGAGTTTGAAGATATTTCTGCTCTGGAAAGCCTACTGTTACCTTCAGCGACCGGTGAGACGGTTTATCTGAGTGATGTTGCCGAAGTTCGCCGTGGCTATAAAGATCCGGCCAGCCATAAAGTTGACTTTAATGGTCAGCGGGCGCTCTTGTTGGGTGTATCTTTTGCCTCGGGTGTCAACGTGGTTGATATTGGCAAAAGCCTTGAGGCACGGATTGAAGAGCTGAAATATCAGCAGCCTGCCGGTATTGAGCTGAATACTATCTATTTCCAGTCCCATGAGGTAGATAAGTCGGTCAGTTCTTTCCTGCTCAATCTCTTTGAAGCCGTTGGGATTGTGATCCTGGTATTACTGGTCTTTATGGGGGTTCGCTCGGGTATTCTGATTGGTTTGATTCTCTTACTGACCATTCTGGGAACCTTCATCGTGATGCAGTATTTGGGGATTAATCTCCAGCGTATCTCACTGGGCGGACTTATTATCGCTTTGGGTATGCTGGTTGATAATGCCATTGTTGTCACCGAAGGTGTTCTGATCGGCCTAAAACGTGGGCATACCAAGCTCAAAGCTGCCGAAGATGTGGTTAAGCAAACTAAATGGCCTCTTCTCGGTGCCACGGTTATTGCTATCGTGGCTTTTGCTCCGATTGGCTTATCACCGGATTCAGTCGGTGAGTTTGTTGGTTCCCTGTTCCAGGTCTTATTGATTTCATTGTTCCTGAGCTGGATTACCGCCATTACTTTAACGCCGTTCTTCTGCGATCTTTTCTTCAAAGAAGAGGTAAAAGAAGATCATGAGCTGGAAGACCCCTACAAGGGTATTTTGTTTACGGGTTATAAATGGCTGCTGTCCCGGGCACTCCACTACCGTAAAACAACGGTTCTGATTCTTGTGGCGTCACTGATTACTGCCGGTTGGGCGTTCCAGTTTGTTAAGCAGGCGTTTTTCCCGCCATCAACGACACCCTTATTCTTTGTCACGATGGAGATGCCGGAGGGCAGTCATATCAATGATACCTATGACCGGGTTCAGGATGTACAGGACTTTATCCTGCAAGACGACCGTGTTCTCTACGCGTCCTCTACAACAGGGCAAGGCATGCTGCGCTTTATGCTGACGTATACCGTGGCGCAAGCGAATACCAGTTATAGCCAGATTGTGGTTCGTGCAAAGAATGGCGGCGATATTCCCGATATGATTGCCAGCGTGCACGAGTACCTTAAAGCTAACCACAGTGACCTGGATTTCAAGCTGGAGCGGCTAATGTTAGGCCCCGCAAGTGGCTCTAAACTGGAAGCGCGCTTTATTGGCCCGGACCCGGAGGTTCTTCGCCAGCTTTCTGTAAAAGCAAAAACGATTTTTGCTGAAGATGGTGGCATTGAGGGTATAAAAGATAACTGGCGTCAACGGGTTAAAGTACTGCGTCCGGTATTTGATGAGTCCCATGCCCGACGTTTAGGGATTACCAAGAAAGATATTGACCGTGTTCTGTTGATGAACTTCTCGGGAGCTCAGGTTGGTGTTTATCGTGAAGGGACACGTCAGATCCCGATTATTATGCAGCCACCAGCCCAGGAGCGTCTGACGATCGATCAGATGCATGATCTTCAGGTTTATAGTCAGGCAACTAAAAACTATGTACCTTTGAGCAGCCTGGTTTCCGACTTTAAAGTCGTTTGGGAAGATCCTATTATTGAGCGCAGAAACCGTAAGCGTTCCATCACAGTAATGGGTGATCCGCTGATTATGGGGAATGAGACTACAGATTCTGTCTTCCGTCGCATTCGCCCTCAGGTTGAAGCGATTGAGCTGCCACGGGGATATAGCCTGGAATGGGGGGGAGAGTACGAGAACTCCCGTGATGCACAGCAAAACATTTTCAGCTCTTTACCTATGGGCTACCTGTTTATGTTCATTATCACGGTGCTGCTCTTTAACTCGTTTAAAGCCTCCATTGTCATCTGGCTCTGTGTGCCACTGGCGCTGATCGGTGTATCCCAGGGGCTTTTGATTATGGATGCTGCCTTCAGTTTCATGGCGCTTTTAGGCTTCCTGAGTCTTTCCGGTATGATCGTTAAGAATGGTATTGTACTGCTTGATCAGATCAACTATGAGCTTTCCAACGGTGTTGAGCCCTATGAAGCGGTCTTTCATTCAGCGGTTAGCCGTGTACGCCCGGTCTGTATGGCTGCCATCACGACTATTCTTGGGATGGTGCCCCTGCTGTTTGACGCTTTCTTTGAGGGTATGGCGGTTGTGATCTCCTTTGGTCTTGGCTTCGCCACCTTGCTGACATTGATTGCTGTACCCGTGTTTTATGCAATGTTCTTCCGTATTCCTTACAAACCCCATCCTAAAATGAATGTGGTGTAATTAAACGGCAGTACTAAAAAAGCCGCTTCAGATTATGAAGCGGCTTTTTTTTATTGAAAAAAAAGTGGATGGATTTAATAACGAGGGCCGGCCCGCTTGATAAAGAAAGCCTTGCAGTTGCCGTTCACAATAGAAAACATCGTGTAGTACTGCTTTCCAGCTTTGATATAGCTTGCGACCTCTTTCTGACGACTGGGGTGGTGACGCTTAAGAACAACTGCAGGCTGAAAAACAGAACTGTTCTTTCCCAGGAAAACTTTTGAAAGCTTATCCGCTGCGCTCTTGGCCTCGTAATCCGGGCACTCTGCTAAGGCATTGGTACTGAAAGATAAAGAAAGCAGAGTTGCAACCAGGGCTGATCCCAAGCGCTTCGGCCGATGGAATGATGGCGTAAATTGGCTGTATCGGCAGATCATGGCTAAAACCTATTATGGGGTAATACGGTTAAGGATAATGGCTTGAACCGAAGGCCTCAAGTTAAGTATTGTGGAGCCTTGTCACAGAAGGTCATTTGTAGACCTTTGTCACAAAAACGTGATGGTTGACGTTTACGGAAAAGTACAGAAACAAAGTCAAACAAAAAACAAGTAAAGGGAATGTTCTGTGAAATTTCTGATTGCGCCTGATTCATTTAAAGAAAGTATGACCGCAGACCAGGTCTGCTGTTCCATTGCACAGGCGATAAAACACTGCCTGCCTGATGCGGATATCACCACGTTACCCTTGGCTGATGGAGGCGAGGGTACGCTGGATGTACTCATTTCTGCTCTTGATGGTCAGTCAGAGCTTTTTACTGTAACCGGGCCACTCTTTCATCCGGTCCAGGCAAAGGCCGGTGTCGTGAATGGCGATACCGCTATTATTGAAATAGCCGAGGCAGCTGGCCTTCATCTTGTGCCTGTGGATCGTCGTAACCCCGATAAAACCACCACCCTTGGGGTTGGTCAGCTGATATTAGCGATGCTGGACAAAGGGATACGGCGTTTTTTGATCGCACTGGGTGGGAGTGCCACGAATGATGGCGGCATCGGCATGTTAACAGCGCTAGGGGCTCAGCCTTTAAGCCCTGAAGGCCAGGCCATATTACCCTCTGGTGAGATGCTGAGTCAGGTAAGTTCCCTTAGCCTGGAGCAATTGGACCCCAGGCTGATCGAGAGTGAATTTCTGTTGGCCTGTGATGTGAGTAACCCTCTGACAGGGGAGAAGGGGGCCAGCACAGTTTTCGGGCCGCAGAAAGGTGCAACGGAGGATCAGGTTCTTTCTTTGGATCAGGGACTGACAAACTGGGCTGAGGTCTTATATAAAACCTTTGGTCGTTCAGTGGCGGATATTCCCGGCTCAGGTGCTGCTGGCGGTCTTGCCGCGGCTTTTCTTGCTGCGTTTAACACCAATCTGCAACCGGGTATTGAACAGATATTGGACATTGTCTCCTTTGATCGTTATTGCGCGGAGACAGACTGGGTTATTACCGGAGAAGGTTGTCTGGACGGCCAGTCTTTGGCAGGTAAAACACCTGTGGGCGTAGCCCGAAGAGCTCAGCGGCAATCCACACCTGTTGTCGCTTTAGCCGGTAAACTGGGTGATGGTTATGAAGCCGTTTATAGTGAAGGTATCAGTCTTGCGCTTTCGATTACCCCAGAGGGGCAGCCTTTAGAGCAGGCTTTGGGATTGGCCCAGAAAAACCTCTTTAATGCGACTCAGGTATTATTACAGCTTATGTTTTCTGAGGGTTCTGAGTTGTTAGAATAGTGCATAAATTTTCTCGTATTGCTGGGAGCTTCATGAAACTAATTTTGGTATTACTGGCAGGGCTAATCCCTTTCTTTTCATATTTTCCAGCCCAGGCCAGTAGTGCAAACAACACGGTTGTGAATAGTACCGTGGTGAGAAGTAGTGATGTTCGGAATGATGAGAGCGTTATTATCTCTTTTTTTTCTTATCCCCCCTTAGCCCATATCGCTCAATCAGGCCGGTTATCAGGTATTGTTATTGAAACTGTCAGAGAGATCTGTCTCGAAGCTCAGCTGAACTGTAAGTTTAAGATGTTGCCGGTTGCCCGTGTTTATCGCAGTGTCTCTGACCATACTGCTGCGGCTATTATCACCGGGAGGCATCCAAGTTTCGGTGACTGCTGTATAACCAGTGACTGGCAATTTCCATGGTCGGCTGGCATCTACACCCTTTTTCCACCTGAACATATGAGCATCAATGAAAGCGAACTGAAAGGTCATCGTATGATCATCATTCGGGGCTGGGAATCGCCCTATCGTTATTTCAAAGATTTGGAAAAGCTTTCCAAATCTGGTGCGATCAAGCTTGCCATGGCTAAAGATAATCACAGTGCTGTCCGGATGCTGCAGCATGGCAGGGCAGAATATCTTTGGGGAGGCGCACACTTTAGTTGGTATTTTAAGAAAAAAGGATTAAAAGATGCATTTTACTATACTCCCCTGATTCAGGCTCCCCTGGCGATCTGGGTTGATAAGAATCGTCCTGACCTTCGACAAGCCCTTGATAAGGGGTATCAAAGCCTGAAGGGCCGGGGCGCACTGAGTTCAGATGGTAGTCAATTAAGAGCTGAGTTGATGCAGGCACGTTATGAAGATTCCGCCCGCTATTAACCATTATTGTTCAGGTGTTAACCACAATCGTTCCGGCGTTAACCTCTATCGTTTTAACGGATACCAACGGTTAACCAAAAGCCTGAGTTAAATACTCGGATACTGAGTCAATTTACGTTACTATGCATTATCAAATGCGGTTATCGGCTTGGTCTTGTTAATCGTTAACACCGTTTATCGGTAATAAACCTTATTCTTTCAGAGGTGTAATTATGTCCATTCAGCTAGGCGAAAAAATACCTAACGTTGAACTTAAAGTGATGGGAGAGAAGGGCCCTGAGTCTGTTCAGACCGATGACCTTCTGGCCGGTAAGAAAGTTGTTCTTTTTGCAGTTCCTGGAGCATTTACTCCCGGTTGTTCCCTTACTCATTTACCAGGCTTTGTTGTTCATGCTGATGCCATTAAAGCCAAGGGCGTTGACTCCATCATCTGCACCTCTGTAAACGACGCCTTCGTGATGGATGCCTGGGGCAAGAACCAGAACGCTGAAGAGATCATTATGCTGGCAGACGGCATTGGTAATCTAGCTGAAGCCATCGGTCTGGAAAAAGATCTGACCGGAGCTCAATTCGGAGTTCGTTCTCAGCGTTACGCCATGATACTCAATGATGGTGTAGTCGAATACCTGGGTGTTGATGATACAGGTGTTGAAAAAAGCAGTGCAGAGACGATTCTGGCTCAGCTATAAAATTTTCGGATAATTGTTTAAAAAAGTCTTGCTTAACAAAACGTTATCCGTATAATACGCCTCATCAAAGACGTGTAGCTCAGTTGGTTAGAGCACCACCTTGACATGGTGGGGGTCGTTGGTTCGAATCCGATCACGTCTACCAAATTGTATAAGAAAAACAGTCACTTACGAGCATAGCTCGGGTGGCTGTTTTTTTTTGGCAAAAATTTGGCAAAGTTTTGGCAAAACTCAATCACGTTTTAAGCTGAAATCGGCCCTGCACTCAGTCCAATCTTCATGCCTGTCGGTGTAGTGTGCGGTCATCTTTCTGGTGCTGTGCCCCATCAGGGTTTGTACGTATTCTGGGTCAAAACCAGCCTGTAAATACAAATGTCCGCCCAGCGCGCGGATCTCATGAAAAGTGGGGCGCTCTTCAGCGGGAAGGGCTGCAATAGTCGAAACCTTGTCTCGGTATTTCGCGAACTCTTTTGATAGAAGTTCATCTCTTACCTGGGCCCAGTGCTCTAAAATATTGCTGCGCTTAATTCTGTAAGGTCTTCTGTGAATGACAAATGGGCACGCTATGCCATCTGCTCGACTTCTCTGGACGATATCGGCCAAAGTTTCTGTCACTTGGATACGCAGCCTTGCCCGAAGGCCATGTTTTTCTGTTTTTTGCTGAATGATGTACAGATAGCCATCCCGGATATCGTCATACCGCATTTTGCAGAGATCGCCGCGACGTTGAAGGGTAACCAGGGCCAGGTCCATCGCTACCTGCAACCACTCGGGGCTTTGGCGATAGATAAGATCAAAGTCACGCTTGGTCATTGCTCTTCGTTTTTTGGCATCCGGCGTCTTCTTGAGCGTATGTTCTGCAGGGTTTTCGTTCACCAGCCCCTTTGTTCTGCCGTAGCGAAAGATATCAATCATCAGAATCCGCATTTTGATATAGGCATTGTTCTTAAAGCCTTCATAGAGGTAGTTGGAGATGAAGTGGACGGTCATCCCTTCCAGAGGTGCGGTAGAAAGATCCTGTTCAAGACGGTTCAGCTGGTAGTTAACGATTTGAAGGGTCTTTTGTTTCAGGTTTTTTGTGGGCAGATAATCATTCTTGTACCGATCGATCAGCTTGCCAAACGTATCGGCACTTGAGTTGGCCAAGATGCGCTTGGCCAAATCAGTATTAGCGGTCAGAATCGCGTTAAGCTTTCTGGCCGCAATATTTGCTTTCGCCTTATCGGTACCCATTCCGTGAAATTTCCCGGTAATAGGGTGCTTATAGCGATAGTAGTCACCATTTTTATACAGATTTGGCTCAAGCCCTTGGTTTCTTCTGCCTTGTTTGCGGGTATTCATCTTCCTGCTCTCAGTACCGCGTCTACTAATTCATCACCGGTTGTCAGTTGCTCTTCCGCAATATCGACGAACCAACTACCACCAATCTTTTTGGCTCCTGGAATATCGCCCCTATTGGCCCATTTCCGAACAGTAGACTTACCAGGAGGGTGAGTGAATCGCTCTGTTCTCCACTTCTCAAGAGGCATGAGCTTGGGCATGTGTTCCATGAGCCTTCTCCTTAGAGTTTGGTTTATTTTGGGGTAGCTGTTCATTCATCAGCTGGGCGATGAAGGTCAGCCCGTCGTTGGTGACCTTGGTTGTTTGGGTGTGCACCTTCTTTCGGCCCTGTTCATACATGCCGTCTTTAACGATAAAGAACCGTTGAATCTGGCAGAGGTTGTAGGGCGGGATCGTGCCCCGAAAGCCTGCATGTTTACGCAAAAACTTGTAGAGGGCGTTGCGCCCTCCGGGGAAGTTCAGCTTCTTAGCGGCTTCTTCAACAGTTAAGAGGCTCATGGTTCACTCCTGCGGTGATCAGTTTGCTGGCTTTAACCGCGCACTCACGGGCGGTTCGTTTACTGGTGGTTATCTGGCCACCCGGCAATGGCCAGAACACCCGATTGTTTTGGTCTTTATGGGCCTGTATCTCAAACATGCCGATGTAGATGTGATGACTCTCCAGCTGTTTAGCGGTGTAGGCGTAGTAGCAGCCATCGCCTTTAACAACGTCTGAGCGTTTAGAGGGCAGGGTTTTGGTGATAGCGTTCATGCAGTTTCTCCGGACGTAAAAAAAGCCCCTGATGGGCAGGGGCTTGAGTGGGTTTGGGTGATGCGCTGATAAATCGTCGCCTGGCTCGGTTTTCACCATTGGTTACCAGCAGGTCGATCGCGCCATGAAGAGCGAAGGCGATCAGGGCGTGAACAAAGTCATGAACTACATGCAGCAGGTTAACGGGTACCACAAAGAGAACGGCATCAAAATGAACGGCGTTCGGGTACCGCACCTGGTGGCCGGTGAACGCTTTAACCTGCAAACCGCCGCCAATGCCGATAACGGCTACACCGAGCTGGAAGGCAGTGTGCTGCGCTGGCTGGCCGCAGGGCTAAACCTGCCCTATGAGACACTGGCCAAAGACTTTAAACAGATCAGCTACAGCGCCGCCCGCGCAAGTCTGGGTGAGAACTGGCGTTACTTTATGGGCCGCCGCAAGATCATTGCCGCCCGTAAAGCTACCGTTATTTTTCGCTTGGTGCTGGAAGAACTGCTGTTCCGGGGGTTGGTCACTCTGCCCAAAGGCGCAACCCGAGACTTTTACCAAGCCACCAACGCCTGGACCCGCTGCCGCTGGATCGGCTCAGGCCGGTTAGCCATTGATGGTCTTAAAGAGACCAAAGAAGCCATCCTGCGGATTGAAGCAGGCCTCAGCACCTATGAAGATGAACTGGCCCTGATGGGCAAGGATTATCAGGAAGTATTCGACCAACAAGCGCGGGAGATCGCAGAGCGGGAAGCCAGGGGGTTATCTACTGATCTGGCTATGTTGAATGCCATGAAGGTGTTGGGGCAGGGGGAGGAAGACTTATAAGGCTTTGTATATCAGAGACATACCTGATGCTATAATATTGCTTTTTGCGCTGATTGGTATTTTATGGACGACTTGTTTGACCGGCTTACCGAAGAGGATCATGAGTCCTCAGTTGGTGATGCTATGTTCGAGAATGAACAGGGCTTCTACCTAGTACCTTTTGTGCACCATCAGAAGCGGTTTTTCGTGTATTTTATGCCAACGGATTCTGACCCAGCGCTGCGTGATGCATTAGCTCAGGTTATTGCTCAAGCCGCTAACCACATGTTATCCAAGTCATCATATACGCTTAAATTCGGCCCTGCTGAAGGTATGGGACAGGAGAAAATGTTTGAGAAGACGGGCCATTCTGTGGGACAATTATTCAACGGGATGTCAAGTAAGCTGATTCTTAGCGTTAAGAAGCTGATTCAGGCTACGAATGCTGATGAGTTTTACTTTATCGCTGGTGCTGAAGATAAAAAAAGACAGCACCAACTTGATATATGGTATTCTCGTATGGGGCGCAACATGAAGTCCCACAACTTTTATCCAATTCACAACGAACCAAATGGTGGATGGTATGGATACAAAACAGCTCCTTGAGAAGCTCAAGAAAGAAAAAGCCCGCGAACTGGTGCGTCTCGCAAAGACAGTTCGTCAGTCTCAGCAGGAAGGTAAGCTCACAAAGGCTTAGCTTTTGAGTAACTTCAGATTCCCAAAAAACCGCCAAATTGGCGGTTTTTTTTCGCCTGTAATTTACCGGAGGAACCATGACCATCGCATTTTACAAAGACACAGGGATTCAGTTTGAAGAGATCGAAGGCGGCCAATGGGCGTCAGCTAAAAGCATCGGGGATGCCTTGGGTTACAGCCTGGGTGCTGATGAAGTGCTGAACCTGTACCGTCGTCACAAAGATGAGTTTGATGCGGATATGTCGCAGGTGATGCCGGTTAAGACCTCACACGGTTTGCAGCACAAACGGATGTTCTCATTCCGTGGGGTGAATTTGATTTTGATGCTGTCGAAACAGCCCAAGGCCAGTACGATCCGGGGGCAGATGCTGGAGTTTTTGCATGGTG
>JBLWVL010000045.1:0-23666 GCA_048268485.1 Oceanospirillum sp.
GGCATCCATCGTGCCGATGGCATGAACAATCAACTCACGCAGTTCCTGAATCACGCTTTGGGTGTTCTCTGTTGATTTGCGGGTCTGCTCAGACAGCGTACGTACTTCATCGGCAACGACCGCAAAGCCCCGTCCGTGCTCTCCTGCGCGAGCTGCTTCAATGGCGGCATTCAGGGCCAGCAGGTTGGTTTGCTCAGCAATACCGGTGATGCTATCCAGTACCTCTCCAATCTGTTCGCTGGAGTGGTGTAGTTGTTGCAACTCCTGTGCAGCAGCACTAATGCGGCCTGAAAGAGAGGCGATCTGTTTCTGATTATGCATCAGGGCTTTGTGGCCTTTGCTCGCCTGTTCTTTTACCCGGATACTCTCGTCGGACGCCTGTTGCGCACTTTGCGCCACCCCTTCAAAGGTGTTGGTTAGTTGGTTAGCCGCTGAAGCCACCTGATCCATCTCCTGAGCCTGGGCTGTCACCTGCTGGTTCAGTGTTGACCCTGTTTTTTCCAATGTATGGGAGGACTGCGTCAGGTCTCCGGCAATACCGATAATCCGGTCTACCGATTGTCCGAGTTTTTCCATGAATCGGTTGAAACTAACCGTAACCGCCTGAATTTCGCGAGGGCCTGAGGCTTTAAGACGGGCATTAATACCGCTGTCATCACTGGTGACGACTTCCATGGCGTTAACCAGGCGCTGAATGGGCTTGGCAAGGGAAAGGCTCGCCATAACGACCAAGCCAATAATAATGGCCAAAACAGCCAGCATGATAATCACAAGCAGAGTCGACAGACGGTTTGCTGTGGCATATAACTCCGCCGTAGGAACCGATACACCAAATGTCCACCCCGGCGTATTTTTGATAGGGGAGAAGATCATTGTTACAGGTTCACCCTGAATATTAAGGATATCACCTGTGCCTTTTTCACCCGCAATCATGCGTTTTCCATGCTGATCAAGACCAGTGAAGCCTTCTTTATCCGCATTGGTTACATTGATGTTCATGCGAGCTTTTTCTGAAGGATGAGCAACAAGTAAGCCGGTGCCATCAGCAATCCAGGCATAGCTGCCATCTGTGAGATCGATATTCTCAGTGATCTGGCTCAGCATTTCTAAGGTGACAGTGATTGCCAGAATCCCTGCGATCTTGCCATTGTCGTCCCTGACGGATTTTGCAATGACTGAGACAGGTTTTTGCGTGGCCTTGGAGACAATTGGGTTGGTGAGGATCAGTTCTGATTTGCCACTCAGAAGGTCTTTTACGTATTGACGTTCATTCAGTTTTGCTTGTCCGGTTTTACCATTTCTGGCCAGATAGGTTGCCTGAGCTTGGGTATCAACGAAAAAAATCATTTCTGCCAGTTTGATCTCTTTCAGGTTGCCGGAGAACCACTTCTGTATCGCTTGTTCCCGCCGTTCAGATGAGAGCATAGGGGTTGATGCCAGCATGGAAACTTCTTCCTGTAAGCCAGCCAGGATAGCACTGACCTCTGCGGCATGCCCTTCAACGACTTGTTCACCGGAATGCAGCATAATATCTGAGGTCTCAGACTTGATTTCGCTATAGATCCAGAAGGTGAGGCCGCACATCAATATAATGATCGGCAACATAACGGTCAGTAACATTTGCGTCAGTAAAGGGGTTCCTGAGGCGGTTGGTATTCCTTGAGCGCTCATAGCGGCTTATCTCCTTGGCAGTTGCTTGGAATTATTGTTGTGGTGCAGTTCCTTTTTTTGCGTACAAATGACCTTTTTTATACGCAGCCAAAGTGTTTTATGATCCTTTGTAACATTAAGTAATAGTATTGGAACAGAGGCCTTAAAACCAGAGTTTTGTTATGAGTATTGGCCTTTATGCAGCCTTATGTTGAGGAGCTTTAAGCTAAGAGGGAATGCTTTATCCGTACTCAGGCCAAAACATCGCTTTGGCCTGGTGCGTGAGTAATGGGCGGGTGTCTGGTTCGGTATCTTAATTACGTTTAAAAACAGCTTCCACGACGCAGACTTTGTTATCAGTCAGGTTGGCCATCACGTTTTTGCCCATGGTTAAAAAACGTTCACCAAATATAATGCCGGGATTTAAAGGCGAGGCGGCCTGAGTTGTGCCCTGTTGGTTACTGCCCGCCTCCCGTTGGGTATGTTTTTTTCGCCATGCCAGCGCTGTTTCGGTGACATCTGTGAAACGCTCCAGTCTAAAACCGGCATTTTCAAAGAGGGCAATTAACTCATCTTTATCCGGAAGATGGCTATTGCTGATGTCAGTTGCCCAGGGTACAGGTAGCTTGATGGGCTCTTTATTGCTGCCGGCAATAACTTCGTGCAGCAGGAAGCTGCCGCCGGGTTTCAGACTCTCTGCAAGTGTTTTCAGAAGCATCGTTTTGTCAGGGATATTGATCAGTGTGTGTTGGCTGATAATAATATCCTGACTGCCTGTCTGAACCTGGGCATCACAGGCATCGGCGCAGATTACCTGAATATTATTAAGGGACATCCGCTGGTTGATCGCCTGGTGAGCTTCACAAAAATCAGGCGTTATATCGATGGCTGTTATATGGCAGGGAAGGGTTTCCGTGATAAGCCGTGCGGTTCCACCCAGTCCGGAGCCGATCTCCAGGATGTTGCAGTCAGTGTTCAGGTCGATCTGATGGAGTAAGGCCTGGGTTGCCTGACGTCCCCCGATATGCAGTTGATCAATGGGGGCCAGTAGGTTGCTGCTGAGTTGAGTATTAGGGTCTATGCCTGATTGAGTCAGGGTATCTTCAATCTTCTGCCAGAGCGTTTCGTTAGGTTGATAGTGTTGCGTAATACTGCTCATGAAAGGCTCCTGTAACTGTCTGAACAGGCAGATATCTGCTTTATTTCTGGATAAGTAAAAGAAAAGCGGCTCTTTTATTTAAGAGCCGCTTTTGAGCGGAAAAGCTTCTGTTACAAGCTTCTCCTTTAGCAGGGGTGTTCCTGTCGGACAGAAAACAGATTAGTCTTCCAGGCCCAGCTCTTCTGTACTGATTTCGCGCATTTTAAATTTCTGGATCTTACCGGTCACTGTCATCGGGAAGTCCCGTGTGATTTTAAAGTAGCGAGGTACTTTAAAGTGAGCGATTTTACCTTTACAGAACTCGCGGATCTCTTCTTCAGTCAGGTCTTTGCCTTCATGAAGGGAAACCCAGGCCATCACCTCTTCACCGTACTTCTGGTCCGGTACACCGATCACCTGAACATCGCTGACATCCGGGTGAGTGTAAAGAAACTCTTCAATTTCACGGGGGTAGATGTTTTCGCCGCCACGGATGATCATATCTTTGATCCGCCCTGTGATAGCGACATAGCCTTCTTCATCCATTTCCGCCAGATCACCGGTGTGCATCCAGCCGTTTTCGATGGACTTGGCGGTGGCTTCTTCGTTGTTCCAGTAGCCCAGCATGACGCTGTAGCCACGGGTGCAAAGTTCGCCTTTTTCGCCCCGCTCAACCACGTTGCCGGTTTCCGGATCCACCAGTTTTACTTCAAGATGAGGGTGGATGGTACCCACGGTGGAGACGCGTTTTTCAATAGGTGCATCCATCTTGGTTTGGAAGCTTACCGGGCTGGTTTCGGTCATGCCATAGCAGATGGTGACATCTTTCATATGCATCTTAGCAATAACTTTTTTCATCACTTCGATCGGACAGATAGAACCTGCCATGATGCCAGTGCGTAGCGTGCTCAGATCGAATGAGTCAAATTCCGGGTGCTCCAGCTCAGCGATAAACATGGTGGGTACACCGTATAGCGCTGTTGCTTTCTCTTCGGCAACCGCCTGCAGAGTTGTTACCGGATCAAAACCTTCTGCCGGATAGATCATGGTGGCACCGTGGGTGATACAGCCCAGATTGCCCATCACCATACCAAAGCAGTGATACAGAGGAACCGGAATAACCATGCGATCCTGATCGGTCAGATCCATGCCGCGGGCGACAAAGTAACCGTTATTCAGAATATTGTGATGACTTAGGGTAGCTCCCTTGGGCGCACCTGTAGTACCGGACGTATACTGAATATTGATGGGATCGTCGAACTGCAGTGTGGCTTGAAGTTCGCGCAGCTCAGCATCGGTGGTTTTGTCGTGCATGGACATCAGGTCAGACCAGGTCCACATGCCTTCGGTGGCGAGATCTTCATCCAGACACACAACGCGCTTAAGCTGAGGGAGTTTCTCTGATTTGAACTGGGAAGCCACACTATCACGTAGCTCAGGTGCCAGTTCACAGATCATATTAACGTAATGGGATACTTTAAACTCACCCTGAAGAATCAGAGTGCTGGCCCCGGATTGCTTCAGTGCGTATTCCAGTTCGTGGGTACGGTAACTGGGATTGATATTGACCAGAATGGCACCGATTTTGGCGGTAGCAAACTGAGTGATACACCATTCAGCGCAGTTGGGAGCCCAGATGCCGACACGCTCACCTTTTTCGACACCCATATGCAGCAGTGCTTTGGCGCAGCGATCAACTTCAGTCTGAAGCTCTGTATAGTTGTAGCGCAAACCCTGATGACGGGAGATCAGCGCATCATTGTTGGGGTATTTGGCGACAGTTTCATCAAACAGGTCACCAATGGTTTTTCCAATCAGAGGCATATCGCTGATGCCGCTAACGTAGCTCATTGCTTTTGTAGTCATAACCCACCTTTTAGGTTGATTTTATTGTTGTTTTAACGGGAGCATTCCTGCTCCGAAGTCTTGAGAGCCTGCCGGATACTTATTTTTATTACCGGCGGTCACTAAAATTTATAAGGCTGACTGACCTAGTGTTTATCGATTACTGTACGACATTGCCTATCACAGATTGACCCCGATGAACCGGCTCCTGGGAAGATCGGCTCCTTGTGGTGTGGAGCTTATCAGGACTGAGTCTTCTTGCTTAACACTTCATCTAACGCTTTCTGGCAACGGTCCTGAACCAGGTTCAGCTCAGTCTGGACACGTTGAATATCCTTCAGCTGCTGATCAAGCTCGGCTTTCTTTTCACTGAGAATGCCGAGGATCAGGTTAAGCTGTTTCTCATCGCCTTCCAGTGTGGTGTCGTACAGATCAAACAGCTCTTTTGTTTCGGCAAGGCTGAAACCCAGTCGTTTCCCTCTGAGCGTCAGCATCAGGCGTACCCGGTCTTTTTCGCTGTAAATACGGGTTTGGCCGTTACGGGTTGGCGAAATCAACCCTTGTTGTTCGTAAAAACGAATCGTTCGGGTTGTGATGTCGAACTCTTTTGACAGCTCGCTAATGCCGTATGTTTTTTTAGTAATTCTGTTTTGTATGGTCATAATCTATGGGCCGTCAGTGTGTCTTCAGGCTAACTCTATCCAAAGTTTACGTTTACGTAAAGGTGAAAACAAGTGGTCGTCGCAGAAATTGATTTTAACGCTGCGAAACAGAGGAAAGTGCGCCCTGTTTGCAGGCTGCGAATTTAGGTGGATTATTCAAATTAACAGTATGAAATTGTGGGCTATTTTAACAAAAAAGCCCCCGACACAACATGTAGGATGTAGGCTCGGCGGCGCATGGAGCGATAGAGGTATGTGGCTTTGTGAATAATACGCTTCTTCTAATGCTCTTTTTGCCTTTAGTGGTGTTAGTGACGTTGTTTGCGCCGGTACTGGGTGGGCGCTATACCCATTACCTTCTTAAACAGGCGTGAAAAGTAATAACTATCTTCGTAACCAAGGCTGTAGCTGATCTCTGAGATGCTTTGCTGAGTGATATCCAGCAAGTAACAGGCGCGCTCTATTTTCAGGTGCAGAAAGTGCTGAATCGGTGTCATCCCGGTCAGCTCTTTGTACTTATTCACAAAATGGAATTTTGACAGATTAACGGCCTTGGCAATGGTGTCCAGATCAAGTCGGCTATGCAGATTTTCCTGCATCAGGGCGTGCACGGTATCCAGGTTCAGCTGGCTGCTGCGTGCACTGGCTGTTGCTGGCTGTAGAAGCGCAATATAAGACAGGATCTGTCGAATCAGATTGGCGGCATAGATGGATGTGTTGATGTTATAGCCGCCGGTTCGACAGTCAATTAGGTGGTCAAAGTCCTGGGTGAGTTTGGGATGTGTGCCAAACTGCTGCAGGTAATTACCTTTTATAAAACCTGCATGTTCTGCGGCAAGATGGCAATCTTCCCCCTTAAGGTGTAACCAGTAAATGCTCCAGGGGTCGTCATCTTTTGTTTTGTATTCATGGTCAGTGCCTGGCGGTAGAAGCAATATATCTCCGACGGAAACCTCATAATGCTGATCTTTGAGCCGAAGGTCGGCGCTGCCCTTGATGCAGTAGATAAGCAGGAAATCATCATGATCCTGCCGCTGCATCTGGTGCCCCAGGGCTTCTTTGTAGTGACCGAATGAGATCGGATAGAGGCTACGGCTCAGGGGGTGTTGACGCAACTTATCACGAAGAAACTGAGGCACCAGATAACGGATGCTGCCAGAGGGGAGTGGCCAGTCTGAGGTTTGCGACATTAGTCTGACTCCGGGCGCATAAGGGTTTATAAACAGCAATATAGTCCATTAAGTGGGCAATTTAGTCAATCCTTGGCTGCTGTGGCCTGTGCTAGTTTAGTTATATCCAAGCAACCGCTAGGTTTGTCCTGAGTCTTATAAGTGTGCTGTCGGAGGTTTCGGCGGAGCAAAAGCGGACAAGATGCTAACAACAATAAAACCGGTTAACCGGACGGAAAAGGTGAAAAAATATGAGTTCAACTAAAAGAGTCCCGCTGTTTATCGATGGCGAGTTTATTCAGAGTAAAACCGACAACTTTATGCCGGTGACGAATCCTGCAACCCAGGAAGTGCTTTGCGAAGTTCCTTTTACCACGCAAAGTGAAATGGAAGCTGCGTACGAAAGTGCACGAGCTGCCTTCGAGACCTGGAAGGAAACACCTATTTCTGAACGTGCCCGTGTGATGATGCGTTATCAGGCTCTGTTGAAAGAGCACCATGATGAGATCGCTGAGATCCTGAGTTCTGAAACCGGTAAAACGTTCGAAGATGCTAAGGGCGACCTGTGGCGCGGTATCGAAGTGGTTGAGCACGCGGCAAACATCCCTAGTCTGATGATGGGTGAAACGGTAGAAAACGTTGCCCGTGAAATCGATACTTACAGCTATATTCAGCCTCTGGGTGTATGTGCCGGTATTACCCCGTTTAACTTCCCGGCGATGATTCCGCTGTGGATGTACCCGATGGCGATCGCTTCCGGTAACACTTTTATCCTTAAGCCATCTGAACAGGATCCGCTAACTCCAACACGTCTTGCGGAACTGTTTGTGGAAGCGGGTGCGCCTAAAGGTGTTCTGCAGGTGATTCATGGTGGTAAAGAGCAGGTGGATTTCCTGTTGCATCACCCGGATATCCGTGCGATCTCTTTTGTAGGTTCTGTGCCGGTTGGTCAGTACATCTACAAAACCGGTACTGACAACATGAAGCGTGTACAAAGCTTCGCCGGTGCTAAAAACCATATGGTTGTGATGCCGGATGCAGCTAAACAGCGTGTTATTAACAATATTGCCGGTGCCTCTGTCGGTGCTGCCGGTCAACGCTGCATGGCGATCTCGGTAACGGTTCTGGTGGGTGAAGCCCGTGAATGGAAGCATGAGATTAAAGAAGCCCTGATGCAGGCGCGTCCGGGTGCCTGGGATGATCCGGCTGCCAGTTATGGCCCGGTAATTAGCCCTCAGGCTAAAGAGCGTATCAACGGCCTGATCCAGAAGGGTGTTGACGAGGGTGCAGAGCTGCTACTGGATGGTCGTGATGTGACGGTTGAGGGTTATCCGGATGGTAACTGGGTTGGCCCAACTCTGTTTGCTGGGGTTAAGCCTGAAATGACCATCTATAAGGATGAGATCTTTGGCCCGGTACTGTGTCTGGTGGAGGTTGATACCCTGGATGAAGCGATTGAGTTGATCAATAACTCGCCATACGGTAACGGTACTTCAATGTTTACTGCTTCCGGTGCTGCTGCGCGTAAATTCCAGCATGAAATCGAAGTGGGTCAGGTGGGTATTAATATTCCTATCCCTGTGCCGCTGCCATTCTTCTCCTTCACCGGTTGGAAAGGTTCTTTCTACGGCGATCAGCATGCTTATGGTAAGCAGGCAGTGCGTTTCTATACTGAAACTAAAACCGTTACTGCGCGCTGGTTCAACGAAGATATTGAATCCGGCCCTAACTTCTCGATTAATCTGAAGTAAACCGGTATCAGGAAACAGAGGGAACTGCCCTTTCCTCTGTTTTCTGCTTCTGTCTATGCCTTAATACAGGGTTTTAACCCTATTGCATTACAGGGTGGATTCTCTATATTGGTGGGAAGTTGACGTTAACGTCACTTTTTTAAAGGCTGACTTATGTCACAGGTGTTTCTTGATGTGTATTTGCACGAAAACCGTTGAGATATAAGCAGGTTTTAGAAAAATGATACAGGCTCTCCAGTCAGAACAAGCAAAGACAGTTTAATAAAACAACAAAGACAGCCAATGGTATGAATTATGGATTTTAATCTTTCAGAAGATCAGATCGCCTTCCGGGATGCCGCGCGATCTTTTGCTCAGAATGAGTTGGCTCCCCATGCTGCTCAGTGGGATGCTGAGCATATTTTTCCCGTTGATGTGATTAAAAAAGCCGGCGAAATGGGCTTTTGCGGTATCTATGTGCCGGAAGAAGCGGGTGGTATGGGATTAAGCCGCCTGGATGCCAGCGTTATTGTCGAAGAGCTGGCCATGGGCTGCACGTCAACCACGGCTTATATCACTATTCACAATATGGCCACCTGGATGATCGCAAGCTTTGCGGCGGATGATCTGCGTGATGAGTTTGCCCCGGCCATGGCGATGGGTGAAAAATTGGGTTCATACTGCCTGACGGAGCCAGGTGCCGGTTCTGACGCGGGTGCACTGCGCACATCAGCCCGTCGTGATGGCGATGACTATATCCTCAATGGCAGTAAGATGTTTATCTCCGGCGCAGGCAGTACCGATGTGTTGGTGGTGATGGCTCGTACCGGTACTCAGGAAGATGGCGCTAAAGGCATTTCAGCCTTTGTTGTGCCCGCGGATGCTGAAGGTATTCATTACGGTAAGGCAGAAGAAAAAATGGGCTGGAACAGCCAGCCAACCCGCCTGATCACCTTTGAAGATGTTCGCGTACCTGCCCGTAATATTCTGGGTAAAGAGGGCGATGGTTTCAAAATCGCCATGAAGGGCCTGGATGGCGGCCGTATCAATATCGCCACCTGTTCTCTGGGTGCTGCTCAGGCCGCTGTAAACGATACTCAGCGCTATATGCAGGAACGGGAGCAGTTCGGTAAGCCCCTGGCGAGCTTTCAGGCATTACAGTTCAAACTGGCAGATATGGTCACTCAGCTGGTGGCATCCCGTCAGATGGTGCGTCTGGCTGCATCCAAGCTGGATGAAAAAGACGGCGAGGCAACACTCTACTGTGCTATGGCAAAGCGTTTTGCCACCGATGCCTGTTTTGATGTAACCAATGATGCGATTCAGCTGCACGGTGGTTACGGCTATATCAAGGAATATCCTCTGGAACGCTATATGCGTGATGCCCGTGTGCATCAGATTCTGGAGGGGACTAATGAAATTATGCGTTTAATTATTTCTCGCCGCGTCATGATGGACGGCGTTCTGGAGGTTATTCGATGAGCAATTCAACTGTTAAGTCCACAACTGAAAAACTGCTGTTAGACGTGCAGGGCAATACGGCCATTCTGACCATCAATAACCCTCCGGCGAACACCTGGGATGATGAGTCTCTGCCTGCGCTGAAAAAACTGATCGAAGACCTGAATGCTGATCTGAATATCTATGCGCTGGTCGTTACCGGTCAGGGCGAGAAGTTCTTCTCTGCCGGTGCGGATCTGAACAAGTTTGCCGATGGCGATAAAGCCGTTGCCCGTCATATGGCTCGTATCTTTGGTGAAGCCTTTGAAACACTGCAGGCATTCCGGGGCGTTTCTATCGCGGCGATCAATGGTTATGCCATGGGTGGTGGTCTGGAATGCGCACTGGCCTGTGATATCCGTATCGCAGAAGAACAGGCGCAGATGGCGCTGCCGGAAGCGGCTGTTGGGCTGCTGCCTTGTGCAGGCGGCACTCAGAATCTGTCCTGGCTGGTGGGTGAAGGTTGGGCGAAACGCATGATTCTGTGCGGTGAGCGTGTCACCGCTGAGAAGGCTGAGAAGATCGGTCTGGTGGAAGAAGTGGTTGGCAAGGGTGAGGCACTGGCAACCGCTATTGCGCTGGCCGAGAAAGTGGCGAAACAAAGTCCTGTTGCCGTGACCGCCTGTAAGAACCTGGTACACAACGCCCGTGGCAATAACTCTTTGGCCGTGGGTTGTATGCAGGAGCGGGAGCTGTTTGTTGATCTGTTCCACACTCAGGATCAGAAAGAGGGTGTGAATGCGTTTCTTGAGAAGCGTAAACCCGTATGGAAAAACGCCTGATTATCCTTATTGGCGTGATTTTATTTAACAGCTTTCGCTTTCTTAGCGGTCACAGTATCTGAGGGATTTTTAATGTCTGATGCACCTGTAATTTTTGAAGAGCTGGCCACACAGGACGGTCATCTGATTGGTGTAGCTACGCTTAACGCCCCGAAAGCACTCAATGCCTTAAGTCTTGAGATGGTCGAGGCGATGTATCCGCAGTTTCTTGCCTGGCAGCAGAACGATCAGGTAAAAGCCGTTTGGCTGCAGGGTTCCGGTGATAAAGCCTTTTGTGCCGGTGGTGATGTTGTTCAGCTGTATAACTCCATGGTTGAGCATCCCGGTGGCCCCAACCCTTATGCGGAAAAATTCTTTACCGATGAATACCGCCTGGATCACCTGATTCACACCTACAGCAAGCCGTTTATCCTGTGGGGTAACGGTATTGTGATGGGCGGTGGTTTAGGTCTGATGGCGGGTGCCAGTCATCGTGTGGTGACTGAATCGGCTCGTATTGCGATGCCGGAAATCACCATCGGTTTATACCCGGATGTGGGGGGCAGTTATTTTCTGAACCGTATGCCGGGTCGTACCGGTCTGTTCCTTGGGCTGACCGGTGCCAACATCAATGCGGCTGATGCCCTGTTTGTCGGGCTGGGTGACCGCTTTGTCACCCATGATCGCCGCGAAGCAACCTTTAACGCTTTGAAAGCCGCTGATTGGTCTGCAGATGCGGAAACAGTCGTTAATCAGGTGTTACGTCGCTTGGAGGCTGAAAGTCTTGAGGCGCTGCCTGCGTCACCGGTTCGTGATCATTTTGATCTGATTCAGCAGCTGACGGATGCCGATGATGTGGCAACGCTGGTTAAGCAGATCACTTCGATGAAGACGGAAGACAAGTGGTTGTCCCGTGCAGCGGCTACTTTGGCAGCGGGCTCGCCAACGGCGATGCAGCTGATTGTGCGTCAGCTGAAGGAAACCCGCCAGATGTCCCTGGCTGAGGTGTTCCGTTCCGAGCTGAATCTGTCGGTACAAGCGGCCTGTAAAGGTGAATTCGCTGAAGGGATTCGTGCCCTGCTGATCGATAAAGATCGTGAGCCAAAGTGGCACAGTTCTGATGTGGCTGCGGTGGAGCCAGAGTGGCTGGATAGCTTCTTTGAACCTCTGTGGCCTGAGGGGCAGCACCCGCTGAATGATCTTTAATCAGCACCCGTTATAAGTTTCGTTGGCGGTGCAGTGCTGATTCACTGTTCTGCCTGTAATACCGAGCTAACAGATTAAGAAATCTAACAATCAAAACAAGAACAAATGGAGATTAACAGATGGCTAAGATCGCATTTATCGGTTTAGGCAACATGGGTGGCCCTATGGCTGTGAATCTGGTTAAAGCCGGTCACGAGGTGACGGTATTTGATCTGGTTCCTGCTGCAGTTCAGGCTGCGGTTGCTGAAGGTGCTCAGTCCGCAGATTCCGCTGAGACAGCGGCAACCAGTAAGGACTTCGTCATCTCTATGCTGCCGGCCCAGCAGCACGTTGAAGGTCTGTATATCGACCAGGCAGGTCTGCTGGATATCGTTGATAAAAATACCGTTATTATCGATTCAAGCACCATCGCGGCAGAGTCTGCCCAACGTGTTGCCGCAGAAGCGGAAAAGCGCGGTATTAAGATGGTGGATGCCCCGGTTTCCGGCGGTGTTGGCGGGGCTAAGGCCGGTACTCTGTCCTTTATCGTTGGTGGTTCGGCAGAGGCGTTTGAGCAGGTTAAGCCGATTCTGGAAGCGATGGGTAAGAATATATTCCATGCGGGTGATTCCGGTGCCGGTCAGGTAGCCAAGGTGTGTAATAACATGTTGCTGGCGATCCTGATGGCCGGTACGACTGAAGCGATCGGTATGGGGGTTAAGAACGGTCTGGACCCTGCAGTGCTGTCTGACATTATGTCCAAGAGCTCCGGTAACAACTGGGCGTTGCAGGTATATAACCCTTACCCGGGTGTGATGGAGAATGCTCCGGCCTCTAACGGTTATCAGGGCGGTTTTATGGTGGACCTGATGGCTAAGGATCTGGGTCTGGCGTTTGATTCCGCTGTTAAATCCCGTTGCAGCATCCCCATGGGCTCCATGGCGAGGAATCTGTTTGCCATGCACGCAGCAAACGGTAACGGCTCTCTGGACTTTTCCAGTATTCAGAAGATGTTTGCTGACCTGGATTAATTACCCTGCTCCGTAACCTGCGTCCGTTATTCGATCAATACTGCAATGGCGGATGCGAGGGCAGGGCTTTTGTGTTGAGTTTATGCCTGATACCTTTGTCAGGTGGCCTGAACAGGCGTTTGGGCCGGTTATTTCTCTGATTCAGGGGTAGCGGCTTTAGTCAGACGTTATCGAAAACCGATTCAGTAATAACAGAAGATTCAGTAATAAAAACAATAAGTACTGAGAACAGATCCAGAATCTGAGGTTTTAAGAGACTTTGAGCATCGGATACTGTGATTCAAATTTTCAGTCATGTTTGCCGCAATTAAGTTTTCTGGGGGCTTAAGACCCGTAGCAAAACAATAATAAATGGATGGCCGATATGAGTTATGCAAGTGAATATCAGCGTTCGCTGAAAGAACCGGAATCTTTCTGGAAAGAACAGGCCGATAATATCGCCTGGTTCAAAAAACCGGAAAATATTCTGGAAACCCTCGACGACGGAACCCACCGTTGGTTTGCCGATGGTGAGCTGAACAGCAGCTATCTGGCGCTTGATTATCAGATTGAGCAGGGGCGGGGTGAGCAAACCGCGCTTATTTATGACTCTCCTGCAACAAACTCCAAAAAGCAATTTACCTATAATGAACTCAGGGATCAGGTGGCACAGTTTGCCGGTGCTCTGACCAGCTTGGGTGTGGGCAAAGGCGATGGCGTTATTATCTATATGCCCATGGTGCCTGAGGCGGGTATTGCGATGCTGGCTTGTGCCCGCATTGGTGCCGTGCACTCTGTGGTGTTTGGCGGTTTTGCACCCCATGAGCTGGCAATCCGTATCAATGATGCGAAACCCAAAGTCGTTCTGACCGCATCCTGCGGTATCGAATTTACTAAGGTGATTGAATACAAACCCTTGGTTGATGCGGCGATGGATCAGGCAGAGCACAAGCCGGAGCGGGTTGTGGTGTTGCAGCGCCCTCAGGCGAAAGCCGAGATGCAGGCGGGTCGTGATCTGGACTGGTATGAGCTGTTTGAACAGTCCTCGCCGGTAGGTTGTACGCCGATGAAGAGTAGCGATCCGCTCTATATCATGTACACCTCGGGCACCACGGGTAAACCTAAGGGCATTGTTCGTGACAACGGTGGACACGCAGTCGCGCTCTATTATGCACTGCGCAATATCTACAATATGCAGGCCGGTGATGTCTGGATGGGTTGTTCCGATGTCGGCTGGGTCGTGGGTCACTCCTTTATTATGTATGGCCCTCTTATGGGCGGCTGTACGACTGTCTTTTTCGAAGGTAAGCCGGTTCGGACACCGGATGCCGGTACTTTCTGGCGGGTTGTGGAAGAGTACAAGGTGAACGGTATGTTTGCCGCACCGACCGCATTCCGTGCGATCCGAAAAGAAGATCCGGACGGTAAGCTGTTCCGTCAGTACGATGTGTCCTCTCTTAAACATATTTTTGTTGCGGGTGAAAAGCTGGATTCTCCGACCTATCATTGGCTGCACGAAATCTCGCAAAAACCGATTTACGACCACTGGTGGCAGACGGAAACCGGCTGGCCGGTCACTGCTCCTGCAACGGCGTTAGGTTCCACTGATATCCGTGTCGGCTCAACCAATAAGCCTGTCGCGGGTTATGATGTTCAGGTGCTCGACCCTATGGGGCATCAGCTGGGTGCCAATGAGAACGGCGGTATAGCCATTAAATTGCCACTGCCTCCGGGTTGCGCACAAACGCTTTGGAATGACCATGATCGCTACCTAAGCTCTTATCTGGCCGACTATCCTGGCTACTACCATACCGGTGATGGCGGTTATATTGATGAGAACGGCTTTGTTTATATTATGGGGCGCACCGATGATGTGATTAATGTCTCTGGTCATCGTCTTTCGACCGGTGAAATGGAGGAGTTAGTTGCCAAGCATCCTGCTGTAGCAGAGTGTGCTGTGATTGGTGTTCAGGAAGCCCTTAAGGGTCAGGTGCCGGTAGGCCTGATTCTGCTGAAAGATGGTGTTGATATCGCTGAGGAAGAGCTGGAGAAAGAGCTGGTGGCGATGATTCGTGAGCAGATCGGCGCCATCGCCTGTTTCCAGCGTGCTCTTGTGGTGGACCGTTTGCCTAAGACCCGTTCCGGTAAAATTTTGCGTGCGGTTCTGCGCAAGATTGCCAATGGTGAGTCTTATGCGATGCCTTCAACCATTGATGATGAATCGATTTTGCCTGAAATCACCGAGAAAATGGTAACAGAGGGGCTGGCGCCCGAGGCTGTGTAGCGGCTTTTTCAAACGTCAACAGGCTGCAGGCGCTTTCTCAGCATGAAAGTGCCTGTTATTCCTGTTTGTCGGTATTCTGTTTATAACTACCTGTTTTTTTAAGGGTATATTTAGTGTTTTTCGGATGACTGGCTGGTCTTTTTTTCGCGATGAATAGCTTTGAATAGTCACGTTTTTCAAACAGTCTTAACCATTGGTCTAATAGTTTAAAAAAGGGATTGTACGGGCTTTTCAAACCCTATATGTTACGTTTACGTAAAGGTTACTTATTAGGCCTTCAATTGACCTGGCCGGCAGGTGGGAATGAAAACCCCAGCCAACAAAAATAAAAGTGTCGCTAAACGCTCAGGTCAGCATAAAACAAGAACAATACAATTTACGGAGTGTGTCTGAGCCTACTGTTATACAGCAATAGGTTTGTCACACTTCGGCTACGAGGACTTTGGAATGAGCCAAGATTTTGTACTGGAAACCCAGGGCTTGATCAAAGAGTTTAAAGGTTTTACCGCTGTTGATGATGTAAATCTGCAGGTGCAACGCGGTCATATTCATGCTCTGATCGGACCTAATGGTGCAGGTAAGACCACCTGTTTTAACCTGTTGACAAAGTTTCTGACGCCGACCCGTGGCAAGATTCTTTTCAACGGGACGGATATTACCCATCAGTCTCCAACGGATATCGCCAAAATGGGTATGGTCCGCTCGTTTCAGATCTCTGCAGTATTTCCTCATCTGTCAGTGATGGATAATGTGCGTATCGCGCTACAGCGTAAATTGGGTACGTCCTTCCATTTCTGGAAATCGGAACGCTCTCTGGACATCCTGAATGATCGTGCGATGGCATTGCTGGAAGAGGTTGATCTGGCTCAATGGGCTGACACCATTACGGTTGAGATGCCTTATGGTCGCAAGCGTGCCCTGGAGTTGGCAACGACTCTGGCACTGGAGCCTGAGCTTATGTTGCTGGATGAACCAACACAGGGAATGGGTCATGAAGATGTTGAGCGTGTCATGGCTTTGATCAAGAAAGTATCTGTTGGTCGTACCATCCTGATGGTTGAACACAACCTGCATGTTGTATCGAGCCTCTCTGATCGTATTACGGTTTTACAGCGCGGTGCTGTGCTGACAGAAGGCCCTTATGACGAGGTTTCCCGAAACCCTCAGGTGCGTGAAGCGTATATGGGGAGTGAAGCCGCATGAGTTCAGACATGAAAAAAGATATTGAGCAGCTGCGTATTGCTGATCTGCACGCCTTTTATGGTGAGTCCCATATTCTTCACGGCATCGATATGAAGGTGAATCGCGGAGAGTTAGTGACCTTGCTTGGGCGTAATGGCTCAGGGCGCTCCACCACGCTGAAATCGATTATGAATATGGTCGGTAAGCGTACGGGTTCGATTATGGTCAACGGCAATGAAACAGTCGGTATGCCGGCGCATCAGATTCCTCATCTGGGTGTTGGTTTCTGCCCTGAAGAGCGCGGTATTTTTGCCAGCCTTAACGTTGAAGAGAACCTGATGCTGCCACCGACAGTACGTAGCGGTGGTATGTCTCTGGAGGAGATCTATGAGATGTTCCCTAACCTCTACGAGCGCCGTATGAGTCAGGGGACACGTCTGTCAGGTGGTGAGCAGCAGATGTTGGCCATGGCACGTATTCTGCGTACCGGTGCGAATTTACTGTTATTGGATGAAATAACCGAAGGTCTGGCGCCTGTTATTGTTCAGACCCTGGGTGAAGTGCTGCTTAAACTGAAAGAGAAAGGTTTGACGATAGTGCTGGTTGAGCAGAACTTCCGTTTTGCAGCACCTTTGGCGGATCGTCACTATCTGATGGAGCATGGCTCCATCGTTGAAGAGATCGCCAGTAACGAATTAGAAGAGAAAATGGATTTGCTGAACACCTATTTGGGTGTTTAACAACTGATCCGGGTATTAATACCGGACAGCTGGCAAATAAGAATAACAAGTGCCTAACCAGGTTTTGCAGTAAAAAACGCAATAACCGACCCTAAAACCACAACAAAAATAACAACGCGAAAGCGATGGAGTGGACTATGAAAATGCTGAAAAAACTGATGTGCAGCGCAATCGTATCGGCAATGGCAGCGTCTACCGCTGCTCAGGCAGATATCTCCGATAATGAAGTCCGTATCGGTTATCTGGCGGATATGTCCGGTACCTATTCCGGTCTTGCGGGCCCAGGTGGTCTTGAAGCCGCTAAGATGGCTATTGAAGATTTCGGTGGTAAGGTTAACGGTAAGAAGATCACTATCGTCAGTGCCGATGATCAGAATAAACCTGATATTGGCGCTAACAAAGTTCGCCAGTGGATCGATGTCAATAATGTCGATATGGTTGCTGGTATGGTGTCATCTGCGGTAACCATCGCAGTGAACAAAGTTGTAGAATCGAAAGATAAGATATCCCTGGTATCCGGTTCTGCATCCTCTTCCATTACCAATCAGTACTGTACTCCGAACTCTGTCCACTATGTCTATGACACCTATGCACTGGCTCACGGTACCGGTGAAGCGGTTGTAAAAGAAGGTGGTGATAGCTGGTTCTTCCTGACGGCAGATTACGCCTTTGGCCACTCAATGGAAGCTGACGTAACTGAGGTGGTTAAAGAGAGTGGTGGTAAGGTTGTTGGTGGTGTTCGTCACCCTCTGGCTACTAATGATTTCTCTTCCTTTATTCTTCAGGCGCAGGCTTCAGGAGCTAAGATTGTTGGTCTGGCAAACGCCGGTGCAGATACAACGAACTCCCTGAAAACAGCAAAAGAGTTCGGCGTAGTTCAGGCCGGTCAGAAAATCGCAGGTTTGCTGATCTTCCTGAATGATGTTCACAGTCTGGGTTTGGAAACAACTCAGGGGCTTCAGTTGACCACAGGTTATTACTGGGATCGTACTGCAGAAACCCGTGCATGGTCTAAGCGCTACTTTGACCGTACCGGTAAGATGCCGACGATGGTTCAGGCGGGTATTTACTCATCTGTAACGCATTACCTTGATGCGATCAAAGCTAAGAATAGCGATAAGGCCAGCGATGTGATGGCTCATATGCGCGCAACACCTATCAACGATTTCTTCGCCCAGAATGGTCGCATTCGTGAAGATGGTCGTATGGTTCATGATATGTATCTGGCTGAGGTGAAAAAACCTTCTGAGTCTACCGGTGAATGGGATCTGTATAAGATTCTTCGGACAATTCCTGCAGAGACGGCTTTCCGTCCACTGTCAAAATCTAAGTGTAAGCTGGTTGCCGGTCATTAATTTCATCTGACATCCGGATGCCGGGCTGCTTCAGCCCGGTATGCTCAAACGTTCATCTGTTTGAGTATTAAAATTTTTACCGGGTTATCTGTTTTCCGGTTTTATTGAACAATAAGAATAACGACACCTGTGTTTTAAGGTGGCGCCTTTTCAAGAGCGTTAAAGGGTTTTGTTATGGCAGAGTTACTGGGTTTTCCGCCACAGGTTTTATTTGGACAGTTACTGATCGGTCTGATTAACGGGTCGTTTTATGCGCTGCTAAGCCTGGGTCTGGCTATTATTTTCGGTTTGTTAAACATCATTAACTTCGCACATGGCGCACAGTATATGCTGGGTGCATTTGTCGCGTGGTTAGGTCTTAAGTTTCTGGGCGTTAACTATTGGGTCTCACTGATTCTCGCGCCTCTGGTGGTTGCTGCTATCGGTATTGCGATTGAAAAAACCATGTTGCGCCGCCTTTATAAAGAGGACCATCTGTACGGTTTACTGCTTACCTTTGGTCTTGCATTGATTATCGAAGGTTCATTTATTCATTTCTTCGGAGTATCCGGACAACCGTTCTCAGCGCCGGAACTTTTACAGGGTGGTAACAATCTGGGCTTTATGTTCCTGCCAACGTACCGTGCCTGGATTATTGTCGCATCCCTGATTATCTGTTTTGGCACCTGGTACATGATCGAACGTACTAAGCTGGGTGCATATCTGCGGGCTGGTACTGAGAATCCTCAGCTACTGCAGGCCTTTGGTATCAATGTGCCACTGCTGATTACACTGACTTATGGCTACGGTGTAGCCTTGGCAGCCTTTGCCGGTGTGCTGGCTGCGCCTATCTATTCCGTTAGCCCTGTTATGGGTTCAAATCTTCTGATCGTCGTATTTGCTGTGGTAGTGATTGGCGGCATGGGCTCTATCTTTGGTGCCATTGTGACAGGCCTTTTGATGGGGTTAATTGAAGGTCTGACTAAGGTTTTCTATCCGGAAGCATCAACGACTGTGATTTTCCTGGTCATGATCATTGTGCTGCTTATTCGTCCGGCGGGACTGTTTGGTAAGGAGGCATAAATTATGACGACTCAGGTACTGAACAGCACGGTGAACAAAACCATGAATAAAACTAAAATTGCTTTTCTGATTCTTCTGCTGGTGGGTCTGGTAGCGCCCTTTGCTATTTACCCGGTTTTCCTGATGAAGCTGCTGTGCTTTGCACTTTTTGCCTGTGCCTTCAATCTGATGCTGGGGTATGGGGGGTTGCTTTCGTTTGGCCATGCGGCCTTCCTGGCAACCGGGGGTTATATTACCGGTCATACCATTATGCAGTGGGGGCTAACGCCGGAGTTAGGTGTTCTGGCTGGTACGCTTTGTTCTGCAGGAATGGGTTTTATCTTTGGTAAACTGGCGATCCGTCGTCAGGGTATCTACTTTGCGATGATCACGCTGGCCTTGTCCCAGTTGGTCTTTTTCCTTTACGTTCAGGCTCCTTTTACCGGTGGCGAGAACGGCTTGCAGGGTATTCCGCGGGGTCAGTTATTTGGCCTGTTTAGCCTGGAAGGCAATCTACCCATGTACTACTTTGTACTGGCGGTCTTTGTGATTGGTTTTGCCGTGATCTACCGGACAATCCACTCACCCTTTGGTCAGATCCTGAAAGCGATTCGTGAGAATGAGCCCCGTGCTGTTTCCTTAGGCTATGATGTTGATAAATTCAAACTGGTCGCTTTTGTGATCTCAGCGGCTCTGGCTGGACTGGCTGGCTCTACGAAGAGTCTGGTTTTCCAGTTGGCCTCTCTGACCGATGCCCATTGGCATATGTCCGGTGAAGTGATTCTGATGACTCTGCTGGGTGGTGTGGGTACTATTTTTGGCCCAATCGTAGGCGCTGCGACAGTTGTAACGCTGCAGAATTATCTTTCTCAAGGTCCTCTGGCATCCTGGGTGCCGGTTATTCTGGGCCTGATCTTTGTGATCTGTGTGCTCTTGTTCCGCAGCGGTATTGTCGGCGAGATTCAGAAATTTATGAAAAAGAATTTTAACTAAGCCCATTGCTTTTCGTATTGCACAATAATTAGTGTGCCTGTGAGCCTGTACCCTTTGTACAGGCTTTTTTTATTGGCATTGCAGGCTGTTTTGCCATTTGAGGAGTGTTGTTTATGAGTGAAGTTCTGCTGTACACGCAAGAGGGGGCGATTGTTACCCTGACCATGAATCAGGATACAACGAGAAACGCTATTTCATCCGATGAAATGATTGATGCCTTTGAGCAGGCCGCTCTTAAAATTAATCGTGATGACAGCGTTTCTGTAGTGATTCTGACCGGGGCCGGTAAAGCTTTTTCCTCAGGTGGTAATGTTAAGGATATGCACGAGAAACAAGGTATGTTCGGTGGCAGTCCTGTGGAGTTGCGCGAAGGGTATCGCCGTGGGATTCAGCGCATTCCACTGGCGATGCATAATTTAGAGGTGCCGTTAATCGCTGCGGTAAATGGCCCTGCCATCGGTGCCGGTTGTGATCTGGCAATGATGTGCGATATGCGTATCGCTTCAACTAAGGCTAAGTTTGCAGAGAGCTTTGCCAAAATTGGCATTATTCCGGGTGATGGTGGTGCCTGGTTCCTTCCCCGTGCCATCGGTATGTCCCGTGCCTGTGAAATGGCGTTTACCGGAGAGGCTGTGGATGCAGAAACAGCCCTGAGTTGGGGTATGGTCTCTGAAGTAACTGAGCCAGAGGCGCTAATTCCGGCAGCAGAAGCACTGGCCGCCCGAATTGCTGTTAACCCGCCGAGATCATTACGTATGACCAAAAAACTGCTCAAAGAGGGACAGAAGGTGTCTCTTGAAACTTTACTGGAGTTGTCGGCATCGATGCAGTCTCTGGCACATCATACGTCTGACCATAGTGAAGCTGTCGCAGCTATGCTGGAGAAGCGGGCACCAAGCTTTAGCGGTCAGTAGATTTGAATAAGTCAGCTGTTTTGAGAATTTAATTCGGCTTTTTTGGATACAAAAACAAAATAGAGATTCTTTTTATAGCGTGGATTTGTGATAATTCACACTTTTTGATCGAGTCCCGATCCTTCGGGGGGATTGACACCTGTCGCTGGTCGTTAAATGAAAGATACTGCTACCCGTAACTGGGCTCTATTAGTTTTGGCTTTAGGCCTGATGCTCTCTTTAGGTGCTGCTTGGTTGCTGCACTTTTCTGAACAGGAGCAGCTGCGAAACCGTTTTGTTAAAGATGTTTCCGATCGGAGTGCAGTTTTTAGCCGGGAGTTAAATACGTCCCTTGAAACACTTTATACCCTGCGAACACTCTTTATTGGTCAGGCCATTCCTCGTCTTGAAGACTTTGAGTTCGTTGCCAGTAACACCCGTGCCCGGCATAAAGATATTGTGGCTATTTACTGGGTGCCTGAGGTCAGCGCGGGATTGCGTGATGTTTTCGAGCGCGATATCGCAACGACCAATGGTCTACCCTCATTTGAAGTGCTCCGACAGCAGGCTGATGGTCAGGTTGTGCCATCAGATAAGGTCTCAGGTTTGCATCGCCCTGTCGTTTATTTTCAAGGCGAACTGTCCCAAAAAATACCGTTGGGAATTGACTTGACGGATAACTATCCCGTTAACAGCCTTTTAACGCAGGCAAAACTGAGTGGAGGGCTGACACTTTCACCGGGCCGTATCGCAATCAAAGACTCTTTGCTTAAGCAAGGTGATTACCACTCATCGATGATGAAGGTTGCCTTGTCGATTCCTCTGCGTGGTTATCCGGGGAAAGTGGGCGGATATATCGTGACGGTTATTGATTTAAGAGAATCTTTTGCTAAAGCCCTGAGTCAGATCCGTGTCGCAGGGATCGATATGAAACTCTGGGATCAAACTGGTGTACAGGAGCCTATGCTGTTGCACCACCATGTCAATCGAACCCGGCTCGAAATTGATAAGAGTCGGTCGACCCTGGTCCCCATGCATGTTAATGGCAATCGCCAGTGGTTTATGGAAGCTTTACCGACCTTCTATTATTTCAATAATAAAGCGACCTGGTTACCTCATCTGGTTTTTGTATTAGGCATGAGTCTGACGGGGCTGGTCTGTTTTAGCTTTGTACGTATTGCGAGAAGAAATGCCAAAATTCAGCATGAAACTCATCAACTGCTGACATCGAATCAGGAGCTTGCGGAAATATCCCGCACAGATGCTCTGACGGCGGTGGCGAATCGGCGCTATTTTGATGAGGTGTTGGATAAAGAGTGGAAACGGTCTTTACGTAACAAAACACCCTTGACACTTATTATGGTCGATATCGACTGTTTTAAACTCTACAACGATTACTATGGTCATCTTGAGGGTGACGAATGTATTTATGTTGTAGCGCAAACATTAAGTGACATGATGTCGCGCCCCATGGATCTGGTGGCCCGCTATGGTGGCGAAGAGTTTGCGACTCTATTACCGGACACCAATGAAAATGCGGTTATTCTGGCTGAGCAGTGCCGTAAAATGATTGAGCAGCAACGTATTGCCCATGCGGCGTCCAAAGTTTCACCCTATGTTACGGTTAGCATGGGCGTCGCCACTGTGAATGCTGCCCAAACTCTTGATGTATCTGAGCTGATTCGCCATGCTGATCGTGCTTTATATAGCGCCAAAGCCAATGGCCGAAATCAGGTTGTCAGAGCTGAATTTGAGGTAGAGCATACCGATTCTCCCCAGCTTCTGGAGCAAAACCCTTCGACTCAACAAGGCTTTCAAAACCGTGAGCGTTAAACCAAGTCTTGTTAGTGATCCTATAGCCCCTCTGCTTTTCAGAATGACCTTTCCTGTCATGGGCGGGATCATTTCGTTAATGCTGTTTAATCTGGTTGATGCCTATTTTATCGGTATGCTGGGAACAGATGCATTGGCGGCTGTTACCTTTACTTTTCCTGTCACTTTTACACTGATCTCTTTATCCATTGGTTTGGGGATAGGTACTTCTGCTGTGGTTGGCCGGCTTCTGGGGGCTAACTCCTTGGATCTGGTTAAGCGTCGTACGACTGATGCTGCACTTTTAGCGATCATTTTGTCGCTGTTGCTGACCATTATCGGCTGGCTAACGCTTGAGCCTCTTTTTTTACTCCTGGGTGTGACGCCTGATCTGATGCCCTATATCAGGGATTATATGCATATCTGGTATCTGGGTACGTTGTTTGTCGTCTTGCCCAGAGCGATCAGCAGTGCGTTGAGAGCATCAGGTAACACCTTGATTCCAGGCCTTGTTATGATCGGCTCGGCACTGCTTAATGGCATATTGGACCCGCTGTTGATTTTTGGTTGGGGGCCGGTGCCTGCCATGGGCGTTAAGGGTGCCGCTCTGGCAACGCTGATTTCATGGATGGTTCTGACGGTATGTATCTTTCTTTTACCTCAGGTCCGCAAACAACTGCTTAGTTTTGAGCGTCCATCACCCGCTCAGATTATTG
>JBLWVL010000046.1:0-22285 GCA_048268485.1 Oceanospirillum sp.
ATCTTACGCTATCAAAACCAAAGTCAAACTGTTGCACCTGAAAGCCCGGCAGTTCCGGGTCGAGCTTCCAGTTCCCTTCCAGTCTAATATCCGGCAGCTGGCCATCACGCAGGATCGACAGCAGGGAGCGGCTGGCACTGTCCCAGGAGAAGTTCAGCGGGATATCCAGCATGGTTTCACTTTTTGCCGGCAGACGGATCGCACTGTCTTTTCCGATCTGAACCGGTTTCATACCGTTAATCACCAGTGCGGCACTCAGTTGCTCCAGGTTAACACCAAACATATTCGGGTTGTTGACCGGCAGCTGCACATTGAGCTGCAGACCGCTTAAGCTGACATCACCCAGACTGATTTTTGGCATTTTGATTTCCGGTAACTTCGGCGTCGCTATGATTTTGCTTACAGTAACCGGTTTTTGCCATTTCAGCCCCAGAGGGCCGTTCAGGGTCAGCACTGTACCAAAGGTGTACTCCAGCTGATCTTTTTTCAGCAGCTCCGGTGCCAGTTTAACCAAACTGTCCAGGCGGACTTTAAATGGCAGGCTGATATTGGCTTGCCCACTCGGTTTCAGGCTCAGGCCGTTGTTATCACCTGTTACCAACTGTTGGCCCTCTACATCCAGCGTATAGTTAAAGCCATCCAGGTTCAGGGCAACCGGGTTGGGGTTCAGTAGTTCGATATCGGCATCAAAATAAATATAGTTGAAGTCCATTTTACGAATCTGAATCGTCTGGGAGACCACTTCCGGGCTTTTAATCGCATTTTCAGCCATTGTCCCCAACTGGGCACAGCCCGTGAACAAAACGGTGGACAGCAACAAAAACAGAGCCCGGTAATAACCGGAAAGCCGATGAACTGCAGATAAAACGAATGGCATAAAAGGTTCTCCAATAATGATAGTGATGATGCCATAAGCACTGACGAATTAATGCCACTCATAAAAAAGCCCCTGAATCGGGTTCAGAGGCTATTTGCAGCAGACAGAGCTGACACAATCAGAACAGACGGTTCAGGCCATTCAACGCCGCTACCCGATAGGCTTCTGCCATGGTTGGGTAGTTGAATGTGTTGTTAACGAAATACTTGATCGTATTGCCTTCACCTTCCTGGTTCATGATCGCCTGACCGATGTGCACAATCTCAGATGCCTGATCACCAAAGCAGTGAATACCCAGCAACTCCAGCGTTTCCCGGTGGAAGAGTATCTTCAGCATACCTGCAGTTTCACTGGTAATCTGAGCACGGGCCGTATCTTTAAAGAAGGCCTGACCCACTTCATAAGGGATCTTGGCTTCGGTCAGTTCACGCTCACTTTGGCCAACAGAACTGATCTCAGGAATGGTGTAAATGCCGGTCGGAACTTCATTCACAAAGCGGAATTCGTCATCATCCAGAATATCTGCTGCAGCGGAACGCCCCTGATCATAAGCAGCACTGGCCAGGCTTGGCCAACCGATCACATCACCCACCGCATAAATATGCTCAACAGTGGTACGGTAATGCTGATCGACTTCCAGCTGCCCACGACCATTTGGCTCAAGCCCCACTAGCTCCAGACCGATATCATCGGTGTTACCGGAACGGCCATTACACCAGAGGAAAGCATCTGCCCGTAGCTTCTTGCCAGACTTCAGTTCCATGGTGACGCCCTGCTCATCGGCAGTGACTTTCTCATACTCTTCGTTATGTCGGATCAGAACACCCGTGTTACGCAGATGGTAACTCAGAGCATCAGAGATCTCGTCATCCAGGAAGGAGAGCAGACGATCTCGGTTGTCGATCAGATCAACTTTTACACCCAGACCACTAAAGATAGACGCGTATTCACAACCAATAACTCCCGCCCCATAAATGATCAGACGGCGTGGCGTATGGCCCAGCGTCAGAACGGTATCACTACAGTAGATACGAGGGTGGCGAAAATTGATATCAGCCGGACGGTACGGGCGGGAACCGGTCGCAATCACGATCTTCTGAGCACGCAGCTCTTCAGTACCGTTATGAGGATCACGTACCATGACAGTATGGGAGTCTAAAAAACGGGCTTTACCGAAATAAACGTCAATACGGTTACGGGCATAAAAGTTAGTCCGCAGCTGAACCTGACGCTCAATGACACGCTGGGAGCGCTCCAGAACTTTTGGGAAAGAAAACCAGCGAGGCTCACCAATATCGCGAAACATGCGATTGGTATTAAACTGGATAATCTGTTTCACCGCATGACGCAGCGCCTTGGAGGGAATAGTTCCTTTGTGAGTGCAATTACCACCTACAGAGCTTTGCATTTCAACCACAGCCACACGCTTACCGTGTTTTGCTGCGTTCATTGCTGCGCCTTCACCTGCAGGGCCTGTACCTATCACTACTACGTCGTAATTATATACCGCCATTGTCGCCGAATAACTCCCTAACCGTCGTGTTAGATCTGGCTGAACCTGAGCCTTCTGATTTTGAGTCTTAAACTGACCCGAATACCCTAATGTGGACTCATGAGCCACAGCCAGCAATTATGCTTTCGCCGCGTATCTGCAAAAACAAGCTTCATTATTATTTATAACATGACACTAAACGCCAAATTTTAACGTTCGCCAACCTCATCGCTGCTGTTTCCCCAACCTAGCCGGAATACTTAAGCCTCTCAGAAGCTGAAACCATCAGTTGTAATGTTATTTATTTTTACCTGCATTTTGTGTTGCATCATAGGAAAGATCTACACCCTGAGAGACCTTACCTGCTTTTTTCTCTTGCTCAGTTTCACAGATATCTTTATTACCACCACAGATATCACAATCAGAAACCATGCCAATAGCACTCATACCACCACAAGAACCGGTAATAGGTTTGCGACCAAACAGAACACCCACAGCCATACCTGTGATAAGTAACGCGATAACAACAAATGCCAGAATCATTGTAGTCATTTAAGATTACCTCAGATTATTCATTAAAACTCGTTGTAACGATAAATTTGTAACGATAAAAAAGACGGAAATTACGGCTCAGTACTATTGATTCGTCAAAGCGGTAAATTGTTCCGTCCGGATCACATCAAAGCCTTCCTCTTCAGCCTTGACCAGCATATAAACAGCAAGGTTGTGCTGACGGGCAAATTCAAGCCCCTTTTCAGGCCCCATGACCATTAATGTAGTTGCCAGTGCATCAGCCGTTGCACAGGAAGCATGCAAAACGGTTACTGAGGCCAATTTATGCGTAATAGGTCGACCCGTCAGAGGATTAATCGTATGAGAATAGCGTTGCCCATCTGCTTCAAAATAATTCCGGTATCCGCCTGAGGTTGCCACAGCAACATCGGTCACAGCCAACACCTGCTGTGCTACCTGCCCCTGAGCATTAGGCTTTTCAATGGCTATACGCCAGGAAGAGCCATCTGGCTTATGACCCTTAAGCTGGAGTTCACCACCCACTTCGACCAGATAGTTATGATAGCCTTGTCTCTGCAAATAACGGGCAACCTGATCAACGGCATAACCTTTTGCAATGGCTGAAAGGTCCAGGTAGATCGCTTTATTTTTTCGAATAGCCGGAGTCTGACTACCTGCATCTTTTACCTGAACAGAGTGATAGCCTACCCGTTCAAAGGCAAGGGCCAGCTCAGCTTCACTGGGTACCTGATCTGGCTTAAGATCCGGGCCAAACCCCCAAAGGTTAACCAAAGGCCCTATAGTAGGGTCAAAAGCTCCTCCGCTGAGCGCTGCAATTTGCAGGGCTTCTTCAACAACAACAGCAGTATCTGTCGAGACAGGAAACCACTGATCAGCATTCGTCTGATTGAAACGGGATAACTCAGAGTGCTGTTTATAGGTCGACATCTTCAGATCAACATCGACCAGAGTATTCTTAATGCCGTCAGCTAATACTTGCTGACCGGCCTTATCAAGGCTGAGGCCTTCACTTTCGACCACAGAAACATGATATTGCGTGCCCATAATCGGGCCGGAAAATTTAATAACAACCGGATCACTATCACAACCAGCAAGAAGGGCCAGCCCTATTAAGGCCAGCCCCACTTTCAGAGCCTGCCCCGTAAGGGACAGGCTGCCAGTGATCAGTTTTCCAATCTGCCGCCATCCTGTACTGATATAAGCAGAAGACGACAACCTGAAATCACTGAGCATTACTTAACCACCAAAGTCATCAAGCAGGATATTTTCTGGCTCGACACCCAGGTTCTCAAGC
Source organism: Oceanospirillum sp. (assembly GCA_048268485.1). Classification (GTDB taxonomy): domain Bacteria; phylum Pseudomonadota; class Gammaproteobacteria; order Pseudomonadales; family Halomonadaceae; genus Oceanospirillum. The sequence continues at coordinate 4,198 of JBLWVL010000046.1, forward strand.
ATCTGGATAACAGCTGAGTTCATCATTGGAGGCCCACACATGTAGTACTCACAATCTTCAGGCGCTTCATGATCCTTCAGATAGTTTTCATACAGTACGTTGTGGATAAAACCAGTCATACCTGTCCAGTTATCCTCTGGCAGCGGATCAGACAGCGCCAGATGCCACTCAAAGTTTTCATTCTCTTCAGCCAGCTTGTCAAACTCTTCCACATAGAAAGCTTCACGTACGGAACGTGCACCATACCAGAAGGAGATCTTACGCTTGGAGTGAAGGCGTTTCAGCTGGTCAAAGATATGAGAACGCATTGGCGCCATACCCGCACCACCACCGATAAAGACCATCTCGTTATCGGTATCTTTGGCGAAGAACTCACCAAATGGACCGGAAACAGTGATCTTGTCACCTGGCTTCAGGCTAAAGACATAAGAGGACATCTGACCCGGCGGCACATCATCACGACCCGGAGGTGGAGATGCGATACGGATGTTGAATTTAACAACGCCTTTCTCTTCAGGGTAGTTCGCCATGGAATATGCACGGGTGATCGGCTCATCAACCTTAGACACATATTTCCAGATGTTAAACTTATCCCAGTCCGGGCGATATTCCTCTTCAATATCAAAGTCTTTATAGTGAACCTCGTGTGGAGGCACTTCCAGCTGAACATAACCACCAGCGCGGAAGTCTACGTTTTCACCTTCCGGCAGACGCAAGGTCAGCTCTTTAATAAAGGTGGCCACGTTAGGATTGGACTCTACTGTACACTCCCACTTCTTAACGCCGAATACGTCAGCTTCAACTTCGACTTCCATATCCTGCTTAACAGGAACCTGGCAGGATAAGCGCCAGCCTTCTTTTTTCTCACCCATTGTAAAGTGAGATTCTTCCGTTGGCAGAATAGAACCACCGCCGGAAGTTACAATACATTTACACTGTGCGCAGGAACCGCCACCACCACAAGCCGATGACAGGAAGATACCGTTCGAGGCCAATGTCTGTAGCAGTTTACCGCCAGCGGGGGTGGTAATTTTCTGCTCACCATTAATGGTTACCGTGACATCGCCACTGCTAACCAGCTTGCTGCGTGCTGCCAAAATCACCAGTACCAGAGATACAACAATAATGGTGAACATGACCACGCCCAGCACAATAAGTTGTGAATCAACCATGTTCTGAACCTTTTTGTTCTAAGTTTCCGTCAACTGCAATTACAGCTGTACGCCTGAGAAGGACATAAAGCCCAGGGACATCAGACCTACAGTCACGAAAGTAATACCCAGACCTTCAAGGCCCTTTGGCACATCACTGTACTTCAGTTTTTCACGGATACCCGCCAGCGCAACAATCGCCAGCGCCCAACCGATACCAGCACCCGCACCATAGACCACGGACTCTCCGAAATTATAGTCACGCTCTGCCATAAACAGAGACGCACCCAAAATCGCACAGTTCACAGTAATCAGCGGCAGGAAAACACCCAGCGCGTTATAAAGTGCAGGTACAAATTTATCGAGGAACATCTCAAGAATCTGAACCATCGCTGCAATAACGCCGATGTAGCTCAGATAGCTCAGGAAGCTCAGATCAATGGATTCAGCACCTTCCATTCCTGTCCAGGTCAGTGCGCCTTCACGCAACAGATTATTATAGATCAGGTTATTTACCGGTACAGTAATCACCAAAACCACAACAACCGCGATACCCAGACCCAATGCCGCTTCTACTTTCTTTGAAACCGCCAGGAAGGTACACATACCCAGGAAGAATGCCAGGGCCATGTTTTCTACAAACACCGCCTTAACCAAAAGGCTTAAGTAGTATTCAAACATTATACGGCCTCCTTAGCCTGAGTATTGGGAGCGATCTTAAACTCAGCTTCCTCATTCTGAGCCGGTTGCCAGGTGCGGATCAGCCAGATAAAGCCTGCGATGATGAAGAAGGCAGAAGGTGGTAACAGCATCATACCGTTAGGCAGATACCAACCACCGTCGTTAATCTTTTCAAGAATCTGGATACCGAACAGACTACCGGAACCAAACAATTCACGAACAAAACCAACGAACAGCAGAACAACCGTATAGCCCAGACCGTTACCAATACCATCGATAAAGCTCATCACAGGGCCGTTTTTCATTGCGTACGCTTCAGCACGCCCCATTACGATACAGTTGGTAATAATCAGTCCCACAAATACTGACAGCTGCTTACTGGTTTCATAAGCGTAAGCCTTCAATACCTGGTCAACAACGATTACTAAGGATGCAATAATCGTCATCTGCACAATAATACGGATGCTGTTTGGTATCTGATTACGAATCATCGAGATAAACATACTCGAAAATGCGGTCACCAGAGATACAGCCGCACCCATTACCAGTGCTGTGGACAGATTAGTTGTTACCGCCAGAGCGGAACAGATACCCAGAATCTGCAGAGCAATTGGGTTATTAGCGAAAATAGGGCTTACCAGAACGCCCTTTGGAGTATCAGCCATCTTTATACTCCTTCCTTACGAATTTTGCTGAGGTAAGGACCAAAGCCCTCACTGCCGACCCAGTATTTAACCAGGTTACTTACACCACGACTGGTCAGAGTTGCACCGGACAGACCGTCAACTTTATGCTCAGCGTTTGGAGTACCCGCATCAACGGAACCTTTGATCACTTCGATCACAGGCGTCATGCTATTACCTTCAAACACCTTTTTACCTGGCCAGATCGCTTTCCATTTAGGGTTATCAACTTCACCACCCAGCCCCGGAGTTTCCGCGTGCTGGTAGAAGCCAAGACCGACAACCGTGTTAGCATCAGCTTCCAGAGCTAAAAAGCCATGCAGAGTTGACCACAGGCCGTAACCACGTACCGGCAGAATAATACGGTCAAGCTGACCGTTTTTCTCAACCAGGTATACCGTAGCAAACTGCTCACGACGCTTGATACTGGCAATATCTTCACTGTTAGACAGTGCTTTAGACATAGCAGGATCTTTAGCAGCCCTCAGCTGATCGTAAGTTTCAGCATTAACTTCGTCCGTATACTCACCTGTATTCAGGTTTACCACACGAGGAGTAATCTGAGCATATAGCTCATCGACTGACTTACCTGGTTCTAACAGACCGGCTGCAGCCAGAATATTAGATTTACGGTCCAGGTCTTTATTTTCCTGCTGTTGTGCTTTGAAAATAACCGCTGCGCCGGAAACAATCACGGAGCAGACGATACACAGCAGTAACGCTACGGTAAGCGTTTTCTTGATGGAATCGTTGCTACTAGACATTGCGCATCATTCTCCGTTTGATATTGGCCTGAACCACAAAGTGGTCGATAAACGGTGCAAACAGGTTCGCAAACAAGATCGCCAGCATAATCCCTTCAGGGAAGGCAGGGTTGATCACCCGAATCATCACTGTCATTACGCCGATAAGAATACCGAACCAGAATTTACCTGTATTCGTCATAGAAGCAGACACAGGGTCAGTCGCCATGAAGAACATACCAAAGGCCAGACCGCCCAGAGTCAGATGCCAGTACCAAGGCAGAGCAAACATAGGGTTTGTATCAGAACCGATAGCGTTCAGAAGAGTACTCAGAGCAAACATACCGACAAACACGCCCAGCACAATACGCCAGGATGCGATCTTGGTTGCCAATAGCACGGCACCACCGATCATAATTGCCAGAGTTGATGTTTCACCCATTGAGCCCGGCATAACACCGACGAAAGAATCCCACCAGGTCAGCGTTTCAGTCAGACCAGCCATGCCGTCAGCAGCAGCAACACCCAGAGCCGTTGCTCCAGTATAGCCATCCACTGCAGTCCATACCGCATCCCCGGAGATTTGAGCCGGATAAGCAAAGTACAGGAAGGCTCGACCTGCCAAAGCAGGGTTAAGGAAGTTCTTACCAGTACCACCAAAGATCTCTTTGGCAACAACCACACCGAAGGTAATACCCAGTGCAACCTGCCACAGGGGAATGGTTGCAGGTAAAGTCAGTGCAAACAGGATAGAGGTAACGAAGAAACCTTCGTTCACTTCATGGCCACGCTTCATCGCGAACAGCACTTCCCAGAAGCCACCGACAATAAAGGTCACGGCATAAACCGGCAGGAAGTACATCGCACCGTGGATCATATTGTCCCACAGGCTTGCAGGGTCATAACCAGCAAAAAGACTGATCAGACCACCACGCCAGCCTTCAGCCGCCATAAGGCCGGTTTCAGCCATCGCCATATTCGCGTGGTAACCCACATTCCACATACCGAAGAACATCGCAGGGAAGGTGCACATCCATACGGTGATCATCATACGCTTCAGGTCGACACCATCACGTACGTGGGCCGTATGTTTAGTTGTAGAACCCGGGGAGTAAAAGATGGTATCGACTGCTTCATACAATGCATACCAGCTCTCATACTTACCACCTTTGTGGAAGTGAGGTTCCATATTATCAAGGATTTTACGCAGACCCATTATGCCCCCTCCTTCTCAATCGTGGTCAGGTTGTTGCGCAGGAGAGGTCCGTACTCGTACTTACCTGGGCAAACATAGGTGCACAAAGCCAGATCTTCTTCATCCAGCTCAAGACATCCCAGCTGCATTGCAGTCTCGATATCGCCAACGATCAGCGCTCGCAGCAGCTGAGTCGGAAGAATATCCAGAGGCATAACACGCTCGTAAGAACCTACAGGAACCATGGCACGTTCACTACCGTTTGTATTGGTAGATGGTGCATAGTTCTTCAGGCCAAATAGTTTGGAAACATAGATATTCAGCATGGAGTGCTTGTTCGCGCCCGGCGACAACCAACCCATAAAGTCACGCTCGGTACCTTCTTTAAGTACGCTGACCTGTGTGTGGTAGCGGCCCAGGAAGGAGTATGGGCCTTTGGCGGTTATGCCACCAAATACAGAGCCCGAGATCAGGCGCACTGAATCACGGTCTGCGATATCGGCACCACATACATCTTCCAGAGAGGCACCCAGACGCGTCTTAACCAAACGTGGATTTTTAACCTCAGGGCCACCCAGAGCGATAACACGGGAAACATTCAACGTTCCGGTCAGAAACAGCTGGCCAAAGGCTACAACGTCCTGATAACCAATCGTCCAAACTGTTTTCCCTGAGCTTACAGGATCTAAGTGGTGGATATGAGTACCAGCCAGACCCGCAGGGTGCGGACCCGCAAACTCTTCAACCACAACCTGATTACCAGCCTGTGCAGGAATCGCAGCACCAGATGCCTTACAGACGAAAATTTTGCCATCAGTAAGACGTGCCAAAACCTCAAGGCCAGCCTGAAAATCAGCTTCTTGCCCTTTAAGGACAACAGCAGGGTCAGCCGCCAGAGGGTTAGTATCGATTGCAGTCACAAAGATGGAGTTAGGCGTGCTACCCAAAACCGGAACACGGCTGAATGGTCGGGTACGCAATGCAGTCCACAGACCAGATTCAACCAGCTGCGCCTGAACCTTTTCGCGTTCCACCGATGACAGTTCGCCCTGACTATACTGAGCAAACTGAACACTCTCCTCCTGCTCAGCTACTTTAATGACCACAGACTGAAGAATACGACGCTCACCGCGGTTAACTGCTACAACCTCACCAGCAGCAGGAGCCGTATATTTCACGCCCGGGGTCTTTTTATCACTGAAGAGCTCTTGACCCAGCTTAACCTGATCGCCGACTTTCACCGCCATTGTAGGCTTCATACCCACATAGTCAGTGCCAATCACAGCGACCGTACGCGCCTGAGCTGCATCTTCGATGCTTTGCTTAGGGACGCCGGCTATAGGCAGATCAAGGCCACGTTTGATTTTTATCATACGTCTCGCCCAATCACTTAGTTATTTTTTAAAGGTAAAGCTTAGATAACCTGAGGCAACATGCTCCGATATGCTGAGAAGCGCCCTGCATCAGATCGATAATTCTTATGGTCAGCTTGGCTGTTTTCGTAATCACAGGTCTGCCCACCCGGATCACGCCCAAAATCGAACACATTATAAAGACCTGCCAGCCCCTTTACCACTCGACCTGCGACATTTTGCCACAACCCCAGGCCACCAAACGTCTCAGCCTTAAGTGAATTTCGGTCATTTAGGGGGCAACGTCTGAAAATATCCGCCAATTACCGGATAGACAGCTAGAAAAATGTTTAATTTTCTTTTACTTAGGTGCAAAAAAGCCCACTCATTGAGTGGGCTTTAATTATATCCGGGTAAAAGACCGGATCAGCGGATCAACGTGCCGGAAAATGCTGGAAATGAACGTTAGAGATCTGCTGCAGAATACGTACAACCTGGCAGCTGTAGCCAAACTCATTGTCGTACCAAACATACAGAACAGCCTGTTTGCCATTCACGATGGTTGCCTCACCATCCACAATACCCGCATGACGGTTGCCAACGAAGTCGGAAGAAACCACTTCAGGAGACTGAACGAAATCAACCTGCTTCTGAATAGATGAGTGCAGCGACGCATCACGCAGGTAATCGTTAACGTCTTCCACAGACGTCTCTTTACCTAAGGTCAAATTCAGGATTGCCATGGAAACATTAGGTGTTGGAACCCGAATCGCATTACCGGTCAGCTTACCTTTAAGGGAAGGCAGAGCTTTGGCTGCGGCAGAAGCCGCACCAGTTTCAGTGATCACCATGTTCAGTGGCGCGGAACGACCACGACGCTTCGCTTTATGGAAGTTATCAATCAGATTCTGGTCATTAGTAAACGCATGAACCGTTTCAACATGGCCATGCACAATGCCATATTTATCTTCAATGGCTTTCAGAACAGGGACAATCGCATTTGTCGTACAGGACGCCGCCGAAAGAATCTTATCGCCTTCTTCGATCACATCACTGTTGATACCATGAACAATATTCTTGATATCACCTTTACCAGGTGCCGTCAGCAGAACACGAGATGCACCTTTACAGTTCAGGTGCTGACCCAGGCCCGTTTCATCACGCCACATACCTGTGTTATCAACGACAATCGCATCGTTAATACCGTAAGCGGTGTAATCCACCTCAGCCGGAGAGTTTGCGTAGATCATCTGAACATAATTACCATTGATGATCAGCGCTTTTGCTTCTTCATCAACAGAAATCGTACCCTGGAAAGAACCATGAACAGAGTCACGACGCAGTAAGCTTGCGCGTTTCTGCAGGTCGCCTTCTTTACCACCACGAACAACAATCGCACGCAGGCGCAGCTTATTACCGCCGCCCGCTTTTTCTACCAAAATACGCGCCAGCAAACGGCCAATACGACCAAAACCATAAAGCACAACGTCTTTATAGCCATCTTCGCCGTTATCTTTGTATTTGCCTACAGCCGCATCCAGCTCTTTACGCAGGAAGGCTTCCAGGTCGCTACCACCTTCGTTCTTGAACTTAACAGCCAGTTTACCAATATCAACGTGAGCGGGGCCCATGTCCATACCTGCCATCGCTTCCAGAATCGGATGCGTATCACGAACTGACAGCTCAGTTCCCTCAACCTGGCGAACAAAGCGGTGATCTTTCAGGATGCGGATAACAGACTGGTTGACCATTGCGCGGCCATACAGTGAAGTCACTACATTGTTTTTACGATACAGCTGACCGATCAGCGGGATCATACCTTCAGCCAGAGCTTCACGCTCCTGCCAATCCTGGAAACAGCTATCTAACATATCTTGACTCACGGGCGGCCTCACTTTAAATCAAAAAAAATCTCAACCGAAAATGCGGGCGTATTATGAAAGCAGAATGCCCAAAGGGCAAATTTAAACGCTGGTTTTGCGGCCAAAGTCTATTTCACAACCAGAATGTAGCAATCAATATTAAACTTATCGGTTCAAATCCTGAATCTGTACGCTTTACATTCATGTACACCGCCTTAGACTTATCGTCTTTCTGCCCCCAAGACATTTTTATACAGCTACGGATCAGACATGATGCAACTGCAGCTCAAGCCCCAAACAGTTCCTGTTAAGCCCGGTGATACCCGCCACTGGGGAAACTTACCCGGGAATGCCCGAGCACTTATTGTCAGTGAACTGGCAAGCCAGCAGGATCGCCTGCTGTTTGTGGTGACTCAAAGCCAAAGCGATGCAGAGCAACTGGCGGAGCTACTTGAGTTCTTTTTACCGGATGAGCTACCGGTACTTCGGCTGCCTGACTGGGAAACATTGCCCTACGATGCGTTTTCTCCCCACCAGGATATTATCTCAGAGCGCCTGAAAGTACTGTTTCAGCTACCCCAGCTTAAAAAAGGCGTACTGGTAGCGCCCGCCTCAACATTAATGCAACGGCTGGCACCGGAAAGCTATATCAGTGGTTCTACGTTTCTTCTGGAAACCGGTCAATCCTTTAATGCCCAATCCATGAGTCGTCAACTTGAACAGGCGGGCTACCACTGCGTTGACAATGTCTACAGCCATGGCGAATACGCAATCCGTGGTGCCCTGATGGACATCTTTCCCATGGGCAGCGACCAACCGATCCGCATCGACCTGTTTGATGATGAGATCGACACTCTGCGTACATTTGATCCCGAAACTCAACGCTCTCAGGAAAAAACCGATCAGATCCGCATCCTGCCTGCCACAGAATACCCTCTGGACAACAGCGGAAAAACCCGGTTTAAGATCGCGTTTCAGGAGCAGTTTGATATTGACTTCCGCCAGTGCCCTCTCTATCAGGATGTCAGTAAAGGCATCCCTTCTCCGGGCCTGGAGTACTATCTGCCACTGTTTTTTGAGCAAACTGCCGACCTTTTCAGCTATCTGCCGGACAACACCCTGCTGGTCAGTCACAGCAATACCGAAGAAGCCGCCGAGCACTTCTGGGCAGAGGTCGAGCGCCGTTACGAAGATCGTCGCTATGATATCCAGCGCCCGATTCTCCCCCCCGCGCAACTGTTTCTACCGGTAAACCAGCTGTTCAGCCGGCTTAAAAGCTTTGCCCGGATTCAACTGCACACCTCTTCAATTGAAGAAAAAGCCGGACGGATTAACCTGCCGTTCAGCGAACCGGCTCAGCTTCCCATCGATGCTAAAAGCAATACACCACTACAACAGCTGCAGGACCACCTGGCCGGCACCGATAAAAAGGTACTGTTCTGCGCCGAATCCGCCGGTCGCCGGGAGGCTCTCCTTGAACTCTTGGCTCGCATTCATTGCACGCCAACCGGTATTGATAACTGGCAGACGTTTACCTCAGCTCCGGAATCCGAGAGTAAACTGGCCATCGCAGTTGCTCCGCTTCTGGAGGGTATCACCTGTGAAACCCCCGCTTTTGAGCTGATCAGTGAAAGCCAGCTATTCGGTCAACGGGTTTTCCAGAGCCGACGCCGTCAGAAAGCAACCGATATTGGCGAGTACACAATACGCAGCCTGACAGAGCTACAGGAAGGCGCACCCGTTGTGCATATCGATCACGGGGTTGGCCGCTACCAGGGGTTACAGGTGCTGGATATCGACCAGCAAAAAGCAGAGTTTCTGACTCTGGAATACGCCGATGGTGCCAAGCTTTATGTCCCCGTTAGTTCTCTGCACCTGATCTCACGTTATTCCGGTGCCGGCGATGATCACGCCCCTCTGCATAAACTGGGCACAGAACAGTGGGAAAAAGCCAAACGTAAAACCGCTGAAAAAATCCGTGATACTGCCGCTGAGCTATTGGATATTTACGCCCGCCGGGCTGCCCGAAAAGGCTTTAAGCATGATGACCCGGATCACTCCTATGAGGCCTTCTCAGCGGGCTTCCCGTTTGAAGAGACCCCGGATCAGATGATGGCGATCAACGCCGTGATTCAGGACATGACCTCACCTCAGCCGATGGATCGGGTGATCTGTGGTGATGTGGGCTTCGGTAAAACCGAAGTTGCTATGCGGGCTACGTTTATGGCGGTTCAAAGCGGTAAGCAAGTGGCAATTCTGGTACCCACAACCTTACTCGCGCAACAGCACTTTGAAAACTTTCGGGACCGTTTTGCCGACTGGCCGGTGCAGGTGGAGGTACTCTCCCGATTCAAGTCCGCCAAAGAGCAAAAAGCGGTATTAGAAAATATGGGTAACGGCAAAGCAGATATTGTTATTGGTACCCACAAGTTATTGCAGAAAGACACCCGCTTCGATGATCTGGGCTTGCTAATTATCGATGAAGAGCACCGCTTTGGCGTTCAGCAGAAAGAAAAACTGAAATCTCTGCGTTCTGAAATCGATATTCTCACCATGACAGCAACACCCATCCCCCGCACCCTGAATATGGCAATGTCCGGGATCCGGGATCTGTCGATCATCGCCACACCACCAGCCAAGCGACTTTCCGTGAAAACCTTTGTTCGCAAATATGATAAGCCAACCATTAAAGAGGCGATACTGCGGGAGATTCTCCGGGGCGGTCAGCTCTACTTCCTGCATAACGACCTGAAAACTATCGAAAATGCGGCGGAAACTATTCGGGAGCTGGTGCCAGAGGCCAGGGTTGGCGTCGCTCACGGGCAGATGCCGGAGCGGCAACTGGAACAGCTGATGTCTGATTTCTACCATAAGCGGTTCAACGTACTGGTTTGCTCCACCATTATCGAAACCGGTATTGATATTCCAAGTGCCAATACCATCATTATCGAACGGGCAGACAAATTCGGCCTGGCTCAGCTGCACCAACTCAGGGGACGCGTCGGACGCTCTCACCATCAGGCATACGCTTACCTGCTAACCCCGGAAGGCAAAAAACTAAGCAAAGATGCTGAAAAGCGTCTGGATGCCATCGCCCTGGCAGACGATCTGGGCGCAGGCTTCACACTGGCCACCCATGATATGGAGATCCGCGGAGCGGGTGAGCTATTAGGTGAAGGTCAAAGTGGCCAGATGGAGCAGGTGGGCTACAGTCTCTATATGGAAATGCTGGATAAAGCGGTAAATGCCATCAAACAGGGCAAAACCCCGGATCTGGATAAACCTCTGAATCAGGGAACTGAAGTCAACCTAAGGATTCCGGCACTGATACCTGATGACTACCTGCCGGACGTACACACCCGCCTGGTGATGTACAAACGAATTGCTAACGCTAAATCTAATCCAGAGCTAAAAGAGTTACAGGTGGAGATGATTGACCGTTTTGGCCTGCTACCGGAACCGGTTAAAAATCTATTCAACCAAACCCGACTTAAACTTCGGGCTGAAAGCCTGGGTATCAGCCGGATCGACTGCGGTGCCGAGAATGGTAGCCTTGAATTCTCCGCTGAAACTCAGGTAGAACCCCTCTCCATTGTTAAAATGGTACAATCAGCGCCAAACCGGTATCGTCTTGATGGCGCAAGTAAATTACGCTTTACCGATCTGATGAGTCAACCGGAACGACGGTTCTCGGTGATAGAAACCCTGCTGTCAAAACTGTCACCTGAGAAGGCAGCCTAAAATGAGAACGATTGATTCAATGATGCAAAGCCAAAAAAACAGAACAGCTTTTCTTACTTGGGCCCACCGGACAGTAGGGCGTGTGGCAGGCCTGCGCATTCTGGCCGGTACACTACTGGCACTTATGATAGGGGCTCCGGCATCTGCAGCAGATAGCACAGCAGGCAAACCCGACCCACGCTACTACTCTGTGGAAATGATTATCTTCAGCTATGAAGAACCTGACGACAGCTTATCAGAGCGTTGGCCGGAAAATGTACAGGTCGAACTACCAAACTCTTATCTGCAGCTTTACCGGCCTTCCGATATAACGCCGGAGCTACTGAAGGCCACTCAACAGGAAGTACAGACACGTGTAAAAACCAATGAACAAGGTGAAACTGAGTTGGTCGATACCCCGGTTGGCGTTGTTCCCCTGAGTTCACAACAGAGGGCGGATATAAAAAACAATCGGCTGCCAAATTTCTTTTATATGCCGAAAAAAAAGATGCAGCTGAATGCTCAGCATAATCGCCTGAAGCGGCGCAACAACCTCAGAGTTCTGTACCATGAAGCCTGGAGCATGCCCGTGTACGACAGAGCAAACAGTACACCCATTCTGATACAAGGAGGGGAGCAGTTTGACAACCTGTTTGAGCTTGAGGGCAGTATTGAAATTTCTGTTGCCCGGTATCTGCATCTGGATACCAATCTTTATCTAAGGGAGTTTGAAGCCAATCACAACACGAATCAGGCTAACCCTGCAGACTTTAACGAACGCCTGAGCAGCCAGGACAGCTCTGTATCAGTGCTGCAACAGAGCACCACTGCACCAAACCCATCACTTGCTCTGTTAGGTTTCCGCCAGTACCGCGTAGATACGATAATCCCACTTAAACAATCACGCAGGATGCGCAGTCGTGACCTTCATTATATAGACAACCCCAGGTACGGTATTCTGATTCAACTGACACCCTACAATCCGGAAGAAGAGCCCATCGCATTAAGATAACGACCGGTAACGCTCGCTAAAAAAATGACTCCTGCGATAGTCTTCCCCTTCCGGGAAGTAATATGGCAGGAGCCTTCTTCTACCGGAAACAGTAAAGCCTTAAACCCTAAATGCAGCTACAACCTGCTGTAGCTGGTCCGCCTGCTGCGAGACCTCTTTACTGGATTCTGAATTACGACGAACAGCTTCAGCGGTGTCCTCGGTGATATCACGAATCACCACTATATTTTGACCCACTTCATTGGCCACACTACTTTGCTCTTCGATGGCGGCTGCAACCTGAGTTGCACGATCAGAAATATCGGTCACATCCTGTGTTATCGCCATCAGAACAGTTTCAACCTGAACAGCCTGATTCCGGCTATCCATTCCCTGATTCCGGCTACTGTGGATCAGTTGAACAATATCATCCGTCTTACCCTGCAATGAACGGGTAATCTCAGAGATCTCCTGAGTAGCATCCTGAGTACGCCCGGCAAGCGCCCGCACCTCATCTGCCACAACAGCAAAACCACGCCCTTGCTCACCTGCTCGTGCAGCCTCAATAGCAGCATTGAGTGCCAACAGATTAGTCTGCTCAGCAATCCCCTGAATCACCCCCAATACCTGACCAATCGTCTGGCTCTGTTCAGACAGTTCTGAAACCGTAGAAACAGATCCCTCCAACTGGTCAGAAAGATCCCGGATCAGGCTTATCGCTTGTTTCACCTGTTGCTGGCCACTTACAGCATCCTGATAAGTATTACGGGCATTATCAGCCATACGCTCAGTGTTATTCGCAATCTCTTCTACCGTACTCACCATCTCAGTCACCGCAGCAGCGACCTGATCTGTTTCCTGGCGCTGACGCTCAACATCAGAAGCTGTTTGAGAGGCATTATCAGAAAGCTGGTTCGTAGTATGATTCATCGAGCCGACAGCTTCATTGACCTTACTGATTACCGCCTGAAAGCCAGCCAGCATATTATTCAGCGATGAAGCCATCATAGTAATTTCATCTTTACCGCTCTGCTCAACCCGAAGCTTCAGATCATGAGTTTCATGTATTCTTTGAATATCTCTCTGAATCCGGTTAATTGGCTGAAAAATAGAACGACCAATCAGGTAGATAGTTACCATAGTAATAAGAAGAGCCACAATAAATACAGAGATCGCCAACGTATAAGCCCAGGTAATGCTGGCAGCTAACTGATCGCTTACTTTTTTCAGGGTCGAGCCCAGCAAAGCCTCCGTACTCTGAATACGCTCACGCATCTTAAGCCGCAACCCATGATTACTGCTCAACCCAAGATGCTCCCGGCCCTGTACATAAGCAGAAAACTTCTGCTGATAGCTGCCCGCATAGTCAAGAATTTTCTGATCAACACCCAACTGCTTCAGCTGTTGTTTTAGCACAACGATTAATCTGCTGAATGTCTCTGGATACTTTGCAGTGCCGCGCAAAATAAAATCTTTTTCCGCCCGGCGAAGCTGAAGCATTGTCACCATAACAGCATCAGCGGAGAGTGCTTTCAACTCGCGCTCAATATTGTGCACCGCTTGCCGTAGTTCTCCCTGGAGGCCTGACTCATGATCCAGACCAACCGCTTCAGTGGCCTTTACAACATCATGAAAACGGCCTTGATACTGACTGAAAGTCGTTTTAAGCTGTTTTAGCTCCGGAAGCTGCAGATCATACGTATCAGCAATAACTTGCAGCTCCGCAAGCACAGTACGGGTATGGAGAATTTTCTCATCAAAGCGCGGAACATATTTCAGATCACTGCGGGCCATAAAGTCTTTTTCAAAACGCCGCATACTCAACATATCAGACTCAAGGCTATGAGCAAGTTGCTGCCCACGCCCCAACTTTTCAACCGTAGTTAGCGCCCAAATAAAAAGCCCGAACATAACTAACATGACAATCACGACAATCGCCGCATTAATTGAAAGCTTGTGTTTAATCAGCATAGAAAGAAAACCTTAGTCAATTCATTAAAGCTCAAAGACTAAATAGTCTTTAGCAGAGCAGAGCTTGTCGTGATTCCTTTCTAAATAAGCGAAAGCCTCCTTGTTATTCTCGTATTCAGATCAAAATTACATTTTGTCACATACAAGCCTACAGTTTATTACATTAATAATTATTATTGTCCAATATAAACGTGCGGGAACCATAATACAGAAAAAAATAATTATAAAAATCAGTAAGATAAATATTTGGTTAAACATTAAAACGATTCATATGCCCTGATACAGCCTGAACAGAACGCTCCAATTCACCACTGGCTTGCCGGGTTGAGTTTGCTAATGAAGAAAGCTGATCAGACTGATCATTAATTTCATGTACTGTATCGTTAATATGATTAGCGACGACAGACTGCTCTTCAGTCGCAGTGGCAATTTGTGCCGACATACTATTGATCGTATTAATACCAGAAACAATTCCCTCCAGTGCATCATTAGCAGACTGAGCACTGCTGACCGTAGCGGTGACCTGATCGCTGGCTCCCTGCATCGCCTGAACCGAGTCGGCAACACCTTGCTGTAACCGTTCAATCATTTGCTGGATATCCTGGGTCGACTGCTGTGTCCGGGAGGCTAATGTCCGTACTTCATCCGCTACAACTGCAAATCCGCGACCCGCTTCACCGGCGCGAGCAGCCTCGATTGCAGCGTTCAGTGCTAGCAGATTGGTTTGCTCAGCAATTCCTCCGATAACATCAAGTACAGACGCAATATTATTACTCTCTGACTCCAGCTGAGTAATCAACACAACGGCACGCTCCATCTCTTTGGACAGTACATTGATCTGAGAAGACGCGTCACGAATGGCAGTGCCTGATGCCTGAACCTCCTGGTTTGCCTGATCAGCCTCAGCCGAAGTATTCTGCGCATTAACAGCAATTTCCTGAATCGCCTGCTGCATCTGATGTACGGCTGTCAGTACCTGCTCAACCGAGCGACTCTGATGTGCGGCTCGTTCACCTGTCTGTCCGGCGCTATTCAGCAAACCATTAACACCCTGAGTCATCTCCTGAACATGATCCTGAGCCTCAGCAATCATGGTCTGCAAGAACTCCAACAGGCGATTTACCTGTTTAGCCAAACGAGCGATTTCATTCTCCCCCTCCGCCGGAAGTCTCTGGGTGAGGTCACCGCCACCATCGGCAAGTGCAGCCATCAGTGTTTCCAAATGGGTTAAAGGTTGCGCTATGAAACGAGGAATCAGTACCGTTGCAATCAGAGTGACAATAATCGTCAAAGCAAGGATAGCCGCAGCGTTCAAACGCGCATCACTGGAGACCTGAGTTATCTCTTTTGCTAATATAGCTGCGCGATTATCAATACTTTCGCCCATCCGGTCATATTGGCCACGCAACTCAGAAAACGCAGCACCTTCAGAGCCAGTCATCAGGATAAAAGCGACCTGACTGTTTCCCGCATCAGCAGCCGACATTACTTTTTCCGTTTCCCGCTGCCACTTCTGCAGAGCCTGATGGAATTCATCTTCAGACTGCAGAACAACCCCTGCTTCCGCAGCCAGTTTACGGGCCAGAACCATCCGCTCTGCAGCCTGCTGAACATTCTCATCAAAATCAGCCCTGGCACCATCAACTGGAGTTCCCTGACGACTAAGCTCCACATAATCTCTTAACGCAACAGCGGCCTGATAAAGGTCTCTGTCTGCGTTTAATACTGCACTTGAAGCCGGTGTCAGCATCGTCGCCATTCGCTCCGAACGTTCACTAACATGTGAAATTCCGCGCGTTCCCATATACCCTTCGATCAGGATGAGAAGTAAAAGCACCATAATAGGCAGTGCCACCTGCCACCTTAAACTCAGCTTGCTATATGATTTTATCACGGCCTAACCCCGCACTTTATTTAAATCCGTTTTTTATTCCCTGAACTTACCTTATACAGGCAGGTACCTCTGCCCTATTAATCATAGGAATAAAGTCTCCTTATTAACAAAAATAAATGGAGCTTAAACGAAAAAACCCTCTCCGTAAGAAGAGGGTTCTAATTTTAAATTACGAGAAAATAGCCGGAATCAATCCACCGAAGTGGCATCTTCTTCTACATGGATCGCTTCTTCATCTTTCGCAGCATTTTTGGTTCTATGCTCAATCAGGAAATAAAGAACAAGGCCAACACCCAGCCCCCAGGCGGCACCATGTACAGACAATACAACACCCATGATACCGGCAACCCCCATAGAGGTCGCACTTTCAATCTGCTCCACTGCAACAGCAATACACAGATAACCCGTAATGATCAGAGTGATCGACAGAGCGATCGGCAATACCGGCTTGAACAGGGTGATCAGAGGCAGGATAAACAGCGCGATAAAACCAACAATCCAGAAAACACCTGCACCGGAGTAAATAGTATCCATCGCACCACGGCCATAACGGTAACGCTCAGCAATGGTTGCCATTACACCCGTAAATAAAGGTCCTGCCAGGCCAGGGTAAGGAGCAAAGAAAGAGTGCATCAGGTTACGAAGACCTGTTACCAGGTGAACGCGATCAACATCAACCTCGATCTTTTCATCAGGGCGTAGATGGTCGACACGACTCAGCAAGCTCTGACCCACAATAATGTCACCAAAAGCGATGATATAAGCGATGATTGCCGTTGGAATCGCAGCGAGGAATAGGTCAATACCCGGCATACCTATGGTAAACGGCAGATAATCCCAAATCGCTGCGAAGTTAGGCGTGGAAATGCCCATCTCAATCTCTGGCAGTGGGTACTCACCAACACTCCAGCCAATTACCATGGCAATCAGCATGCCCGGCACCATACCGTAACCAGCAATAGCTTTTGCCCAGCGATGCTTCTCGACCCAGCCACGGAAAGATAGAGAAAACAACACATAAGCGGTGATCAAACCACCAATCCCCAGAGAGATTGGAGTAGTGTTCAAACGACCGCCATCAACAATCTCACCGCTGATTGCTGCAATACCGGCACCCAGCAGAATACCTGCTTTTATAGAATCAGGAATCGAATTCACTAATTTGGAACCCAGCCGGGTAACCCCCATAAAGAGGAATACCGCAGTAACCACTAACTGCAGCGCCACCAGAGCTTTAATCGCTTCAGGCCCAGGTTCAAAGTCACCAATAAAGAGAAGAACAACCGGAATCGCAGGAGTAATCCACCCGGGCACAAACGGCACACCCAGCAGATTAGGCAGCATAAAGCCAATACCACAGATAACTACATAGGCCAGAGCTACATCATAAGGTAGTCCCAGGTACTTTTGCAGCAACGGGATCATTGCCATACCGACAACGAACATCACCATACCCTGAACCGTCTCAGCCAGTTCCCAACGGTAGTGAATGAATGGCAGACGAATTTTAAACGGACCCGCGGGCCAGTACGGATGCTCTTCTCCGTGTTTACGTTTTAATAGCACAGTAACACCTGTTAATTATCAATTTATTTTTAGTTTATTTAGCCATGCCGACACCAGGAAACTGATTTGTCATTATCGTTATACAGAGTCACTCGGCATGTCAGGTGCTTTTTACCTCTCTTTCGCACTCGCAATATATTAGACCTTGGTCAGAACATAAGATGACTTTAAGGTCATATTTCATCTATAATTTTCAATGACTTAGAAGTCACATACCAACCTATCAACCGGAAGCCCATATGGTGGATAGGGTACCTAAATTTCAGTCAGTCGTTTGAC
>JBLWVL010000047.1:0-21602 GCA_048268485.1 Oceanospirillum sp.
TGGAGGCTTACAATCTAAAAGGTATGCTGCAGGCGATGGGGATCGAAACACACCTTAAAGGTGAGGGGCTGGTTGCCGGAGCCGGCGAACTGCCTCCCGCGGAAACAGAAGTCGCGCTTTGGGTCAATGTGGAGGATTTCACCCAAGCCAGAAAAGCCCTGGAAAATTTTGAAGCTCAGCCGGGTGCTCCGTGGTATTGCAGAGCTTGTGCCGAGCAGAATGACGCCAGTTTTGAATTTTGCTGGAACTGTCAGCATAGTGCCTAACAATCTGGTGTGACGGCTATTCGCAACGCTTCTTCTGGTTGGTTATCCATTGAGGGATCTCTTCAGCCGGCATTGGGCGGGCAAAGTGAAAGCCCTGATACTTAATACAACCCATCTCCGATAGCTGCATAGCCTGCTCTGCGGTTTCAACTCCTTCCGCGACAACATCCATTTTCATATGTTTACCGATGGCAATCATAGACTCCACCAGTGGTTGTCGGCTGCCAGGTTGAATTTCATCAATAAAGCTTTTATCGATTTTAAGCTCATCCAGTGGAAGGTCACGCAAATAGGCCAGGGAAGAGTAGCCTGTGCCAAAATCATCCAGAGAGACTTTGAAACCAATCTGGCGCAGGGCGTCCAGTTTCTGACGGGTTTCCGTTATGTCCCGCAGCAGAGCTGTTTCAGTCAGCTCCAGTACAATACATTGCGGATCAATCTGCCATTTGTCACACAGATTACGGGTATGCACAACAAAATCGGGTTGTGAAAACTGCCAGGCGGAAACATTGACAGATATTTGCGCAGGAAATATCGCTTGTGTGGATTGCCACAGGGATATCTGTTCCAGGGTTTTATCCAGAACCCAATGTCCCAGTCTCAGAATCAACCCGGTTTCCTCTGCGATTGGAATAAAGTGGAATGGGGGGATCATGCCCTGTTCCGGGTGTACCCAGCGCAGTAGTACTTCGGCACTTTGGATTTGTCCCGCAAGGTTCACCTGGGGCTGCATATAGATTCTTAACTGATCAGACTCAAGAGCAACTCTGAGCCCTCGCTCAATTTCCAGGCGATCGTTTACCTCCTGCTGATGCTCCGGCGAGTATATAACACAGCGTTCGCGGCCAGCATTTTTTGCCTGATAAAGTGCGATATCCGCATAGCGCATCAGGTCAAGTTCAGAGAAATCTTCTGCCAGATTGATCTGGGGAAACAGAACCGCTCCAATGCTGGCGCCGATATTGATAATTCGATCACCTATCTGAAAAGGCTGGCTTAGTAAAAAGAGTACTTTTTCAGCCAGTAATTCCGCTTCCGGGGCATCAACTCCTTTGTGAGCGTCATGCAGCAGCAGTACAAATTCATCGCCGCCGATTCGGGAGAGAAAGATTCCTTCTGGTAGTTTCTGGCGGAGACGTTCCCCTGTCTTACGAATAATCTCATCGCCAATATCATGACCCAGAGCGTCATTGATTGTTTTGAAGTGATCAAGATCTATCATGAACAGAGCAGAGTGGGGTTCAGTGTTCTTACCGGCTGAGCGCATTTTCAGTTCATGTAACTCCTGATATAGCCGTGCTCGGTTTGGCAGGTGGGTCAGGTAGTCTTCGTAGGCCATACGATGGATCTGTTGTTCTGCATCCATGCGTTGAACCTCCGCACCTGCCCGGGCCGCAAAAATTTCCAGAATGCTTTTAAACTGATCAATCTGTTTCAGTGGTTTGGTGTCCAGTACCACAATAATACCCAGGGCCGAGCCATCCGGGTGGAAGATCGGAGAGCCAATATAGCCCTCAATATTCATCTCCTGCAGTAAAAGGTCATCAGGGTATAGGTTTCGGACACCGGTACAGATTGCACAGGTTTCATGGCCGATCACATCATCGCAGGGTGTGCCTTTCGTCGCATAGCTGAAATTATCTGCGATGGTTCCATTGGCACATAACGCCAGCGTTTTTATCGCTTCCCGAGTGCCATCAAATAGCCCGATAAATGCATATTTGGCATTGAAAATTCTGGCCAGATGGGTCACCAGACTCTCAAAAAAGTCCTGCCCGCTAAGTGATGAAACGCCTAAGGCGGTATTCTCAATCATCTGACGGCTGAAGGCCAGGTCACTGATATCATTATGGCTGACCATAAGCTCGGTCAGTTGACCCTGTTCATCTCTAAGGGGGGCAATGGTAAATGACAGCCAGGCAGCGGGATTGTTTGTTTGCAGAATATAAGGATGCTGCTCAATCAGAGCCGGAGTGTTCATATTCAACGTTTGGCTTAATTCGGTCTGTTCCGGGTCGCTGAACAGGTGTTTAAGTTCATTTGGGCTGGTATGCAGCAGCGAAAGAATATCATGCTCTGTTTGCTCATTTACCGGCGTCCCCCAGAACTTGCGTGCAGCAGGGTTACAGTGAATCACTTTGCCTTCAAGAGAAAGGATAAGAATGCCTGAGGTGGCGTGTTGAAAGACCTGGTACCACTTGCTGATGTTCATGATAACTGGTGACCCTGCTTGTATGCTCGGCCAGGAGCGTACATCAATGATGTGGGCGTAAAGGTTATGGAGTGTAACAGTTGCATGTTTAAACTTATTGCGCCATATCAATACTAAAATTGTCTTTTAGTACTAAGACGTTATCCTAGTCGCTGTTTCGCATTTTAGCCACTCCATGCTGCCGGAAAAGCCCGCTCAGCGCCAACCTTTTATCCGGAGAGATACCATGAAAGCCTGGATTTTTCTGACGATTGCCATTGTTGCTGAGGTTATTGCGACCTCTGCGCTGAAGAGTAGTGAAGGCTTTTCCCGCTTCTGGCCTTCAGCAACCGTTGTGACGGGTTATTGCATCGCCTTTTGGATGTTATCACTGACGTTGAAGACGATTCCTGTGGGGATTGCGTATGCCGTATGGGCCGGTGCCGGTATTGTATTAGTGGCGCTGATTGGCTGGCTTTTCTTTCAGCAGAAACTGGATGCCATGGGGATGTTGGGGATTGGCCTGATTCTTTCCGGTGTACTGGTGCTGAACCTGTTATCAAAAAGCAGTGTGCATTGATGGAGCCGGGATCGAATCCCGGCCCGAATACTGATTGGGCTTCGGCATCTGAGGGATGGTCTAGAAAAACTCCTGCCGGGGCGGTAAAGCACGTTCCCGCAGATAGAGGAACAGCGGTAAGCCGCAGGAGACGCCCACCGTCAGCGTACCCAGAATCGCCAGCCCGGAAAAGGGTACTTTCGCGCGTTTGCCCTCCACCAGAATAAAAACGATCAACGCCAGCGCAGCAACCACCACATCCAGCCAGGCAAAGATACTGATCGGATTTACCAGTGCCTGTTCAAGTAACAGCGGGATATCCAGTCCGTGATTGATCACCCAGGGTAGAAAAGCTCCGTAAGGTAGCGCGATACCCAGCAGTGTCAGTAGCAGGTAGAGTTTTTTCATTCGGTGTCCTTAAAGTGGGTGGGTAGTATCTAGCGGTAAAACAGGTCTTCCAAGCTACCGGCTTTAAAAATCCGCATGCCCCAATCTTCCAGTTCATCAGCGCTGGCGGCATTCAGGCGTTCAATAACAGTATCCGGTAGGGTGCCGAATTTTATCTGCAGTTGCAGGCTGAGCAGTTTGGCTTCGCCTTTGACTTCACCTTCCCGAAGTCCTTCTTCGCGGGCGTATTTTAACTGGCTGGCTTCATCCTTCAGAGCGCGTTCACGAACAAAGGCTAAACGGCGCGCTTCTTCGTCAGCGCTTAGCTTACGAATATAGCCCCGAACCTCTTTTACGGCTTCGCTGTTGATAGTGGCCATACGGGTATCCTCCTGCCAATGTTCAAATAGGGTGATCCAGTCTCTTAGGTTTTGATCGCCCAGCCCCAGCCGATCAGCTTTTTTCATTTCAATCA
Organism: Oceanospirillum sp.; assembly: GCA_048268485.1. Classification (GTDB taxonomy): domain Bacteria; phylum Pseudomonadota; class Gammaproteobacteria; order Pseudomonadales; family Halomonadaceae; genus Oceanospirillum. The sequence goes on from JBLWVL010000047.1 coordinate 3,879, forward strand.
GATTAAGCTGCAGGGTGTCGCCCAGTTTAACATCCGGCTGGAAACCGTCACGCATTTCAAAACGCCAAAGTGCTTGTTGCCGTTGAGCGGCATCTTCTGTGTACAGATCGAAATCTAGCAGATGGATGCCAATAACAGCATTAAGTTCTGAGTAATCTTCACCGGCAAGCAACTGTTCGGTCAGCATCTTCGCTAAATAGTAGGCACTGCGTTTGCCCCATTCATTATAACGTCTGACCTGCATCTCAATATTATAGCGATTGCCGGTCACGTCCTGTGCCAGAACATCAAGAACGATGCTTTTACCTTCCATCTCTGTCGGAGTGATTGCGGGGTTAAGAATTTCGACTTCGATAACTTTGGGAAGATCAGGTCGCAGATCATTAATCAGATGCACAAGAGCATCGGGGTGCTCTGTGAACAGGCGTTTAAAGACATAATCATTTTTAGGGTCGAGCAGTGATAGTTTGGTGTTACTCATCTTATCGTCCATCCATAGCGATATTTAGAGTAAGTATAGGTATCTCGGTGATTCGTGTCTGTCAGCCAAAGCTGAAAAAGGCAGCCGGAGCCGCCTTTTTCGTTTTAGCATCTGACAAATCAGGCGCTTGGTTTTTGACTGACCTGTCTGGCTTTCTTGCCACCACCTTTCTTTGCGAACGGTTTAGCGCTTGCTTTGGCAATGGCATTACCGGCAGCTTTTTTACCTGCGCCACCTTTGCCCGGTTTCTTACCGGCTGATTTCTTCGCGCCGCCACCAATCTGTTTCACCTGACCATTTTTCAGGGTCGGGCGGTTGGTGGTGTGGGATGCCCCGGTTTGCTGCCCCGGACGTGCTTTACGTGGGCTGCGTGGGTTCACCGGATCTTTATCTTCACCGGGTACCAGTTTGTGTTTGCCATCACCGATCAGATCCGCACGTCCCATCTCCCGTAGGGTTTTACGCAGGGCCGGCCAGTTTTTCGGGTCGTGATAGCGTAAAAAACCTTTCTGGGTACGACGCTGTTCGTAATCTTTCGCGGTGTACAGGGTTTCGCTTTTGTAGGTCACCTGTTTCAGCGGGTTCTTGTCGGAGTGGTACATGGCGGTGGCCAGTGACATCGGGGACGGATAGAAGGTTTGCACCTGATCCGGGCGGAAGTCGTGGGTTTTCAGCCACAGCGCCAGATTGAGCATATCTTCATCTTCAGAACCCGGATGTGCGGCGATAAAGTACGGAATCAGGTACTGTTTCTTACCGGCTTCCCTGGAGTACTTATCGAACATACGCTTAAAGTTGTCATAGGTGCCCATGCCCGGTTTCATCATCTTGCTCAGGGTGCCCATTTCTGAGTGCTCCGGTGCAATCTTCAGATAGCCACCCACATGATGAGTCACCAACTCTTTCACGTATTCCGGGTCTTCCACCGCCAGGTCATAACGCAGACCGGAGGCGATGGATACCGTGTGCACGCCCTCAACCGCACGGGCCTGACGGTACAGCTGAGTGGTCGGGCTATGGTCAGTATTCAGGTTGACGCAGATCTCCGGATATACGCAGGAGAGCTTACGGCAGGAAGCCTGAATCTCAGGATCTTTGCAGTTCAGGTGGTACATATTGGACGTCGGGCCGCCAAGGTCGGAGATATGACCGGTAAAGGCAGGCAGCTTCTCTTTGATATCTTCGATCTCATTGATGATGGATTCCTGAGAACGACTCTGGATAATACGGCCTTCGTGCTCGGTGATGGAGCAGAAGGTACAGCCACCAAAACAGCCGCGCATAATATTGATGGAGAAGCGGATCATCTCATAAGCAGGAATCTTGGCATCGCCATATTTCGGGTGCGGCACACGCTGGTAGTTAAAGCCGAACACCTTGTCCATCTCCTCCGTTTCCAGAGGGATCGGTGGCGGATTCACCCAGATCTCTTTTTTGCCGTGCTTTTGAATCAGTGCCCGGGCGTTGTGCGGGTTGGATTCCAGATGCAGTACACGGGAGGCGTGGGCGTACAATACAGGGTCTTTATTGACCTTCTCGAAAGAGGGCAGGCGCACGTAGGTTTTGTCAGCATCCAGTTTGCCATGCTTGCCTTTCAGAGGTGCCGGAATGACGCGGATCGGCATCACATCCGGATCTTCCTCTTCACCATCCTGACACTTGCCTTCCGGAATATATTCGTAAGGGCTTGGAATCTGGTCGATCTTGCCCGGCCAGTCGACACGGCTGGAGTCGATCTCGGTAAAGCCACCGGGTGGAGTATCACGCACGATGGTGGTGCCGCGAATATCCAGCAGCTCTGACAGGTTCTTGCCGAGGGCCAGTTCATGGGTCAGTTCGATCAGGGCACGTTCAGCGTTACCGTACAGCAGAATATCTGCGGTGGAATCGATCAGCACCGAGCGGCGTACTTCGTTGCTCCAGTAATCGTACTGGGCGATACGGCGCAAACTGGCTTCGATACCGCCAATGACTACAGGCACATCGGAGTAGGCACGTTTACACAGCTGTGAATAAACAATGACCGCCCGATCCGGGCGTTTGCCGCCCTCGCCGTGGGGGGTATAGGCATCGTCATTACGTACTTTAAGATCCGCCGTGTAACGATTGATCAGGGAGTCCATATTGCCTGCAGTGACACCGAAATAAAGATTCGGTTTGCCCAGGCGCATAAACTCATTCGGGTTGCGCCAGTCCGGCTGATCGATAATACCAACCCGGAAACCCTGGGACTCCAGCAGGCGACCCAATACCGCCATACCGAAACTCGGGTGATCCACATAGGCGTCACCGGTAACGATAATCACATCACAGCTGTCCCAGCCCAGCGCATCCATCTCCTCGCGGGTGGTCGGCAGAAAAGGTGCTGTACCGAAGCACTCGGCCCAGTACAAAGGATAGGAAAACAGGTCGGGGGCGGTTTTATGTTTACTGCTCATGGCGCTCATCAGGTTCTGCAACAGGTGGTGATTACCTGCCGGTATGGTCATTATCAGGGTGCAGCACGGTGCTTGTCACTGCAAACCGCGCATTGTCCCAGAAAAACAGTCGGGAATACAGAGCAGAATAGCGGCTGTTGATAAAGGCTGCTATATCTGGCCTGCATAACCATTCTGAATGACTGCCTGCTGGTATGGTTTTGTACTTTTGGTTATGCTAATTACTAATTTTTGTAAAATTAGTAATAGGTGACAAAATGAAGCTGCCGGAGCCTCCGCCATCGCTGGATCTGTTGTTAAAACAGCTGCTTGAGCAGGGTGATACTGTGCGCATTACCCGGTTGCTGAGTGCGCCCATTGGCCCCACTGACTCTAAAGGTCGTTATTTGCCTTGGGAAAAGCTGAAACACCTGAAACCTCCGCAGGATTTCACCCCTAAGGATTACTGGTTTGCTGTAAAAAGCGCACGCCAGAAAATTGCTCGTCAACTACCTTTAAGTGATACATACCAGCAGCCATTTTCTTTCTGCATGCCGGATAGCCTGCAGAAAGAACTGCACTGGTTGGGTCAGAATGCCTCTGGCAAAATAACCATGGATCAGCCTATAACCAATCCTCATACCCGGGACACCTATCTTGTCAGCTCTCTGATTGAAGAATCGATCAGTTCGAGTCAGTTGGAAGGTGCATCCACCACCCGTAATGTCGCTAAAGAGATGCTGCGGCAGGGGCGTACTCCGACAGATCATAGTGAGCGCATGATTTATAACAACTATCAAGCGATGGAAGTGATTCGCGAGTTTTGTGACGATGATCTGACACCATCGATGATTAAGCATCTGCATCAGGTGATAACAGAGGGCACGCTGGACAATGACGACAAAGCGGGCCAGCTGCGGGGCGCTGATGACGATATTCAGGTGGTTGACAACAGTACAGGGGTTACCCTGCATACACCGCCACAAGCTGCCGAATTAGAGCTGCGCTTGCAGGCACTGTGCGATTTTGCCAATGCCCCATCGGATGATGGTGCTTTCATTCATCCTGTTATCAAAGCGATTATTCTGCATTTTATGATCGGTTACGATCATCCCTTTGTTGATGGTAACGGACGTACCGCCCGAGCCTTGTTCTATTGGGCTATGGCGCGTCACGGCTACTGGCTGATGGAGTTTGTTTCCATCTCACGTATTATCAGGCAAGCTCCGGTGAAATATGGAATGGCTTACCTTCATACTGAAACTGATGGTAATGATCTGACCTATTTTCTGCTGCATCAGGTTGAGGTGATCCGTAAAGGGATTGTGGCGCTCCACGAATACCTGAATCGGAAAGTGAGCGATTTGGAGGAAGCGGAAAAATTGCTCGATAGCAGCAAAGCGCGTGGCTTGTTGAACCATCGTCAGCTCATGTTGCTTCGTCATGCTCTGAAAAATCCTGGGGCACATTATGATATTCAAAAGCATAAGACTTCACATGCGATTAGTTACCAAACCGCGCGTACCGATCTACTGACCATGGCTGATGACTTACGTCTTTTAAATAAACGTAAATACGGGAAAAGCTGGGTTTTTGTGTCACCGAGTGATTTGCGTAAGCGCCTGAAAAATCCAACTGTATAGTTTGCTCATTTTTATACCAATCCATCATTAAGGAAATCCTATGTCTTTAGTCCTTTGGTTATCTCTGTTGTTGATCTGTGTGCTGGGTGCCATGTCACCGGGACCGAGTTTAGCTGTGGTACTGCGTCAAACCGTGAGTAATGGTCGCGGTCATGGTATTGCTGCAGGTTGCGCCCATGCTTTGGGTGTAGCGGCTTGGGCAGCTGCAACGGTTTGGGGACTGGGGATTCTGGTTAGCCGTTATGAGACGGTTTATCTGGCGCTGACCTGGGCCGGTGCAGCTTATCTGGTCTGGCTCGGTTTTAATGCCCTGCGCTATGCATCTACCCCTGAGTTACAGGCGGAAAATGGCACCCGAGAAACCTACTGGCAGGCGGCGCGCTCCGGTCTGTTGATCTCTCTGCTGAACCCAAAACTGGCGGTTTTCTTTACTGCACTTTTCTCTCAGTTTGTCACCGCTGATCAGGGCTTAGAGGCTCAGCTGATTATGGTCGCTACGGCTTCAGTTGTGGATGGTCTCTGGTACACCCTGGTGGCGCTGCTGTTTTCCCAGGCGCACCTGTTGGCCTGGCTACGCCGCCATGTGAAGCGTATTGAGCAGCTGACGGGGGTCGTGCTGATTGGTTTGGCTGTTCGGGTGGTGATTCCTTAAATGTCCGTATCTGATTTTTCCAGTGCACCCGTTGGCCGGTATCCGGTCAACGTGCACAGGGTGTTCCACGCCCACGTCTATTTTGATGAGCAGACTCTGGGCTTTGCCACTCAGCTCTGCCACCGGGCCGGTGAGCAGTTTGGTGTTCAGGTTGGGCGGGTACATCAGCGGCGGGTCGGCCCCCATCCGGCGTGGAGCTGTCAGTTACTCTTTAAGACAACCGATTTTGAGCGGCTGATTCCCTGGTTGGATGCTCATCGCTGCGAGTCAGCGGCATGCGGGCGGGCAGGGCTATCTATTTTGGTTCATGGCGTTACCGGTGATCACCTGAAAGATCACACCGAGCACGCCTATTGGTTGGGACAACCGCTGGAACTGGATCTGTCGGTATTTCAGTAAGCTCCGGCGCTGTAAATCAGCTCATAGCTGTGGCTGTAGATCTCCAGAATATTGCCAAACGGATCTTCCATATAGATCATGCGGTAAGGCTTCTCACCTGGATAGTAGTAACGCGGTTTCTCCATCCGTTTTTTACCACCGGCGGCCAGAATACGTTCGGCCAGTTCTTCTACATTGGGGTCCTGAACACAAAAATGGAAGATGCCGGTTTTCCAGTATTCAAAGTTATTCTCTGGGTTTTCCTGATTATCAAACTGGAATAGCTCAACACCGATACGATCCCCCGTGGACAGGTGTGCAATCTGAAAACGTTTCCAGCCCTCGCCAAACACTTCGGTACACATCTCGCCGATAGCACTGTCATCTTCTTCGATGGTGGTGGGTTGCATAATCAGATACCAACCCAGTACCTCAGTATAGAATTTAACCGCAGCGTCCAGATCCGGTACCGAAATACCGATATGGGAGAAATTACGTGGATAGGTTGCGTGCTGTTCTGCCGGATGACGGGGCATCATTTGTTGGGTAATCATGACTGACCTCTCAGGTTATCTTGTTCGGGTTGCTGTTTCAGAGCTTAGCTCTGCTTCGATATCGGGCAGCATACAAAGGGTCTTTGATAATATAAAATTATCAATATTGATTGATTTGAGAATATTTTGTAATGATAGATCCGCGCCTACTGAAAACCTTCTGCAGCCTGGTGGATATTGGTCACTTTACCCGCACCGCTGAACAGCTGTTTATGACCCAATCCGGGGTCAGTCAGCATATTCGGAAGCTGGAAGATCAGTTGCAGACCCGTTTACTGATCCGAGATGCCCGGCAATTTATACTGACGGATGCAGGGCAGCGACTTTATCGGCAGGGGAAGTCATTGTTGGCTGATATGGAACACCTTGCCGCCAGTGTCACCGATGATCCCGAATACCAGGGCGAAGTAGGTGTCATGTCACCGGGAAGTGTTGGGCTTAAACTGTATCCGCAGCTACTGATACTGCAGAGCCAGCACCCCGGCCTGAGTATTGATTATCGCTTTGCCCCCAATCGTGAGATTGAACAGGCGATAGCCCAGCGCCGCATCGATTTGGGCTTCACCAGTCAGCCGCCACATCATGAGGATGTTAAAAGCCAGCCGGTTGCAGAAGAGCCTCTGCTGTTGGTGATACCTAAACAGGCAGATTGTGGGGCTGTTCCCCAGTGGCAAACCCTGTGCGATCTTGGTTTTATCGGGCATCCTGATGCAGAGCATCATGCGGGTTTACTGCTGCAGGCTAACTACCCATCGTTTGAGCATGTTGAACAGTTTATCCGGCGGGGGTTTTCTAACCAGATTAGCTTGATTTTACAGCCGGTGAGTCTTGGCTTAGGGTTTACGGTACTGCCAAGTTATGCCGTGGAAGCATTCAGCGAGCAGGATAAAATTGCCACCTTTACGTTAAATCAGCCTGTCAGTGAGACACTGTATCAGATTGAGCACCGCCAGAGCCCTATGCCAAAGCGGGTACAAACCGTCGCGACTGAGATCAGGCAGGTATTGTCCACGCCTGCCCTTAACGTGGGCCGGTAGCGTAAAACCATAACCGGTAGCATGAAGCATATAAAGGAGGCTGTACCATGAAAGCTAAACTGGCTGCGATTATTGAAGCCATAGGCACGCCGGGGTTCAGCTCTGCATTGGCGGATTATCTGCGTACGCTATTGCCCTGCAGCCATCTGATTATTCTTGGTTGCCGCCGTAATAAACACCCTATTTATCTCTATGATGCCATTCCCCATAACCGGGAATATCTGTTTCAGCGCTATCTGACCGATGCCTATCTGAGTGATCCTTTTTATCAGTTTTGTCTGGAGAATCACGGTGATAAAACACTGATGCTCTCCGGTCTGCTTCAGGATGACTCCTCACAGCAGCGTTACCTGATCAACCGGTATCAACAGCAATTTTGCCCTCAGACCGGTGTTTTTGATGAGCTGTGCCTTTGTACATGGTTGGATGAGGAGCGCTGGATTTTACTCTTTACCGGACAAACCGATGAAGATCCGACCCGGCATATGAGGCAGTACCATGAACTCAGCGCTGATTCTGCGGTACTGCATGCCCTGATCCGTCAGCAGTGGGCGGGGGCTGAGCGCAAACCCGAGACCAGTCTACTGCAATCGTCAGCCATGGCGGATAAGAGTGAGTTCCGGCTTGCGCTGCAACAGGCGATGCACTCCTTTGGCGAAGGCCTGCTGACCCCGAAAGAGCAGGGGATTATCTTGTTAATCGTGCAGGGGTATGACTCTGCAGATATCGCCCAGCTGGAAGGCATCGCCCTGGGCACAGTGAAGAACCACCGCAAGAGCATCTACCGCAAACTGAATGTCAGTTCCCTGAGCGAGCTGTATCAGCTGTTTATGACGCACTTGCTGGTGAGTTAAAGGGGAGTCCGTCACGGAGACATAATCAGGTGCTGCCCAAAATGCAATACACCGAACTGCAGAAGGGTCAGTAAAGCCAGGATCAGCAGCACCTTATTGATAACGGATTGTTTCCAATATCAAAGGCGCATGGCTACGCCAAAGCGGATGTCCCGACCCGGATCAGGCAATCCCTGAGCAACTTCGCCATAGTTGCCATAACTGGCGTGGTTGGCATATTGTTTATCAAACAGATTATTGATGCTGAGTGATACTGTGAGTTGGTCTTGGGCAAGTGGAGACCATTTCGCATAAACATCGCTGACACCGTAACCGGGTTTTTCGGTAAAGCCATCGGCGACCTTTGTCAGACGCTCGGCAAAGTGACCTGTCCAGCCGATGTCCAGATTTTCTGTTGCCTGGTAATCAACCTGTGCGATCCAGGTGTCACCGACACTGGTGCCCAGACTCCAGTCGTCATCGCTGAGAGGAGTTCCATTAAGTTCTGGCCGTGACTGGCTGTAAGAGAGCGATGCACTCAGGGCTGACCCGTCGTAACCGACAGTAGCCGTGACCCCTTTAGTTTTCAGCTCACCTACATTACCCAGTACCGCTTTGCTTTCCTGTGCGATAACGTCGTCAATGGTGGTTACATATACTTCGGCAGATGCGTACAGATTTCCTGAGCGGTAGCTGGCGCCAACTTCGACGTTTTCAGCGGTTTCTTCCTTGAGGTCGGCAGCATTTGTGTAGTAATCCAGCACGAACAGTTCTTTGACTTTAGGACCGCGCATTGCCTGAGCCCAGCCACCATAAAGATTTAATTCATCTGTTACATCAAGGCTAAAGCCCAGGTTTGGACTGAAGCCCGATTGGTCGAATGTCTGATTCGTTGTCTTTTCGTCGAGTTCATAGTTGTCATAGCGCAGGCCGCCACTGAACATCAGGTGTTCCGTTACCTGATAATCATCCTGAAGGTATAGGCCGGATACTGACGCGGTTTCTTTGGCGGTGTTGAGGCGGCCCTCGTCCTGCCGGTTCTCGATACCGTAAGTCAGGCTATGGGCCTGAAGGACGCTGGTGTTACGTATGTTGATGCCCTGGCTCTCCAGTTCGCCTAAATAAGTACCATAGGGGCCGTCAATGTGCTTAAGGGAGGTCTCTGTCGTAAACAGGGTTACCTCAAGATCCAGCCATTCATTGCTTCGGGAGTCAAAGTGGTAGTTACCGGTGACGGTGTTCCGCGTCATTTCCTGATCAAAAACGGGATTTTTAAAGCTGGGTGACCAGTGAGGACGGTGCTTTCTGCTGGCTTCGTCATTGTTGTTTTCATAACTGATGCTTAGCCGTTGCTCATCCGTTAGTTGACCCACAATCTTGGCAAAACCTGTGACGACACTGCTTTCGGTATAGGGTTGAGTTTTGCCATCGCCATCTTTGTAATCATTGTGTTCCGTTTTGGCAAGAGTACCCATTGCACTCCAGTCATCCGACAGCCGTCCGAAGACCGATGTTGATGTCCGATACCCTTCGGTATTACTGAAATAACCGGCTTTAGCCAGTACACCGATATTTTCCCCATCGCGTAGCATATCTTCCGGGTCCTTGGTAACAAAGCGGATACTGCCGCCTAGAGCTCCGGCCCCGTCAGTGGCTGATCCGGCCCCAGCCCCCACAGAAACCCGCTTGAGGAGTTCCGGGTCAAGCATTAAGCGCCCCTGATGATGAAACAGATAGCCAGACTGAGCGGCCCCGTCAATGGTGACATTCAGCAGGGTATCTTCCAGGCCACGGACGTACACCTTCTGGGAAACAGGGCTACCACCGCCCACAGCAACATCGGGTACGGCGTTAAAAATATCGTCAAGGTCATCGGCCTGATAACGTTGGAGGCTTGCTTCTTCGATATCATTGCCCAGTCGGTCAGCAGTGACCTGAATGGCATCCATGGACACAGGAGCTGCATGAGCCAGTGGTGTCATAGTCAGCGCAAGCCAGAGCGGGCTGCGTTGAAATACGGTGGCCTGGCGAAAAGGTTGTGGGATAGGCATAAAAGCACTCCTTTTTTTGATAATTATTCGTATTTGGAATGCATTCTCATTATCTGGCAGCTAAAAGTGAAACAATTTTACATTTGTTACATCTGGGTAATGGGTATCCAAAGTTCAACGCTTAATCCCCCGGATTCTCGGTTCTTAGCCCTGATACTGCCGCCGATAGCCCTGAGTTGCCTGCGGGCCAGAGCTAGCCCCAACCCATGTCCACTGGGTTGGCTGTTATAAAGGTAACTGGCGCGATAAAATGGCCGAAAAATAGCTTCCAGTTTATCCGGCGGCACACCTGGTCCCTGATCGGCAACGGTAAGTAAATAACCCTGATCTTTTGCGCTTAATTTAACTTCAATAAGCTCGCCTGAGGGGCTGTATTTACAGGCATTTTGAATGACATTTTCAATGGCCTGTGCCAATGCCCTGTGACTGGTTTGATATAGAATCGCCTGGTCTGGGGTAAAAACTTCTATTGGGGTTTTGGGGTGCTCGTACCGGCAATCGTCAACGATACTGTCGATCAGGTCGGTAAGATTGATCTCCTCCCTGGTCAGTTCCGGGTTTTCATTTTCCAGCCAGGCGAGGGTCAGCGTATCTTCAACCAGGCCTCTCATGTGATTGCATTCGCGACGTATTCTGGGCAAGAAAAGTTGGGTGTCTATGCCTTCTTCAACACAGCTGATGGCCATGTCGATACGGGTTAAAGGTGTTCTTAACTCATGTGACAGGTCGGAGATCAGTCTGCGCTGGGAGTGGATTAGCTCGCTGATACGCTCGGCCATCTGATCGAAGGTGTCCGCTAATGCGGTAAGTTCATCATTACGTTTACCCAGTAACGTTCTGGCCCGTACCGCTAAATTGCCTTCGCTGAACTGACGTGTTGTAAGTTCCAGCTGTCTGATGGGAGCCATAATATGCCGGTAAATCAGCAGGCATAAACTCAACAGGACAATCATGGGTAAGGCTACTTTCAGGAAAAGTCTGGTTTCAGGCAGGTAGGTTCCAGGCCGCATACGTTGAGGGAGACGAATTAAAAAGTGTGTATTTCTATCCGCAAAAGTAACGTCCATGGTTGGGTTGTCGGTGAAGTACAGATGAATTTTCCAGTCGACACTGCGGCCCAGCTGAAACTGCTCAACATATTTTTCTGATAAATGGCTACCTGGAACAGGCTTCAGTTTCGAGTGAACCACGGCTGCCCAGGTATCCTCCTGAGACTGAAGATCGTTGAGCCATTGAGTTAAGGCTTCATGGTCACCGAGATTATAAAGTCGCTCTGCTGTTCGACCCCATTCTCTGATCGTTTCCTGATGGTGTTTGGCAATAAAGCTCATTCGTTGCTCAGTTGTGTTTCCGAGAAATGAAACCATCCAAACCAAAGTAAAGGTTCCCAGTACCAGTGTCCCCGAGAGTGTCCACCAAAATCGCCGGTTCATTGAAAACGATACCCCTTACCATGAACTGTTTTAAGTCGGTCGCCTGACATTCCGGCTTCCGTCAGCTTGCGCCGTACACGGCTCAGGTGCATATCCAGGCTACGATCATAACGGCTGAAATCTTTCTCCAGTACCTCTTGATAGAGATAAGGCTTAGTTAAGGTTGTCCCTTGCTGCAGAACCAGCACCCAAAGTAATCGGAACTGTATCGGTGTCAGGGAAACAGCTTCCCCCTGAAAGTAAGCCGTCATGATCTGACGGTTCAGGGTGAGGTCGTCCACACAAATTTCGAGTGGAGCGTTGTGTTGCTTGCTGGTTTTCTGAGTCCGCCTGAGCAGCGCCTCAACTCTAAGTAAGAGCTCAGTAAAGCTGAAGGGCTTGGGAACATAGTCATCGGCACCACGTCGGTAGCCGGTTATCCGCTCCTCTTCAGCGCCGCAGGCGGTCAGCATAATCACCGGTGTCTGATCCGTCTTGCGCAGGGCTGAAAGAAACTCAAAGCCATTAATCTTTGGGAGCAAGACATCCAGTAAGATCAGATCGAAGTGTTGTTTGGTTGCTGTGGTTAGTGCCTGGTCCCCCTCAAAGCTTTGGGCAACCTGATAACCTCTGGAGACCAATAGAGAGTACAGCTGGTTATTCAGGTCCAGATCATCTTCAACAATCAAGATACTTGAGACTTGAGAAGGGGTGGGGATTTCGGAGAGAGCAGTCATTGTTAGAGTATTTCATATGGAAATGAGAATCTCTATCATATGTCTGTTACCTGTTTGGCTCAAGAGCGATTTGCTGATGGGTAGTTTTCGGAGCTGTTGATGTCGGGGAAACACAATCCCTCATCTGTCCCTATAGGGATATGCGCCTTTGTTGAGTCTTTCTTTAAGCTGTTGCCATCTTCTGAGCAATCTCTGATTAAAGCGTTTTGAACACCAGTAATCTGTTCTAAAACAATTAACCTGTTCTAAACACCAGTAATCTACGCTAAACACAAGGCACAGCATGACCTCTCTATTTGATGATCTGAACCGTCGCGGTCTGATCGCCCAGACCACAAATACCGGTGAACTGAAAACCTTCCTGCAGCAGCCGCAAACGGTTTACTGCGGCTTTGATCCCACCGCTGGCAGCCTGCATATCGGGCATCTGGTGCCGCTGCTGATGCTAAAGCGTTTTTATGACGCGGGGCATCAGGTGATCGCTCTGGTGGGTGGTGCCACAGGTGCCATCGGTGATCCCAGTTTTAAAGCCGCTGAGCGCAGCCTGAACAGCATGACAACCGTGGATGAGTTTGCCGCGCAGCTAAGCGGGCAGATCACCACACTGATGCAGCCTCATCTGGGTTGTGACCTGAAACTGATCAACAACAAGGACTGGTTTTGGGGTATGAATATCGTGGAGTTTTTCCGCGATGTGGGTAAACACTTCTCGGTCAATGAGATGATGCGCCGTGAATCGGTCAAACAGCGCCTGGATAGGCCGGATGTGGGGATTTCGTTTACTGAGTTTAGTTACACCCTGCTGCAGTCCTATGATTTTGTGCAGCTGAATCGGCATCATGGTGTGACGCTGCAGATCGGCGGTAACGATCAATGGGGCAATATTGTCAGTGGTATCGACCTGACCCGTCGCCTGAACCAGACAAAAGTTGATGGTCTGACCCTGCCGCTGATCACCAAAAGTGATGGCACCAAATTTGGTAAAACCGAGACCGGTACTATCTGGCTGGATGCCGATAAAACCTCGCCCTACAGCTTCTACCAGTTCTGGCTGAATACCGCGGATGCTGACGTTTACCGGATGCTGGGTTACTACACCTTTTTATCCGTGGATAAGATCGCCGCGATCCGTCAACAGGATGAGTCCTCCGGTCATAAGCCACAGGCACAGCAGATTCTGGCGGAGGCGATTACCGCTTTTGTGCATGGCGAAGCAGGTCTGAACAGTGCGAAGCGTATTACAGACGCCCTCTTTGTGGGGCATGCCAAAAAAGAACAGGCACAGGCGGGGATTGCGCAGCTTAGCGAACGAGAGCTGCAGCAGTTAGAGCTGGATGGACTACCGTGCTATACCGTTAATCCAACCGCAGAGCTGGCGCAGGTGTTAGTGGATGCGGAGCTTGCGCCATCGAAGGGTAAAGCCCGTGAACAGATACAGGCGGGTGCCATTCGTCTGAATGGTGAACTGGTCGCGGCAGATAACGGCCCGGATAAAGCCATCGGTCAGCAGTTTGCCCTGTATGACCGTTACCGGTTGCTTCAGCGGGGTAAGAAACACTTTGCGTTACTGAAGCAGGCTGGCTGATAGTGCTCTGATGAGGTTCTGATAGCGCTATGATGGCTGGGTGAGAGGTCAGGACGGATAAAACTGCTTTGTTTTGATCCGCCCTGACGGGTTCTGAATAAGCGGCTTACTTCATTTCCACTTCGATCAGCACGATATCTTCGTCACTGTTGTTCAGCACGTTATGCTCAACACCCACCGGGCGGTAGTAGCATTCGCCCGCTTTCATTTCCACGGCCTTCGGGCCTTCACCGGTGTCGATATGCAGTACGCAGTTCTGCATCGGCACAATCACGTAATCACGCTCATGGCGGTGCCACTGGCTTTCGCCGCCTGCGGGAAACAGCAGATGGTTAACACAGGTGCGCTCGTTATCGATCTGTTGGGTAATCGCTAAAACCGGACGTTCAGACATGGAGGTTCCCTTTTTGAATTATCTTTTAATTATCGTTGGAATGGGCCAGACAACTGACCTGTAGCGAAGATTAGCAGGGCCTGATCTGTGTTGCCGTTATGAAGGATCGGCGCTGGGTTTGGTGTGAATCAATCTAAATAAATGGCTGCTTTTGATTAATTTGTTCAACGGGTCGTAAAGGGAATAAGCGAGCCGAGCAATTGTCGTCTGCTATTCCGGGCTGGCTTTGTTATACTGCGCACCTTCTGGGCTTTGCGCATTAAACCAACGCCCAAGAACTTAATCATGACCTGTTCGGTCTGCCACCTCTTTTTATCAGTTGAGATCTCCGTGAACGATAGCGCCTTTTCCAGCCTTAACCTGCCTGCCGCCCAGATTCAGAACTTGAAGGATATGGGATATTCCCGCATGACACCGATTCAGGCACAAAGCCTGCCGTTGGTGCTGAAGGGCAAAGACCTGATCGCCAAAGCCAAAACCGGGAGTGGTAAAACCGCTGCCTTTGGTATCGGCCTGCTGGAAAAACTCAACGTGCGCTCCTTCGCCTGTCAGTCTCTGGTGATGTGCCCAACCCGCGAACTGGCGGGGCAGGTGGCCAATGAACTGCGTAAGCTGGCGCGTTATCAGCACAACGTTAAGATTCTGACCCTGTGTGGCGGTATGCCCATCGGCCCGCAGATCGGTTCTCTGGCCCATGGCACCCATATTGTGGTGGGTACACCGGGTCGTATTCAGGATCACCTGCGTAAAGGCACACTGGATCTGGGACGGGTTAATACCGTGGTGCTGGATGAAGCCGACCGCATGCTGGATATGGGCTTTGCCGATGCCATGGAAGCGATTCTGGAAGAGACGCCGTCAAATCGTCAGACCCTGCTGTTTTCTGCCACGTACCCGGATACCATCGCCCAGATCAGCAGCCGCTATCAGAACAAACCAGCGATGGTTGAGGTGGTTGAGTCGGCCCAGGCTCCGGTGAATATCAGCCAGAAGTTCTACTCCGTAGAGCGTGCCTCCGAGAAAGAAGACCTGTTGCTGCAGGTGCTGGGGCACTATCAGCCGGAACATGCGGTGATCTTCTGCAACACCAAACAGACCTGTGCCGATCTGGCCCACGCCCTGAAAGAGCGGGATTACTACGCCCAGGCGCTGCACGGTGATATGGATCAGCGGGAGCGGGATCAGGTACTGGTGAAATTTTCCAACCGAAGCACTCACTTACTGCTGGCCACCGATGTTGCGGCACGGGGACTGGATATCGACGACCTGCCGATGGTGATCAACTACGACCTGACACGGGACTCTGAAGTGCACGTACACCGTATTGGCCGTACCGGCCGTGCGGGTAAATCCGGTCTGGCGATCAGCCTGTACACCCAGAAAGAGAGCTACAAACTGGCGGATATTGCCGACCAAATGCAGACCGAGATTGAACCCTCCAGCAGCGAAGAGCTGTACGACGGCGATATGAGCGGCCACCGGGAACCAACCATGGTGACCCTCTCCATCGACGGTGGCAAAAAGAACAAAGTTCGCCCCGGCGACCTACTGGGAGCCCTCACCAATGAAGGCGGCATAGAAGGCAGCCAGGTGGGTAAGATCAATATCTTCGACTTTACCGCCTATGTGGCGGTGGAACGTAGCGTGGGGAAAAAAGCCCTTAACCACCTGATGAACAGCCGGATTAAAGGCCGTAAGTTTAAAGTACGCCGGGTGTAAGTGGTTACTGCCTGATGCTATTAAAGCCCGCCCAAGAGCGGGCTTTTTTGTGCCCGCATATCAGACTTAGTGCTCGGTTTACTGCTGCGGTGAAATTGGATAAGATTTAAATTTGATACATTATGGAAGCCGTGCTTGTTCTTTTTTTAAGAGCACAGGCGCACGGTTATTGTGACTATTCGCATACGCGTTTAGCAGGGAAGCAGCCAGATCAGAAAACGGAATTCTCCTTTCTAATCAAACTCTTTCCTCAGTTTTTGCCGGACTATTGAAATCGTCGAAATGCGCATGCCTATGATTAAAATGTTATGAGTATATCCTTAAGGACAAATTTTGACTTTTGAAACACTGAAAACGATAGCTGCATTTGGTGGACTTGGCTTAGGCGTTATTAACCTTGCAATAACTGTATACAAGGAGTTTTTTAAGAGGCCGAATTTGTCCATTGAGGTCGACTTAGCAGAAATCCGATGGCGTGGATACGGTGACTACGACTTCAAATTGGACATTAGCATGATCGCAAAAAATGGCGATGTGTATGTCAAAGATATGTTTATTGAGCATCCAACTGAAGTCTTCGGCCCCAACAAATTATCTAGGAGCCTCTACATAAGAAAACTGGCCAGCTATTGCCGGAAAGACCTTATAAACCTTGAACCAGATGATTACGGCCGTGCAGTGAAAGAAATTTTTTCAGATTCTGTTCCGCCGAGAGATCTCTGCGTCAGCGACGGAGAACGAAAATCCTTTACTATTACGGATCGATTTTCCTCAGAGCGCCTTATGGACGGCTGGCAAGAGGTGCCTTTGGCGCGTTGGTCGTTAGTAGTCGATTACGGTGATAAGACTTTAACTTGTCCGTTTACGTTTGCGAACAAGTATAGAGAGGACAATCGTGCGTTCATTGAGCGCAACTCATAACCAGTTGGTCAACGGGATGTCAACTACGCTGCGCTCCGTTGCCACCCATTACCATGGCGTTCAGGCTGTAGAAAAACCTAACGGGTTCTGGTTGTTGAGAATTTATCGCGCTGCTACGTTTATTTAAGCACATTCGCTGATGAAAATTGCTCCATAATTCACGTAGAAGCGTCATTTTTAGTACAAAAAATGATCAATTTTTGAGGCTGAGGTTTTCCTACAGCCTCGTTAAGTGGCCAATCGGAGCTACAATTAAACCTTAAGGAGAAAGTAAAATGTCGAAGGAAAATCAAGTAACTCAATGGCTTAAAAAACACACGAATTTGTCGTGGACGCGCACTAGTGGGGACTTTCCAGCAGTTAAGCGAGATCGGCTTTTCATAAACCGAAGCGAAGGTTATGAAATCAGGGATTTTATCCTCCAGTACTATGATGAGTGCAACCTTGAGCATAAGCCGGAAAATTACGAGATTACCCTGAACAAGATCATGGGATACCGAGAAGGTGAGAAGATCAAAACTGAAGACCTGCTAAATCACCTAAAAAGCAAGCTGAAATAGTGGCTCAGCACCATTTAACAAGTGCAGGCAAGGGACGCTCCTGAGGTCGCGCCCCTGCTGCAAGCGTTAGCGGTAAAAGATGAAAGAACTACTCTGCATTTTAGAAAGTTGGCTACCCGTTATAAAGGATCTCGTCCTCACAGGTGCTGCAATAATTGCTGGCTACGTTGGCCTCAAGGGATTGGGAACTTGGCGCAGGCAACTTAAGGGTAATACTGAATACGTGCTAGCAAAGGACTTGTTACGTGCCGTATATGAATTGAGGGAGGCCATTTCCAGTGCAAGGCACTCCTTCATGCAGTATTCGCAAGAGCCAGATATGCCTGAGGAGAAACTCAAAGAACTCTCCG
>JBLWVL010000048.1:0-20783 GCA_048268485.1 Oceanospirillum sp.
GATCGGCCGGGACCCGCTGATAACCAAACAGAAGATTGGCGCGAGCATTCAGGTGAGGAAAAAGACTCGCTTCCTGAAACACATAGCCAAGGGATCGCTGATGTACCGGCCGGATCTCCCGGCCATTCAGCCAGAGCTGACCATTAACGCAAACCTGCCCTACCACCGCAGGCTCCAGTCCGGCTATCGCTCGGAGCAGGCTTGTTTTTCCACAGCCGGAGCGGCCAAATAAAATAGTTACGCCGCCGGGCAGCTCAAAATCCGCACTCAGGCTAAAGGCAGCACGCTGAAGACGGATGCGGCAGGATAACATCATGCTCCGTTATCCTGCCGCCAAAGGGGGAGTGCGACGATTCAGCGTAAAAACAGCCAGCAATAGCAGTAACGACAACAGAATCAGCACCAGAGACAAGCCGTGGGCAGCGACATAATTCATCGATTCCACATGATTATAAATAGCAATAGAGGCAACCTGGGTGCTGCCGGGAATATTGCCCCCAATCATCAGGATCATACCGAACTCACCCAGGGTATGGGCAAAGGAGAGCACACCGGCGGTGAGAACTCCACGGCGCGACAGGGGCAACACCACATACCGGAAACGATCCACCCGGCCGGACCTCAGAGTCGCTGCCAGTTCAAGCATACGGCCTCCGGCACAGGCAAAGGCGTTTTGCATCGGCTGCACCACAAAGGGTAGCGAGACGATCATTGACGCCAGCACCATACCGCTAAAGCTGAACGCCAGATGTCCGATCTCCCATTGCTCCAGAACCCCACCCAACCAACCCGCCGGCCCTAACAACATCAGCAGATAAAAGCCCATCACCGTTGGTGGCAAAACCATCGGCAACGTGACAAGGGCTTCAACCAGAACCTTAAGCGGCGAACGGCTGTGAGCCAACCACCAGGCCAAAGGTGCCGATAACCCCAATAACAGCCCGGTACTGATCACCGCCAGCTTTACCGTTAGCCACAGGGCCGTCAGATCCTGTGGACTCAACACCATAGCGTTCAGACCCATGTCGTACCCTCCTCTTGGCATACCGCTGCTCAGCAAAAAAAACCTATCGTGGAATCTCAGGAAAACGGCCCGCCAACAACAAATCCCCCTGATCAACCTGATAGCCGGATGCCGCAATCAGCGCCTGAGCCTGCGGGCTCTGCAACCAAGCCATAAAGCGGAGGGCCGCTTGAGGCTGTTGACTGCGCGCCAGCACCACCCCCTGCTGAATGATAGGCGGATAAAGGGAAGCATCGGGAATCCAGAGAGAACCCCTGCCAGCAATTAAAGGATGGCGCGCCTGAGACAGGGCAATAAAGCCCAGAGGTGCCGCCCCTGAGATGACCTGAAACAGTGTCTGACGAACGTTCCCTGCACGAATAAGCCGCCTTTGATCATCCAACATCCGCCAGATACCCTGCTTACTCAGCAGTTGCTGAGCCGCCAGACCATAAGGGGCGTTAACCGGATGAGGTAGTGACAGGTGCTGAAACCTCCCTGAGTGAAGTACCGCACCTTCTCGGTCTACCAGTAAAGGGTCTTCAGACCAGAGCGCCAGCAGCCCTCTTGCATAGGTACGGCGGGAACCGGGCAGAATAAAACCCTCCTCCTCCAGGCGTTCGGGACGACTCTGATCCGCGGATAAAAACAGATCGTAAGGGGCGCCATGACGGATCTGGGCATAAAGGCCACCACTGGAACCACTGATCATCACCAGGCGGTCACTCTGCTGATTGTGATAAACCGCCGCCAGCTGCTGAAGTGTACTGAGAAAATTCGCCGCAACCGCAACCCGAACCTCTTCGGCTTTGACCGGCGGGCTAAAAATCAGCAACAGAGTGATCAGAACACAAAAGAGGGAACCGAGGCCATGAACACGATATTGCAGAGCGCGAATACCCTGTTGAGCCAAAATACTGATCATGATGGACCTCTCTCAATGGAACAGGGTTGATCTTGTTACCGATGATCAGAAAAGCCGGATCTCTGATCGATACCGGCTCTTGCGGATTATTACGGGTTATTCTGTTACCAGCAGAGGTTATCCCATCTAAACCTTAAGCCGGACCTCACCGTGCTCAATCTTTGCGACCCAGGTTTTCAGACTGATATTATTATCCTCCAGACAAACACCATCACTTAACCGGTAATGATGCTTATAAAGCGGTGTCGCTAAAAAAGGCTCTCCATGGCGGTCTCCAATTAACCCTCTGGCATTGAGAAAGGTATCGCTGAGGGGATCGTAGTTTTCTACCGCGTAAACCCGGTTCATGGCGGGTAACCAAAACAGAGCGACCTGTATCGCATTGGTGCCACAGGGTGATGGCAGCAAAGCAGCCACTCCGGAATTAGCCACCAGGTCACTGGTCTTGCATAGCGTTTGCCAAAGGGCACTCTTATGAACATCAATCATGATGCAACCTCCTCAACGGGAATGAACCGGGTGACTTTTTCTTCAGGACGGGCGGGGCGTATCTGTTGGCGCTCCTCAACAAACTGAATATGAGGGTCCGCCACACCACTGTTCACAAACGGGCGGAAGCGTTTCAGTTTTTCCGGATTCTCCAGTGTGCTCTTCCATTCACACTGATAGCGATCCACCACGCGCTGCATATCCGCTTCCAGCGTCTCTGCAATGCCCAGACTATCCTTCAGAACCACGTTCTGCAGATAGTCCAGACCACCCTCCATGTTTTCCATCCAGCGTGCCGTACGCTGCAAACGATCCGCAGTATGCACATAGAACATCATCAAACGATCAATAATACGAATCAGCTCATCATCACTCAGATCGGTGGCAAACAGGTCTCCATGGCGGGGCTTCATCCCGCCATTACCACAGGTATAAAGATTCCAGCCATTTTCCGTGGCGATAACACCAAAATCTTTACTCTGAGCCTCTGCACACTCCCGCGTACAGCCGGAGACCGCTAACTTGATTTTATGGGGTGCGCGCAGGCCCTTGTAGCGATCTTCCAGTAAAATCGCCATACCAACACTGTCCTGCACGCCATAACGACACCAGGTACTACCGACACAGGATTTTACGGTGCGCAGTGACTTTCCGTAGGCATGACCGGTTTCAAAACCTGCGTCTACCAGGCGTTTCCAGATCGGAGGCAGCTGCTCCAGACGGGCACCAAACAGATCTACCCGCTGTCCACCGGTAATCTTGGTGTATAGATTAAAGTCTCGGGCGACTTCACCAATCACGATCAGTTTGTCCGGTGTGATCTCACCACCGGCGATACGGGGAACCACAGAATAAGTACCATCTTTCTGCATGTTGGCCATAAAGGCGTCGTTGGTGTCCTGCAGACTGACGTGGGGAGATTCCAGAACATGCTCGTTCCAGACCGAGGCCAGAATGGAGCCTGCGGTCGGCTTACAGATCTCACATCCCAAACCTTTGCCATGTTTTTCCAACAGCTCATCAAAGGTTTTAATACCGCCGACACGGATCAGATGGAACAGCTCCTGACGGGTATAAGCGAAGTGCTCACAAAGATCGGTATTCACCTCGATGCCCTGGTTAGCAAGCTCGGCGTTTACCACATCTTTCAGCAAGGCCGCACAACCGCCACAACCGGTACTGGCTTTGGTAGCATCTTTGACTTCCGCTACCGTGCAACAGCCGGAAGCCACGGCATCGGTAATCTGGCCTTTTGTCACGTTCAGACAGGAACAGATGCTGGCACTATCCGGCAGCGCATCCACACCCAACATCGGGGCCGCACCGGAGGATTCCGGCAGAATCAGCCCCGCGGGTTCCGCGGGTAGTTCGATACCGTTCAGGGCGTACTGCAGCAGGGTGTCGTAACGACTGTTGTCCCCGACCAGCACAGCACCCAACAGCTCTTTTTTGTTCTCAGAAACCACAATTTTGCGATACACCTGAGCATCTTCATCCTGATAGCGATAACTCTTAGCCCCCGGAGTTCGGGCGTGGGCATCACCAATAGAGCCCACATCCACACCCAGGAGTTTCAGCTTGGTGCTCATATCGGCACCGGTGAAGGTTGGCGCTTCCGGCATCAGCGTGCCTGTCGGTACGACCTGATCCAACAGATGGTGAGCGGCGACCTTTGCCATCTGATAGCCCGGTGCCACCAAACCGAAAATCTGGCCGCCCCAGAGTGCACACTCCCCGATTGCCAGAACCGAAGGGTCCGAGGTCAGACACTCCGAATTAATCTCGATACCGCCGCGCTCCCCCACCGCCAGGCCAGAATTCCGGGCCAGCTCATCCTGCGGTCGAATGCCCGCAGAGAAAACAATCAGATCCGTTTCCAGATGCGTGCCATCAGCAAAGTTCATTCGGTGGCGACACCCTTCACCAGCAACAATCTCCTGGGTCTGCATGCCGGTATGCACCTGAACCCCCAGATCGGTAATGCGCTGTTTCAAAGCGGCACCACCTTCATCATCCAGCTGAACTGGCATCAGACGAGGCGCAAACTCCACCACATGGGTTTCAAGTCCAAGCTCACGCAGCGCATTAGCCGCTTCAAGGCCCAACAGACCGCCGCCGATAACCACCCCTTTACGCCCATCTCTGGCGTAGTCCCGGATCTGGTCCAGATCTTCCAGTGTCCGATAAACAAGGCAGGCATCGCGATCTTTGCCGGGAATGGGCGGCACAAACGGATAAGAACCCGTTGCCAGTACCAATGCATCATAGCTGTAGCTGCGGCCCTTATCTGTGGTCGCTTTTTTGCCCGCCCGGTCGATGGTCGTAACCTTCTCACCGGGATAAAAGTGGACGCCCTGCGCCTGATAGAACCCCGGCCCACACAGGGCCAGTGACTCAGCATCTTTACCCGTAAAATACTCGGAGAGATGAACACGGTCATAGGCACGATGGGGCTCTTCGCCGAAAACACAGATCTCAAGATTCTCAAGCGCTGGCACCTGAGTCTGCTCCAGCAGGGATTCAACAAAATGGTGACCCACCATGCCGTTACCCACCACAAGAACCTTAAAAACCGCTTTATTTGTCTGATCTGTCGTTGTATGCACTGTATTAGTCATCACGTCCCGCCTTTTTTCGTGCTGCCAGGTCTAAGACCAAACAGCAGGCAAAAAAAAAGCGCTCATCAAGCACATGAAATCATGTGAGATGAACGCCTTTGTTCAATAAGGTAGATTCGGTTTTTATGCAGCCTGTTTCTGTTCAGCGAACTGCACAGAAGATCGGCTGCTTTTGTCTTACCTATTGCACGGCTTGTGCCAGATTTTGAAAAAAGCTTTTAAATCAGATAACTAGACCCTGTTTTGAGGGTTTTAGCACCAACCTAAATCACTTAAACCGCTCCAGAGTGGTGCGCGAGCGCACTAAAGTGAACTCAAATTAGCTAAAACGAAGTGACCTTTTCGAATTATTCAAATATTAATAACAACTATGAGTTGTTCTCAGCTGAATGCTGCCATGAAATATCAATCTTACGGTGCTGGGCAACACAGTCTCTGAGGTAGAGATTGATCAGACTCTGATAGGGAACACCGCTCTCTTCCGCCATTGCTTTAAAATACTCAATAACATCTTCGCTCAATCGCATGGTTACCGGCTTTTTGAGCTTAGAGGCGTAGGGGTTCTTGCGGGATTTCATACTTGAAAGATCATATTCTTCTTTCATGTTAGTCACCTTGGTAATGCTTCCGCTCGTTTTTTGTCGCCTTTCGGGCAGAAATGATTCGAATAACCTGACCATCAAAGCGTTCACAATGGCAGATCAATAAAACTCTCGACTCACTACTGGCTCCTAACATCAGAAACCTGTCTTCTTCCAGCTGAGAGCTTTTATCGTCATAAAACTGAAGGGCAAACTCATCGTAGAAAACCGATTTTGCTTCTTCAAAAGTTACGCCATGCTTTTTGATATTAGATTCAGCCTTTGCCGGATCCCATTCGAACTCAATCATATGTACAGTGTATGTACACAGAACAGCCTAATCAAGTACTGCCCCCTTAGCCACTTTAAACTGTGTAACTACTCGCCAAAAATTCCCGCCAGTCATCATCCAGCGCCTGCATATTGCGGTGACGGCGGGATTCAAGGTGCCCCTGACGGTCTTCCGTTGAGGCAAAAGGCCCGGTTTTGCACCAGTTGCAGTAGTGCTCAGATACCGGTTCTCCCACGGGATGCGTTGGCGGAGTGAGCTGTTCGATCAGCTGCTGATCCGGATAGAAAGCCGCAGGCTTTACACTCCAGTAGAAAGTGGTTCCTTTCGTGCCACGAATCTGTTTATCACGATCCACGTTACGAATCCGGTAACCCTCAAAAGCACTTTGCTGAAACGGGCACATGCCCAGCAGCTCAACCGGCTTGCCCTGATGCTCCAACCCAAGGTGGATACCGCACTCCAGATCCCACTGGCTGTAGGGTTTCAGGTCTTTGGAACTGATCAGCGCCAGCTGTGCGCCATCAGGATCAAGAAAGTAACTGAAGGCGTGTTGCAGATAGAGGCGCAGCAAACGCCTGTTAAGCAGATTGGTGGTCAGGCCCCCGGCCTGTTCGAATGCTTCTTTGCTGGTAAAGGAAGGAATCAGGGGAAACTGAAAAATCAGCGCATCAAAACGCCCTTTCAAATTCTCCGGCCAGGTCTCACTTATGGTGATATCCAGACCAGACACCACCTCACTGCCCTGCTGTTTCAGCTCATGAAAGGCACAATTCTGATACTTGGCGAGCAGCTCATCCTCCTGGTCCAGCACACTGGCGGTGACCGAGCCTTGGCAACCAGCCATCTGCACCTGCATCTGATTCAGTGACAATGAAAAAGAGAGATCGCCATCCCCTACGGTGAGAATACGCCAGTTTGGATCGAGATACATGAAAGAGCCCTTGCTGCACAGCCAGGATATCCGATAAAAAAGTTAACAACCGGACACCGGAAAAGAGCGGGATTCTATCAGTAATCGGGCAACGATGGGATAAAAGCAGATATCTCAGAGGGAAATATCCCTCTGCCAGTCAGGCCAAGGTCACTAAAGACAGGCTTTTAGCCTGCCTTTAGGTCAAAGGAACACCAGATCGGACCGATAAAGGATTAGTGTGGCAAGGTTGTTGTTTTTCTGTTTTTTCGTGAAAACAACCTGCGGAACAGTCTGAAAATACGGTTCTCCGCAAAGCCATCACCTAACACCAGCATACAAGGTGTCAGAAACAGGGTCAGGCCGGTCGCAAAGGCCAGACCGCCAGCAATGGCGCTGGACAGCTGAGTCCACCACTGTGTCGATGGCGCACCCCAGCCCAGACTATGCTCGACAAGATTGACATTCACACCCAGCACCATCGGCATCAGACCAAGTACCGTTGTTAAAGCGGTCAGCAGTACCGGTCGCAAACGCATACACCCGGTTTCCAAAGCCGCCTCAAATGCACTCAGGCCACTGGCCCTAATCCGGTTATAAGTATCGATCAGCACGATATTGTTATTCACCACAATACCAGCCAGGGCGATAATCCCCATACCCACCATCACAACCCCAAAGGCCTGACCGTTTACCAGCAAGCCGAGTAATACCCCTGCAGTGGAGAAAATAATCGCAGATAGTACCAGTAAGGTCTGATAGATACTGTTGAACTGAATAATCAGGATCAGCATCATCAGCAAAACAGCCACTAAAAAGGCCCCCATCAGAAAAACCATGGACTCTTTCTGATCGGCATCTTCACCACCAAAGGTGACAGACACCGTATCCGGCAGCTCACCGAGGCGACTTTTCAGAGCGATCAGGCGCTCATTCACCTGTTCACCTTCTGCCACATCGCCAGAGATGGTAATCGTACGTTTGCCATCCAAACGACGCAGAATACCGGTTTTAGGTGCTGGGGTCAGCGTCACGAAGTTGCTTAACGGCACCTGCCCAAATGGTGTATTCAGACTCTGTCGGTTCAGCTGATCCAGTGTACGCGCATACTCCGGCAATCGGATACGGATATCCACCTCATCACTGGCATCTTCAGGTCGATAGCTGGCCAGTTTCAGACCATTGCTGACCAACTGAACCGCATTACCAACACTGGATATCGTTGCACCATATTGTGCCGCTTTAGCCCGGTCGACTTCAAAGCGCCACTCAATACCCGGTAACGCCCTGTCATCATTCACATCGGCAAAGCCACCTAACTCATCCATTATCCGACGGACTTGGGCCACCGCTGAATTGATCTCTTCAGGCTCATTACCACTGATACGTAGCTCAACCGGCTTACCGGATGGCGGCCCTCCTTCCTGCTTGCGGAACTCAAACACCACTCCAGGGATATCCTTAGTGCGTTCTCGCATATCGTCCAGAATCTCATTGGCCGGGCGACGGGTTTCCCAGTCAGTAAAGCGGAACTGAATCACACCGATCACATCCTCCGACAGTTGGCCGCCGGCTGCTGCGAAGGAGCGGGCATACATCGCTTCAACCTCCGGCATCCCATACAAGCGGCTTTCGATCCGCTGCAGAATGGCATCTTTCTCATAAACAGAAAAATCCCCCAGAGTGCGCACCTGAAGCTGAGCTGATTCGGGCTCAACATCCGGGAAAAATTCCATACCGTGGTTAAACTTGCCATAGGCCGCATAAATAACACCCATCAGAACCAACATAAGAACCAGCGTCGTTCCAGGGAAACACAGGCAGCGATTTAATACCCGACGATAAGCCTTACCACCTGCGGATCGATCCTGAGAGTGGTTCATATCAATATCGCTGATAGCGGGCCTATCTTCGGTATCCGATAGCTCCCGCTTACCCAGCACCTTGCCCATCACCGGTAAAAAGATCAGCGCCATCGCCAATGAGGCGAACAGACAGATCATGACGGTTGCAGGCAGATACTGCATAAACTCCCCCATGACGCCCGGCCAAAAGAGTAAAGGCAGAAAAACCATGATGGTGGTGAGTGTCGAAGCGATAATCGGCCAGGCCATGCGACTGGCGGCATGGGCCCAGGCGTCATTGCGTGAAAAACCTTCTTTTTGATGACGGTCAGCCAGCTCTGATACCACAATAGCCCCATCCACCAGCATCCCTGCCACCAGAATCAATGAGAAAAGCACAATAATATTCATTGTGAAACCCAAAGATGACACCACCAGAATTCCGGTCAGAAAGGCGCCGGGAATCGTCAGGCCAACCAGAAATGCAGCACGGGCTCCCATCGCCGCTAACATAATAATCAACACCAGAATGACAGCGGTCATCACATTATTGAGCAGATCCGACAGCATGCTCTTCACCTCCGAGGACTGATCCATCAGGTAACGCACCTGTAAATCTTTCGGCAATTGAGGTTCTGCAGCTTTAAAGAGTGCCCTCACCTTATCCACGGTATTGATAATATTGGCTCCGGTGCGCTTCTTAATTTCCAGCACAACCCCGGGCTGGCCATTGATCCGGGCAAACCCCTCCGGGTCGGTAAAGGTGCGGCGGATCGTCGCCACCTCTTTAAAAGTCACCACCGTCTGGCCGGAAACCTTGATCGGCATATTCATCACATCATCAAGGTTTTCGATCACGCCGGGGATCTTCAGGGTCATACGGCCGGCCCCGGTATCCAAACTTCCAGCAGCCACCAGTTTATTATTATTACTCACCAGGGCGTAGAGATCGGCATAATCCAGGTTATAGCTATCCATCGCCTGGGGGTCCACTACGATCTCCAGCAGATCTTCCCGATCTCCGGCGATATCAACCTCAAGTACTTCAGGAATACCCTCCAGCTCCAGTTGCAGGCGACGAGCAATATATATCAGCTGTTTCTGATTAACCGGCCCGGACAGGCCGACAGACATCACCGGAAAGAGCGCCACATTGATCTCATGGACTGTCGCTTCATCCGCTTCCGCAGGAAGTTTTGATTGCGCACTGTCCACTTTCTCCCGAACATCCTGCAGTGCGGTCTTAGGATCGAAACCTGCATCAAACTCCAGGGTGACAGAGGCATGGCCCTCTCCTGCGATGGAAGTCATCTTCTTAATCCCTTCCAGTGAGCGTAGTTCCTGCTCCATGGGGCGGGCTAAAAGACGCTCAGAATCAGCCGGACTAATGCCGCTAAGGGTCATGGAAATATAGATAATGGGAATAGTAACGTCAGGGTTGGCTTCCTTGGGAATCGTCTGATAGGACGCGATACCACCTACAACCAACATCATCAAAACAAAAAGCGTGGCCCGGCTTCGATTCATCGCCGCCCGAATCAGGGTTTCCATATCAGTTTGCTCCGTGTGCAGTCACTAGCGCAGAATCGCCAGGATTATAGTCAGTGACCGGGCTATCAGTACCGGAAATACTGACCACAGAAACCGTCTGCCCCGGATGAACAAATCCACCACCTAAGCTGATCACAGCTACATTGTCAGGCAGACCGGTGATCCAGGCTCCGTCCGTACCGGTACTCAGGAGATTAACCGGGGAAAACATCACTTTATTCTGTGCATCGATCCACTTAACCCCCAAAACACCTTTTTCATTCAGGCTCAGTAATGCCGGCGATAGTTTATGGGCAGGTATGCTTCCCAGATGAATTTTCAATGTTGCGCTGGCACCCGCTATCCGAAGCTGCTCCGGGTTTTCCAGTGCCACTTCAATAGGAAACCCCCGGGTTAAAGGGTCTGCAGCACTTGCCACAAAACTGACGTAGCCCGCAAGCTCACGCCCATCTAACAGTGCGACTTCAACAGGCTGACCTACAGCCACATGGATCACATCCTGCTGCGGCACCTGAGCGGTAACCTTCAGGCGGTCAATATTGACCAGCAATCCCCATTCTTCACCTGGCGTCATATATTGACCCAGCTCTGCATCCAGCTGATCCACAACACCATCAAAAGGCGCTTTTGGAACAACATGATCTAATTGCTGCTGTGCCAGAACCAGGCCTGAACGCGCACTTTCCAGTTCACTTTCAAGGCTCAGAACGGCAGTCTCAGTTTGCAGGTTAGTTTTATAGAGCTTACGGGCAGCTTTTAATTCAGCTTCTTTCAGGCGTACACTGGCCTTAGCGCTATTTAACTGGGCCTGATATTCACTCTGGGACAAATGAATAAGCGGCTGGCCCCGGGAGACACGGGCACCCTGCTCCTCTAGCAGCGACTCCACTGTTCCGGCAACCTGTGTACGCAGCCGGACACTTCGCCAGGGCTCAATCTGCCCCTGCAAAACCGTTTGGCGGTCATAGAGACTTGCTTTCGAGTACTTAACCTCAACCTGAGGCACATTAATCGAAGGCTTAGAGTCCTCGGCTGCATCAGGGGCCTCTGCCAGCGCCGTATCGATCCGCGCTGTCAATACCCAACCTACAAAGCCCACAACAGCAACTGCCGCAGCGACTTGCGAGAATTTAATTTTCACAGAGAGCCTCTATAGTCCATAAATCGCAGTGTTATACCCCCAAAGCGGGGTATGAAAAAAAGATAATGCAGATTAACAAAAGCCAGAGATTTGCGTAACCGGGCCAAACAGATTTATAAAGCAGCTCATCCGGCAGCATGTGGAATATCTTTCAGGCAAATCATGACAAATATTACATGACCTGCCTGACCGACATTGCTTTTATACGCTTATCTGTCGCCCAGTAAGGTAATAACTAACAATCAGCGCCATATATTGATAAAACCGATAATTAATATAAATTTAATTCACTTTCCAGATTTAATTGCAGCGCCATAATAGCCACACATTTTTGTGACTCAGGGCTTACCTATGCTCCATCTGCTGATCATCACCCTACTTGCGATTGTTATTGCTAAACAACCTTTGTTTAACGAACTTGGCCTTGGCAGCCTCCCGCTGGCGATTGTGCTAGGTATGCTATCTGGTGCTTTCTTTCGAGGGTTGGGTTTTGCATCCACAGATAGCACACCATCGACCAGCAGCCTGTTCTGCCAACAGAAGCTGTTACGCCTTGGTATTATTCTGCTTGGATTTGGTCTGACATTCCAACAAGTTGCCCAGCTGGGCTGGCAAGCTCTGGTAATCGATCTGGCCATTATCACACTGGTTCTTCTGATCGGTATTAGCGTAGGCATTCATTGTCTGGGTATGAGCCGTGAGCTGGCGGTGTTGACCAGTGTCGGCAGCGCCGTCTGTGGTGCAGCAGCAATTATGGCAACAGAGCCTGTGGTAAAAGGCGGCCATCGTCAGGTCTCTGTGGCCGTTGCAACCGTCGTGCTTTTTGGCAGTTTGTCTCTGCTACTCTACCCGGTACTCTTTACTATTCTGCACATCCCTTCAGAGCAGTACGGTATTTTTATCGGCAGCACCGTGCATGAGGTGGCTCAGGCCGTCGCGGCGGGCCAGACCATAGGTCCCGAAGCGCTGCAAACGGCCATCATGACCAAGTTGATCCGGGTATTGTGTCTTGCCCCTGTGGTGATTGCATTGGGCCTGCTCCTGTTCAGAGATAAGCAAGCCTGCAATGAAAGCAAAGACCGGAGCCGAAAACTACCAGTAACCTTCCCCCGCTTTATCGGCTTCTTCGTTTTGGCAGTGCTGGTAAACAGTCTTTTCCAACTACCGGAAGCAGTCCACGGAGTGATCAGCCTTATCAGCCAGTTCAGTCTTACCATCGCCATGGCCGCTATGGGTTACAACACACGCTGGAGCACCTTACGGGAGGCAGGTTTGAAGCCTATCCTACTTGCGGCGCTACTGTTTGTACTCTTAATAAGTACAGGTTTAAGTCTGAATCTACTGCTTTATGCATAAATGGGTTAACTCAAAATATGCTTAACCGGCTGAAGAGGCTTTGGCGGTTTGTCACCTAAGGCTTCTGCCACTGAGATCTCATTCACCCGACACATCGCCTCCAAGGGCAGGTGATTTGCCCCTTCTTTAGTAAACGGGTATTCAAGTTCTTCTGACAAAGCATCCAGACCAAAGAAGCAATACGCCACCAGAGTTGTAAAAAATGGCGTCAACCAAAGCGCATTTCCCACCAAACCCAGGGGTAATAAAAAGCAGTAAATATAAGCGGTACGATGAGCCAATAATGTAAAGGCAAACGGCATGGGTGTGTTTGCCAAACGCTCTAACCCGGCCTGAACTCCAGCCAGTGTTGTCAGGTGCTGGTCCAGCATATTAACGGCCATTGTATCCAACCGATTTAATTCATGCTCTTTAGCGATGATCCGGGCCATCTCCCGTAAAATGGCATCGGCGGGGTTTGCCGACTGCAACAGCCTTGATGTGGTTTTAGCATCCAGCAAACTTGCGATAGCCGGGCCGGTATCCGACTCAGGACGAAGGCTTTGGCGCATACTGTGAGAAAAGGCAGCGGTCAGTTTAAGCAAAGGACGCCGGGCACTATCAGGCATCAGAAGCAACTCTGTAGCCCGACCAATTGCCCGGGTTTCATAGACAAGGCTCCCCCAGAGCTTGCGCCCTTCCCACCAGCGATCATAGGCTGCATTGTTGCGAAATCCCAAAAAAAGCGACAGGGCAATCCCCAGCAATGTAAACGGTGTCAGGCTAAATTCCGGTAGTTCAATGGTGTGATACTGGTAAATAAAAACGATACCACTTGAGAAAAGAGCCAGCAGGGTCATTTGCGGCAAAACACGGGGAACAACAGAGCCGCGCACGGTGAATAAGAGAGTGAGAAACCCAACCCTTTTATGAATAATCACAATACATCCTCAATAGAGCCAATATAGATAGCAGCGTAAAATGCCCGTATTTTAGCACTAAATCAGAGGTGTCCCTACACAGGTAAGACCGCAAGGTTTAATCCGCAAGAAAGATCCTGTACCTTGGTTCCCCTCACTATAAAACCCTAAGGTTGACCATGCCCCGGATCGCAATTTTTGTCGACATTCAGAACATTTACTACACGACCCGTCAGGTGTACGGACGCTCGTTCGATTATCGTCAATTTTGGCAGCAGGTAACCCGGGAAGGAGATATTGTCAGCGCCACAGCTTATGCCATCAACAGCCAGGACCTGGGACAACAGAAGTTCCAGCAAGCCCTGAAGCATATCGGCTTTACGGTAAAGCTAAAGCCGTTTATCCAAAGGAGGGATGGTTCTGCCAAAGGTGACTGGGATGTTGGGATCACACTGGATCTCTATGAGCAGGCACCTGATGTGGACAAGGTGATCCTACTATCTGGAGATGGGGATTTTGATCAGTTACTGGAGCGGGTAAAAAACAGATTTGGCACACAAACTGAGGTTTATGGTGTTGCTTCTCTGACGGCCAATAGCCTGATTCAAAGCTGTGATCATTTTAATGAGATTAGCAGCGAGATGCTGGTAGCAACATCACTCTGAGCAAACAGGCGGAGGAGCAGATAGATAGACCAAGCCATACGGCCAACTCATTCCTATCTGATCTCCTCCGACCTGCCTGATCTCCTACGAAAAACGTTAGCGAAGACCATTCAACTGACGTTCAATATCAGTAAATACCTGATCGTAAATACTCACCAGAGCTTCCCGGTCATTACTGTCTTTTGACCAACGCCCTTCTTCAGCCATATCAATCGCTTTCTGTTCAATATCAGACAGATTACCGATCTCTATTGGCTTCCCATTCAGAATTGAGTTCACATCAGCCCGGGCTTTCTGAGCACTGCGCAGAAGTCTCATGGAGCCCTCCATTACGTCAGCAAGCTTACTGATTTGACCTGCCTGCTGATCGACAGTGCAGGCAGATTCAGCAGACTCTTTTAATGTTTTACCAAAAATTCCGGAAGTCTCACGAGCTTCGTCAACCGCCTCACGCAGTACTTCAAACCGGGATACCATGGAAGATAGCGTATCCATCATAACCCTGATGGATGATGAGATCTGCTGCGCCGTTCCCTGAGACTGATCCGCCAGGCTTCGCACCTCATCCGCAACAACAGCAAAGCCTCGGCCTACTTCTCCGGCCCGGGCCGCTTCAATGGCTGCATTAAGAGCCAAAAGGTTTGTCTGTGAAGCCAGCTCATCAATTTGAGAGCTGCGATTCCGGATATCCGTTGCGGCATCAGTCAGTGCCTGTAGCGCAGAAAAGCTGGATTCCGCAGATTGACCAGCATCCATCAGAGCCGCAGACATCTTCTCTGCAGCCTGAACCATGTCACTCGCCGTTTC
This sequence comes from Oceanospirillum sp., assembly GCA_048268485.1. Classification (GTDB taxonomy): domain Bacteria; phylum Pseudomonadota; class Gammaproteobacteria; order Pseudomonadales; family Halomonadaceae; genus Oceanospirillum. The sequence continues at coordinate 15,082 of JBLWVL010000048.1, forward strand.
AGAAAAACTGTGTGAGAAATCGGCAATATAACCTGCTTGCTCATTTACATTTTCCAGTGTCGCATTTGTCGTGTCCATTGCCGAAGACATACCGCGCTCTGATCGCAGAAAGATCCGGGACAGCAGAGACTCACGATCAACAATCTCCTGAGTGCGATGGACCTCATCAAGTACCTGCTGAATCTCTTCAAGCACGCCTCGAAACGTCCCATGTAGTCCGGTTACCTGTAGTTTTCGAAAATACTGACCATTACCGGACGCCCGAATCGCTCCCAGAATTTCACGAAAAGCCGTCTCAGTCTGATCAAGAGCGGAATTGATACTGATTCGCAGCTGATCAAGCTCCGGGTCATTCAGCGTGTTCGGTAATCGTTGTTCCAATCGGCCATCCGCAACCTTCTGAAACAGAGACCGGATCTGAGCCACCTCAGGATTCTGACGAGGTTTCATCGATAAGCCTAACAGCCAAATGGCAGCCAGAACACTGCCAGCAACCGCTGCCTGCGGCTGCCAGACAGAAGCTACCACACCCAACAGTAACAACAGTACAGGAAGCAAATACTGATTAGATTGTGAGAACCAGCTCTTCATAAGTCTTACCCTCCTGCTCTAATATTTTATCGAGAACCTGAAAGCCCGCATCCAAAGCATCACGAGCCCCAGCCCCTTTCTCTGCTGACAGTAACTGGTCATAAATGGGGGTTATCGCGTCTAGAGCTTCAGGCCGTGGGCAACGCCGTACGGAGGTATAGCCTATCGGCTGTCCATTGCTTCCGGTATCAGGTGTCATATGAGCCAGTACCCAGTAAAAACTACCGTCTTTACTCATATTTTTCACATAAGCAAAAAATTCTTTACCGGACTGAATCGTATCCCAAGCCAGCTTAAAAGCCGTTCTTGGCATATCCGGGTGCCGGATAATATTATGCTGGACTCCCAGGAGTTCTTGTTCTGTATAACCGGAAAACTCAAGAAAAATCGGGTTGCAGTATGTTATCCGCCCTTTAGCATCAGTCTTGGAAACAATAAAGTCTTCCGGGCGCATTTTTCGCTCGATCTGTGTCGGCTTGATCGATTTAGGTTTCAAAGTAACCTCACTTTTTTCAACACAGTCACAGGACTGAGTTCTGGTTAGCCCTGATAAAATCAAAGGCCATATAACGAGTCAGGGAAAGAGCAGATCTTCAAACAACTCTTTGTCTGAAAAAGTCTGGGCCCGGCTCGTCAGGAAAATCATTGGGGGCTGCAACCTTGAAGATCATAAATAAGGATAAGAAAACTGCATTCTTGTCACTCAGAGATTAGTGGCGGCATGCGACAATCACATGCCCCAAAATCAGGTTAACACCCCTCATGCAGCCCAGTATTAAACTATTCAGATCGTCAAGAAGCAACCTAATGTCATATTCCTTAAGTAACTGCAAGTAACTGCCGACAAAAATTAGCGCAGATTCAGCTAAGACGCCGCTTTTTTAGCGTCCGGCGCAAAACTGGCGGCATGAAGCTCGCCTGTCTCCTGTCCGGTGGCGGAAGCGCTTTCCAGCAGTTTTGACTGAGACTCAACTGAAAGAGCGCGGGTGGATTTGTCACTCAGAAAAATAAACACGCCCAGTGCAATCAGTAAAAAGGCTGTACTGCTGATAATAGCGACCGGGTAGTAGAGGTTTCCGGCCAGATCAAACTGACTGTATTTGATCACCATGATCAATCCCTCCAGTGACAATGCAACGCATACGGTTCCGATAAAGCGGGGAATCGTCCTTCTTAAAGCCGCTACCGGGTCTTCATCCTCTGCTTCTTCGCCAGAGTATTCTTTATGAATAACCAGGGCTAATTCGAAAACAGCCAGCGCGATAATGCCCGTGTTAATACTCCCCAAAAAGATCTGCATAAACCCGACACCATCAACCAAGTCGTTAAAAATGTCGAAAATCAGAGAAAAAACAATTGCAAGGGCCAAAACCAGAAAAATAATTGAGAAGAGTTTTGCAAAAGATGTACGTATCAGAAGATTAGTTTTTGAGTTCATAAGAACGCCTTTTATTAAACTTAAATCTAAAGCACCTTACTATACGCACCGTATGAATGAATTAAAAACCTCTTTTATTGAAATGTTTTGCAGGAAAATAATCTAACCCACTGATTTAAAAGAAGGCTAAAGAAAAAACCTATCGCCTAAACTAACGATAAACCTCAGCCCTGACAAAAATAAAGCCGCGCCACGAACCTCTGCTTTCTGAAAAAACAAACGTACCCTCCATTGAAGTTCTGATAGCTGCTCAGGAGCAAATCCGTTATGATGCCCGCGCATTTCAGGGGATAAGCCCAATACTGCGTGTATCGCTTATCACCTCATATCAAGTATCAGGATTCCAATGAAAAAAACATTTAAGCTTTCCCACCCGAAGATCAAATATCCGCGCATGATCGAGTCGGCCAAAAACGAAGCAAAAAAATATCTTAAGCGAGAACGCAACAAAGTTTTACCTAAAGGCTTCGATTTTTGGGACTTTTCCTGCAAATTCGGAGCAGATACCGAAAGCGCACAAGAGATCCATGTTACACAAATCAATGAGAAACTCAGCTATGCCGAAACAGAGCAGTGGCAGAGTTTTTATCTCGAAATTATCGCCGTACCTGCAAACCGGGTTTTTATTGAGCGTGAAGAAGAACCTGAGCCAATAAACGATGGCACCGAGAGTACCCTTGGCAGCGTCCGGCAGCATGAAGCAGCAGACCCGTTTGAAGACGATCAGTATCCGGAAGATAACTAACCTTATTCTCGATTTATGAATCTGGTCTGCGTATTTCTCAGTACGCGGGCCAAAGCATGCTGACAATCTGATTCCAGGGTAGATTTTATCATTGATAGCCAAGGTCCTGAGACGTATACGCACTGGCTGTTTTGGCTAAAAAACCGATAGCCATTGATTTAACAGATACAATCCCGCCGCCAACATACCCACAGCAAAAACCCCCAGCATAGGATTCACCTCACTGTGTTCCGGTGTTATTAAGTTCCATTGATGGGTTTCCAGTTGCAACGCTACGTTATCAGTCCTGCCGGTAATCTGAAGCTGATGAACTTCCGGAACCCGGGGAATTATCTGCCAAAAGTCTGGCCGGTGCGGAGCAAAAGTGCCCTCCCCTAACGACGGGCAAACGGAACAGGGTAAACAAGCTTTCAGCCGAATGTCGTTAGCATTGGTATGCTCTTTATCAGTAGGGCTTGGTGTTTTTAGGGCCGTCATAAGAGATTCAAGGCTTTGGCGATCCCAAACTACTGTATTACTGATGATCGTTTCTGTCTCAGTAGCATCATTTTGAGTCTCCACATAGTGCACGCCAACCTGCTCAATATCCTGGGCCAGCTGTTCTTCCAGCAGAACCGGCAGTAGCTTCTGAAGTTTTCGCTTTACTCCTTGAGGGACCGCGACCTGATGGAAGCTCAACAACTCATCGGCCAAAAAGAGATGCAGATTCACCGCCTGACTGTCAGCGGCCAAACTCCCGTGAAACTCAGAAAAACCTCCCTGCATAGCACCCGGAACTAACACGCTCCCGTTTTCCGGCACGTCCAGCTGATCCAGTGCAAACCAAATCAGTGGGTTTTCAGGATCTCTGTATGGCTGATAAATTACAGCCAGATTGCGCGACATAGCTCAAACTCCTTGCCTGAATTTTGATCACTCATGGTTGCAGCCATCATTCTTCAGCTTGTCGCATGAACCGCTGCTGAGGAACCGGCTGAAAGCGGCGCTGTAATATAGAAATATTGCCTGTATCCAGATCCCTTTCCAACAGCGTTGTCAATGCAAAACGCCGATCCAGCCAATCCACTTGAATGGTCACCATAAAAAAACGACTGCGGGTTGAAAACAGTTCTGCCAACGCCAAAGGTATAGAGCGCTCAGTCAGAAACCCTGTCACAGATTGAATCGGCACATACTCTGTCCCCACCAATAAGGACTTGGCCTGATCCTTTGTTTGACCAAGCAGGACTGCAAGAGCATCAGGGTTCGCGGTGTTAAGGTTGATCTGAGTAGGTGCCGGAAGCCCCACCAACATTTCACTCATCCGATAGCGGTCTTCCGGAGATCCTGCCAGAAGCAGCATCAGTTCATCAGTACCCAGAAAATCCTGATCTGCAGTTCGATAAGCCGGTGTTTGCAACAGGTAGTCATTATCTTCAGCCCCCGTCAGGCCTGTTGGTATATTATTGCGGTCGATCCAGTCCAGGGACTGATCCGCCAGAGCCTCTGGAATTCCATTGACTGCCAACAACTGACGTAAGCTGGTAAGGTAGCGGACATCAGAATGTCCTGCTTCCTTTTTCACAAGATTGTTGATGTTAAAGAAACCATCCAGGGGTAAAATTCGGATACGCAGATTATCGCCCTCCGCAGTGTCTCCACCGGCATCCAGCAAGAAACGATCCAGCTGCCCCCAAGATTCCGAAGGATGGTCATAGGCTTGCTCTCCTGCAGCCTGATCCTGTCGCCAGTCTTCTTTTAAAAGCGCAATCGCATAACTTTCACCACCACGTACATAGGCTTCAAGCTGCTGTTGGCGCTGATAAGCTCCGGTTTGCTCTGTCCGGATACTCCCCTGGCTCATCATACGTGCAGCCAGAATCGCCGCGATAGCAAAGATCAGTAGGACACTGATCAAAGCAACACCAGACTGCCTGCGGTTTGCCTGAACGGATAAGCTCCGACTCACAGGTGGCTTCATCAGATCCCCGCCCAGGCAAAAACACGCCGAATAGCGCCGTACGTTTTATGGTTAAATTGGATTTCAATCCCGTCAGGCAGACGAAATAAATCTGTCATACCCTGTTGGCTTTCTACTGGCCAGAACATCTGCCAAGTGCCGTCAGCCACCACACGCACATTGAAATGAGTTACGTTGGTCAATAGTACCTGTACATAGGGCTCCGTATCCTGTGCTCTGTCCAGTACAGGCCAGAGTAGCCGCTGAAGCTCGCCATCTAACAAACGATAACTAACACGCTCCTTTACACCTGTTAAAGGAGCAGCACCAGATGCTGTAGCGCTATCCCCGGATGAAACCACCGTTAACCAGCCCGCACTACGGGTGAACTCCAGAGGAAGCCCTCCACGATAACTCACAGCAAAAGCAGGGAGAGGATCTCCCAGCTCATCACGAATAGGGCGACGGGACAACTGCTTCAGATCCTGTTCAATAACAGAAACTGTCTTTTGCAACTGACTGAAGCTATCGGAACGTTCCCAGGTGTGCTCATAAGTACGAATAACACTATTCAGTAATTTATAACCCGCAAGGCCGATCAGCGCAAAAATAGCAACCGCAATCAGCAGTTCCAGCAATGTAAAACCCGACTGTGGATTTTTTGCTCTTCTCTTCAGGCCAGAGACAGATTTATCCGTTATAAAGTCCATACCCTACAGCTCCGTTCGCACAAAACTGATAAGCCGAGCCAGAGCAAAGCTTTTAACCGAGGTATCATCACCTTCTTCATGGCTGAACACCTGCAGTTCAACCCGCACTAAAAATGGAGACTCCGTGGCAAAGGTCTGGGTTTTCAAAATAAAGTGCCGCCCGGCCAGCGCTGTCTCGCTCCTGCTTTCCCCTATACCAGGTGGAACACCAGCCAAACGCAGCTCATTCATTTTGTTCTGGGCGGCCCAGTTAGCAATCACCCGCTGTTCCAGCTGGCT
>JBLWVL010000049.1:0-20655 GCA_048268485.1 Oceanospirillum sp.
CCAGCCTGAGTCATATTACAAAGGCAGATATTGGCTTATTGCCTTTTATGTTTACTCAGCAGGCACCGATTCTCAGCGATATTACGGAGCTGCAAACCGTGACAGGCAGCTCTTCTGTGAACTTTCAGTTGGCAGCTGGTGGTGATATCTACGATTCCATGGGAAGCCCTGTTATGACTCTGGGCTCGTCAAGCAATCTTGAGCTGGATTTTACGACCAGTTATATGAGTATTTATTTGGATTTTGGTTCTGACGGTGCTCTGGAGGCTAATTCATTGAGCTTGCCTGATATTAGTGGCTTTAATGAGATCAGTCTGACGACCGTTTCTATTCCACCTGCTCTGTCAGGAGGCTTTGTTAGTGGGCGCTTTGCCGGGACAGAGGCTGAAGCGGCGATGCTGATGATTGAAACACTGGGTATTGATGGTAAAGGTGTTGCTATCTTTGAGCGCTAAAAACCGATGTGACGGAAGATTAATCTGACATAAAGAGAGGCTGAAGAGGCCTCTCTTTTTTATAAGACTTGTTTCGTTAGGCTTGCTGGTCTTTTCATGGCGTTTCCATTGGTTGATAATGCCCCGCAGAGATCAGGTGATTCAGTGCGGTGTTTATCAGGGGCTGGCTTTTGACAAGTATTCTCTCTGGGAGTTGACTTCCCCTACCTGTTCTTTCTGTGTTCTGTTTTACTGATTTCTGAGGTTGATATGTCTGCTGGGCTGAATAAAGTCATTATTCCTGTTGCCGGTTTGGGAACCCGTTTGCTGCCAATAAGTAAATCCATTCCCAAAGAGATGGTGCCTGTGGTGGATCGCCCTCTGATTCAGCATGTTGTTGAAGAGGCTCTTGCGGCAGGGTTGAATGAGATTATTCTGGTGACCCGGGGTGGTAAGTCTGCGGTAGAGGATCACTTTGATAGTCATTATGAAATTGAGGCGGAGCTTGAGCGCAAAGGTAAAACAGCCTTGCTGGAAGCTCTGCGGGAAATTGCGCCACCAGAGCTTAAAATGACCAGTGTTCGTCAGGGTAGGGCGCTGGGGTTGGGACATGCGATCCATTGTGCAGCACACCTGATCCGACCTGATGAGGCGTTTGCGGTGATTCTGCCGGATGTTCTGGTTAAGCCTCAGGTCAGTGATCTGGGTTGCGACCTTAAAGCGATGGTTGCGGCATTTCAGTCACAACAAGCGGCGCAGATTATGGTTGAGCAGGTGCCTCTGGAGCGTGTTGATCAGTATGGTATTGTCGATTGCTCGGGTGCTGAACCGGCTGCGGGTGAGTGCCTGCCGATTAAAGGGCTGGTTGAAAAACCAACGCGGGATCAGGCTCCCAGCCGCTTATCTGTGATTGGCCGTTATATTCTTCCGGGGGTGATTATGCAGTATCTGGCAGAAACCCGCCCCGGTGCAGGGGGGGAGATTCAGCTGACGGATGCTATTGCCGATTTGATCCGCCAGGGGGATGCAGTTCATGCGTTTCGTATGAGGGGCCGAACCTTTGATTGCGGGCATATTCCGGGCTGGCTGCAGGCGAATACAGTGCTGGGGCGGGAAGCCGGTTTGCTTGAGTCTGATCTGTATTGATTGGGTTGATGCTGGGCATGTAGGTCGCCCTTTAGGACGTCAACGTGGGCAGCGTTACACGCCGACAATGTAGGTCGTCCTTTAGGGCGTCAGCATAGGTGGCGTTAAATACCGGATTGGCGTTTTTGATAGATCTGTGACGGGCTAAAGCCCGACCTACATTTGAGAGTGCCTAATAAAACAGGTGAATGGCGTTACACGCCGGACGATGTAGGTCGCCCTTTAGGGCGTCAATGTGGTTAGCGTTAAATACGGGCTCGGCGTTTTTTGATAGATCTGTGACGGGCTAAAGCCCGACCTACTTTGAGAGTACCTAATAAAACAGGTGAATGGCGTTACACGCCGGACGATGTAGGTCGCCCTTTAGGGCGTCAATGTGGTTAGCGTTAAATACGGGCTCGGCGTTTTTTGATAGATCTGTGACGGGCTAAAGCCCGACCTACTTTGAGAGTACCTAATAAAACAGGTGAATGGCGTTACATGCCGAACAATGTAGGTCGCCCTTTAGGGCGTCAATGTGGTTAGCGTTAAATACGGGCTTGGCGTTTTTTGATGGCGCTCGACGGGCTAAAGCCCGATCTACATTTGCTGTTTACGATTTACGGCGTAAAAAAAAGACATTGAATTTTATTTGGATACCATGACAACACCCTTACTCACTGAGCATCCTGCGTTTAAGTTTCTGGCAGGGCTGGCACCCGGTATGCCGACGTTGACGGATCTGTTTCAGCAGAACCCAAAAAGAGCTGAGAAGATGCATATCGCTGCCCCGGCGATGACTCTGGATTTCAGTAAACAACGGGTAGATGCGTATGTGCTTTCGGGCCTGGAGCAACTCTTTGAACAGTTGAAACTGCCTCGGGCCATTGATGCGCTTTTTTCCGGGAAAGAGGTGAATCGCAGTGAGGGACGTGCTGCGTTGCACACTCGCTTGCGGCTGCCGGTTGAGCATCTGGATCGTGATTTTCCTGACGTCAGCCACCAGCTACGCCGGATGGAGAACCTGGTAGGTAAGGTCCACGACGGGGTTTGGCGCGGTTTCTCCGGCAAGCGAATAACGGATGTGGTTAATCTGGGTGTCGGCGGGAGTGATCTGGGCCCGCTTATGGTGACTCAGGCTTTGAAGGAGTATGCGTTGCCGGAGGCCAGACCGCTTCGGGTACACTTTGCCTCAACAATTGATGGTAGCCAGTTATTTGATCTGCTGGAGCATCTGAACCCTGAGACCACCCTGTTTTTGATTGCTTCCAAGTCCTTCACTACGATAGATACCTTGTCCAATGCGGATACGGCCCGAGCTTGGCTGGGGCGTGTCTGTCCTGATCCGTCTCTGATGCTGCGCTGCCATTTTATCGGTATTTCCGCCTCGGTGGATAAGATGGATCAGTGGGGTATTCCTGAGGATAATCAGCTGCTTTTCTGGCCCTGGGTTGGCGGGCGCTTTTCCTTATGGTCAGCGGTGGGCTGTGCGATTGCTCTGGATCTGGGAATGCCGGTTTTCCGTGAGCTGTTGGCGGGGGCGCATCAGATGGATGAGCATTTCCGAACGGCTCCGCCGTTAGAGAATGTGCCGGTGATGATGGCGCTTTTGGGTATCTGGAATGTAAACGTACTGGATATTCGTGCCCATGCGATTCTGCCCTATGATGGTCGCCTTAAGTATTTCCCTCCTTATCTGGAACAGCTGGAGATGGAGAGTAATGGTAAGTCGGTGACTCAGGACGGTGTGGCGATCAACTATGCGACCTGCCCTGTGCTCTGGGGTGAGGTGGGTGCTAATGCGCAACATGCGTTTTATCAGCTACTGCATCAGGGAACACAATCGGTTGCATCGGACTTTATTCTGGCGGCGAATCGCTACGACACAGCTGGGTCAGAGGACGTGTCCCGAAGCGGCATGACTAAAAACCGGAAACATCGGGAGGCGCTGGTGGCTCAGCATGAGCTGAATATCGCTAACTGTCTGGCTCAATCCAGGGTGCTGGCGTTGGGTAATGATGCGGTTGATCCGACCGATAACCCATTCCGTTTTTATCCGGGTAATCAACCCTCCTCAACTCTGCTGTTGGAGCGTCTGGATGCGTTTTCTCTGGGTGCGTTGATCGCGTGCTATGAGCATAAGGTTTTCACTCAGGCGGGGATCTGGGGGGTGAATCCTTTCGATCAGTGGGGCGTGGAGTTGGGCAAACAGGTTGCGCTTCAGTTGCAGCCCCTGTTAAATCAGACCGCCGGTGATGATGGCGTGGCCCTGGACAGCTCCACTCGTCTGCTGGCGGATAAGATTGCGGGCTTCCGGCGGGAAGGCTATCAGGGCAAACCGGACTGATGGGGTCTTCTGACCTGACAAGGTCTTTCTGAACTTCGCCCTGACATGATCACCCCGAGACGGAAGAAAGAATCATGAGTGAAAAAATACTGGTGACCGGTGGAGCCGGTTATATCGGGTCGCATACCTGCCTGGCATTGCTGCAGGCCGGTTATGATGCTGTTGTGCTGGATAATCTTTGCAATGGCTCTGATAAAGCTCTGGATCGGGTATCTGCTTTAAGTGGGCGTTCACTGACCTTTGTTCAGGGTGATATAAAGGATACAGCTCTGGTTTTTCGGCTATTGATGGAGCACCGTATTACTGGTGTGATCCATTTTGCTGGTCTGAAAGCGGTTGGTGAGAGCGTTGTTAAACCTCTGGATTATTATGAGACCAATGTTTCCGGTACGCTGAGTTTGTGTCGGGCGATGCAGCAGGCGAATGTAAAACGCCTTGTTTTCAGTTCATCGGCCACGGTTTATGGTGAAGAGGCACCGGTGCCTTATTATGAGGCTTTGGGGCGTGGAAAGACGACGCAACCGTATGGCACCAGTAAGGCGATGGTGGAGCAGATTCTAGAAGATCTCCATCGTTCGGACCCTGAGTGGGGCATTGCTGTGCTGCGTTACTTTAACCCTGTGGGGGCGCATCCCAGTGGGCTGATCGGGGAAGATCCCAGAGGGACTCCGAACAATCTTATGCCTTATATGGCTCAGGTTGCCGCCGGTAAGCGTGAGTATCTGTCTGTTTTTGGTAATGATTATCCGACTCCGGATGGAACCTGTCGTCGTGATTATCTGCATGTGGTGGATCTGGCGGATGGTCATCTCAAGGCGATTGACTGGCTGCAGCAGCCAGGCATTGATGTTTTTAATTTGGGCACAGGGCAGGCGTATTCTGTTTTAGATATGGTGCAGGCCTTTGAGAGGGCTATTGCCGGTTCTTTGCCTTACCGGATAGCGCCACGCAGAGCCGGTGATTTGCCTGAGTTTTGGGCTGATGCTTCTAAGGCAGAAAAAAATCTGGGCTGGAAGGCAAAGTTGGGGTTGGATCAGATGATGGCAGATACCTGGCGTTGGCAATCCCAAAACCCAAGTGGGTATGAGTCCTGATTATAAGAGTGCGGGTAACGTACTAATACTGTATTTTTAACCCGTTTAAGAGGCGTTTTGGAGTCAGCATGCGGCGAGTGATAACGTACGGAACTTTTGACCTTTTGCACTATGGTCATATTAATCTTTTGCGTCGGGCTCGTCAGGAAGGGGACTACCTTATTGTTGCCCTCAGTACGGATGAGTTCAATGAGCTGTCAAAGAAGAAGAAGTGCTATTTTGACTACGAGAAAAGAAAAATTCTGCTGGAAGCGATACGCTATGTTGATCTGGTGATTCCTGAGGAAAGCTGGGAGCAGAAAAATACAGATATTTCACTCTATAAAATAGATGCTTTTGTGATAGGTGATGACTGGGAAGGAAAATTTGATTTTCTTAAGAGTCAATGTGATGTGGTTTATCTGGAAAGAACGCCTGAAGTGTCTACCACAGATATAAAAGTTAACCTGAAGAATCATTGAATCCCAGGATAATTCATGGACTTTTATTTTAGGTTTAAGCGTACAGATCTATTGCTGTTAGCTGCTGTATTTTATGCTTTTTTTGCCCTTGCCTTTGAGGCCGTTGCCGAGTTGGTTTTGGGTGTTTCCGTTCTTTTTCTAATATTTCTGGTTTTAAAAGACCGAGATTTCTCCGTAAATAACCCTCCATTTTATTTTCTGGCGTTTGCCATTCTGATCGCCATGAGCAGTTGGGCCTTTATGTTGCTTCAGCAGCCTGAGATCGCTGATAGCTCTCCGCGGGTGGAGAGTCTGGCAAATAAATTTCTTTTTATTCCCATAGCACTTGTTCTGGCAGGCAGTGTGCCCAAAACTTTTTTACTGTGGGGGGGGCTTGGGTTATCTGCGCTACTGATGCCCTGGCTGGCTGGCAACGGGTTGGACGATATTAAAGGCGCTCTGATGGGGCAGCGTACCGGCTTGGGTGGGCATGCCATTACGATGGGGATGATCTATGGGGTTGCCCTGATCGGGCTGCTTGTTTTTTCCCGGCGGATAATAGGTTCCAGGCTGTTAAGTTGGCGGTCTTTGCTTTGGGGTTTTCTGCTGTCAGCCTTTCTGTTTGGAGTTTGGGCCTCTCAAACCCGGGCAATCTATCTGGCGTTGGCGACTCTGATTGCCCTGAGTCTTTTTACGTTACTTATTTTAGCCTGTCTTCGAGGCGGTTTTTTTATCCGGTTTTTATGGGTATTTACGCTGTCGGTTTCTCTTCTGGTTGTGCTGTCGATTGTGTTTTTCAGGCTGGGGTATTTTGACCCGGTTGTTGATAGGGTTCTGGATGAGTTCGCCGTTATTCAGTTGCTGCTTAATGGGGATTTGGCAGCGATACCAAAAAACAGCTTCGGTTTAAGAATTCATTTTTGGCATGATGCCTGGAGTATGGGGCTGGATCGCTTCTGGGCCGGATGGGGCGAGGGCGGTAATCATTACCTGCATGAAAAGGCTGGAAACTTCTTTGGCGACAGGCATTTTGTCACGGTGCACAATGATCTGCTTGAGCTGTTTCTGGCTTATGGTTTGCCCGGTGTTTTGTTATTTGTCACTCTGATTTTTTGGCTGAGCCGGGAGGTTTGTCAATTATTTAATGGGGGGCAGATGCCGTTGGATTTCCTGGTTTTTTATATCTTTTTTATTATTTTTTTTATGGTTAATGGTTTCTTTATGTCTGTTTTGTATTTCGATGAGTCCTTGCTTTTATGGAATATCATTATTTCGGGCTATTTGGGTTTTGTGTTTAAGTGCCGTTATGGTCTGAGGCTGGATAATCGCTGATGCCAAATGATATTCGTGAAATACAGCTGCATCAATTAGCGATGCTGAAAGAGTTGGATAGGGTTTTTAAAGAGGAAGGTATCTCTTATTTCGCTGTTGGCGGAACGGCTCTCGGTGCGGTAAGGCACTCGGGCTTTATTCCCTGGGATGATGATATCGATATTGCGATGCTGCGTGAGGATTATGAAAAATTTCTGCAGCTGGAGCATAGGCTCCCTGATAGTTTTTCAATAATGAATCATGCTGGTGAGAAAAACTATCCGATCTATTTTAGTAAAGTATTAAATAAGGATGTGCCTTTTTTTGATCTTGATTTATTAAAATATGATATAGGTCGTTATATTTTTATTGATGTTTTTCCGTGGGATGAACTTGAAGATTGGAAACGTAAAAAGAAAAAATTAAATAAAATAAGAAGAAAATTCAAGAAGTCTGTTTTTAAGAAACATGGCAATTATTTTGATACTGTAAAATTCTTCTTATATAAGATTCTGAATGGCTTTAAATCGTCGGACATGCTGTTTGCTGAGCTTGATGATGCATCCAGAGCGCTTTCCGGGCGAGGTACGGGAACCTGGGGTTATGCGATGCTTAATGATGTTCTGACGGAGGATCAGTTATTCCCGTTAAGGCAGATTCGTTTTGAGGGGATGGATATTCCTGTTCCTAATAAGGTGGAAGAATATTTGAGCCATAAATACGGTAACTATATGCAATTGCCGGATGAAAAAGACAGAGTGAACCACTCGACCTGATGTCAGATGCTCTGCGTGCCCGGTGCATTTTTCGTGCTTCTGAATATCAGTGTATTTCAATATTAAAAGGTATGTGTATATACCCGTCGGTTTTAGGCTCAATACAGCAGTTGTAGGGTGATCAATGAACATACGAATTTTAGGGGATAGCCTGGCGGCCTGGACGATGGCTGGTGCGCTCTCTTCCACGGGGTGTCAGGTGGTTATGTCGGCGGACAGGCTGCCGGATGAATCCGGTGAGATTGCGGAGCTGGATCTGCTGCGTTTGTTGCAGGAGCAGCATCGGCAGGAGCGGCTGTTGTTGATTCCGAGGCCGGATAATGTGTTTGATCGCACGTATCATCTGCTGATTGACGCGCGAACAAACCTGACTTCTGAGCAGCGTTTTCCTGTGCTGCAGGATTTTGCCGGGCAGGTGCCTGCGGACAGTCACTCTGTTTATGCTTTGGTACAACCTGTGGCGGTGGGCACTACGGATACCTTGCAGAACTTACTGGTTGAGGCGATTGGCGATAAGCGGGTGGAGTGCCTGTACTGGCCCTCTTTTATTGAGGCGGGTCGCGCTCTGGAAAGTTTTACCCGTTCCGGCCGCTTGTTGATTGGTGCCTGTGAGGGTGCTGCGGGTATTGCCCTGATCCGTGAACTGATGTCGCCGTTTAATCGCAGTAAAGATGCGGCGATGGTGATGACGGCTAAGGAAGCGGAGCTGACTAAAATTGGTATCAATGGCATGTTGGCAACCCGCATCAGTTTTATGAATGAACTTGCGGATCTGGCGGCCCGGCAGGGGGTTGATATTGAGTCTGTTCGCCTGGGGCTGGGGGCCGATCCCCGTATTGGTCATCAGTATCTTTATCCGGGGTGTGGTTTCGGGGGAGAGGCGTTTACCGATACTCTGAACTTTCTCGGACAGGAGCTGCAGGCGACAGAGCACAGCCAGGGGATCGATCAGGGCTTGCTGAGTAGTGTGCAGCAGATTAATGAGCAGCAGAAAGATCTGCTGTTTCAGAAATTCTGGCGCTATTTTAATGCTGATATTAAGGGGCGGTCGGTGGCATTTTGGGGCTGCGCTTTTAAACCGAACACCAGCAGTATTGCCGGGAGCCCCTCTTTAGTGTTGTTACAGGCTTTGCTTAGTCATGGGGTAACCGTCAGGGTTTATGATCCTATGGCGATGGGGTCGCTGAAGGCCTGGCTTGAGCGTCAGGCTGATTCAACAGGGCAGGCCAGCAGAGCTGATCAGGTGGTCTACTGTGACAGTCCGGAGCAGGCGGCTGAAGAAACTGATGCGGTTATGCTGATTACGGAGTGGAAGTTGTTCTGGAATCAGGATCTTGCCAGAATTGCGTCGACGATGAATACGCCTCTGCTGCTGGATGGCCGCAATATTTATTCCCCCCGGTTGGCGGCTCAGGCGGGACTGGTTTATTCCGCGATTGGTCGGGGGCTGGCGCTGTAATAAATAGCGACCTGCGAGATACATTATATTATAGGGTTCCGATATGTTGACGGCATTGTTACAGGATTATTTTGAGCGGATACCGGATGCCGGTAACCCTCAGCAGCAGGTTTGCTTTGGTACTTCCGGGCACCGGGGGTCATCGCTTAAAACCTCATTTAATGAATATCACGTACTGGCTATCGCTCAGGCGGTGTCAGATTATAGGGCGTTGCAGGGTTATACGGGGCCTTTGCATCTGGGGCGTGATACCCATGCGCTTTCGGAAGTGGCGTGGAATTCTGCATTAAGTGTGTTGGTGGCGAACGGGTTGGATGTGCGTATTGATGCGGGTGCGTTAGCTGTAACAGCGACTCCGGTTGTTAGTCATGCGATTCTTGTGCATAACCGGAACGCCCCTGATCAGTTGAGCGATGGTTTGGTGATTACCCCATCCCATAACCCACCGGAAGATGGGGGAATAAAGTATAATCCGGCCCACGGCGGCCCGGCAGGTGCTGATGCCACGGACTGGATTCAGGACCGGGCTAATGGTTATCTGGCTGCGGGTCTTGAGGGGGTGAAACGTGTCTCTCTGGGGGCTGCGCTTGAGTCGGCTGAGCCTTTTGATTATACCGATCAATATCTGGCAGACCTTGAGCAGGTTGTTGATCTGGCGGAGATCCGGGCGGCGGGCCTTAAACTGGGCGTTGATCCTTTGGGTGGCGCAGGCTTACCCATCTGGCAGGCGTTGACGGAAAAAACCGGTATTCCCGTAGAGGTGGTCAACGATACGCTTGATGGCAGTTTTGCGTTTATGCCGCCGGATCATGATGGCAAAATCCGTATGGACTGCTCCAGTCCGTTTGCCATGGAAAATCTGCTGGCTATTAAAGAGCGCTTTGACCTGGCCTTTGGTAATGACCCTGATGCGGATCGGCACGGTATTGTTGATCAGCAGGGACTGATGAGCCCGAATCACTTTCTGGCGGTCTGTATCGATTATCTGCTGACCCATCGCCCTCAGTGGTCCCTGTCCCTGAAAATCGGCAAGACGTTGGTTTCCTCTTCGATGATTGATCGTGTGGTGGCAAGCCATAAGAGGGAGTTGTATGAAACTCCGGTTGGTCTTAAATGGTTTGTTGATGGTTTACAGCAGGGCTGGCTGGCCTTTGGTGGTGAAGAGAGTGCTGGTGCAACCCTGTTAACCCAAAGCGGTGAACCCTGGTCAACCGATAAAGATGGTATCGCCTTGTGCCTACTGGCGGCAGAAATCATGGCGGTGACCGGTAAATCCCCTTCTGAGTATTATCAGAGCCTGACGGAGCGTCATGGCAATCCGGTTTACCGCCGGGTTGATACGCCTTTAACCCCGGAGCAGAAGGCAGGCTTTAAACATCTTAATGCACAAAGTGTTCAGTCGACTCAGCTTGCTGGTGAGGCGATTCAGAGTGTGATGGTGAATGCTCCCGGTAATCAGGCGGCCATCGGTGGTATTAAAGTGGTTACCGAGAATGGCTGGTTTGCAGCCCGGCCCAGTGGTACTGAACCGCTTTGTAAGGTTTATGCTGAAAGTTTTAAAGGTGAACAGCATCTGAACAGCCTTATTGCGGAGGCAAATCAACTGCTTGAACAGGTCCTTTGAGTGATTTTTTATAGTCTTTAAGCCTGAGTACCGGCTTTTGCACGGAAAGGTATTTTTTATACGTTGGTTCCGTTTATCGCCCGGTGTTTAATCTGTACTATTTTAAAGGTAATGCTCTGTAGCTCATGTTTATTGGCTTCTTTAACGCAAGGACACTTTCATGAAAAAAAATATCTTAACGGCGGCGGTAACCCTGGCGCTTTCCACCCCGGCTTTTTCCGCCGTTGTTGTGGGAAACTATGGGGCATCAACGACTTTAGGGCAGGTTGCTTCTCCGACAACGGTGAATAGTGTTCTCTACAATCCGGCGGCGGGATATCTGGTGCTGGATACTAAAGAGGAGTCGGTACGGCTGGGCTATCTGTCACAGTTCGGCGGCAGTGTTGAGTTTGGTGAAGCGGACAACTTTCAGGATGAGGTTGATCGCTTTATGGATGCCCTTGATGATTTTGATGATGATCTGATGGCGGGGTGGTACACGTCCATTGCTGAGGCAGATGCGGCGGCGGATGTGATTCTGGATGACTTCAGCTCTGTGCTGAAGGCGTTTGGTGACAGTGGTCGTATTAAAACGGCTTTTTCTGCCGCTGTTCCCGGATTGCCTGCTGTTTTTCAGGTGGATGATCTGCCGGGTGTGATCAGTGTGGATGCGTCTGTGTCTGTGATATCGGCGGTGAGCTTTCTCGATGCACCTCTGCAGAAGGTGGGTACCGGGGATCTGAGCGACTATGATCTGAAGACAGATTCCGCTGTTTTTGTACGAGGCGGTGCTTTGTTCCAGCTTGGCTTGGGTTATAGTCAGCCTGTGTCCGGCCTGAACGCCATCGGGGATCTTTCCGGGCAGTTAATCCTTGGGGCAAAAGCAAACCTTTACTCTGCATCCCTGAGTCAGGAAGTGGCGGCGGTGGATCGTGATGACGATGAGGATGTGGGTGATCTGATCTCCGATGGGTTAGATGATAATGCCAAGGAGAGTTCTGCTCTGGGGGTTGACCTGGGGGCTGTTTGGTTGGCTGAAAACTATCAGTTAGGTCTGGCTGTTAAAAATATCAATAGCCCTGAACTGAAATATGGTTCTTTGAAGGACAGTGCTGATGCCCAGGCGTTCAGCAGTGAGATCGCTCTGGATGGTGGGGTAACACTGGAAACTCAGGGTACAGTGGATGGCGCTGTTTTTCTGAAGGAGCGTTCATTGATGCTGGCCGCCAGTGCTGACCTGAATAAGGTTGATGATCTGGTGGGTGATGAGGTGCAGATGCTGCATGTCTCCGGTGTTTACTTTCCATCCAGTGCTGTCGTGCCGACACTGCGTTTGGGCTATGAGAAAAATCTCACCGGTGAAGAGTTGTCTGCGGTTAACTTTGGCATGGGGTTGTTCCGGGGCGTTGCTAATTTTGACCTGACCTACGGTTTGGATACGGCTGAAGTTGACGGTGACAGTATTCCTCGCCGCTTGGGCTTGCAACTGAGCTTTGAAGAATCTTTCTGAAACCCTGATAATAGCGGTTCGGCAAAAGCCCTTGGGTGATTTCACTCCGGGGCTTTTATTTTATTGCTGCCAACCTCTCTGAATTTCAACCGGGAAAGCGTAAAATCGGCCTGCACCTGATATTTCCCTGTGCCTGATGTTATCTTTGCAGCGATGGGAAACAGGTATGGAGTTGGGTGTAGATGGCTTTGGTAAAGAGAGGCCGCTTAGAGAGCTGGCCGTTATTTTATAATGAAGGAAGAATGACATGCTGAACGATACACCCGCAACGGTAACCGGAGCTGCCCTACTAAGACGGTTAGGGTTTTATCTGTTTCTGGGTTTCTTTATGTTGGTGGCACCTGGGGTGCTCTATATTGATGCGGTTGTGCTCAATCAGAGTGTTGATGAAACATCCCTGACTGAGATTTTGCAGGAGATCTTCTTATTTGCCAGCTTGCTCTGTTATCTGGTGCTGTACATCAAATCCCGTGGTAATGAGCCTTTTTTTGCTCTGGTGACCGCTTTTTATGGTGTGCTATTTATCCGTGAACTGGATATGTTTCTGGATGCCATCGTACATGGTTTCTGGAAGTATCCGGCGATTGTTGTTGCTCTGACAGGTATTTATATCGGGGCAAAAGGCTGGCAGAAAACCCGGCAGAGTCTTTACACTTTTCTGGAAATTCCCGGTGGGGTGTTCACCGCTTTTGGTGTTCTGTTGGTGCTGTTTTTCAGCCGTATTTTCGGTTCTTCAAAAATCTGGGAACCTATTATGCAGGATCGGTATTTATACCTGTTTAAATCAGCGATTCAGGAAAGTATTGAGTTGTACGGTTACTCTATTATTTTTATCGGGTCTGTAATGGTTTTTTACCGTATATTTTTCAAAAAAGATATTTAACGCGTTATTACTTTTTTATTTAAAAGAGATTGTTAATGAAAGTAGCAGTTGTTGGAACAGGCTATGTCGGACTTTCAAATGCATTGCTTTTGGCTCAGCGCTGCGATGTTGTTGCCGTTGACATAGATAAAGACAAGGTGTCAGGGCTGAATAGGGGAGTGTCCCCGATTGATGATGCAGAGGTTGCAGATTTTCTCCGCAATAAGCATTTGAATTTCTCTGCAACGACAGACCTGTCTTCAGCAGTTGAAGATGCGCATTTTGTGATTGTTGCCACGCCAACAGATTACGATCCTGAAACAAACTACTTTGATACGTCTACTGTGGAGTCAGTCTGTCGTCAGGTTGTAGCGCTGATGTCGGGGAATTCTGAGGCAGGTCAGGCAACGATTATTATCAAGTCAACGGTCCCGGTTGGTTTTACGGAGGAACTCAGAAGCGATCTGGCGTACCCGCACCTCTACTTTTCTCCTGAGTTTCTGCGTGAGGGTCGGGCTCTGTATGACAATTTATATCCGTCACGGATTATTGTTGGTGCAGATACGGAGCGGGCTCATCAGTTTGCTGAAATATTATGTGCCTGCTCCAATAAACCGGATGTGGAAACTTTATATACAGGCTCTACAGAAGCTGAGGCTATCAAGTTATTTTCCAATACTTATCTTGCCATGCGCGTTGCCTACTTTAACGAACTGGATACCTATGCGGCGGTACATCAGCTGGACTCCCGGCAGATCATTCAGGGCGTTGGCTTAGACCCCAGAATCGGTGCCCATTATAACAATCCTTCATTTGGCTATGGCGGCTACTGCCTGCCTAAAGACACTAAGCAGTTGCTGGCGAACTATGATTCGGTACCCAGCAATCTTATTAAAGCGATTGTGGATGCCAATGAAACGCGGAAAAAGTTTATCAGTAACCTTCTGATTGAACGCTCTGACGGCATTATTGGTGTCTACCGTCTGGTTATGAAGTCTGGCTCAGATAACTTCAGGGCATCCGCTATTATTGATGTTATCAGGCACCTTATTGATGCCGGGTGTGAGTTGGTTATTTATGAGCCCACCATCAGCGATGCTCAGTTTATGGGTGTAGAAGTTGATAATAACCTGAACCGCTTTAAAGAAAGGTCTTCTGTTATTTTGGCTAATCGTATCTCTGATGAACTTGAAGATGTCAGTTCACGGGTATTCAGTCGTGATATTTTCGGTAAGGATTAATAGAGAGTTATATGAAAAGGCCTAAGGTGTTTTTTTTCCTGAGTGCGATCTGGGAGTCCTGGTTCCGGTCAAAATTCCCGATCAATATTGAACAGGAGTTTGCCCGTCTCTCTGAAAAAGAGAAGCAGTATGTGATGGATAGGGTGAATTACTATATAAAAATAGATGCTCCTTTTCATTCCGATTTTGATGCTGAGATTGGTACGTTTAAACGCGGTAAGGGTAGTGCTTACTACTACGATATGAAGCGCCATTTGGCTAATTTTGACCGGCATTTAGGCTTTAGCTATCTTTTTGGCGATATTACCCATGTGCCTGATAAACCGTGCTTTGTTAAAAGCAGGCCGATCGGTGATGACAATCAAAACTCGGTGCTGCTGAAGATTAATAGTCACCGGCATTTCCGTTTTTTTGATGATCCTTACTCATATGAAGAAAAGCAGGATTTAGCGGTCTGGCGCGGCAATGCTCCACAGCCCCACAGAAAATTATTCCTGGATAAATTCTCTGATCATCCGATGTGTGATGTTGGCTCTGTTGAGGCCGGGTATCAGGGAAGTAATCTCTATAAGCCTTTTCTGTCGCCTCAGGAGCAGATGCAGTATAAGTTTATTGTCAGTCTTGAAGGTTATGATGTTGCGTCCAATCTCAAATGGGTGATGGCCACAAATTCAGTGGCGGTAATGCCGGAGCCGCATTACGAAACCTGGTTTATGGAGGGACGTCTGATACCAGACTTTCACTATATCTGTATTAAGCCGGACTATTCCGATCTGGAAGAGAAGCTTCGCTATTTTCTGGCGCACCCTGAGAAAGCTAAGGCGATTGTGGCGAATGCTAACGCCTATGTGAAACGTTTCCGGGAGCGAGAAATGGAGCGACTGATCTTTCTGATGGTGCTGCAAAAATATTTCAAACTCTCTCAACAGGCTCAGGCATTGTGATGAAAATTCTAATTCATGTGACCAGTGAACTGCCGCCAAAAGAGTACGGTGGTATTAATCGTGTCGTTTGGGGGCTGGGCAAGACACTGGTTAAAAAGGGAAATAAAGTTGTGTTTCTGGCTCCGGAAGGTTCACGCTGTGATTTTGCTGACGTGATTCCCCTGGATCGCTCTTTGCCGATTGACGATCAGGTGCCGGATGATGTGGATATTGTGCACCTGAACGGTGAGCTGGAGGTTAAGCCCAGCAAGCCTTTTTTATATACACAACATGGCAATTTCAATCGCTATCCGTTGCCAAAAAATACTGTATTTGTCTCCCGCCGCCATGCCGAGAGGCATGGCTCTGAGTGCTTTGTCCATAATGGCCTGGATTGGTCTGAATATCCCACCCCTGAACTGAACCACCCCAGAGATACCTTCCACTTTCTGGGGAATGCTGCCTGGCGTATCAAGAATGTTAAAGGCGCAATCCGCTCGGTACTGAAGACCAGATCGGAGACACTTGAAGTGCTGGGGGGGCGGCGGCTGAACTTCCGTATGGGGTTTCGTTTTACTCTGAGCCCACGTATTCACTTCCATGGCATGGTAAATGATCGCGAAAAAGCGGTGGTGCTGAATCGTTCAAAAGGTTTGGTTTTTCCGGTGCGTTGGGATGAGCCTTTTGGCCTGGCTATTATTGAAAGCCTGTATTTTGGCTGCCCTGTGTTCGGAAGTCCGCATGGTTCTTTGCCTGAGCTGATCAAACCTGAGTTCGGGGCTTTGGTTACAAACTCTGATGATATGGCGGTTTTACTGCAGGATACGGAGCGTTTTTCCCGGGAGGCCTGCCATGTTTATGCAAGGGATCATTTTAATGCTGAGGTGATGACGGAGCGTTACCTTACGTTGTACCGTCATATTCTGGATGGGAAAACCCTGGCAGAAACCGAGCCGGCCATGGTGGGTGGTCATATCAAGCAATTCTTGGAATGGAACTAGTACGGTGAAAATTTTTGTATTAAGTATGTTGCGTTCCACAGATCGTAGGGATGCTGTTAGCAAGCTGATGGCTGAGCATGATCTGGCTTTTGAGTTTATTGATGGTGTGGATGGTAAGGAAGGCGCTCATCCACTACTGAAGAGATTCAAACCCAATAAGTTTCTGGTACGCCATGGTCGCCCTTCAAAGCCGGGGGAGGGAGGCTGTTACGCCAGTCATTACCTTGCATGGGAGAAGTGTGTTGAGCTGGATGAGCCTATCATCGTGCTTGAGGATGACTTTATACTTCGTGACTGCATACACGATGTTCTGGCTCAGGTTGAGTCTCTGATGCCGCGCTACCCTTTTATCCGCCTGGAAGATAATGGACCCAGGTTGCAGAAGACAGTGTTTGAGCGAGACGGCTTTGAGCTGGTGAAGTTTCTGAAAATTCCACAACGCACTACCTGTTATGCTGTTTCACCCCGGGCCGCGAAGGCATTTTTAAAGAGCAGTGATGAGTTTGTTTATCCGGTTGATGTCTTTCTCCGGCACCAGAACCTGCATCGGGTGCCTCTGTTTGGTTTGTCTCCCCGCCCTGTTGCTCCTGTTGATCCGACAGATGAAAACTCTGAGATCGGTAATCGGCATGAAGGGAAGGCACCGGCCTGGTCAAAACTGACCAAGCTGCTGTTCAAGATTAAAAACCTTTTTCTGAATATCCTGACCAATATTTATCATGAGATCCGAGGTTATTAAGCTTGTGATTCATGCTGTTACCGAACCTGTTTTAACGTTGCGATACGAGTCGATCCTGTTATGAACCTTTTTGAATCTCATCAGAATAAAGTGCTTGTTGTGGGCGATGTAATGCTTGATAAGTACTGGTATGGCTCGACGGAACGTATCTCTCCAGAGGCACCGGTTCCCATTGTGAAGGTGCAGTCCAATGATAGTCGGGCTGGCGGTGCGGCTAATGTGGGGCTGAACCTTTCGGCGCTGAGAGTTCCTGCGGAAGTTGCCGGTATCGTGGGCTGCGACCCGGAGAGTGATGAACTGTCGGCTCTGCTTGGAGAGAGCGGCGTTGAGGCTTGTTTTGTCCGGTCTTCTGATAAGCCAACGATTACAAAACTGCGTATTATGAGCCGCCATCAGCAACTGCTGCGTCTGGATCAGGAGGAACCTTTCAGCGTTTCTGATGCGGCGATCCTTAGCGAAGCTGTTATGGCGAAGGCGACTGGCGCTTCGGTTGTGGTGCTGTCGGATTATGCGAAGGGATCTTTGGCTGATATCCGGTCTTTAATTACGTTATTTAGTCAAAAAAATATTCCTGTTTTAGTCGATCCTAAAGGAGTGGATTTTAGTCGCTACTGCGGAGCCACGCTTTTGACACCCAATATGTCGGAGTTTGAGGCTGTTGTGGGTCGCTGCGTCAGTGAAGAAGCGGTTGTCCAGAAAGCGGTAGCGATGTTACATGAGCTGGAGCTGGAGGCTTTGCTGCTGACCCGTAGTGAAAGGGGGATGACTCTTTTCCAGGCCAATAAAGATCCGGTGTATTTTGCAGCTAATGCAAAGGCGGTCTTTGATGTGACCGGAGCCGGGGATACGGTTATCGCAACCCTGGCTGCAGGTATGGCCGGAGGTCTCAGTCTGGAGCAGTCGGTGGAGATAGCGAATATTGCCGCTGGTATTGCGGTCTCTAAGCTGGGTACGGATACTGTTTCTTTAGCGGAGTTAAATGCAGAGCTGATGAATCACTCGGGACTGGATCAGCAGAAGGTACTTGATGAAACAACGCTGATACAGGCTCTGGCAACAGCACGCCACAGAGGCGAGAAAATAGTCTTTACCAATGGCTGTTTCGATATTTTG
Organism: Oceanospirillum sp.; assembly: GCA_048268485.1. GTDB lineage: Bacteria > Pseudomonadota > Gammaproteobacteria > Pseudomonadales > Halomonadaceae > Oceanospirillum. The sequence goes on from JBLWVL010000049.1 coordinate 17,979, forward strand.
CACCCAGGGCATGTCAGTTATCTGAATGCGGCCCGAAAATTAGGTGATAAGCTTATAGTAGCTGTTAATTCAGATGCGTCTGTATCCCGCCTGAAAGGGCCTTCCCGTCCCATCAATGACCTTGAGCACCGTATGCACGTACTGGGTGGTCTGGCATCGGTGGATTGGGTGGTTGCTTTCGAAGAAGATACTCCGGCACGTATTATTAATGCGCTTCAACCTGATGTACTGGTGAAGGGTGGGGATTATCAACTGGAAGAGATCGTTGGGGCCGATACTGTTCTTGCTTCAGGCGGTGAGGTCAGGGTGCTTAACTTTGAGGACGGCTATTCCACTACGGGCATTATTGAAGCTGCTCATCAATCTAGTCTTAAATAACAGAAGGATCATCTGATGGATTTAACAAATGCTCAGCTAAACGATTGGACCGATATTGCGCTGCAGTGGGCTGGTATGATCTGGCCTGCTCTACTTCTGCTGGTTATTGGTCTGTGGGTCACTAAGAGAATCAGAAACCTGTTGGTTTCTTTGCTGAAAAGAAAGAATATGGACGAGGCAGCGGCCAGCTTTATCGGTCAGATTGCTCATGCCGTATTGCTGATTATTCTGTTTATTTCGGTGCTCAGTGAACTGGGTGTCGATACAACGTCGCTGATTGCTGCTCTGGGTGCTGCCGGCCTGGCGGTAGGTCTTGCTCTTAAAGGTTCTATGGAAAATCTGGCGGCAGGTATTCTGCTGGTATCCCAACGCCCGTTTAAGAAAGGCGATTTCGTTGAGGGTGCCGGTGTATCCGGTAGCGTCGATCGTATTGCGATGCTCAATACCCGGTTGATAACGCCGGATAATAAACTGATCGTGGTGCCTAATGCCTCCCTGGTTAATGGTAACCTGACGAACTACTCGGCTCAGCCTACCCGTCGCCTCGATCTGCTGGTGGGTGTTGGTTACGATGATGATATCCGTCTGGTAAAAGAAACCCTGAATGAGATTATTGCGGCAGAACCCCGTGGTATGAAGGACCCGGAACCTATGGTTGCGGTCAGCGAACTGGCTGATAGCTCAGTAAACTTTACGGTACGGGTCTGGGTTGATTCTGCAGATTACTGGCCGACAAAATTTGATCTGACAGAGAAAATTAAGCTGACTTTTGATGAGAAGGGAATTTCTATTCCTTTTCCTCAGCGGGATGTGCATCTTTATAAGCATTCTGAATAGATTGTCAGTATTTAAATAAAAATTGTCAGTATTTAAATAAAAAGGGTGGCTTCGGCCACCCTTTTTTGTCGGTTAAATATCTCGTCTAATCAGGCTCTGATATACTTGGTTTTACATTTTTTAAGCTTCAGGACTCCCACGGGCAGCTTCATGAAAGAAATCATTCTTATCAATATCTCTGGCGTCGATAAGCCGGGGTTAACCTCTTCTATTACCAATATCCTGGCAGGCTATGGTGTCAATATTCTGGATATCGGTCAGGCCGTTATCCATGACACCTTATCTCTGGGTGTGCTGGTGCATATACCTGAGGAAGCTGAGTCCTCACCTGTACTGCGGGATGTTTTATTTAAAGCCCATGAGTTAGGGGTGAATATCCGTTTTACACCTGTGGCAGAAGATAGTTATGGCCACTGGGTTGATGGGCAGGGCAAAAACCGCTTTATTGTCACCCTGCTGGCGCGACAGATAACGGCGGAGCATATTGCCCGGGTTACCGGTGTGGTGGCAGAGAATGAACTGAATATTGATCGGATTAATCGCTTGTCCGGACGTATTCCGCTGCGACAGCTTTCAGAGCAAAGTCGTGCCTGTGTTGAGTTCTCTGTTCGGGGTGATCCTGACGATCCGGCAAAGATTCGCGAACAGTTTCTGAGTCTGGCCAATGAGCTGGCAGTGGATATCTCTTTCCAGGAAGACAACGTTTTCCGTCGTAATCGCCGCTTGGTAGTTTTTGATATGGACTCAACGCTGATTGAAGCAGAGGTTATTGATGAACTGGCCAAAGCTGCAGGCGTTGGTGAGCAGGTTTCTGAAATCACCGAAAGTGCAATGCGGGGTGAAATCGATTTTACGGAGAGCTTTAAGCGTCGGGTTGCATTGCTGAAAGGTCTTGATGAGAGTGTTCTTCAGGGGATCGCTGAAAACCTTAAAATTACTGAAGGGGCAGAGAAGCTGATCTCTACCCTCAATGCACTGGGTTACACCACTGCAATTTTGTCCGGGGGCTTCACCTACTTTGGTGAATACCTGCAGAAGAAGCTGGGTATTGATTACGTTCATGCCAATGCCCTGGAGATCAGGGATGGAAAGGTGACGGGCAACGTCACCGGTGTGGTTGTGGATGGTGAGCGCAAGAAAGAGCTGTTAAAGCAGATCGCTGCGGATGAAGGTGTGCGTCTGGAACAGACAATTGCGGTGGGCGATGGTGCCAATGACCTGCCTATGCTGGGAACAGCCGGGCTGGGTATCGCATTCCGTGCGAAGCCCATTGTGAAAGAAAGCGCTAAGCACTCGCTATCTAATCTTGGTCTGGATGCGATTCTTTATCTGATCGGTTACAGCGACCGGGATCTTGACTGATTTGAATGCTTGTATGCCCGAAAGCCCGTCATCCGTAAGGTGCCGGGCTTTTCTTTTGCTTTCAATAGGTTAACCAGAACACCCTGCAGGCTTGGCCTCG
>JBLWVL010000050.1:0-19578 GCA_048268485.1 Oceanospirillum sp.
ATCGAGGCTTTCCAAACCCCCCTGGGTGGCGGTGACCACCAAGGCCGGCCTTGGTATCAAGGCCCCCGATTTCTAAGCCGCCTGCGTGGCGGTGAACCCAAAGAATCCATTGACAGCGTAAAAGTCTCATTTCTAAGCCGCCTGCGTGGCGGTGAACGATGGGTTTTGATTGTCATGAGTTCGCCAGTATTTCTAAGCCGCCTGCGTGGCGGTGAACTATTTGTATTTGCGGCAATGATCGCCCTAGCTTTTCTAAGCCGCCTGCGTGGCGGTGAACACACTGCCAACTCCTGTACAGTCCCCTGTTGTTTTCTAAGCCGCCTGCGTGGCGGTGAACCAGCAACTGCTAACCAGAATGGCGGCTATTGATTTCTAAGCCGCCTGCGTGGCGGTGAACGATCCGGCAGTAACTCCGATTTTTGAAGGTATTTTCTAAGCCGCCTGCGTGGCGGTGAACGTTGTCATGAGTTCGCCAATACGCAGGTAACGTTTCTAAGCCGCCTGCGTGGCGGTGAACGATGCATTGCCTGCATCAATGAATACGGCGAATTTCTAAGCCGCCTGCGTGGCGGTGAACTAACCTGCTGAAAGCTCTGTTTGACGCGACAATTTCTAAGCCGCCTGCGTGGCGGTGAACAAAAACAATGGATGAATCGCGTTTCTGAGATCTTTCTAAGCCGCCTGCGTGGCGGTGAACAGTAAAAAATTATCATAAAAAATAGTTACAACAAAGACTTAGATAAAAATACCAATAAATACCTTTATTTTTAGCCGTGTTGTAACTATTTGTTTTTATTACCTATTTTTAAAGAGCACTTTTTTTGGTTAAAAGTCAGGAACAGTGGAGGCTTGATCCCCGCTTAAAGCACTTAAGCCGTAGCAGTTAAAAAGCCCCTCCTGTGTGTTACTGACCTTTATTCGTTCAATAAATAGCGGAAACCTAGCGGCTCTCTCGGGATTGCTCACTTTGGTTTCCTGGCTTTCCATCCAAATAAAAGGGGCTTTTGATTCTGCCTTTGGCTTGGTTTTTTCAAGCTGTTTCAGGCAGTCTGCAACACTTTGCCCTGATTTTTTTGCCCAAAGCTCCGCTTTAGACTGCATATCTGTTTCAATACGGGACTGTCCTTTTGTATTCTTGCGCACAAACGCAACAAGGGGTGCGCCCTCTGGTGCAGGCTGTATTGATTTAAGATGCGTATAATCCTCAAACCGACTCAGAAAGCCCGCCAGATTGAGTTTTTCCAACTGTTCTTTCTCTTTAGCCAGCACCCTCAGTTTATTACCCAAGGGAAAGCCTTTACCGCCATAACCCGGAAAACTGACGGCTATGGCGCTATGCTGTGCATCCACCTTCTGTTCCACCAAGGCGATATGTACTTGCTGGTAAATTTTCTGCCAGAGAAAGCCCAGTGCAATATCCGCATCCGGTAGCAGGGTGATATCTTGATAGTAGTTCATATTGAGTTCCTACTTATCACTCTCGCCGAAGACACCACCGCGCACCAACACTGCCATCACGTAATGTTCATCTTCTATTCTTGGCAGTGATTCGCCTCTAGCCCATTTGTCAAAATGGGTATAAAAATCCTGCTTCTCTTTTGGTGTGCGAAATGCCGTGCCTAAATTAGTCACTGCACCATAGGGTTCAATGGCAATCGGCCCAGCGGTGGTTTGTTCATCTTCAAAAGCAGGATACCAGGTGTCAATCGAACGTAACGCATTGCCAATTTTCTGTGAATGCATCGCCGCATGACCTTTTACCTGGTACAGCACCTTGCTCTTTTTGCTTTTGCCTTTGTCCAGCACCAGCTCTTCTGATGGGTAAACTTCCTGAGCCTTACCCAGTTGAGCATAGGTGGTAATTTCCAGCATTAGACAACCATCTGCTGTGGACAGAGCATGGGCAATTTTCTCACTCAGCTGACTGATCTGGGCATCTTTATAGTCAAAGTGACGAGTGCTGTACTGGGTCGCATCAAAGACCCAGCTGGTTTCCTGCCCTTTATTCAGGACATTAACCTGTACCTCAATCTGTTCAACACCGACGCGATTACGCCATAAAAAACGGGCATTGGCGATATTGACCGCATAACGATGGGCCAGCTCTTTAAAGCCCTCTTTTTCGATATAATCTTTGGCCGCTTGCTGGTAACTGGCTTTAAAAGCGGCATTATTACAGGCGGATGGTGTTTCAACACCACCCAAAATTTTCAGGGTAAAGTAGTGTTTTAGGGTGTCTTGTTCCGTGCCTAACGCACAGGCATCCACGGTTTGCAGATTAGGTTTCTCAACTTCTGCATCCAGTTTGGCCGGATCATTCTTTATCGCTGCCTTCAAACGGTTAGAGATGGTGCCTCGAACCGATTTTTCCTGCAGTACCAACGGGGTACATTCCGCTTTATTTGTCCAGGTGGTGCCGTAAAAATAACCATCGGACGGTACCAATTTTTTCTCAAATGCCAATACAGATGCGATATCTTTTGCTTTAGCCATGCTGTTTCTCCGTTTCTTCCTTAATCCGGCTTAGTGAAAGCCATCGTTATCAATTTCTTCGGTTAGGTTCTGCACCTGCTGGCACCGGTAAAGATTTTTGTCTGATTCGGTATGGTAATGCCATAACACCTCATCCAACCGTATAATCCGGTGCGCCATTCTAAATTCACCTAGGGTAACCACACTTTCTGCAAAGCAATGCGGAGTGTCCGGATCACGTTGATTTTTCGCCTGTCCCAGCTCACTGATTCCCTGAAAACCGGTGGCTATAGGCACAATCCAGCCAGGCTTATTACCTTCGCTATCCAACTTACGCTGACTTTTCCACTCTACTTTGCCATCTTCATCTTGTGTACAGATGTGATGAACGGTGAGATATTCCAGCATTGCATCCAGCGCATCACTGCCTTGTTCCATTTCTTGCTGCATCAATTCACGGCGCTCAATCAGAGCAAAACCCGGCATAAGAGAGCACATCAGCTTTTTCTGTGCCTGTTCATCACTGTCATCAACCACCGACAAAACCGGCGTTTTAAAGTGCTGCAGGTCGCCCCCAGCAACTTTCATTCGCATCAGGTGCTGGCTGATAACCTCAGGGATCTCTGGCTGCAAGAATGCATCTTCGGTGCTTTCATCGGCCTGATACTCAATCAATAGAGAAATATCCAAATGACAGCGCGCTTCTTCAATAAAGGCAGAGCGATTGCCGTCTTTATCGACAGGATTTGCCGTACCGATAATAGAGTGCACAAAGTCCCCTGGCCCTTGATAAGTTTGCAAGTCGCACTGATGGCTGATAACACCGGTACCGGTGAACTTCAATGATGGGTAGCCACTGGCATTCAGCTTACGTTGCAGAGCATGGACAAACCCCATAAAGGCGGTCATAGCAGGAAAGCCGATGGTAAAGGGACTGGAAAGGGCGTTTGCGTTATGCACCTTCAAGTGCGGCAACACTAAAAGACGGCGAACACTCATAACAGTGCCTCCTTGTTCTGTTCAATTATATGGATGACTCGCTGATAAAGATCATCCCCCAGTATCAGTGCAGACTTGCCCAGCACCTTTTTGTAGCTGGCATTAAAGTGGCGGCTTGCTTCCCGAATCAGCTCACTCAACCAAGCCTCATTATCTGATCGGCTCTGTTTATGCTCTGGGAATAACCACTGTTTCTGGTAGCTCGGTAAAGCTTCTGGACGACTATACGTTTGCTCTGAGAATCCTTTTCGGACCTGCCACATTTTTAAGATCAGATGATCCAGATACTCCTCAATCCGGTAATCCAACCCTTGGCGAATATTGATATTATTGTGATCCGCACTGATCAACCGGTGAAAAGCCTGAAAGGTTTCCTGCAGGGGTTTTACATAGAGTATATCGTCAAAAAAATTACGATGGGGGAGGCGGATATGTTTTGCACTCAGCTCCGGCGGCAAGCTCTGAAGAAGATAATAGCTTTGGTATTTATTATTTAACCCTGAAATATTTTTGGGATGGTCGCCACCATGCCGGGTCACTGTAAGATTAAATAATTGCTGATAACTCGATCGATATATTTTCCCGTCATTTTTTGACTTCCGACCTAAATAACTTTCGGGAGAATTATGGTTAATCCAATCAACTTTGTTTTTAAGGGAAAAAACCAGTCCAGACGGATTTAGAATAGAAAGTAAATGGTAACCTTCTGACATTGGAAAATAGACTTGCCGTACTTTACTACCTGACTGCTCCGTATTAGGTTCCAAGCATACTGAAAAAATCTCTATTAAATCATTGGCTTCTTTTTCACAAAGAGAGAAAATTTCTGACAAGACTGATACTTCTTTATTTTTGATACATTCCCAAAGATTTTTACCTCTATATGGCAAAGATAAGAATTTGAAAACAACCAGTTGCGTAGCATTAATATGAATATCAAACTCAACATCTACATTACCGGTTCTTACAAATCCGTCTTTATCACCAGAGCCGTCAAAAAAAACTCGGGGTTGTTTACAAGCAGGATCGGTCATTTTTACCGGATGACTGACAACTGTCCCTGCTTTACTTTTTTCTGCCACTGAAAAACAAAAATCACGAACGGTTGACAATTTAAAATCAGATAAATCATCATGGCTTTTTTCATTTCTGAAAAGATTGTAATAATCCAAAACATCTAAGCTGTATTTATCCATAAGACTTAGAAAATGGTCTCGATCAGCATCATATAAATCCATTGAATCAAAAAGCTCATTTATAGACGGATGCTTATTTTTACAAAGATAAAGCAAACTATTAGTGACCTTAAATACCCCCTGCCGTTCAATAATCGGATAGCTGCTCAACAGTAGCAATGCATCACACTCAGCCTTATTTACAGGAAAAAAACCTGAAACCCCTTTCTCCAAAAAAATCTTTAACCCATCAAAATCACTGACATCAAGGTCTCGCATCTTTTTAAGCTTGCTAAGATTTTTTAAAAACTCAGATTTAATTTTTGCCATACTTACTCCTTTACCAACCCCAACTGATCATTATATCGATAGCGGTTGCCATCCCGATTAAAACTTAAACTTAACTCACCCAGCCGCTGTGATGTGCGCTCGGGGTCTTCATCTCTTATTTTGCTCTGCTCGACCACCAGAGTTTCATAATCCCGAACCAGCCAAAGCCGTTGCTGCAAACGATCTGGTAGCGGCTGATCCTGAATACCTAATTCCCCCTCAACTGGCACCCAGCACCTGTTTCGGCGATCATAAATCTTAAAGACTGGGCCGGATTTTTCATCCAATACCCTATACAGATTTAGACTAGGAGCACTGTGGCGAAAACGGTTAAACTGCTGGGGCAGTGCGGTCATCCACCAGTAATCATCGGTGTAGCCCCATAGTGTTTTCGGGCTTCTCGACACACCACTTTTAGCTTCTCCGGTCAGGTAGTGACTGCCCAGCGTTCGGCTGATGGAAAAGTGCTCTAGAGCCGCAAGTTTCTTAGAAGGTGGCGCTGAATCTTTTTTAATCCGTGGTATTGCATCCACACTTTTTGTTATCGCCTTCACATCCAGTACATCCATCAGACTTTTTGAGGGTTCTAACTGCCATTTGCCTTGTTCATAACCTGGTTTGCTAAAAACATTATCAGCCTGCGGATTACGAAAACCTTTCAGGTTATATTGCAGCAGGGCCATATTGGGCTGTTCCGTATCAGATGCACCTCGGTGGCGGCGTACCCGTCCGGCCAGCTGAATAATGGATCGATAAGAGGATGGTTCGACTACCGCCCAGTCGAAATCATGGTCACGGCCCACTTCTTCAACAGGCGTTGCTACCAGAATAAAAATCAGATTTTTGGTGCCGCAAGTATCCAGATGCTGCCGTATCTCCGGCTGATAAAAAGCGCCTTCTTTCAGGTCATTAACCGAATGTTTACGTTTTAGCACCTTATCTAAATGCTGCTCCTGGGCATGGCGTAGTAGCAGTACCTGCTGGCTGTGGTAGGCCATTACCCGTGCTTCAGTATTTTCCGGCCAATCCGCTGCTAACAGGTATTCGGTCAGTTCAATACAGGGCTTGACGTTGGCGCAGCGAACAACACCAAATGAGACGTTGCAGCCGGTTTTTTCATCAACCGTGAAATGCTGCTGGTGTTTGCTCAGAATGCCTTGCTGTACGGTACTGAAAAACAGGTTGTCAACGGTATCCGTTTCATCTTTTTCCGGTAGAGGCAAAATCTCAGCGCGGCGTTTTATCGGCTCCAACTTCAGTTTGGCGATACGTTTGGCAACAAAGCCTTCATGGGCATTCTGATAATACTGAACCGCGTTTTCACCCTGATTGATCGTTACCAGACTGGTTTTAAACTCGTCTGTCCAACCTGCAGCAATCTGGTTGTTCTGATTACGGCTGGCAGCAAACAGCGACCAGCCTTTTTGATAGGCGGTAAAATAAGCCAGGGCCAGATCTGGCGGAATGGTCGCCGAGGAGATCATCACTTTACGCCCGAGCATGCCAGCCAAGTGGATCAAACGACCAATAGCCACTAGGTCTTCGCCGGTAAAATCATCAATTTCATCAATCACCAGATCCGATGACATGAGACGTAAGCTAGGTAAAATATAACGACCGCCGCGCGTGGTTTCAGTCGCTCCCATGATATGGTCGATGGTGCAGGCCAAAACCGGTGCATAAAGCAGAGCTCGATCTTTTTGATTCTCTAATACCGTCGTCAGACCTTCTTCTGGCAGCAGGTTCTGCCAACATTCATCATTTTCATTCCAATCAATCTGTTCATCTGCTTCTAAAAGCGATTCCGCTGACTCCGACCCCAGCCCTTCTTCTTCTGAGTCTTGTTCCTCTTTTGCCCGAAGCTCTTTTTCGCCTTTGTGCAGTTCCATAATCGCTTTTGAACCGATCAATACCGCCAGCTCATCCTCCTGCAAGCCAATGCGATCACGATACTCATCACCGGTTTGCAGGGTTAGCGTTCTAAGACCCAATGCCAGAATAAAACGCAAGCTTTGTTGGTCGTCAGAAAGCGCCTGCATTATTTTGGCGTTAGCCAATGTTTTACCTCGTCCGGTACTGGCCATGTTGACGATAAAATAACCGCTGACTTTGTCTTCAGTCTCTTTTCGATAGTCTTTGAGAGTGTTCACTGCTTTATCCTGCCAGCCGAACTGTTTTTTCAGCTCCGGCGGCAGATCTTTTTTAGGGGCCAGTTCAGCTATATCCTGAGCGGGTGGCAGTTCAGTCTCAAAATCCGGCAACAAGCGACAAACATCGACACCCGCATCGGCTACTCTGACCAGGTGCTCATCGAGCTTCTGCTTGAGCTGCCGCTGGTTATCCTGGTCCAGTCCCGTATTAGCGTACAGTTCAACGGGGGAATCCCATGTTTTATCGTTATCCTGTGAAGAGTAATAGTGATCACCCAACATAAGACAAAGACGGGCATGGTGGGCTATTGTGCGCCAGCTACCATCCTTAACTGCTGCATAAAATAACGGTAACTGCTCGCTCAGTTGGCGGGCGCGATGGCTCAGCTCGGTACACCATTTAGGTGACTCACTCAGCAGACCCTGTGGAAAAATAAAACAATCCGGTAGCCGTTTTTGGAATTCATCGTCATCAAAGTAATTCTCATAACCCCAACTACGACTAATTCGGGCAAGTAACTGCTGGGGAGTCTCGTTGGTTCGCTCAGAGAAATGTGACAAATCATCCTTATGCGCCTTCGGCAACCGATGATGGGACAACACTAACCAAAGCACCAAGCAGGCGGCATCCGGTAAGTCTGCAAAGGGCTGAGAAAGCTCTGCCTGCATAGACAAAGCACTCTTTAACCGGCTTTCATCCAACTGTTTATCCATCAACGGGGCCAGCCAACTCTTATCCTGCCCAGGATTCTCACCGGATCGAATCAGGGACATCAACAGCAAGCTAGAAATCCACTCATGGCGCAGCGGATCACCTTTGAATTTGTTTTTTGATTGGGGGTTCAGCTTATCCTGAAACAGCTTGGTAGCTTTGCCCCAGTCATGCAGCAGGGCCGCCAGCCCAGTAAAGGTTTTAATAAGTGGTAAATAACGCCAATTATCTGCCGTATCACCACTGGGCAAATCCTGTTCTGTTCTATTCACCGGCACGATGCCTTCGCTATTAAATTTTCGCTTGTTCCCCACCACCCACAAAAGTTGGCTGCGGGAGCGGGAGCGCACCCAGTGGCAGCTGACGGCGGTGCTTTTACTGGCGGTTTGGCGCAACATTTTCTTGACGGTAAGCAGGCCATCTTCGGTGATCAGGGTTTGCCAGGTGTTATCACCAATGCGGTTGGCGAAGGCATCCAGAACCCGTCGGGTTCTGGGCAGGGCTTTTTTCTCACATTGAGAGACAAAGGTGACCATCATAACTGTTGTGCCTCTATCTCCTGCTTATCCATATCCTGTAGCGCCAAGGCTTTAACCGTATCGAACATAAAGTCCAGTGCTTTGTGATCGGTAAAGGCTTGTAAGATCTGCTGGCGGAATTCTTGTTCGGTGGCTTGCTCTTTAGCGCAGACGAATGCCCAGGGCAATACGATGGCATCTTTAATCAGATCCGCTACATCAAACACCAGTGCACCACGGCGGGTTTTTCCGTGCATTACGGCAAAACCGTGGGGAATGCCTAACACCCATAAACAACTGGCGGCCAGGCCATAGGCTAGATAGTTGCCGTGATTTAAAAAGTCGTTAGCTTTATCTTGGGATTGATGCTGGCGGGTAAAATCCGTTAGTTGGGTGTTGTTAGCCGCGTACTTATAAAGCACCTTGGTAAGCTGCGCTTCAGTTAGTAGCAACTCTGAGGATTTTGTCGCGGCTTCTGTGCGTGTATAAAAGGTGGTTAGGGCTTTTTGTATCGCGCTATCATCAAATGCAAAGCCCTCAAGTTTCAGGTCACGGTCTTTCTGCCAGACATTTTGCAGGTACTCAATTCTAGCTTGCTGAAAGTGCTTGGCGGCAGCGAGTCGCTTTTCATCATCAAACCAGAACTGCATCCAACCCTGTAGATATTCGGTTGGCCGGTATTCACTTTGTGGTGTCAGCCATTCCACTTCGCAAGCCATATACAAAGGGGTTCCACCGCCGCCACAAAAACCGACCAATACACCCGCCTGCGCCAGCATCCGCATAGCAGCCTGGGTAATAGACGTGCCATTACCAAGCAGCAAAACCGTGGTATTAGCGATGGGTATATTAAAATAGAGGTTTTCTTTGCTGGCTTCGGTGAGGTAGAGCACGCGGCCATCTTTTTGCATCACGCGGCAGTATTCTAAGTAATACAGATTAGCGCGTTTGGAGTGCAATATGGTTTTAAGGTCTGACGGTGAGAAGTCATCCATAACAATATCCTTATGTGCTTACTATCCTAAAAACAGTCCTGCTTGAGCCTCCCCCAAAGGTGCAACAAATTATGTCGCAGGCTCTGTTTCGAATCCTTTAATTAAAATACACGATAACAATTCTTTTTTTTAGGGGCATTAAGACTAAATATGAAGGCTCAGAGGGGTAGATGCGTTACGGTGGTTTTAAGCAGGGATGGTGCATGACGGGGTTCATTCCTTATCCCTTATGCACCCTTGTCACAGTATGATCACTTCCGGGTGTTATTCCACCCAGTTGATAATGTGCCATTCAAGATCTTCCAGGGGGACGGCATTTTCGCTGATGGCCCGGCCTTTAATGCTCTGTCGGGCTTTGTGGATACTTTTAGGGTCACCTGTAATCAGGTGATGCCATTGAGGCAGTGGCTTGCCCTGACTGATCAGACGATAGGAGCAGGTTGAAGGTAGCCAGTGAAACTGGTCTACATCGTCAATACTGAGTTCGATACAGTCAGGCACCAGTGCTTTTCGGTCGGGGTAGTTGTTGCACCGGCACTGGGTAATATCTAACTGTTTGCAGGCCACTTCTGTGTAGTAAACGGTATCATCGCCTTCGTCATCCATAAGCTTATGCAGACAGCATTTACCACAGCCGTCACACAGGGACTCCCATTCATCAGGAGTCATCTCCGCCAGGCTTTTCTGTTGCCAGAAGTGTTCTGTCTCGCTCATTTTCAGTATTTACCTTCCGTGGGTGCTTTATACAGATCCAGCAGGTATTCATCTTTTTTCGGTGGCATTTGCAGATAAAAGCCTTTTTCGCGGATCTCTCTTAGCACATCTTCAGATTTGACCCGGGCAAGATCTTTATCTTCGCGGATAAGCATGGTCATGACTGATTTGGGCTTGCCAAAGATCTCCAACAGTTCTTTGGGTACGCGCTTCAGACCTTCTTTTTTGTCTACGTAAAGATACATCTCATCTTTATGCGGACTTTTAAATACTTCGCAAATAACTTTCACTGTTTTCTCTTTATATCGTTATAAAGTGGGTGCGCGATCAGTGTGGGGCGAACTAACTACGCAGTTTATCCAGCAGGTCAATCAGAGGCTGGCCAATCAGTTCTTCCCGCCATCCCCTCCACTCTTCAGGGATAAAGTTGAGTTCGCCCCGTATTGCTCGGTTGAGAACTTGTTCCATCTGGCGTTTTCTGACCAGAAGCTCCGGCGGTAGGTTATGCGCTTCTGCGACCTGACGCACTTTCTTCTTCATCGCTTTTGACCAGTCCCGGTAGGGGTGGCCGATGGGAGATGGCAGTGAAGTGGGCCACATGGCCTGAGCCCGGTTTCGGGCGATATCCACCAGCTCAAGAATATCGTCGCCATCTTTTTTAATGGTGCTGTGGCGAATGCCTTCTATCCGGGACAGCTCCATTCGATTGGCGGGTAGTTTCAGGGCGATCAGCCACAACAGGTTATCGGAAACCAGACGACCACGGGGGATATTTCGTTCCCGAACCTCCTGTTCCCGCCATGCCGCTAAGACCTGAAGTACTGCTAGCTGCTCCTGGTTTAATTTCCAGGCTTGCTTGACCCGCAGAAAATAAAATTCATCATCCGGTGCTTGTTCAGCCTGGCGGATGATTTGCGCACACTCCTGACGACACCAGTCGAAACGATTCTGTTCCTGTAATTTCTGCTCTATTTTGGGCCAGATCTGATACAGATAAAACACATCGGCTGCGGCATAGGCGCACTGGCTCTGGGTCAGGGGCCGCTGTAGCCAGTCTGACCGGGTTTCCTCTTTTTGCAGGGAGATTTCCAGCCAGCTTTCTACCATGCGCTGATAGCCAACGGACAGGGTTTCCCCAAGAAAGGCCAGTGCAACCTGAGTATCCATCATTGGCTTGGGCAAGGTGCCGGTCAGTTTGGTAAAAACATCAAGATCTTCCGAGCAGGCATGCAGGACTTTTAGGGTTTGCTCAGCATCCAGCACCTGCTTAAAAGGTTCCCAGTCTGAAATGGTAAGAGGATCGATCAGCCAACAGCCCTGATTGTCCTGCACCTGAATCAGGGCGGCCTTCGGATAGAAGGTATCCACACGGATAAACTCTGTATCCAGTGCAATAACACTGCAGGTCAGCCAATGGGTGCAGCGCTCTTTCAGGAGGCTGTCAGAATCAATAAAACGGTATTCGATTGTATCTTCGGTCATTATTTCGCCATAGGTAACCGGCCAGCCATCGCTCGGCTCAGGGTTCCACCATCAATATATTCAAGCTCGCCGCCCACAGGGATACCATGGGCAAGACGGGTTACGGTTACCGGTAAGTGCTCTAACATTTCGGAGATATAGTGGGCGGTTGCCTCACCTTCTACCGTAGGGTTTGTGGCCAGAATAACCTCTTTAACCAGATCCCGGCGAACCTTGGCTTCCAGCTGATCAAGCCCCAGTGCATCCGGGCCGATACCATCAATGGGGGATAGGTGTCCGGTTAATATAAAATAACGGCCATCAAAGCCTCCGGCCTGCTCCATTGCGATCTGGTCGGCCGGTGTCTCAACGATACACAGCAGTTCGCTATTACGGCGTTCACTTCTGCACAGACTGCATATAGGTTCTTCTGTCAGGGTTCGGCACTCCTGGCATTGTCCGACATGCTCCAGAGCACGCTCCAGTATCTCTGCCAGATGAAAGCCTCCCTCCCGGTCTCGCTCAAGAAGGTGTAATGCCATACGCTGAGCCGATTTAGGCCCAACACCGGGCAAGCATCGTAAGGCGGTAATCAGTTCTTCAACCAAGGGGCTGAAAGCCATAGCAGATCCTTAATCAGACCGTTTGTGTCAGGTTATCGTTTTTAGGCTGATGCATGGACATGGGAATAAGCACCGGCCTGATAGAGAGTGATAATTATAAAAATAAAAATGGCAACGTAAAAAGCCGCTGATCAGCGGCTTTTCTAAGCTTGATCTGTTCAGGTTAACCTTCACCGATCAAAAGGGCATTTTAAACCCCGGAGGCATCTGCATACCACCGGTCAGCTCGGCCATTTTTTCCTGGGTACTTGTTTCTACACGGCGTACAGCATCATTTACCGCTGCTGCAAGCAGATCTTCCAGCATCTCTTTATCTTCACTCATCAGGCTATCATCAATGGAAACGGCGCTAACATCGTGCCGGCCATTCATGGTGACTTTCACCATACCCGCACCGGATTCACCCGTCACGGTATGATTAGCGGCTTCTTCCTGCAGTTTTTGCATTTTTTCCTGCATCTCCTGCGCCTGCTTCATCAGGTTACCCATTCCGCCTTTAAACATTATTTAATCCTCAAGTCGCTTGGTCATTCACCGCTTTACTTCCTATGGGATGAGTAAAGCGATCTGTTTTCTTCGGCTCTGCACGCTCAGGTTCAGCTTTATTCGTAAGAAACAGACTTACAGTCTAGATCAAAGGTTCCACACTATCGCTCAGAACCGTTGCATCAAAGCTCTGCTGTAACCCCTGAATGACAGGGTCACGGACAAACAGAGCTTCAGCCTGGTGCTGCCGCCTTTGTTTCAGGGCCGCTTCATAATCCTCTGGTGTATCCAGATCTGTGCTGAATGCACTAATTTCAATGGTCAGGGCTTCGTTAAACAGTGTTTGGATACTTGCCTGCCAGCTGGCTTGCCGCTCTGGCGTTAAAAAGTTTTCGGTTACCGCTTTGAGGGCAAACTTCAGATGATCGCCTTCACGGGACATTAGTGCCGCATTTTTTGCCAATGAACGATCAAGCCCTTTAAGGGGAAGATGAGCAAATGCCTGCAGCCAGTCCTGGTTGGTATTCAGCTGTTTAGGGCAGAGGCCAACAAGAGGTGTGATCTCTGCTTCTGCGGCTTCAGGTAACGCTGTATCACGCAGGGCCGGTGCCTGTTTTACAGTCTCAGATATGGGCTCAGGCATCATGCTCTGATACTCAGAGGAGGGCTGAGCCGGAATCTGAGCAGGTTGATCCGCCGGAGGACTTTGGTGTTCCTGTACTATCGGGTTTGGCTCAGCGCCCGGATTTGGTTCAACCACCAGATTCGGCTCAGCAACCGGATTTGGCTCAGAAACAGCCGGAACCGGTTCCCAGGGTGGAATATCATTCCCTGCCGCCGGTGTCTTTTCGGGCACGGGGCCGGTATCTGTATTCGCTCTGCTGTGCGGCGTAAGATGGTCAGCGTTCGCCTCTTGGTTTGGTATCGTGGAGTTTTTTGAGGCCTGACTGATTTTATCTGCGCTGGCTGATGGAAACTGAACCGTTCTCAGTCCACTTCCGAGAGAAGCCCTGGCACTTTGCACCCTTGACCCGGCTTCCTGAGGCTCAGCACCCTGAGGGCTGTCCTCAACAGGGATCCCGGGAGCAGGTGACTGTGAGACCGGGTCTGTCGGTTTCTGCACGCCAGCAGCAGGAGGTGTAAACTTCACCAACTGGGGCTCAGGAACAGAGCTATTAGGATTCGATGTGTTGTCTTCCGGTGTACCATAAACCCCTTGAGTCATTGGCAGGGGTTCAGGAGCGTTTTGCGGTTGATCAGCCGGAGATGAGTCCGCTAGCTCTTTTTTTTTAGAGCGATCATCATAACCGGACGGAGCTATCCCGGCTTCAGCAGAAGGGGCTGGAGCGGCCTGCCCTGTCCCGGATGAAGCCTGCTCCGGCATAGGTGCCGTTTGATTTGGCAGAGGATTCCCCCCTTCACTGGGTACCCCCTGCGGAGCGAAGGCGATCATGCGGATCAAAGCCATCTCAAAACCGGTACGGGCATCAGGAGCCAATGGCAGATCTTCCTGACTCTTAATTGCAATCTGATAATAAAGCTGCACATCTTCTGCGGTCAGGCGGGCAGCCTGGGTTAAAACCTGCTCACGATCACCCAGTGCGTTATCTACGGCATCCGGCAGTACCTGCGCCACAGCCATACGGTGCAGATAGAGCGCCATATCCGAAAGGATGGTTTCAAAATCAGCGGCCTGTTCAGACAAGCGAACCACTTCTGCCAGAAGCGCCCTGGCATC
Source organism: Oceanospirillum sp. (assembly GCA_048268485.1). GTDB lineage: Bacteria > Pseudomonadota > Gammaproteobacteria > Pseudomonadales > Halomonadaceae > Oceanospirillum. The sequence continues at coordinate 14,374 of JBLWVL010000050.1, forward strand.
ACGATTCACCAGATGATCAATCAAAGCACCAACATGGCGCTGATCGACCAGTCCCAGCATTTCGCTGACCTGAGCGGCCTCAATGTTACCCTGACCGTATGCGATCGCCTGATCCGTCAGGCTCAGCGCATCCCGCATACTGCCATCGGCAGCACGCCCCAACTGCCAAAGCGCTGCATCTTCAAATGGAATCTGCTCCTGAGTCAATACGTTGCTCAGGTGCTCGACTACCCGCTCCGGCGGCATGTTTTTCAGATTAAACTGTAAACAGCGGGACAAAACTGTCACCGGTAGTTTTTGAGGATCTGTGGTGGCCAGCAGAAACTTAACGTGAGGTGGTGGCTCTTCCAGAGTTTTAAGCAAGGCATTAAAACTATGGGTGGAGAGCATGTGTACCTCATCAATCAGGTACACCTTGTAGCGGCCACGGGACGGTGCATACTGGACGTTATCCAGCAGTTCGCGCGTATCTTCGACCTTGGTTCGGGATGCTGCATCAACCTCAATCAGGTCAACAAAGCGCCCTTCGTCAATCTCGCGGCAGCTGCTGCATTCACCGCAAGGGCGGGATGTGACACCCGTTTCACAATTCAGACATTTGGCGATAATCCGCGCGATGGTCGTCTTGCCTACGCCACGGGTTCCGGTAAACAGATAAGCGTGATGCAAACGGTCGTTATCAAGGGCGCTAACCAGCGCTTTACGCACATGATCCTGCCCAACAAGCTCATGGAAATTTTTAGGACGCCATTTACGGGCCAGTACCTGATAACTCATATAAACCAGTCTGCTTTGTGAAAATTGCGGGCTTAACCCGATTCAAAACACTGCCTGATTAGGCATAAATCCGAGCCTGATATTGTACACTAAATGTTGAATACGGTATTGCACATATTCATGTGCTGTAGCGGGGTTTTATGCGCTAACTTATTGCCTTATCAACTTTTTTTCGGTCGAACATGCCGGGCTGTATGACTTTCACTAACCACCACTTCCGGTACGTCATCCAGCTGCAGGTCCGGGCCATAAAAGGCATCTAATTTGTGGGTGATACTGTACCAGTAATCAAGAAAGTCTTCTGTGATCTCTTCTTCAATGCGGGTTGCTTCCTGTGTGGGGCAAAAAATGGTGACAATAAACACATTTCGGGCCGTTTCATTGGTTGCGATACGAACATTCAGGTCCGAAACACTTAGGGCTATTCCCAGACGTTTTTCAATCAAACTACTGTAGCGGTCGGCAACTTCTTTAAATGGACTGCAATATTCTCTGACCAGATCTTCCAGATAGAGCCGGGCATCCCGAACACTGATGGCATCCGCCTCCCTGACAATGCTGAAACTATGAGCCACATAGCGGCGCATAAAATTAAGGTTCTGAATCACGCCGGTACTGAATTTATTATTCGGAATAACCAAACTACGACCAGTGTAAGCGTAGCTCATCCCTTCGATATCAACCTCCAGCAACGTGGTTGTCAGCCAGTCACTGCGCACCACCTCACCATAATGATGCTCCACCTTGATCCAGTCACCGATACTGAATGCCCGGCTACTGGCGATATAGACAGCCCCTAAGAAACATTGAATCTGCTCCCGTGTCCCCACAACCAGTGCAACGGCAAAAGCGGCAATGGAAAGTGCAACAAAACGCAATTCACTCAACCAAATAATCACCAAGCCAATAATAATGACTAGACTGGTAATGTTGGTAATCGTATTTGTCCAGCGGCGGTGAAGGTTATCTTCATCCTTAACAACACGCTTTACAAATCTGACGGTTATCCAACGCAACAAGAGACAGGTGAAGACAAAGGCAAGCGACAAAACCCACTGGTTGTCATTGACGATATCTTTCATAGCATCCTCAAGTAATCAATAATGAATAAATCTCGGGTATACGAGATTTTTTATGCTCAGCCCAATAAAAAGCAGATATCTCTGTCCGAAATACGATCAGTAGCGATGTCAGGCTTTGGTGTGTTTCCGCAGATGACAAGAATAACAGAGGTAAAGCTATGGTTTCACTGAAGCGCTATATTATTGTTTTTTTTCTGTTGCTGTTGGTATTTTTTTCATCATTTTCACGGGCTGATACCTTTGACAGTCTGTTCGAGAAACACGCCGTCGTTATGCTGCTCATTGAGCCTGAAAGCGGTAAAATATTCCGGGCAAACCAAGCTGCTTCTGAGTACTACGGTTACAGTAAAACTAAACTCCAGCAGATGTATATTCAGGAAATTAATGCCTTATCTCCTGAAGCTGTAGCCGCTGAACGAAAGTTAGCCCATCAGGAAAACCGTAACTACTTTATTTTCCGGCACAAACTGGCCGATGGTTCGGTCAGAACCGTCGAAGTCTCTGCTGTTCCCTTTGAACAGAATCAGAAAAACTACCTTTTCTCAATTATTACCGATATTAATGACCTGAGAGCCGCAGAAGATAGCCTCTGGCATTACCAGAATCGCCTGGAAGAGATGGTTCAGAAACAGCTGAGTTATCTTCGCTCAAAAGATCTTTTTATCTATACCCTATTGGCGATTGCCCTGATCTCTCTGTTATTTGCAACAGCGGCTATGGCCTACCTGCTATATCGAAAACGTCTGCATGCATCTCAGCTTCAGGCCGAAAAGGCCAGGTTGGATGATATTATCTGGGGTACAAATGCCGGGACCTGGGAGTGGGACTGCCTTTCTGAACACATTGCTATCAATCACCGCTGGGCCGAAATTGCCGGCTTTAAAACAGAAGAGCTGGAGCCACTGACACTGCCAAAGCTTGAGTCTATGATTCACCGGGATGATCTTGAAGCGGTAAAGCTCCAGCTCAATTATCATCTGACCGGCAAACAAGATTACTATCAGTCAGAATACAGAATACGCCATCAGCTGGGATACTGGGTGTGGGTTCTCGACAGAGGGCGCATTGTTAAACAGGACAGATCCGGCAACCCTATACGAATCTGTGGCATTCTGCAGGATATATCCGATGCAAAACGTGCACTATTACAGCTGGAGCATATGGCTCACTATGATCAGTTAACGAATCTGGCAAATCGCTCACTGTTCTATGATCGTCTCAATCATGCGCTGGTGAGTGCAAAACGCAGTCCCGACCGTTTTGCCGTCATGTTTCTTGACCTGGACGGCTTCAAAGAGGTTAACGATCAGTGTGGTCACCATATTGGTGATGCACTGCTAGTAGAGGTGGCAAAGCGCCTGCAGGCTGTGGTCAGGGAGTCTGATACCTGTGCCAGAATGGGTGGCGATGAATTTGCCCTGCTGATCGAACATCTGACAGATGTTCATGCGGCAACCCTGGTTGCTGAGCATATTCTGACCCGCCTCCATAGCCCATATGAACTGGAAGGTCACCACATAACCAAACTGTCCTGTAGCCTGGGTGTCGCTCTGTATCCTGACCATGAAGCATCATCAGGAAACCGACTGGTTCAAATGGCAGATCGGGCGATGTATGAAGCGAAACGGTCCGGCAAAGATAAATTTGTTTTTGCTTCCAATAACACAGACCGCTTCGAGAGAAGAGCTATAAAAAAAGATAGCTAAATTCGGGGTGGTATAAGCTTTGCCTAACAAAAAAAACCGGGAGATGTCCCCCCGGAATCAATAAAAAAGCGTTAAAGCCGCACCGGTCAGCGTGTTAGTTTTTGCATCTCAATTGCATAAATAACCGCTTCTATACGCCGGTTTTTGCTATGGGCTGCTTCATTATCGGCCGGATCTAACAAGCGGGACTCACCATAACCTTTACTTCGTACCCGTTGTGGATCAACCTTAAACTCTTCAATCAATACCTCACTCACTGCTTTCGCCCGGGCTTGGGACAATGCCAGATTATATTCGTAACTCGCCGGAGCCGATGTATGTCCACCAATCTCTACGGCTGTACCAGGGTTGCTTGCCATAAAGTCTGCAACCTTCCTGATCTCAGGATAATAACTCTGATCCAGTTCCGCCGAGTCGTTCGGGAAAAGAATATTCAGTTGCATCGATACCACAAACTGCTCTGCTATCGTGCAGCCATCTTCATTCACCAGGTATTTGATAGGCGTTCCCGGACACAGATCCAGCCGATCGATCACTCCATCCCGATCCAGATCCGATTCAGGAACAGATGTAACCACCGTTCGCACCGGCTTGTGGGGGGACAGGAAGTCCTGGTCACTGGTATAAAATTGATAGCGCACCCCTGTCTTAACACCCAGGTCGGTAAAGTTTTCCTTCATCCCCTGATAAGCAGCGCCTTCAGCAAATAGTGACCAACGGGATGTCAGAGGCAAACTTCCGCCAAGACCGGCGTTAACAACTGAATGCCCAACCCCTGGCGTCACACTCTTAAAACCTGCAAACACATAGGCATGGTTTTTTTCTGTGAAGCGATACATCAGATCAAGACCTAAGCGGCGTTCGTCACCACCGGATGCCAGTGGAGACGCACGATCATAATCCTGCTGACTCCACTCAAGGCGCGCGCCCCAGCTAGGTGTAAAAAAAACGCCAAGCTCAAGCCCAGGGCCCTGCCCGTCATCGATGTAATCAAAGTCCGCATCTGTTTTCTTTTTACTGTCTGTGGACACCGCTTCATAAAAACCACCGATGTAGACGCCTTCCTGAGCTGATACCAGCCCCGGTGCTAATACCATTCCCGTCATTAACAAAAGCTTACTGACTCGCATCCCAAACCCCAAATTTAAAACTGCCTCAGCAGCGACACAATTAAAGAACAAAAAAAAGCATGGGATGCGCTCATCCCATGCCACTTTTTACATCATGAGTGTTTTACCACTCACAGGGCTGATCATCCTCTGACAGATAGCCTGTTTCATCGACCGTGCTATCAACATCAAGGTCACCAAAGCTCTCGGTATCGCCATGACTTTGATCCGCTTCAATCTCGCCATACCAGCCCTGATCTGCCGCAGCAGGTTCCACACCGTTATCCAGCGCATCCAGCAGGCTCTGGCTCTCACTTTCACCAAAGAGGAAGAGATCATTCTCACCGGTCAGATCAAGTTCTTCCTGCTCAGGAATACCTAAGTCGTTATCGGACCTATCCGCCAATATCTGCTCAGATTCTTCTGTCATCCCGGACTCAGATTCTTCTGTCACCTCGGACTCAGACTCTTCTGTCACCTCGGGCTCAGATTCTTCTGTTATTTCGGGCTCAGACTCTTCTGACATCCCGA
>JBLWVL010000051.1:0-18624 GCA_048268485.1 Oceanospirillum sp.
GCCGGTATTTTTATGAAGCTGAATAAAGATCAGCTGAGTAACCTGAAACACCTTGATCAGGATCTGATGGCCACCCTGAGCAAAAAAGACCCCGGCAACCAGTATGGTGTTCCTTATCTTTGGGGGACAACCGGCATCGGTTACAACCCGGAAATGGTCAAAAAAGTTCTGGGTGAAGACGCCCCGGTAAATAGCTGGGATCTGGTCTTTAAGCCTGAAAACATCAAAAAACTGCAGGAATGTGGCGTTACTTTCCTGGATTCAGCGGATGAGATGATTCCTTTTGCCCTGAACTATCTGGGTGAAAACCCAACCAGCAATAAACGTTCTGATTATAAGATGAACGCACCAGCCGCGAAGCTGCTGACCTCTGTTCGCCCATACGTGAAACAGTTCACCTCATCGCAGTATGTTAACGATCTGGCAAATGGCGACAGCTGTGTTGCCGTGGGTTACTCCGGTGACGTCTTCCAGGCTGCGGCCCGTGCCGAAGAAGCCGGTAACGGCGTGGAAGTGATGTACACCATCCCGAAAGAAGGCACCGAGATCTGGTTTGATATGCTGCTGATTCCGGCTGACGCCAAGAACTCAGAAAACGCGCACAAGTTTATTAACTTCCTGCTGCGCCCGGAGATTATCGCCGAGATCACGGACTATGTCTGGTACGCCAACCCAAATAAAGACGCCACCAAACTGGTCGATACAGAAATTGTCAGCGATGGTGCTATCTACCCGGACGATGCCACCAAAGCCAAGCTCTATATGACGGACAAACCGTCAATGTCTGTGCTGAAAGTGCGTAACCGCCTGTGGAGTGATATCAAAACCGGTCGCTGATCAGCCCCTGACCTGCAAGCTCATTCAATAACGCAAAACAGGCCCTTGCTTACCTCCACATAAGCAAGGGCTTTTTTGTTCTTATCCATTAAACCTGTTCTGGTTGCACTTCCCTACATAGCTTTTACAAAAGGCTAACACGGGCATATTGGCGCTGTGCTTAAATAAAAGCCTTCAAAGAAACCAATTAAAACTGAACTGTACCCCAGCTAATAAAGCTGCAGCACCGGCAGGATGCCGCCCTGCACGGATCTGCAAGGGAAAGTACAACGAGGCCCCCATGAGTACACTGTTTTCTTTAATACGCACTCTGTTGCTGATCGCGCTGCTAACAACCGGTATGGTCATGCTGGCAAACAGCGCAAATGCAGCCGTTATGAGTGCTACCCAGTTTTATGCACAAAGTGCCGAGCCTCTGCTCGAAGAAGCCAGACGCCTGGAAGAGCAAACAACCAAGGCACTTCAACTGCATCAACAGCTATTAAAAAACGAAGTCAGCACCCGTGAAGCCTTTCACCATCATCTGTACAAACTGACAACGGCAGAACAAACCACAGATGAGGTCCTTAATCCGGCCCGTTTTCGAATCGGTATTCCATCCAAGCATGGCATCAAACCGGAACAGTACACCGCCATGCAGATCTCCCTGACTAAAGACAACCCCCTGAGCACCCGCTCAGCAGATATCCGGGATCTTGTCCGGGAAGAAAGCCGCCGCTATGAAGAGGTACTCCAGGATAACGAAACAGCGTTCACTGAGGTTCAGGAATCCCTGGCTTATCTGAGCGAACTGCACCAGCAGCTTGTAGCCAGTCGCACAGGCGATGAAGCTAAACGCAAGTACGAGCTGTTCCTGCGCCGTCTGTCAACGGCTAAGCAGCAGTACTATCGTGCCCTGGATGAATTCTGTATCGCCGCAGCACAGGCTGAGTACAAAGGCCTTACGGGTAAACGCCTGGTTCCCGGCAGCTCACCGTTTCAGCTATATCAGAGCAAGCTGGACTAACCCAGTCTTCAGCTAAAAAGCCTGAGAGAGAAATCTCAGGCTTCTATGGCGACTGCAAAATAGCACCTCGCAAGGATTTACTTCTCTGCTACTCCCTGCTGAATAAAGCGGGCGATCCACTGCCCTACCTGCTGGTCATCCAGCGCATCTTCGGCCAGACCTTTAAGTGCCGGTTGTAATTCTTCATCCGGGAACACCACACCCAGATCAGCGGTCAGCAGATCCTGCTCATACTGGCGGTAAAATTCCGGGTGTCCCTGAAAAGTGAAGATATGATCGCCCCAGACAAGACCTGCGTTAGCGCAGCGTGGCGCGCTGGCAAATACCCGGCAATCTTTAGGAATATCCAGCACCTGATCCTGATGGATGGCGTTAATGGCGAACTCTGTAACCGGCTCCCTGTTATCACCACCGGAAAAACAGGGTAACTGCTCGGTGACCTGATACTGCTTAATGCCCAGATTCCAGCCGCCATCAAACTTCTCGACCCGTCCGCCAAGGGCTTCAGCAATGATCTGATGACCAAAGCAGATACCTACTAACGGGCGTTTCTCGTCGTGCAGGGTTCGGATCAGAACCCTCAGGAGCTCCATCCAGGGCAGATCATCATAAACACCATGGGCAGAGCCGGTAATCAACCAGGCCTGACACTCATCCGGGCTGACCGGAAACTCACCATCAATCACTGAGTAATGTCGGTATTCAAACGCCACATCTGAACCGTTTAGCAAACACTCAAACAGATCAGCGAAGGTGCCGTGCAGCTCCAACAGCGGCGTCGGACCATTGTCCGTGATTAAAATACCCAATGTGATCATTCGGTCTTTCCTTATGGCGGTGATAGTGTCGCAATTCTATACTTTAAAACGCGCCGTCAGCCCAGCCAGATTGTCTGACAGAGTAAGCAGACGCTCACTCTGATGAGAGGAGCGCTCTGCGCCATCAGTTGTCTGGGTGGTGATACTATGAATCTCTGTCAGGCTGTGACTGATATCCGCCACGGTACTGCTTTGCTGATCAGTCGCAGTGGCGACCTGGGCATTCATCTGGCTCATGGAGTGTACGGTATCACTTACCTGATGCAACGCCTCAAGGCTGGTATTCAGCTGATGGCTGTACTGTGTCGCTTCTTCGCTGCAGCCGGATAGCGTACCGGCTGCTTTCTGAGCACCCTCCTGCAGACGCAGAATAATCTCTTCAATCTCACCGACGGATTCCTGAGTTCGGGAAGCCAGCGAGCGCACCTCATCAGCCACCACAGCAAAACCACGACCGGCTTCACCGGCCCGGGCCGCTTCAATGGCAGCATTAAGCGCCAACAGGTTCGTTTGTTCTGCCACGGAACGAATCACATCAATCACATCACTGATACCGTCACTGCGCTCTTTAAGGTCCGCCACCTGCTGCATTGACACCTGAACCTGATCCGCCAGATGAGCAATCGCCTGACGACTCTCTTCCAGATCATGATGGCTGACCTGCAGCACATCTTCTGCTTGCTGGGCGCTTTGCCGGGTTTGCTCAGCATGCTCAGCAACTTCACGGGCACTGGCTTCCATCTCACTGGCAGTTGCCGCTAAACGGTTGGTTTGTGTACTCTGCTGTTCAGCGCCGGTAAGTGTCTGTGCACCAATGGTCTGACTGATCTGGGCGGCCTCATGTACCGCCTGCACCGTATGGCTGATCTGATCTACCAGATCATGCAGGTGCTGCGCCAGTGTGTTGGTACTCACCGCAACCTGGGTGATCTCATCATTGCCTTCTACCGGGACACGGGTTGTCAGATCTCCCTCGGCGATCCGACCAATAGCACCAACCACGCGGGACAGCGCCTTCTGCAGATAACGGATCAGACGAATACCCAGCACCAGAGACAACATCAAAGCTGTAAGAGCACCAATAATAATGATGCTTTTACCCTGCTCCAGAGTATTCAGAGTGCTTTGAGTGGCCGTATTAGACTGGGTTTTGGCGGTTTCAACAAAGGCTGCAATTTGCTGTTCACTTTGGGCCACCAACTGCTCAATGCGGGCGAGAAGCTGCTCAGACTCCTGCATCGCCTTCAGGGCAGCCAGATGCTGCTGCAGGCTAAATTCAGGTTTGGTCAGCTGGTCTTTGTAGGGCTGCCAGGTTTCATTCAGAATTTCCGCAACCTCCTGATCCAGTGCCGGTGTTTTGGCGATCGCTTTATCAATCGAAGCCAGCTTACGCGCCACATCGTCGGCGGCCACCTGAGCCTCCGGGTAATCTGTCATCTGAAACAGCGCCTGGATGCCCGTATTCATAAAGGCGATATCATCCCGGATCGGTTTTAACAGTGACAGGTATTCGTAACGAAACTCTTCAAACAGCAGATCTTCAAGGGTATAGCCCATCTCAGACGTGAGGTACTTGAAATCCCGACTCTGCGCTTCAACAATCTCCCGCCCCTTATGGTAAGTGACCTGAGCCTGCACCATTCGGGCCGCCAACCGGAAGATCTCAGCGCTTAATTGCTCCGCCTCATCAACACCTGTAACCCCCAGCTGCTTCAGCTGACTGAAATCCTCTTCAAACGCCTGCCCCAGAGTGCTCAGGCCTGTCTCAATAGTGGCTTTATCCGCCTGTTGTCCGGACAATAGCTGCAGTAGCAGGTACTTGGTTTCTGCCAGATTACCCCGCAGATTGCCGCTCAGATAAACCCGTGGTGACGCTTTATTCACCACCACACCAACATCCCGCCCGACGGAATTAAAACTAAAATAGGCACTGGCAGAGGTCAGCATAAAGAGCAGGAGAATCAACCCCAGGGTTAGCGTGATACGCTGGCTGACCGAAAGGGATGCAAAGCGGGACAAGCCTTTGTTTTCTGTAACAGAAGGTGTCGGTACTGATGCTATAGAAGCAGTAACTGGCATAATCATTTACCTTATACAGCAAAGCTGCTGCCCTGGTAGGGATGGCTACAGAGGCCCGGAGCACGGCCTAAACTGATAAAATGCTCTAATCTCCGGCCAACGTCGATTCAATTTTGTAACTGTCGGTATATTTGGGAAATTTGCCGCTGAACACAGCTATGCTAAGCAGGGAGTTACATGGTTTTGAGTAACACAACGACCACACCGACAGGCTTTTTATGCCGGCCGGTGAAGAGTCTGGTCTATCAGGACTGCGGAGCGCGCTGGGTCAGAAAATCTGCCATCCAGTGAGCCACCATTACAGAGTCCGTCTGGGCATCTTTTTCGTTAACTGTCGCCAGCCCCAGCTCTGCTGTTTCATCGGGAATCACATCACCTTTGCGTAAAGTGATCAGTTTATTCTCGTAGCTGATATTAAACTCCGGGTGCGCCTGAAAGGTCATAATGCGGTCATCATAAACAAGCCCGGCATAGCTGCAGAAATCGGATGTTGCGAACACTTCAGCATTATCAGGCTTAGTCAGCACCTGATCCTGATGCATAGCACTGATGCAAAATGACGATGGAGCACTCTTGAGAAAATCAAACGCCGGCTTCACCTCATAGCTTTGCAGACCCACACCCCAACCACCGGAATATTTATCCACCTGACCGCCAAAAGCATCCGCTACAATCTGGTGACCAAAGCAGATGCCCACCAGGGGACGCTCTACCCGATGGATATCAAGAATCAGAGCCTTTAGCTGCTGCATCCAGGGCAGGTTCTGATACACATTGAACTTAGATCCGGTGATGATCCAACCATCACAGTCCGTGGCTCCGCCGGGAAACTGCCCATCACGCACATCATAAACCTGATATTCAAAGGCGTGGCCAGACTGCTGAAACAGCTGCACAAACATGTCTGCGTAAGAGCCATACTCGTTAATTAATTCATCTGGCGTAATACCCGTCGCCAAAATACCAATTTTCATCGTCTTTACCTGTACCCTAATCGTTGCAGTGATTTAAGGGAGTTGAAAGATTTGCCTGATCTCACAACCCCGGACTTCCGGCGAAAGCCGAAAGCCCTGATAGAAAATTAATGACAATAAGACAAGGTCACCCGTGATCAGTTATCCGGCTGAGCCAACAGACGGGCCTGCCGGCGCATCTGATACATGGCTCCGATAACACCCAGGGCAACCACCAGAATCATCAGTGTTGCCAGAGCGTTAACTTCAGGGGTTACACCCAGACGAACTTTGGAGAAGATCACCATTGGCAGAGTGCTGTTACCCGGCCCGGATACAAAGCTGGCGATCACCAGATCATCCAGAGACAGGGTAAAAGAGAGCAACCAACCGGAGATAATTGCCGGAGAGATCAGAGGCAGAGTCACCAGAAAGAACAGAGAGGAGGGTTTCGCTCCCAGATCCATCGCAGCTTCCTCCAGAGACTCATCCATAGAGGACAAACGCGCCTGCACAATCACCGCCACATACGCCATACAGAAGGTGGTGTGCGCAATAATAATGGTGCCGGTGCCGCGACCTGCGGGCCAGCCAAAGGCGGCTTCCATCGCCACGAACAGCAGCAGCAAAGACAAACCAGTAATCACTTCCGGCATCACCAGTGGAGCTGAGATCCAACCCGACAGAACCATCTTGCCGCGGAACGGGCCAAAGCGGCTCAGAACAAAGCCTGCCATGGTGCCTAATACAACGGCCAGTGTGGCGGTGATAAAGGCGATCTTAAAGCTCAGTAGCGCCGCATCGATAATCTGATCGTTGCGGAACAGCTCCGCATACCATTTCAGAGACCAGCCCCCCCAAACCGTTACCAGTTTGGATGCGTTAAAGCTGTAAATGATCAGCGCAATAATCGGCGCATAAAGAAAGAGAAAACCAAAGCCTGCGCTTATATTTAAAAACAGTGAACGGCGTTTCATTATGCAGCCCCCTCTTTGCCCTGGCTGTTGCGGATCAGCATGATCGGCAGCACCAGAATAATCAACATGACCACAGCCACAGCAGATGCCATCGGCCAGTCACGATTCAGGAAGAACTCATCCCAGAGCACACGGCCAATCATCAGGGTATCGGAGCCACCTAACAGCGCCGGAATCACAAACTCACCCACCGCTGGGATAAATACCAACAGGCAGCCTGCAATCACACCCGGCATCGCCAGAGGCAGCGTAATCAGGAAGAAACTCTGATACGGGCGGGCACCCAGATCTTCTGCCGCTTCCAGCAGGGTCATATCCATTTTTTCCAGGGCGCTGTACAGCGGCAGTACCATAAAGGGCAGATAGGTATAAACAATACCGATATAAACCGCGAAGTCGGTCTGCATCATCACCAGTGGCTGATCGATCAGCCCCAGACTCATCAGAGTTTCATTGATCAGACCGTTCTTTTTCAACAGCCCCATCCAGGCGTAAACCCGCAGCAGGAAAGAGGTCCAGAACGGCAGAATAACCAGGGCTAACAGTAACGCACGGGTTGAACCTTCGCTGCGGGCCATCAGGTAAGCAATGGGAAAGGCAACCAAAAGCGTAAAAAATGTTGAGATGGCGGCTACCTTAATCGAACTCAGATAAGCGCTAAGGTAGAAGTCATCTTCCAGTAAAAACAGGTAATTACTCAGACTGATCTTTAAGGTGACGTAGGCCTCTTCCAGGTTCCAGTCCAGAATCGGCGTATAAGGCGGTACTGCAATGGCCGCCTCAGACAGTGAGATTTTGAACACCACGACAAAAGGAATAAAAAAGAAGATCGCCAACCAGAGATAAGGTACCGAAACCACCGAGAAACGGCCCCAGTTCACCCGGCGGAAGAAATTGTATCGGGTCATCTTGGCATAGGAGTCATTGATCCATGCAATCTTGGAAGTACTCATGACGTTAACACCACACAGCTGTCCATATCCCACGACAGAAAGACTTTGTCGTCCCAGGTAAAGCGACCACCGGATTCACGATTGGTGTTCGGCTGAGTGACACGAACCTCTTTACCGCTGGCCAGTTTCACTTTAAAGACCGACAGGCTGCCCATATAGGCGATATCCAGAATGGTGCCCTGCAAACAGTTGTACTTCTGGTCCGGGCGAATTTCGCTGACACGGATCTTTTCAGGCCGAACAGCAACATGGACTTCCTGGTTCGGCGCACAACTGATGCCATGGTTAACGCAGAGTTCACCACCGGCTTCCGGTGATGTCACACAGACAGTATCAGGCTCATCGACCGTCACTTGCCCTTCAAAAAGGTTCACCGAACCAACAAACTCCGCCACAAAGCGGCTATTCGGATATTCATAAACATCCTGAGGTTCATCGGTTTGTACAATGACACCGTGATTCATCACACCAATTCGGGAAGCCAGTGTCATCGCCTCTTCCTGATCGTGGGTCACCACCACAAAGGTCACACCCAGCTCATCCTGAATATTGATCAGTTCGAACTGTGTTTCTTCACGCAATTTTTTGTCCAGAGCGCCCAAGGGCTCATCCAGCAGTAGCAGTTTAGGGCGTTTAATCAGAGAGCGGGCCAAAGCCACACGCTGACGCTGACCACCAGACAGCTGATTCGGTTTGCGCTTACCCAGGTGGCCCAGCTGAACCAGATCCAACATTTCGGCAACCCGTTGCTTAACTTCTGCCCCGCGAACACCTTCGCGTTTAAGACCAAAAGCAACATTTTCGGCAACGGTCAGATGGGGAAAAAGCGCATAGGACTGAAACATCATATTGACCGGCCGGTTCCAGGGCTGGATACCCGCCATATCGACGCCATCAATCAGAATTCGGCCACTTGTGGGCGCCTCAAAGCCCGCCAGCATACGTAGCAGTGTACTTTTGCCGGAGCCGGAGCCCCCCAGCAAACAAAAGAGTTCATTCTTGTAGATATCCAGCGAAATGTTGTCTACCGCGATAAAATCATCGAATTTTTTTGTAATGTTTTCGATCTGAACAAACGGCTGAGCATCGCTTTTCCAGCTGGGCAGCTGTACGTTTGTCCGTTCACTGATTTGACTAAGATCTGTATGTTGCGGAGAAGTCATAAAACACTCGACTCTTATATAGTATTGTTATTGTTCAAGGCCTCCCGCCCTGTAACAGGCAGAAGACCTCTGACCTTTATCGGCCTGTTTTGATATTGACCCAGGTACGGGTTAACAGACGGTCGAATCTTGCAGTATGGGCTTTCTGTGCAAACAGCTTGGCTTTGACAGCCTCTGAAGGGTAGATGCCCGGATTGGAGATAACGTCTTCATTCAATAGTGGTTCAGCAGCTTTGTTCGGCACAGCATAGTAAACATAATTGGAGATACCCGCCGCGGTCTCAGCTTGCAGAATGTAATCGATAAACTGGTGTGCCGCTTCCGGATGTGGCGCATCAGCGGGAATCGCCAGCAGATCGAACCAGATCAGCGTTCCCTCTTTCGGGATGGAATAGCCAACATTGATGCCCTGACCGGCTTCTTCAGCCCGGCTTTGCGCCTGCAGGATGTCGCCGTTGTAGCCCAGTGCGACACAGATATCGCCATTGGCCAGATCTGAGATATATTTGCCGGAATGAAAGTACTTGTAGTCGCCGCGAACCTTTTCCAGCACTTCAGCACCTTTTTTCAGGTCTTTTTTGCTTTCTGAGTTCGGATCAACCCCAGCGTAGTTCTGCGCGATGGCCATCACCTCTGCCGGAGAGTCCAGCACACCAATACCACAATCTTTCAGTTTAGCCGTCACTTCCGGGTTAAAAATCAGATCCAGAGTGTCAAACTCCATATCCCCTAAGCGGGCTTTTACCGCATCGACATTATACCCCAAACCGACCGTTCCCCAGGCATAAGGGATGTTATGCAGGTTACCTTTGTCATGACTGGAGATTTTCTCCACCAGAGCAGCATCCAGGTTACCCAGATTACTCAGTTTGGATTTATCAATCTCACTATAGATTCCGGCCTGCAGCTGGCGCTCCAGGAAAGCACCGGTAGGGACAACAACATCATAGCCTGAACCACCAGCCATAAGCTTGGCTTCCAGAACTTCATTACTGTCATAAACATCATAGTTAACCTTGATACCCGTTTTCTGCTCAAATCGGGTAATCGCTTCCGGCTCAATATAGTCGGACCAGTTATAGATGTTCAGCACCTTATCATCGGCAAGGGCATTACCGGCAAGTAGTGCACTGCATACAGACAGGGTAAGGGCTTTTTTTATTGTCATGTTCAGTTCCTCTGAAAGGGCACGTCCGATCAAGGTGTCGTGCATTATTTTTTTAGCGTAGATTGCGGGTTAATTCATTCATCTTCCTAAACATTCCGGTCGGGAGGCTGGCCTCCCGGATCGAATCATTTGCATGGCAGGCGCAACCGCCTTTACCGATCGGTTACCCTGCCGGCCTCACACTGAAAGCAGATCGCCTTACAGGTAGGCTTCATATTCGATATCAGAGATACGTCCCTGAATCTTGCGCTGCTCCTGCTCTTTGGCCGCAGAGAACACACGGATAAAAGATTCACCCATATACTCTTTCAGCACCTCGCTCTCTTTCAAAGCTTCGGTAGCATCCTCCCAGCGGGTTGGCAGACGAGGCAGATTACGCGCTTCTGCTTCAGCATAGGCATCGCCTTCAATTGCCGATGGCGGCTGAAGCTTGTTCTCAATGCCGTATAAAGCCCCTGCAAGCACGGAGGCCAGTACCAGATAGGGATTAGCATCAGCACCGGATACACGGTGCTCAATGCGACGGGCCACAGGCTCACTTTCCGGTACACGCAGGGCAACAGTACGGTTCTCATAACCCCAGCTGGCAAACGTTGGCGCATGGGCACCAGCGGCAAAGCGTCGGTATGAATTCAGATGAGGTGCAAAGATCAGCATACTGTCAGCCATGGTTTCCATCAGTCCTGCAATGGCATGACGTAGAATTTCAGAACCCGCTTCAGTGCCATCGTTAAAGACGTTATTACCGTCGTTATCGATCAGGCTGAAATGCGTGTGGAAACCATTACCGCTCTTATCGGCATAAGGTTTAGCCATAAAGGTCGCACCATAACCGTGCTTACGGGCAACGCCTTTAACCAGACGTTTGAACAGGGTAGCGTGATCTCCGGCCAGAGCCGGGTCAGCCACATGCATCAGATTGATCTCAAACTGACCGGGACCCAACTCAGAAATAATCGTATCCGCCGGAATACCCTGCTCTTCGCAAGCACTGCGGACATCCGCAAAAAAGGAGGAAAGGCCATCCATCTCTTCAATGGAGTAGCAGTCCGTCTCCGTCAGACGACGACCGTGGCCTTCCGCAAGAACCGGTGGTTCAGGGAAGCGCTGTTCTTCAGAAGCGCCATCCAGCAGATAAAACTCCAGCTCGGTGGCCATCACAGGCGTCAGACCGATCCGGGCAAAGCGATCAACAATACTCAGCAAAATCTGGCGAGGGTCGGCATCAAAAGGCTTGCCATCCGGGTCAAACATCATGGCCAACACCTGATCCCGGGGAGCATCAGCCCAGGGTACGTTCACAGGATCTGCATGCACCGGCATACACACGCCATCACTGTCGCCGGTTTCAAAAACCAGGCCATTTTCCAGTACATCATCACCCCAGTTATCAAAACCGATAACAGAGCGCGGTAGCTTAACGCCCTCTTTAAACGCCTTATCGGAACCATTAGCCGGCATACGTTTACCGCGCAGATTCCCGTTCAGGTCGGTAATAAACAGATCAAACTCTTTGTTGCCGGTATCTGAGCTATCAAAGCTCTTGTTGTCGCCATTAAAATTCACAGACATTTTCTATCTCTCTTATAAAACTTTACGAAATGTGCCAGCGGTCATACTTCTTGCATCAGAACCTGCCGGACAAAAAAATTAACATCTTGCTACCACCTGATACCGGAAATACTTTGATACCCTAGCGTGACCCGCATCAGGAAAAACCTTATTTATTTGTGATCACATTTCCTGTTAATGATATGATCACAAATAAATAACCCGGTCAATCTATCCGACTAAAGATTTTTAAGCTGCACCATTTTGGTGATCACAAGCAAAGTATGCACCTTAATTGTGATACCCTGCACTGCAGCTTAAGAGGTTACAGAACAAAGACCGGATCAACGTCTAAAACAACAAAAAATACACAGTGTCTTAAACAAACACGGGATCAGGCGACCAAATAATGGACAAAAAATCACCGATACAAATCACATTAACCAAGCGGGACGAAGCTGTAACTATCACCCAGTGGGTATATAGCACATTACGCAACGCCGTCATGAATGGTCAGATACTCCCCGGTCGGGCACTGACCATACGTGAACTGGCAGCGATACTGGATGTCAGCCCAATGCCGGTGCGGGAAGCGCTGCGTCAACTGGCTGCAGAGAATGCCCTGGAGATTCAGGGCAATCGCCGGGTCATGGTGCCCAAAATGACGGCAATGAAGTTTAGTGAGCTATGTGAAGCCCGCATCAGTCTTGAATCTCATGCGGCAGCACGTGCCCTGCCCTATATTGATAACGATAAGTTTGCAGAACTGGTCGCGCTGGACAAAGAGATCGACGAAGCTCAGGACAAGGGCGACCTGGAGCAGATCACCATCCGCAACCAGCGCTTTCACCGCTGTCTGTACACGGCAAACCCTCATCAGATCACCCTGCCTCTCATAGAAAGCCTCTGGTTGCAGCTAGGCCCCTTCATGAAACTGGCAAACTCACGCCTGAAGGAACACTACACCATTGACCGCCACAACGAAGCCCTCGAAGCAATTACCAAGAAAGACGCCCTGGCGCTTCAGATGGCGATCACATCGGATATTCGTGAGGGTTTTGCCTTTGCCGGAACACCGGAGCTGCTCTATAACTTTATTGAACAATCAGGTGCTGATACCCTGTAAAAGCGGCACTCCCGCGAGCAGTATCAGTCCGTCTGAACTGCTCCGTCCCCCGCCTTAACCTTGGACTGAAAACCTCTGCCTCCGAATCCTCTGCTTTAAAAACCATAAACACAGCGGCCACCCAAAGTCAGCTAAACAGCCTCTAAAAACCATACCTCCAGCCCCAGAACTACAATTTTGTGATCAAAATATATAGATAGATTGTTTGACTTTTCTTTTTTGTGATCACAAAATGCAAATCAAGCTAACAACCAACACGTCGGCGATTAGCCTCAAATTTTGATCACAAACTGCCTTAAATAAGGGCGTTTATGAGAAACAAACACAGCGCTTAACCCAACAGAGTGAATCTGACAGTAGCGATTCTCAGCATAGGCGCGATTAACCAGAGGATTAGCAAATGACTGCTGAAAACAACAACACACAGGCGTGGCAGGCACTGGACGCAAAACACCACCTGCATCCCTTTACCGATACCGGCGCACTGAACCAAAAAGGTGCACGCGTTATTACCAAAGCAGAGGGTATCTACCTGTGGGATAGCGAAGGTAAAAAGATGCTGGACGGTATGGCAGGCCTCTGGTGTGTCAATATGGGTTATGGCCGTCAGGAACTGATCGACGCCGCCGCCGAGCAGATGAAAACCCTGCCGTTCTACAACACTTTCTTCCAGACCACCCACATGCCCGCAGCAAAGCTGGCTCAGGCCATTGCAGAAGTCACACCCGGTGATCTGAACCGCATCTTCTTCGCTAACTCCGGATCAGAAGCGATCGATACCATTATCCGTATGGTGCGCACCTACTGGGTCACTCAGGGAAAACCCTATAAAAATATTCTGATTGGCCGCGAAAATGGCTATCACGGCAGCACCCTTGGCGGCGCAAGCCTTGGCGGAATGAGCGGTATGCACAAACAGGGCATCCCTATGGTAGGTGGTATTGAGCACATTCGTCAGCCCTACTGGTATGGTGAAGGTGGTGATATGACCGAAGAAGCATTCGGTCTGACCTGCGCTAAAGCCCTGGAAGAGCGCATTCTTCAGGTTGGCCCGGACAATGTTGCTGCCTTTATCGGAGAACCCATTCAGGGGGCGGGAGGCGTTATTGTACCACCGGCAAATTACTGGGCAGAGATCCAGAAAATCTGTAAAAAATACGACATTCTGCTGGTTGCGGATGAAGTGATCTGTGGCTTTGGTCGTACCGGCAGCTGGTTTGGCAGTCAAACTCTGGGCATTGAGCCGGATCTGATCTCTATGGCGAAAGGCCTCTCGTCCGGTTACCTGCCCATCTCCGCCGTCGCAGTGGGTGACCGCGTTGCGGATGCTCTGGAAGGGATGGGCGAAGACTTTAACCATGGTTTCACCTACTCCGGTCATCCGGCGGCAGCAGCGGTTGCTCTGGCTAACATCGAGCTGATGAAAAAAGAAAATATTGTTGAGTATGTTGCCAAGGATATCGGCCCTTACCTGCAGAAAAAACTACGCGAAACCCTGCAGGACCACCCTCTGGTGGGCACTATTGACGGTGTTGGTCTGATCGCAGGTTTTGCCCTGATGAAAGATAAAACCACTAAAGAGCAGTTCCCGTCTGATATTGATGTCGGCTATATCTGCCGAGAACACTGCTTTAACAATGGCCTGATTATCCGTGCTGTTGGCAGCCGAATGGTGATGTCGCCACCACTGGTGATCACTCATGCTGAAGTGGATGAGCTGTGTGAGAAAGCGAAATATTGCCTTGATCTGACATTGGAATCCGTCAATCAGCTGTAATCCGCTGAATAGGCCTCCTCACCAGGAGGCCTGATTTCAGACAGAAGCAGCCCACCCGGTTCGTCCGCTAATGCCGGAAAATAATCCAAACAAATAAAACAATAAAGCCATGCAATTAATCCAACCAAACCGGATAATCAGAAGCAGGTTTTTATCAACGGTAAAATCTGATACCACACAACAAACCGACGCCACATTACACACTGCAGCCACCGGAGTGACATCGTCCATGCAAAGCAAAAATCATCCGGAGCTTATCAGCACAGCATGCGCAAGGGATATTGCGTCTTTGATCAACCACATTAAGGTTCCCAGTTTTATGCCGGTACTGGAGGAGGTACTGAGTAACCACTGTCATTTCGACACCATTCTGGTTGTAACCTATAAGAAATCCTTCAAACCCATTGTTCTGCACCCGAAAAACCCTGTAGAACACAGTCCAACCCTGAAAGCCTATATCGAAAAAGCCTATATTCTCGATCCGCTGTTTAATAGTATTCAGGGCGGCATGGGCACGAATGTTTCCCGTCTGGTGGATATTGCCCCGGACTCCTTCGATCAGACCGAGTATTACCAATCCTGCTACCGTAAGTTCGACCTGGTGGATGAGGTCAATATGACGATTCCTCTCAGCCAGCATACAACCTGCGCTATCACCTTAGGCCGTAAATCAGCACTGGGCACCATCACCCGTGCCGAACTGAATCGGCTGAAAAGCATTTTCCCGGTCATTGAAGCGCTGATCCAACAGTTCTGGCAGGCGCAATCCGGCGAGTTTGTGCAGTATGAACAATCTGAAGGGCCCCTTAAACAAGCACTAAAGACCTTCGCCAGTGGCGTGCTGACCCAACGGGAGCAAGAGATTCTGGGACTTATTCTTCAGGGGCACTCATCCAAAGCGATAGCAGATCTTCTGAGCATCAGTGTCGGCACCGTTAAAGTCCATCGTAAGAATATTCATGGCCGCCTGAACACCTCAACTCAGTCTGAAATTTTTACCCTGTTTTTAAATCATCTGAACAATCTTGAAAACGGATAACAGGGCAGTTCAGGCCAGATATTGATCTCCAGCCCCAAAAAGCGCACCAAAGCCGGGCGCTTTTTTTGCCATCAGCTCACGACGATTCCCTGAACCGTTGCCGGAACTCTCCCGGTGTCAGCCCCATAATACGAACAAACAATTTACGGCAGGCCCCTGCATCCTCATACCCTACCTTGCGGGCGATGGTTTCAAAGGGAGCCAGACTCTCCTCCAGCAGGTCACAGGCTTTCTGAATGGCATAACGCTGCATATAGTGTTTGGGCTTGTATCCGGTTGCTTTCTCGAAACGGCGAAGCAGGGTGCGCTCCCCAAGGTGTACCAATCCAGCCAGCTCTGAAACCGCCGGTAATACCGGAAAGAGAGATTCAATCTGCTTTTGTGCGCTGGCAATCACGTCATCGCCATGGGTATGATCAGGCTGAAATCGCCGATAAAAACTTTGCGCCCGCTGACCGGTATCAACCACAAGATATTTACCTAGCAAAGGTACAATACCCGGTTCGGTGAAACGGGAAACCACCTCAAAGCCAAGATCCAACCAGGACATCATACCACCAGCAGTTAACAGCTGGTCTTCTGCCACCAGAATCTGATCCAGATCCAGCTGCACGCCCGGAAACTGCCTGCGAAATAGTGACTCAAACGCCCAATGAGTGGTTGCCCGCTTACCCTCTAAAAGCCCACTGGCGGCAAGGATAAAACTCCCGGCGCAGGCGGAGCAGATCAGACTGTTAGCCTCTGCCTGCTGCCTGATCCAGCCGGTTAGTGTAGAAGGCGGCTCACGATAGAACTCACTGCGCTGCCCCGGTGGTAAAATGACAATCTGATAAGGCGTCTGCAACAAGGATTCAGTAGCAAAGCCATCACCGTCAAAACAGAGCACCTCGGGTTGGAAGCAAACGGATTGCCCCAGTTCACCGACCACCCGATTGGCAAGAATAAATAACTCCTCCAGCCCGTAGACAGCAGATTTAAGACTATCCGGATAAGCCACTATTGCCACGGATACCGGCCTGGGTCTCTTTGCCTGGGTCATAGCAACTCCTGATTCTGAGCCTGAAGAAAGGTCAATACAAAAATGTCGTATTTAACCTTAAATTTGTCAATTCAGACACTCATCACACAAATTATCAACCCTTAAACTGTGATAGTCAGGTTCACTACTGATGAATAAGCCCTTAAAAATAACAAGCGATGGAGACAACCATGTCTGATCAGGTACTTTTGGTCATTGATCCTCAAAACGACTACTTCCCGGAAGGTAAGTACCCACTTTGGAACACCGGGCCTGTGCTGGAAAAAATGAAACAGGCGATCAGAACCGCTAATGAAAAATCCATTCCGGTTATTCTGGTCCGTCATGAGGGCACCGAGAGCAGCCCTTTTTTTAACCCGGAAACCCTGGGTTCAGAGGTCCACCCGGAGATTCAAAAGCTGGCCCCCAACGCACCGGTGATCACCAAGCACTTTGCAGACAGTTTTGAGCAAACCTCACTATCCGGCTTGCTGGATGACCTTAAAATAAAGGAGTTACTGCTTTGCGGTATGATGACGCAAAACTGCATCACCCATACAGCCCTGTCGAAAGCGGCAGAGCCCTACAAAATCAGTGTGATAAAAGATGCCTGCACAACCATCGATGCGATGATTCATGGTATTGCTATCAATGCACTTTCGGTCAGAACACAACTGATTGAGACTGCGCAAATCTGACAAAAACCAACAGGCCAGAAACCCCTGTTACTGCGAATAGTCCGCAGAATGGGGGCTGAACGCTTTTTGACCGATCGCTCTACTCTTTCTCTCTCTGGCAAGCATCAGGAAACTTCATAGAAACAGAATTAATACTCCTTTATTGTTGCTTCAGGCGGGTAACAACCCTTTCGTTCTTCCCGGAAGAACCCGAAAAACCCAA
The DNA here is from genome assembly GCA_048268485.1 of Oceanospirillum sp. Taxonomy (GTDB): domain Bacteria; phylum Pseudomonadota; class Gammaproteobacteria; order Pseudomonadales; family Halomonadaceae; genus Oceanospirillum. The sequence continues at coordinate 17,366 of JBLWVL010000051.1, forward strand.
TAACGATAAGCCTGACAACAAAAATGGATTTCACCCCTATGATTCCCAAGATAAAGCAAAAGGCTCCCGGCGATGTCAACCTGCAGAGACGCGCTACACTAAAACAGCTTACGGCACTGGCAGCTCTGTCAGTGTCCCCCGGCATCGCTTTTGCCTACACAAAAGCCGAATATTTCGATGATGAGATTTATAAAATACTACTGAAAGTAAGTGGCTGGATTACGGGCTTCCATAGCGACTATGCAGACCTTTTTAACCCCGACTTAATATTGCTGCCCCATGATCTGAGTTATTTGCAGCTAATGCGGGATATCACCACACTGCTGGTTCTGTCCGATAGCACCAATAGAACCGCTTTACCCCGTATCACTGAAGCCTTTAAGCTAGCCGGTGAAAAGCCTGATGACAACTTTTACACATCAGAAGAGCCTGTTTTCACTCCACTGCTACGCGCCTGGTATCTGAGTCAGGTGGAGCTCCCACCGGGCGCATTAACCCACCCCGATGTGCAACGTATCTGCGGCAACCTTCGAGGGCACACTGATCCGACACCGTTACTGAATGATCAGGGTAAGCTAATCGGTCAGATCAGTTACGACGAAGCTCTCACATGGCAGGCCTGCACCTTTACCAAACCGTCTGCAACCTGTGGTGGCCCTTTCGGATACTGGCAGGCCGCCCCACCAGAGCATAAGACTATAAGCCCAAATCTGTCTGCAGCGCTCCACACAACAGACAAACAGCCTAGGCCTGAGGTGTAACCTGTGATTCCAACGTATTCAGACGAAATTCTCGCTCAGGAAGCCAATCCCTCAGAGCACATTGAAGCGGATGTTATTATTGTAGGCGCAGGTGTTGTCGGCGGCCTGATGGCCTGGCGTTTATCGCAGCAGGGGCTTAATGTCGTTATCCTGGAGGCTGGTGCCGAAGTGGATCGGGTGAAAGCGATAGAACGCTATAAGAATGATCTGCAAAAAGATGCCAATTCTCCCTATGAAATGATGCCCTGGGCTCCTATTCCGGAAGACAGCGACCCTCTCAGCTACTACGTACAGCCAAAACTGCCCAAGGATAAACATGATCCGCAGGAACCTAAAAAGCAGGTTGCCTTTGACGGTTACTTTATGCGCTTGGTCGGCGGCACTTCCTGGCACTGGACCGGCCATGCTGAACGCCTTTTCCCGAATGATTTCCGCATGAAAGATGCCTATGGCGTAGGTAAAAACTGGCCAATTCGTTATGAGGATATTGAACCCTAC
>JBLWVL010000052.1:0-18590 GCA_048268485.1 Oceanospirillum sp.
GAAAGAAGGAAAAGAGGTGAACGAAGAAAGGGAGGAAACCTGATGTCCCGGTACTTACAAGACATCAGGTAAGCCTGCACTGTCGCTGGTTTTATAATCGCGCGATGCAGGCAACAACCGAAAAAGACATGGCGTTGGATTGTGGGGTTACTATGAAGGCGCGTCTTCCACTGCCCGTTTAGCGGCTATTAATTCCAGCATCTGCAGCTTGGTATTTTCGATATGGGAGCGTAACTTTTCAGCCGCCTCATCCACCTGCCCCTTGCGGGCCAGATCCAGTAATGCCTGGTGATCTTTCTCTGCATTGTCGGATTTGTTCAGCTCATCAATATGCATACCGACATAGCGGTTTGATTGCAGGCTGACCCGCTCAAGCAGAGCTTTCGTCAATTCACGGCCAGAAGCTTCGTACAGTTTGTTGTGGTACTCCTCATTCAGAGGCCCCCACTCAGCAACCTGCCCGGAAGCATAAGATGTATGCATGGCATCGAGGATTTCTTCACACTCTGCAAAGTCCTGCTCAGTCATATTCGGAATAGAGCGACGAAAAAGATCAACTTCAAGCAGCATACGGACATCAAAAATCTCAGCGATCTCCTCCAGGGTATGCTTAGTGACCGTAGCCCCCCGGTTGTTCTGAAATACCACTAACCCTTCTGCATCCAAGCGCTTTAAAGCCTCACGGATCGGCATGCGGGATACATCGTATTCGTCTGCGAGCAACTCCTGACGGATCAGCTCTCCTTCAACCAAATTACCGGAAAGAATCCGCTTGCGCAGATCCGCCACAATAACATCAGGCAAACTTTGGCGAACAACAGCCCTCTTTTGAGCCACGTGACTCCCCCTAACTCTTCTGCGTACGCCGGAGATAAGATCCTTACCATTCCGGGCGAACAACCACTCAACATAGATGCAAATAGGATACAATATCCAAAATACATTTCTAATTTCCGGACATTATACCTACCTTGAGGCCGGATCGGTGAATTTTTAGAGTAAACTTCAGTCTAATATTGCCTCACCCGATCTCCATGAAGCATCAGTCAGGCACACGGTTCAGAATTATCCTCCTTTTTCTCCCCTTCCTTTCCCGCGCTCTATGGCTCACTCCTTGCGTTAACTGACGCTCATAAGCAAACTTTGTTTTTTCAGGCCATAATTGGCGATTAACACGGGTTCAGCGTCTAAGCTGAAGAAACGGAACCCAATACACATAATGGTGCAGATAACACCGACTTAACCTACAGCAGAAAAGGATTTTCCTATGAAAGAGCAGAAGCAAAACAATGTACGCCTTTTAGGCATAGAGCTGTCACCACTTGAACTAAGATCCGGCCGTTGGGTGCTGCATGAATGGCAGATCGACAACCTATGGCCTGCCCCTGACCCGGAACCGGAGGAAGGACTGCAGGAATTGAGCAAAGATGGCAACCCTCTCACCTGGTTACCTCTGGAACTGCATCGCGATGAGCGCAGTGCCTACAGGTTTAATCTGAACTCCGTTGTTCCACACATCTTTGTCCTGTGTGATGACACCGAAGACGGTGAGTGGCTGCCGATGCAGATTACCGCCTGTCAGGATCTGGCCGCCTCCTGGCTGGATGGGGAGCAAAAGGTACTGGAATACCCCATGCCTGAAGCCCTCCAATGCTGGATTGAAGCCTTTATTACTCAACATGGCGAGCTGATCGAAGTGAAGAAAAAGAAACGCTATGCCGGTGATAAAGCAGATAAGCGTACAGATAGCAGAGAGAAAACATCCGCATCAGAAAAAACAGGAGACCCACTGTGAGCGACAAGGGCTTATTCTCCCGCTGGTCAGCACGTAAACAACAGGTACAACAGGAACAGGAGGCTCTGGATAAACAAGCATCAGAGCACCCTTTGGCCGACAGCACAGAGGCAACCTCTGACGTTCATGCCGTGCAGCCGACACCGGATTTATCCGCCACAGCCCCTAATACAGCGGTAGCCACAGAGTCAGCAGAAGCAGAGCCGCAGCTGACCGATGAAGATATGCCCGATGTAGAAGCCATTGACGGTAACAGCAATGTCAGCGCCTTTTTCAGTGAAGGGGTGAGTGAAAAGCTACGCAAGCAAGCACTGAAAGCGATGTTTCTGAAACCTGAGTTTAATATCCGGGATGGTATGGACGATTACGATCTGGATTATACCGATGCACCGGAATTAACCGCAGATGTCGTATCGGGGCTGCGCCAGTGGTTCAACAATAAAGATCCGCTTGAATCTGAAAACACAGCTGTGCAGAACGAAGAACAGGGAACCAAAGCCAGTCTTAGCGTTGACGAAGACGTGAACACTCCGGAGGCTCAGGCAGAAGCCGGCACAACAGAGATGCCACAAAATGCCACGACAGAGTCAGCCTTCGAAGACATCGACGACAAGATAGCAAAAGAAAAACCTGAGCCAGATCAAAATCAAACAGACCTTGCGTCAGATAAGGCGACATCAGCGGATTCTGCTCCTGACTCACCCATGACATAAAGGTTAAAAAAAGACCAGGACAGCTTGACCCAGACGTCAATCCAGCCACAAACAAGTTAGACTAAAGTATAAAAACCATTATAAAACAGAGCGATAGCGGGCCAAAAAGCGGCTCAGAACCTGTATCAGCGCTTCAATATCCAGAATAAAAAAAGGGACAAAATGGGACAAATTCCAAAACCACCCATCCCAAAAGGACAAAATGTCCCAGCAGCGTACAAAACAACTTAACCAAACAGAGCAAAGCAGAACCAAGCACTTTTTGTTTTCGGAATTCCGGGTCTGGCACTTGCTGTAGCAAGAGATGATAAACCTGAAAAAAGAATGCTGACCCCGTCATTCCAACAATAAGAAAACATGGCCAAGACTGGTCTCCGCTTTGCTCAGCTCTTCTGCAGCGCCTGAAGCCGGACGTGATACGGATTCAGACTAAAAACCGCCGGAAGAGAAAACAGCGGATGAGGATAGATAATGACAGCTCCGTTCACTGAACAGCAGCGCCAACAACACCGACAGAACCACCAGGCACGCATTAGCGCACTTGGGGCTTTGTCACGACCACAGAATCTTGCAGCCCCTTCCGTTAGCTATCAGGCGGGAGGTCATCTGCTGATCATAGGTGCCGATGATCTGACCCGTTTGGCCGCCTGTGAACTTTTGACCCAGTCGGAAACCGGAGCCATCAGCATCAAAGCAGGCTCAGGTGTACAATCCATCAGTCTGTTGATCACAGATGCTGTACAGAACCCTGGTAATGAAGCTCTTGAGCAAGCCTTAACCAAAACAGAAATACTACCGGTCGCCTATGGCAACCTAAAAGAACTGAACGGTTATCTGGGTGAATTTCAGGCACAAATCAAACCAATTTCTACTGACTCAGCCAATACCGTTAACGGTGCCAATGGAGACAGCATTGACACAATAGACCTGGCTCCGGCACTGATCCATCGAAGTCACTTTGATCTGGTTCTGGATCTGGGCCGTGAGCCGGCTCTGAGTCAGGAACTCTCCCCTCCGGGCTATTTTGCGGTAGGCACCGATAGCAGCCTCAGTCTGTCAGCGGTTCTGGCAGACCTGCCGGACTATGACGGCGAGTTTGAAAAACCGCTGTATTTCCGTATCAACAATGATATTTGCGCCCACGCTGGTCGCGGCAAAACCGGCTGCACCCGCTGCCTGGATGTTTGCCCGGCGGATGCGATCGCCAGCATCAACAGTCAGATCGAAGTGGACTCTTATCTTTGCCACGGTGCAGGCAGCTGCTCCACCGCCTGCCCCACCGGTGCCATCAGTTACGGTATGCCAAAAGCGGAGATGATGGCGGACTATCTGACCCGCCTGCTTGCCCACTACCGCGAACAGGGCGGTGAGCAACCGGTTATTATGTTCCATGCGGATGAGCAGGAAGTGACCACTGATCAGCTGGCCTCAAACATTATTCCAATTGCATTAGAAGAGATCGCCACCGTGGGTATGGAGCTTTGGATGCACGCCTTTAATGAAGGCGCATCCCGCATCATCTTCCTGACATCAGACAGTGATGAACATCGCACACCTATCAGCCTGATTCAGCTGCTGGAGCGTGAAACTAAGCTGGGCAACCAGATTCTGGCAGCGATGGGTTATGGTGATAACAGCCTGAGCCTGTGCCGCGGGATCACCGGGTTAACCGAAGAAAAACAGGCAGCGACTGAAGCAAACGGCATTCAGGTGGCGTCAGCCTCGGCAACAACACATCAGGTAGAGGTTTTCGCTGAAGCACCGTCAAAACGTCAGCGCCTGATCCATAATATTAACCGTCTGCAGCAGATGGCCCCCGCTGGCGGTGAAATAGCAGAACAGATTCTAATGTCAGCCAGTGCGCCCTTTGGCCAGGTCAGTATCGACAGTGATGCCTGTACCCTATGCTTCTCCTGCGCCAATATCTGCCCGACCAACGCACTGCAAACCGGTAAAGAGGCCCCTGCGATTCTGCTTACTGAGATGGACTGTGTTCAGTGCGGCCTGTGTGAAAGTGCCTGTCCTGAAAATGCCATCAGCCGTGAGCAGCGCTTTATCTTTAACGCCGACCTGCGGGACAACCCACGCACACTGCATAAAGATGAAGCCTTCTGCTGCCTGGACTGCGGCAAACCCTTTGCCCCCACCAGCACGGTCAACAAGATGAAAGAGAAACTGAAAGACCACGCCATGTTCGCCGGAGAGGCGTTGCGCCGACTGGAGCTTTGCGAAGATTGCCGTGTAAAAGATATCTACCGCGGTTTAGCGGCTGATCCACAAGCTCAGCTGAATCTGTAAGGGAGAGATATCATGACGACTGAACCGAAGCAGGCCATCACACAGACAAACATCAGCGAACCTGCAATTGGGGAACATGACCTGATGCGGGCCGACATCTACAACCTGCTCGCTGCCCTGTTACGCAGCGTACCCAGCCCGGAGATGATCCAGTGGCTGAAAGAGCTGGAAACCGACCAGCATGATGGCTCTGATATGGGTAAAGCCTGGAGTGGTCTGCAGTTGGCGGCCCGCCATGCTCAGACCGAACAACTGGAAGACGAGTATCAGCAGCTCTTTATCGGCCTGGGCCGTGGTGAGCTGGTGCCATACGGTTCCTGGTACCTGACCGGCTCCCTGATGGAAACACCGTTGGCGATTCTGCGACAGGACCTGAAGATACTGGGGTTTGAACGGGAAGAGCGTGTTAAAGAGCCGGAAGATCATGCGGCAGCCCTGTTTGAGGTGATGGCATTTCTGATTATGAGTGGTGCTGGCAGCACCATCCAGAAAAGCTTTTACGAGCGCCATTTGGCGGAATGGATCGGTCGCTTTTTCCGGGATCTTCAGCAAGCGGAGTCTGCCGTGTTTTATAGCAGCATCGGCACATTAGGCCGGGCTTTTACCGATTATGAAACCGACAGTATGGCGGCGATCAAAGAGCAGGCTGTCGAGGTGCTGCAACCGGATAAACAAACCGGAATATCAGCAACTTAAAACGATTTAACCCGTGTACTGGGGGGCTTAGACCTCAGACACCTCAAGATGCAGACGGGATGATGAATCCTGCAACCGTGAAAAATAAGCTCCGGTAAAAAGGAGCAGCAGGTCAGCACCAGCCTGATCCTGTATAAGGCAACGAGGAGAACACAATGAGTGAAAATAATAATAAGGTCACGTCACCATCGGATCAGGCCGATGGCCTGCAACATGCAGGCCGTCGTCAGTTTTTAAAGACTCTGGCCACAGGCAGTGCCGTAGCCGGTGTTGCAGCCGTTACCGCCTCTCAGGCCATCGCTGCAGCCTCCCCTGACACCGATCAGCAGCCTGCCACAGAAGAGCAAAACGGCTATCGTGAAACGGATCATATCCGTACTTTCTACGACACTCTGCGCTAACGGACCGGAGAACAGCATATGAAACTGACCAAGAAAAACGCCAATGGCGCAGGCAAGGCAGACAGTAAAGGTCTCGGCCTGAGCCGTCGTACCTTCCTGAAAAACACAGGTATCACTACCGGTGGTCTGGCTGCAGCAGGCTTTATGGGCAACGGCATGATTCGCCAGGCTGAAGCCAAAACCGAAGCCATTTCACCGGATGTACCCAAAGAAGTTAAGCGCACGATCTGCTCTCACTGCTCTGTGGGTTGTGGTGTTTATGCGGAAGTACAGAACGGCGTCTGGACCTATCAGGAACCGGCTTTTGATCACCCGTTCAACCGGGGTGCCCACTGCGCTAAAGGTGCCTCTTTACGTGAGCACGGCCATGGTGAACGTCGTCTGAAATACCCGATGAAACTGGTCAATGGCAAGTGGCAGAAAGTCAGCTGGGAAACAGCCATTGATGAGATCGGTGATAAAGTTCAGCAGATCCGCCAGGAATCCGGCCCGGACTCTGTTTACTGGCTGGGCTCGGCAAAACACAGCAATGAACAGGCGTATCTGTTCCGCAAGTTTGCCTCACTCTGGGGAACCAACAACGTAGACCACCAGGCGCGTATCTGTCACTCCACAACCGTATCCGGTGTCGCCAACACCTGGGGCTACGGTGCGATGACCAACTCTTTCAACGATATGCATAACTGCAAATCGGTGATCCTGATCGGTTCTAACCCCTCTGAAGCACACCCGGTTGCCATGCAGCATGTCTTGCTGGCTAAAGAGCGCAACAACGCCAAAATTATCGTGGTTGATCCCCGCTTCACCCGTACCGCAGCCAAAGCCAACGAATACGTCCGTATTCGCCCGGGTTCAGATGTGGCTTACGTTTGGGGTCTGTTGTGGCATATCTTTGAAAATGGCTGGGAAGATAAAGAGTTTATCCGCCAGCGTGTTTACGGCATGGATGAAGTGCGTCAGGAAGTTGCCAACTGGACACCGGCTGAAGTTGAGAATGTTACCGGTGTTGGCGAAGAGCAGATGCGCAAAGTTGCCAAAATGCTGGCCACCAACCGCCCCGGCTCCATTGTCTGGTGTATGGGCGGAACCCAGCACACCACCGGCAGTAACAACACCCGTGCCTACTGCATTCTGATGCTGGCCCTGGGTAACATGGGGGTTAGCGGCGGCGGTGCCAATATTTTCCGTGGTCACGATAACGTGCAAGGTGCAACAGACCTTGGCGTACTGTCACACACACTGCCCGGCTACTACGGTCTTGCAGCCGGAGCCTGGAAGCACTGGGCCGGCGTCTGGGATCTTGACCTGGAGTGGATCAAAAGTCGTTTTGATCAGGGCAAGTACCGTGGCAAACAGCCGATGTACAACTCCGGTATTCCGGTATCACGCTGGGTAGATGGCGTACTGGAAAACAAAGACCAGATCGAGCAAAAAGATAACATCCGCGCCATGTTCTACTGGGGTCACGCCGTAAACTCCCAGACCCGTGGCGTTGAGATGAAAAAAGCGATGGAGAAGCTGGATATGATGGTCATCGTTGACCCTTATCCAACCCACGCGGCGGTCATGCATGACCGTAAAGATGGTGTTTACCTGTTACCGGCCTGTACTCAGTTTGAGACTTACGGTTCTGTGACTGCATCAAACCGCTCTATTCAGTGGCGGGATCAGGTGATTGAGCCTCTGTTTGAGTCGAAAACAGACCATGAAATCATGTATCGCTTTGCTAAAAAGCTGGGCTTTGCTGATCAGCTGTTCAAGAAGATTCGGGTTGAAAACAATATTCCGGTGATTGAAGACATCACCCGTGAATTTAACAGCGGCATGTGGACCATCGGTTACAGCGCCCAAAGCCCTGAACGCCTGAAAGATCACCAGAAAAACTGGCACACCTTCGACTTTGAAACCCTGAAAGCAGATGGTGGCGCAGCGGATGGTGATTTCTACGGAATGCCTTGGCCGTGCTGGGGTACTCCTGAGATGAGACACCCAGGTACGCCATTACTCTACGATACAAGCAAGCCTGTTGCAGAAGGTGGTCTGAATTTCCGCGCCCGCTTTGGTGTAGAGCGTGATGGTGTCAATCTTCTGGCAGAAGACTCCTACCCCGTTGGCGCAGATATCAAAGATGGCCACCCGGAGTTCAGCGATAAGCTGCTAAAACAGCTGGGCTGGTGGGATGAACTGACCCCGGAAGAGAAAAAAGCAGCCGAGGGCAAAAACTGGAAAACCGACCTTTCCGGTGGTATTCAGCGTGTCGCCATTAAGCACGGCTGCGCACCCTTCGGTAACGCTAAAGCCCGCGCTGTGGTCTGGACCTTCCCGGATAAAGTGCCGCTGCACCGTGAACCTCTGTACACGCCACGCCGCGACCTGCTGAGCAAGTACGCTACCTGGAAGGATGTGCAGTCTCACTACCGCCTGCCAACCCTGTATGAGTCCATTCAGAAACAGGATTTCTCCAAGGAATATCCGATTATTCTGACCTCCGGCCGTCTGGTGGAATATGAAGGGGGGGGTGAAGAAACCCGCTCTAACCCATGGCTGGCAGAGCTGCAGCAGGAGATGTTTGCTGAGATCAACCCATATGACGCCAACAACCTTAACGTACGCGATGGTGCGGACATCTGGGTAGAAGGCGCTGAAGGTGGTCGTATCAAGGTGAAAGCCATGGTGACCCGTCGTGTGGATCGCGGAGTTGTGTTTGTCCCGTTCCACTTCGGCGGTAAGTTCCAGGGCAAAGACCTGGCCGACAAATATCCTCAGGGTTCCGCACCGTATGTTGTGGGTGAAGCGGCAAATACCGCCACCACATACGGTTACGATAGCGTGACACAGATGCAGGAAACCAAAGTGACCCTGTGTAAAGTGACGCCGGCTTAAACCCTGTAGCGCGGCGGAATCGCCCAGAGGCATTCCGCTGGAACCACCTGAGAGGCAACGCCTCCGTAAGGAAAAGAATCATGGCTAAAATGAAGTTCCTATGTGACTCCGAGCGCTGCATTGAGTGCAACGGCTGTGTCACCGCCTGTAAAAATGCAAATGAAACCGAATGGGGCATCCAGCGCCGTCGGGTAGTAACACTGGACGATGGCGAGCCTTCAGAAACCTCCATCTCTGTGGCCTGTATGCATTGTACCGATGCACCTTGTATGGCCGTTTGTCCAACGGACTGTTTCTATCAGACCGATGATGGCATCGTCCTGCACGACAAAGACCTGTGTATCGGATGTGGCTACTGTCTGTTTGCCTGCCCCTTTGGTGCGCCTCAGTTTCCTCAGGAGGAAGCATTCGGTGAGCGTGGCAAGATGGATAAATGCACCTTCTGTGCCGGCGGCCCTGAAGATGATCCCATTGTTGAGAAAGAAAAGTACGGCGCTAACCGTATCGCCCAGGGCAAACTCCCCCTGTGTGCCGAGATGTGTTCAACCAAAGCTTTGTTAGCCGGTGACGCTCAGGTTGTTTCCGATATCTTCCGTGAGCGTGTGGTCTACCGTGGCCATAAAGATGGTGCCTGGTCTTCTCTGGAAGGTAGCAGCGCCCCTGGCGAAATGAGCCCGGAAGAGATGGCGGTTCGTGCCGAAGCGTTCGCAACGGATGCCACCTTTGCCAGCAACAACACCAGCGATATCATCGCTAAAGCCTGACCGGTTTAACCCTTAGCTGCCGGATGTTCGGCAGCTGAGGGTTCGTTCAGGTGTTTGACTATGAGTTGGATCTTATGAACACAAATACGACACACACAGGCTTCACCCTTAACGGTGAATACTCAGAGGGGTCAACCCCCGTGCAACGCCTGAAGATGGTCGCCCTCAGCTTGCTGACGCTGCTCTGCCTGACCCTGAGCAGCGGTCTCTGGGCTGCAGAAGAGCCCTCTGATGCGGAAAACCGCGTTAAAGGAAACTTCGCCGGGGCCGGATATTGGCGGGAAGTCTCTGACGGCACCGAAGGCTACACCACCTCAAAGGGGCGTGAGCACGGTCAATTGATCAATGTCAGTGGTGAAACCTGGCGTCAATGGCGCAACCGCTGGATCAGCCCTGGTGGTCTGATCGCCATTGGTGGCAGCATCTCAGTTCTGCTACTGACCTACCTTATTCTGGGCCCCATGCGCCTGGATAAGCCACGTACCGGCAGAAAAATTGAGCGCTGGAATCCCACGGACCGTGCTCTGCACTGGTTTGTTGCCATTACTTTTCTGGCACTGGCGTTCAGCGGCATCATCATTATGTACGGTAAGCACTTTATTCCCGACCTGTTCGGTTACAGCTTCTGGAAGGGCACCATCGCCTTCTGCAAACTGGTGCATAACTATATCGGCCCTATTTTCTCTGTCGGCCTGATTGTGATGTTGCTCCGGTGGCTGAAAAATAACTTTTTCACCCGAACCGATATCACCTGGTTTCTGCAGGGTGGCGGCCTGATCGGCAATAAACACCCCAGCGCCGGCTTTATGAATGGTGGTGAAAAGGGTTGGTACTGGGCGCTATTCTTTATCGGCTCAGCCGTTGTTGCCAGCGGTTTTGTGCTTGATTTCCCGATCTTCGGTCAGGTGCGGGACACCATGCAATGGGCTAACCTGATTCACGGTGGCGCCTCGTTACTGCTGTTTGCTATCTCCCTGGGGCATATCTATATCGGCACCGTCGGTGCGGAGGGTGCACTGGAAGGTATGAAAACCGGTTACGTTGATGAAACCTGGGCCAAGCAGCACCATGATCTCTGGTATGAAGAGGTAAAAGATCAGATGGTGGATGAGAAAGACGTGCGCTAACCCACTCTTTTTCACAGCAGCGTTGCCACAGCATAAATCCCTGTGGTTAAAACATAAAAAGAGGAGCCTTGGCTCCTCTTTTTATCGGTTTAACGGTAGTTTCTACGTAGCAATACCTGTTAGTGATGACCACCGGAGCCCACCTCTGAAACCTGGCTCAGATTAAGCTTCATTGGCTGATAGACCAGGCCACCGGATTCATCCACATCACCATTGAGTTCAAAACCGAAACGCTGATAAGCGGGCACCGATGTTAAAGAAGCGTTCACCGTAACGACCTCACCTTGCAGATGAACAAACACAGCCTCCAGTAACTTCCGCCCCACACCCTGCCTCTGAAATTCAGGCGCAATAAAAAAAACAGCGATATGCCGGTGTTCTTTCAGTTCAATAAAACCCACCGGGCAGCGGCCAGCCAGAGCCACAAACATCAGATGCCCTTTTCTCATGCGCTCTTTAAAAGCCTTGGGCGTAATCACCCCCGCAAAGGTCTTTGCTCCTTCTGCTGACAAATCTTTCGCAACAGAACTCTGAAATGAGCGCCAGCATACGCGGCGAATAGCCCTCAGATCCCGTCTAAGCACAGGCCGAACCTTAATGCTCCCGGACGTTACCTCTACCGGTGCACGCTGCCCCCTCAGAATCCGGGTCAGATTTGTCACAATCCCGGATAAATACTTCATCACCATCGGCACTCTCCCTGCTGGTGGTTTGGTCATAAAGCAAGTGACGGATCAATCCGGTGACAAGGCTGAACGGCCTCCCTACCTGCGATAAAAAACAGCCCTAGGTTCGGGCATAAAACAGCCCATTGCACCAATTTATTGCACCTGAAAGCAAATACTTATCTGATGCATTTTGTAACGTTAAGTTAGGTGCTTTTTCATTCAGTACAAGGTAGTTTACTTTTTAATACTTTTTTAATTATATGTAAGGATACTTAAATGACATCGCTGTCCTTTAAAAGCAAAATGCTTCTCTCAACAATAAGTCTTTTACTGGTAAGCTGTGTGGTTCTTGCCCTTCTCTCGCTCACCCGACTGGTCACAGAGACCAGTGTTCAGATCAGTGATCAACTGGGTATGACTCTGAACCAGGCTGAATCGATGGTAGACGGCTGGCTGGACAGCAAAGCGGCCATTGTCAGCGCCGCATCACAGGCGCTACCCGCAGAAAAAGAAAGAGTCGGTGAATTTTTAACTCTTAGTCGTTCATCCGGTGAATTCGATCTGTTTTATCTGGGTACCGAGCAGGGAGATATGCTGCAGTCCTACCCTCCGGTTAACTTATCACCGGACTATGACCCCAGAAAAAGACCCTGGTATCAGCAGGTAAAAAGCGAGGGCCGTGCGGTTGTAACGCCACCTTACCCCAGGGCCAGTACCGGTGAGTTAGTTGTCACATTCGCCGCTCCCATGAAAAATTCTTTAGGTGGTGTTGTTGCCGCTGACATCACCCTGACCAGCCTGATTCAATCCCTTTTGAGCCTGGATACCCGCTGGCCTTCCGAGCTATGGCTTGTCGGCCAGGATAATAAGCTTTTAGCGCACCCCAACCCTGACCTTATCATCAGAAAACAAGGCTACGATGACCTGTTAACCCAGGCTGAATCCGGTATAGCCGGTCTGCAGCGGGTTAATTACCAGGGAGAGCAGTTCTTTATCAAAGAAGTCGAGTTGAAGAAAACCGGCTGGCGACTGATTCTTCTGGTGGAGCGTGATGCAGCCCTTGCGCCCCTGTATAAACTGGCATGGCAGTTAACTATCAGCAGTATTTTGATTCTTCTGGTTGCAAGCGGCCTGGTCTATCTGATGGCACGCTACTTCAGCCAACCCCTCGTACTTACAACCTCCGCACTACACCGGCTTGCGGATGGTCATATCGACCAGCGACTGGATATTACCAGCAAAGATGAGTTTGGCGAGATCAGTAGTGCATTCAACCAGTTGGCAGAAAAGCTCCACGGCAGCATAGGCAATATATTCCACTTAAGTCATCAATTACTGCAGGTTTCTGACTCTACAGCCCAACGGGCGGATAACGCTTTAAAAGATACCATGGCACAGCAGGAAGCCCTGTCGCAATTAACAGAAGCCATTGCTCAGATGTCCATGGCCAGTGGTGAGATCGCCAGAAATGCGGAGCAAACCGCAAGCTCCGCTGAACAGGCAGCCCAGGCCAGCGGATCAGGTCTTGCACTGGTAACCTCCAGTCAGTCAGCTATTAAAGCTCTCTCAGATCAAATACATGAGAACTCCGGCCAGCTCAGCACCTTGGCTAAAACTGTTGCCGCTATTCGCAGCATTCTCTCGAAAATTAATGAGATTGCGGAACAAACCAACCTGTTAGCACTGAACGCAGCCATTGAAGCCGCACGGGCCGGTGAGCATGGTCGTGGCTTTGCCGTGGTTGCCGATGAGGTTCGCTCCCTGTCGCATAATACTCAATCAGCAACCCATGAGATCCATACCCTGACGCAGGAACTGGAAGTGGCGACCCAGAAAGCGCTACAAGACATGAACGCCAGTGAAGAGACCGCTCAGGAAAGTACAGACCAGGCAGACAAAGCCAGTCAGCAGCTACAGGTGATTACCGACGCGAACAACTACATCTGTGATATGACGGTTCAGACCGCCAGTGCTGTTGAGGAGCAGCACGTGATGTCGAATGAGGTTAATCAGCACAGCCAGCACATTGCGCAGTTGATTGATAACTCCGCCAAGGTGACGGAAGAGAACCACAAACAGGCTTTACAGCTGAAAAAAGAAAGCATCTCCTTACAGGAACAGCTGTCAAGCGCATTTAAGCTGGATTCAAAGCTATTGTAACAGTAGCCTGCCAGCCCCTATCGCCAGATTACTTATATCCGGCGGGAAAACAAACCTCCTGAATGCATCGTCGCTCAGGAGGTTTTTTTTTGCCAAATACCGGGTTTGCTGTTGAGTAATCAATGGGCTAGATTAGAGTCTGGTTTTCACCTGCTTCCGATGCGAGCCAACCATGACTGTTCAGGTTACACAGCCCAACCACTTAATTGATTTAGCCGTGGGCCATCCAGAGCCCGGCCTTTTACCCACGGACCTGATCCGCCCCCTCGTCGTTGAGCAGGAGTACCTGGCTTATGGACAACAGTCCGGGGCTGACGCATTTCGGCAAAAGCTTTCGGCCTGGTTGACGGAGGATTACAGCCAGCCGGTCAGTGCAGAGGAGCTGCTGGTTACCAACGGCTCATCCAACGCACTGGATATGATCTGTACACAACTCATTCAACCCGGCGCCACTATTCTGGTGGAAGACCCCAGCTACTTTATCGCACTAAAACTGTTTAAAGCCCGTGGCTTTAAAGTTATACCCGTGCCAATGGACACAGAAGGTGTTCAGCTGCAGGCGCTGGAGCAAGCCATTAAGATCCACAAACCAGCGTTTATCTATACCATTCCGGTCTTTCACAACCCGACCGGTATCACCCAGCCTCACCATCGACGACAGGATCTGGTTAAACTCGCCAAAGACCATCACTGCCCGCTGATCGCGGACGAGGTGTATCAGTCACTCTACTTTGGCGATAAACCACCGGCACCCCTGGCCTGCTACGACAGATCAGCCCCTGTAATCTCTATCGGTTCATTTTCCAAAATTCTGGCTCCGGGGTTACGCCTTGGCTGGATACAGGGCAACGGCGATCTATTTCACCGACTAAAAAACTCAGCACTGCTGCAAAGTGGCGGCGGGCTGGCTCCGGTCACCTCTGCCCTTGTCGGCAGCTTATTGGCCAATGGTGAGTTTCAGAAGAACCTGACGTATCTGAAGAAAACCTATGCGGCCCGATCAGAGGTTCTGTGTGCAGAGCTGGTATCCGTATTTGGTGAGCAACTGCAATTCCATCAGCCCGACGGCGGTTACTTTCTATGGGCCAGCTTTACCGATGGCCGGAATCTCGCTGACAGCAGACAAGAGGCCCAGAAAGCGGGTGTAAACTACCTGCCGGGTAATCTTTGTTCCGCCAATGACCAGTTTCATTCCAGTATGCGTTTATGTTTTGCCTGGTATAGGCAAGAAGCATTGAAAACCGCCTGTAAGCGACTGGGGAAAGTGTTTACTTAGAACTCAGGCACAGCTTTGATCGGGAGGAGGATGCAGAGAGAGCCTGCTATATTCCCGCAAAACTAAAAAAAGGGAAAAGAGGGAAAAGAGGAAAAGGGAAAAAAGAAAAGCCTGCGGAGCAAGAGCACCACAGGCTTTCACAGAGATAACAGATCAGGTTCCGAAAGCGTCCTTTATTTTCTGATAGCTCTCAGCATCCATGAGGTTTTTTCGTGGATGCGCATACGGTCAGAGACCAGTGCCGCTGTTGACTCATCATCCGCAGACTGTGCCAGTTTAAGAACCTCTCTTGACGTTCTCACGACCTGCTCATGACCCTTAGTTAACAGATCCACCATCTCTTGTGAGCTTGGGACGCCTTCAACCTCTTCAATAGAACTCAGTTTTGAAAACTCTTTGTAGGTTCCCGGAGCGGCAACATCCAGAGTACGGATACGTTCCGCAATATCATCAACCGCAACAGCCAGCTCAGTGTAGTGCTCCTCGAACATTAAATGCAGTTCGCGAAACTGAGGGCCACTTACATTCCAGTGGAAATTATGCGTTTGTAAATAGAGCGTATATGAATCCGCTAAAAGGCGCTTCAGGCCTTCAGCAATCTTGAGCCTGTCTTCTGCATTAATGCCGATATCGATATCCGTCATACTTCTACCCTCATACATGGGTTGATTCAATGCCAGACCAAAAGCTTGATCATCCTGGCTCTCACCTACAACTTTACGTGAATTTGAAGGTATTTTTAAGCATTGACCGGAAATATAAAACAGCATCCTTTTAAGGCAACCTGACAGCCTACCTTATGCCTCAGCGGTCTGATCTTTTCTGAACCGATAATGAAAAAAAAGCGCAATAATCAATGACATACCAACATGTGATACAAAGGAAGACTGAGTATAAGCACCAAAGCCCATCATAAATTCCCGGCCCATGGCCGGAGCCAGCATACCCTGCGCAATAAACCACAAAACCAGACCCGCAATAAAGCCCGACAAAATCGCCCGACCACGGAAAGCCTTATAGAACATTAAGGTAAACAGACCAAATCCCACGACTCCAATAAGCGCATGCAGACTGAAAGCCACAGCGTAAGAAGGCGTGACCCCGGCAAACTGTTTGAACAAACCGATAACAAGAAAGGCAGGCTGCAGCTTTGGGCCAAACACAAAAGGTGATATGAGCCATGCATAGGCCTCAAAGGCAATTTGTGCGATCAGGCCACCCAGGATGGCGACTTTTATTTCACTTATATTTAACTTCATCTAAAGCATTCTCATAATAGGCAAACGTTCACCTTGGTGAACTTCACGGGGCTGTCAGAAAAATCTTAATTTGTAAGACTGACTATTAGTTACGCCGGAAGTCATGCTAAAGATTCAGATTTTTTAATCTTTTAAGTGCGCCTTAGGGGGAAACAGGCCAAAACGACGTATCGTACCGTTACGCTCTCGTATATTTTTACGAGCAAAAGTAAACACCTCACCCTTTTAGGTTGCAGAGATCAACGAATGGCACCTCACTACCCTTATATACATTAGGCTCACTTGATATATGTGTTATAGCACCTAAGATACAGGATGCAAGACCACACAGAGGGTCGCAAACTGATTACTTGATGGAGCGGGTGTTTATGAGAACAAAACGATGGATGTCAACGATCATTACCGCTGGCATAGCAGCTTTGATATTAGCCTTTGCATTAGCTCAATTTTTACCAACGCTACGCACAACAGAAAGCAGTATCGAGGTTGATATTAACGACCCGGAGCTCGTTAATAAGGGGAAGTATATTGCCCGAACAGCAGACTGTGTCGCTTGTCATACCACGTTAGAAGGTGAAGCCTACGCTGGCGGATTACCGATGCTAACGCCACTGGGCGCAATCTATTCGACAAATATTACACCAGACAAAGAGACAGGGATCGGCAACTACACATTTGATGACTTTAACAACGCCATCAAACATGGTGTGCGTAAAGATAACAGTGCGCTATACCCTGCGATGCCCTACCCCTCCTATCAGATTATGCCCGATGAAGATGTCGCGGCGATGTACGCCTACTTTATGACCGGCGTTGAAGCGGTACATCAGCCAAATCGGGACAGTGAGCTTCCCCCTATCCTTAATTGGCGCTGGCCCTTAGCCTACTGGCAGGCAATTTTTGCACCCGAACGTGAATTTATACCTGAGACAAACACAGCCATTTTGACCCGCGGTCAATATCTGGTTGAAGGCCCCGGTCATTGCGGCTCTTGTCATACAGAGCGCGGTATCGGTTTTCAGGAATTGGCTTTATCCAATGCAGAGTCTAATGCTTTTCTGGGTGGCGCTGTGATTGACGGCTGGCGTGCCAAAAGCCTGCGTGGCGAATACGAAGGGTTAGGTATCTGGAGCACAGAGGAGCTTGTCGATTTCTTTAAAACAGGCCGAACCGATCTCACATCAGCCTTCGGGGCAATGGCAGAAGTCGTTGAACACAGCACTCAATACATGACAGAAGAAGACCTCTACGCCATGTCGGCGTATTTAAAAACCCTGAGCCCTACCGAGGGAAGGCCTGTTAACCCACCAAACAAAATAGATACAACCACTCAAAAACTATTAGATGGTGTCTACGATTCCCGTGGCGCTATTTTATATGCTGAGTATTGCCAGATTTGCCACCGTGCCGACGGCAAAGGGGTTCCACGTATATTCCCTGCACTTGCAGGCAATAGTGCTGTTTTCTCAAAAGAAGCAGACTCTGTTTTACAGATCACGCTAAGTGGCGGCCGCATGCCCAAAACACCCCACGACCGCATGGCCTTTACGATGCCCGAGTTTAATCATCTCAGTGATGCGGATATAGCCGAGGTAGTCAACTACATTCGCAATAGCTGGACTAACCAAGCCTCTGAAGTTGATGTTGGCGATGTGGTAAAAATGCGGCACTTTCTCACAAAAAAACCGACAACAGGTACCGATATAGCACCCGATTTGAGTATTGATGCGGCATCACAAGGAGCGAGCCATGACTAATTTTTTTCCTAAACAAGCCACTGCTGCATTCATCTTAGCGCTTATGACACTGAGCATAAGCGGCTGCTCTGACCCAGATCCTGCGGAACATAACCCCGCAAAATATGACCTTGTACTTACAGAGGATGCTAACACCGATATTGGTCAATATAAGCTGCCGCAGGATACTTCTATCCTGAAAGAGCCGAATGCGGAGCAAATTTTTTACGGTAAGCGGTTACTGAACGAAACCAAACGCCTTTTGCCGGATCATGTCGGTGCCGAAATGAACTGCAACAGCTGCCATATTAGCCAGGGTAAAGTTCCTCTGGGCGATCCCTACATTAATAGCTATAACACCTATCCCCGGGTGATGCCTCGTTCGGGCACTGAAGTGGATTTAGAAGCCCGTATTAACGGCTGCTTCCAACGATCCATGAATGGCACCCCGCTGGACCGTGAATCACCGGAGATGCTGGCTATGATGGCGTATATGAAATGGCTGGGACAGAACACACCTAAAGACCAAAAAGTTGCCATCAATAACGCAGGCAAGATTGATACATCGCTGGTAGCCGACACAGTACGAGGTGAAAAAATCTATTACGCCCAGTGTGCCGCTTGTCATGGAGATAACGGTGAAGGCTTAAAAGATAGCCGAGGTGATATTGTTTTCCCGCCGCTTTGGGGTGATGAATCGTTCAATATCGGAGCGGGTATGGCCCGTACTTATAAGGCGGCAGCCTTTATTAAATACAATATGCCGATGGGTATTCAGAAAAAGGGCCTATGGGGCCATGGCAATGTACTGAGT
>JBLWVL010000053.1:0-18141 GCA_048268485.1 Oceanospirillum sp.
ATCGCCCGAAAATCCAATGAAGAGGATGGCTGTACGGGCCGGTTCTGGGAGGGGCGCTTTAAAAGTCAGGCCCTGTTGGATGAGCAGGCACTGTTAACCTGTATGGCCTATGTTGATCTGAATCCGGTGCGCGCAGGGCTTGCTGATCGCCCGGAACACTCGGATTTTACCTCCGTGCAGCAGCGTATCCGGCAAGGGGCTCAAGGCCGTGAAGAAGCCGATCTACCCAAGCTGAAAGCCTTATCCGCCACTCAGGCGGACAGCGACCACGCAATCGCTTTCGAATCTGCCGATTATCTGGAGTTGGTGGACTGGGCCGGACGTTGCCAGCGGGAAGATAAACGAGGGTTTATCCCCGAGGGCTATCCGCCCATTCTGCAGCGACTGAATATCGACTCGGATGCCTGGCTGAAAGCGATGCGACCCAAAGGTATGCCACGCTGCCGTGCGGTAGGGCAGCTCAGAAGGTTACAGCAGTTTGCCCGGGATAAAGGGCTGGCATGGATCTCATCCGGCCAACAGCTGCAGGCTATTTTCAGATAGGTCAGAAAGCGGATTTAACGTGTTGAGGGTGGCATAAAATTATGGGTGTCCCGTAACCTGCAGCCCTCTAAAACAGCTTGGCCTTCAGCTTGATGGCTACGCTAGTCACGTACAGTTTTGCTGTCTATACGTTATTTGCGTATACTTCACCTATGAAAAGCGTATTTGTTGAATCAACCCTATTTGAGAAGTACCGCAGTGAATACATCAGTGATGAAGAGTTCAGGCTTTTTCAGGCTGAGTTAATGTCTAACCCCAAACAGGGTGACGTGATTCAAGGTACAGGTGGTTTGCGGAAGATTCGAGTTGCAAGTAAAGCTAAGGGCAAACGTGGTGGCTCCCGTGTTATCTATTACTTCCTCGATGAAAGGCGACATTTCTACTTGCTGACAATTTATGGCAAAAACGAAATGTCCGATCTGACTACAGGCCAAAAGAAACAGTTAAAAGCTTTTATGGAGGCGTGGCGTCATGAGCAGTCGTGATCTATTTGCGGAATTAAGTTCCGCTCTTACCGAGGCTAAAGAGCACTCAGAGGGTAGGCTTACCCTTAAAACACACCCGGTTAACGATATCAGTGAGTTAAATATCTCACCGGACGAAATCGTGAGTATTCGTGAACAGTTTAATATGTCACGGGGTGTGTTTGCTCGTTTGCTGCATACATCATCCCGCACATTAGAGAACTGGGAGCAGGGGCGTAGTGCGCCAAATGGGCAGGCGGTTACCCTTTTAAAATTGGTTCAGCGTCACCCGGAAACGATGTCGCATATCGCTGAGCTATAGTTCACCCGTACATACCAAGAAAGCCCTGAAACCATCGGTTTCAGGGCTTTTTAGTTTCTAACTGACCGGTCTTTGCGCGCAGCCATCAATCCGCGACAAAGTGTTTACCCAGCAGTGCGTAGTAGAAGTTATTGTCGTTCAGCACACCGGCAAACTGTCCGTTTTCCTGTAGCAGTACCGGTAGGCGACTACTGTATCTCAGGTTGATGGCATCCCGCATGCTGATATCCGGTGTGGCGATGGCAAATTGGCCTTTTTCGCCGTCACCCTGCTGCCAATCTGCTGTGGGCAGCACTTCATCCCCTTTACCGGCCTGTTGGATTTCGCCGTTTTCCAGCTCTACCCAGTAGTTGTGCGTGCGGTCGATGATAATGCGGTTATCCGCTTTGCCATCACCGGTGAGCAGATCCAGGCCTGTCATCAGGGTGCGGCCACCGAGCACGTTCAGTGGATTGGTATGGGCGACAAAATCTTCAACGTAAGACGTTTTAGGATTCAGCACGATATCTTCCGGCTTGTCGTGCTGGATAATTTTAGCGGATTCCATAATGGCGATATGGCTGCCGATCTTCAGGGCTTCATCCAGATCGTGGCTGACAAACAGGATGGTTTTCTTCATCTTGCGCTGCAGTTCGATCAGCTCATCCTGCAGCTGGGCGCGGATCAGCGGATCAAGGGCAGAAAATGGCTCATCCATCAGCAGAATATCGGTATCCATCGCAAAGGCACGGGCAAGGCCGACACGTTGCTGCATGCCGCCGGAAAGTTCATGAGGTTTGGAGTGTGCCCATTCGGCCAGCCCCACCATCTCCAACTTTTCCATGGCGCTTTGCTGGCGCTCTTTTTTGGCGATACCTTTCATTTCGAGGCCGAAAGCGACATTCTCCAGCACCGTCAGCCAGGGCATCAGGGCAAACTTCTGAAACACCATGGAGATACGGTTGGTGCGCAGATGGCGCAGGGTGTTCTCGTCACAGGTGGCAATATCTACGGTTTCATCCCCGTCGCGGACTCTCAGGCTGCCACGGGAGATAGGGTTCAGGCCGTTCAGGGTGCGCAACAGGCTGGATTTACCGGAACCGGACAGTCCCATTAGTACGCAGATTTCACCCTGTTTCACACTGATGTTGGCGTTATGTACACCGACCACGGAACCGGTCTGGTCGATGATTTCCTGACGGCTCAGGCCCTGATCCAGTAGTGCCAGAGCAGCCTCTGGCTGATCCCCGAAAACCACATCCAGATTCTCGATCTCAATCATGTTTTGTTCGGTACTCATGATGGTCACCTTTAAACGCTTGTGGAGTGGTTGGGGTTAGTGCTCACGGTTCGGCTGTTTGCACAGACGATCCAGCATGATCGCCACCAAAACGATGGCCAGACCTGCTTCAAAGCCCTGAGAGATGTTCACGGTATTCAGTGCCCGAACCACAGGCTTACCCAGCCCATCGGCACCCACAAGAGCAGCGATAACCACCATCGACAGGGACAACATAATACATTGAGTAACACCGGCCATGATGTTCGGCATCGCGGCGGGCAGCTCCACTTTAAACAGCAGTTTCCAGCGGGTTGCACCAAAGGCTTTACCGGCTTCCAGCAGTTCCTGTGGCACGCTGCTGATACCCAGTGCGGTGAGGCGAATAGGTGCGGCAATGGCAAAAATAATGGTGGAGATCAGCCCCGGCACCACGCCCAGACCAAACAGGATCAGAGTCGGAATCAGGTAAACAAAAGTCGGGATCGTCTGCATTAGATCCAGTACCGGGCGGATTCCTATATGAAATTTCGGATAGTGCGCCGCCAGAATACCCAGCGGAATGCCAAACAGTACGCACATAAAAGTGGCCATCAGTACCAGAACCAGGGTTTCTATCATCTCAGACCAGTAACCGAGGTTAGCGATCAGTAGAAGTGAGGCCACGACAAAAATCACCAGCCCGATGGAGCGTTGCAGCCACCAGCTCAGGGCTGCGGTCAGCACGATCAGTACCATGGCAGGAGCCATCAGTAGCAGGTCGGTGACACCCAGAATCAGCCACTCCAGAGAGAAGGCGATAGCATCAAAAAATCCGGAGGCATTTCCAATCAGCCAGTCAACGAAGGACTCCATCCATTGTCCCATTGGCAGTTTATGTTCAGTTATCCAGTTCATATCGGGTTACCCGAGTTCGATAGGCGACAGGGTCGCTAAAAAAGACGATATAAAAGAGATCAAAAGCGCCGTAAATGACGGACGGCAAGATGACGCAGTAAAGTGCTTTTGGCTCTTAAAGCAGCATCTGTCTGCGTAAGAGGACAGATCCAGATGGCTGATTCCTAAGGATGAATACTTCGGATCAGCATGGCGGAGCGGGTCTGGCAAAGCATATCGCCCCACCACCTGCGGCGGAATCTGTGATCAGACCCGCCTGTGGTTACTGCAGCCTTAGTTGAAGGCTGGTCACCTGAGTTACAGGTTCAGATACTTTTTAACTGCTGGCAGACCTGGCTTGCCGTCCAGTGTTTTAACACCTTCCAGCCAGTTGTTCAGTGCTTCAGGGTTATTACGCAGCCATTCAGTTGCCGCTTGCTGAGGTTTTTTGCCGTCATCCAGAATCGCGCCCATGATCTGGTTTTCCATGCTCAGGGAGAACTCCAGGTTGGTCAGCAATTGGCCCATGTTAGGGCATTCGGTACTGTAGCCCTTACGGGTGTTGGTATGCACGGTTGCGCCGCCGAAGTTGGGGCCAAACCAGTCATCACCACCATCCAGATATTCGATCTCGAAATTGCTGTTCATCGGGTGTGGTTCCCAGCCCAGGAACACAACCCACTTGTTACGGCGCTCGGCACGCTGAACTTCTGACAGCATGCCGGCTTCGGAGGATTCAACCAGTTTGAAACCATCCAGTTCAAACGCGTCTTTGTCGATCATCTCCTGAATCAGGCGGTTACCATCGTTACCTGGCTCGATGCCATAGATACGGTTGCGGAATTTGCTTTTGAACTTGGCGATATCCGCAAAGGTGCGTACGCCACCATCAAAGGCCGCCTTGTTAACCGCCAGCGTGTATTTTGCGCCGGTCAGGTTGGTTTTAACGGTTTCCACGGTGCCTGCTTCACGGTACTTAGCGATATCGCCTTCCATGGTGGGCATCCAGTTACCCAGGAAAACATCCAGCTCACCGGAAGCCAGAGAGGTATAAGTTACCGGCACAGACAGCAGCTGAGTTTTAGGGGTGTAACCCAGACCTTTAACCACTTCAGAGGTTACCGCAGTGGTTGCCGTGATATCGGTCCAGCCTACGTCGGAGAAACGAACCGTAGAGCAGCTTTCAGCTGCATGGGCGCTCAGGGAAAAGGCACTGGCAGAAAGGGTTGCGGTGATCACCGCGAGCGTTTTTGCGAGTGTCTTTGGGGTAAACGTTTTTTGCGTTTTCATCATCTTTCCTTCTCGTTTTCGTACTTTTATCTTTATCGGGGAAATCTTCGCTCTTTACGGAGCGGTAACCATCCGTATTGAGCTGTAGTCGGCCTCAATACAGATGGTTGAAATCATTAGCGTTGCTGGTTTTCGTAATCCGGGTGAATCCAGACGGCTGCATCTGCCTTGGGAAGTGGTTGCTTGCCCAGAATTTTGTCGGCGGCTTTTTCTGCCACCATGATCGTAGGTGCATTCAGATTGCCGTTGGTGATGGTCGGGAACACAGAGGAATCCACCACCCGAAGATACCTGATACCGCGCACATTACAGTCGGCGTCCAGTACCGCCAGAGGATCGTCTTCAGCGCCCATTTTGCAGGTACAGGATGGGTGGTATGCGCTTTCGACGTTGTCACGCACCCAAGCATCGATATGTTCATCCGATTCGATGTCGTAGCCCGGCTGAATCTCATTACCACGATATTTCTCCAGTGATTTCTGATTCAGAATCTCACGGGTCAGGCGGATACAGGCGCGCCAGTCTTCAATATCCTGCTGTTCCGTCAGATAGTTGAACAGAATGCTCGGTGCCTCATGGGGATCGGCGCTTTTAATGCGGATATGGCCACGACTGGCGGGCTTGTTCGGGCCAACATGCACCTGAAAACCATGCCCTTTAAAGGCGGCATTGCCGTCGTAACGCATGGCCGCGGGCAGAAAGTGGTATTGAATGTCCGGCCATTTCAGCCCCGCACGGGACCGGATAAAGGCGCAGGATTCAAAGTGGTTGGTAGCGCCCAGGCCGTCTTTGAACAGAATCCAGCGGGTGCCAATCAGGCCTTTGCTGATCAGGTTCAGCTTGGAGTTCAGCGAGATCGGCTCTTTGCACTGGTACTGGAAATAGACTTCCAGATGATCCTGTAGGTTTTCACCGACACCGGGGAGGTCTTTCACCACCTCAACACCAGCTTTTTCCAGCACGGCTTTTGGGCCGATACCGGACAGCTGCAACAGCTGTGGTGAACCGACAGAACCAGCCGCTGAGATCACTTCGCGATAGGCGTTAATAGTTTTGATCTGACCTTTGTGCTCAAACTCAACACCGGTGGCTGCAATTTCACCGTTGGCTCTCTTGGTCAGGATTTTCCGACTGTGGACGCCGGTCAGTACGGTCAGGTTCGGGCGCTTCATGGCGCGGCGCAGATACGCGTTAGAGGTGGAGCTGCGTACGCCATTTTTTACCGTCATATGCATCGGGCCGAAACCCTCCTGACGGTAGCCGTTGTAATCCTTGGTATAGCCGTAGCCCGCATCGACACCGGCATCGATAAACGCCTGATACAGTGGGTTCAGAGACATCCCGTTACCATTGCAGGTGCCAACCGGGCCGTTGCCACCGCGATAACTGTCTGCACCGCCTTCCCAGGTTTCGGCCCGCTGGAAATAGGGCAGACAGCTCTGGTAATCCCAGCCGGTTGCGCCCTGTTCCTGCCACTGATCAAAATCACAGGCGTGGCCGCGGACATAAACCATACCGTTAATGGAGGAGGAACCGCCCAGGGTCTTACCCCGAGGTGTATGCAGCGAGCGGTTGTTAACACCCGGCTCCGGCTCCGTGTGAAACTGCCAGCAGAGGCTTTCGGTGTTCATCGGGTAGGAAAGAGCGGTCGGCATCTGCACAAAGATGCTCTTGTCGCTGCCGCCTTTCTCCAGCAGAAGTACCGTATGCATGCCGTTTTCTGTCAGACGGTCCGCCAGTACGCAACCAGCAGAACCTGCTCCGATGATGATGTAGTCGTATTCCTGTTTCATATCGTTAGGACTCATATTAGGTTGCGCAGGGATCAGTACGGGCGCTCAATGTCGCCGGTCTCTACAAACACGCTCTTGGTTTGGGTGTAGTGATAGAGGGTTTCGATACCGTTTTCACGACCAACACCGGATAGCTTGTAGCCACCCACCGGCATCTCTGCCGGGGAGGCGCCCCAGGTGTTGATCCAGCAGATACCCGCCTGCAGGCGGTTGATCACCCGGTGTGCCCGGCCTAGGTCCTTGGTGAATACACCCGCCGCTAAGCCGTATTCGGTGTTGTTGGCACGGGAAATGACTTCTTCTTCATCAGAAAAGCGCAGTACCGACATCACAGGGCCAAAGATCTCATCGATCACCTGGGGCATATCATCGGTGCAGTCGGCAAATACGGTGGGTTTGACAAAAGCACCCTTATCCAGGCCGTTTTCAGTGGCTTGTTCGCCGCCACACACTAAACGGGCTCCGGCTTGTTTGGCCGCTTCGATATAGCCCAGTACCTTCTGCATATGATCTTTGGAGATCAGGGCACCCACCTGGGTTTTCGGGTCGGTCGGATCGCCGATAATCATCTGTTCGGTGCGGGTTTTCAGCTCATCAATAAAGGCGTCATAGATGGAATCGTGCACAAAAACCCGGGTACCGTTCGTGCATACTTCGCCCTGAGTATAAAAGTTGGCCAACATGGCACCGGATACGGCCTGCTCAATCGGCATATCCGGGAAGATGATCATGGGGGATTTACCGCCCAGCTCCATCGTTACCTGTTTCAGTGTTTTGGCGGAATCTCCCATCACGGCTTTGCCGGTACCGCATTCGCCGGTGAAGGACACCTTGCTGATCTCAGGGTGTGCCGTCAGCATCCGGCCCACACGGGCATCCCCCTGAATGACATTGAAAACACCATCCGGCAAGCCCGCTTCGGTGTAGATCTCCGCCAGTTTCAGCACGCTCAGAGGGGTTTCTTCCGATGGTTTGAAGATCATGGCGTTACCTGCGGCCAGTGCCGGTGCTGATTTCCAGCAGGCGATCTGAATCGGATAGTTCCAGGCTCCGATACCTGCGCAGATGCCCAACGGCTCGCGGCGGGTGTAGAAGAAGTTTTGGTCGTTCAGTTGCTGGTAATCACCCTGAATTTTGTCCGCAAGACCCGCGTAGTACTCAATCACATCGGCACCGGTGACGATATCCACGCAATCGGCTTCCTGGATCGGTTTTCCGGTGTCCTGAACCTCCAGCAGGGCCAGTTCATCATTGCGTTCGCGCAGCAAGGCAACCACTTTGTTCAGAATACGGCCACGCTCAATACCTGTCATCGCAGCCCACTTTGCCTGCCCTTTTTTTGCCGATTCAATCGCAGCAGACATTGCGGTGTCATCACCCTGCGCGACGGTTGCGATAACCTCGCCATTAGCCGGATTGATGCTGTTAAAGGTTTCCTGGGGCGAGGCGGTGTAGTAACAACCGTTGATATAGTGCTGGGTAATACCGTGCAGGGTAATGGGTAGCTGGGGTGAAGTTTTCGTTGTCATCGGATCTCAACCTGAAAATAGGGTTTGCCAAAATGCTTATGGCATGTTGCTCAATGTTTCTTTGTGAGGATGTTTTTTGTCAGGCCGTTGCTTGCTGCTGGGCTGATTTACCATCCAGATATTCCTGCCAGACCGCTTCCGGCAGCTTGAGCCGGAGGTAATCCAGGATCAGGTGTTCGGCCAGTTCCTTGTCGATGCCATCGGGGGAGAGTGCTCCCCGAAGCCAGATTCCATCGATGAGTGCCGCTACGCCCTGAGCGATAAACGCCGCCTCATCGTGACTGACCACCTGCTTCAGTTCATAACGCAAATAAGAGAGTAGGCGCTGTTCGTTGACCCGTTGCAGCCGGTGTAGCTGAGGTTTATGCATGGAGTGCGACCAGAAGGTCAGCCAGGTTTTCACCACCTTGCTGTCCAATTGTTTAGGGTCAAAATTACCTTCAACAACGGCAATCAGGCGGTCCAGAACGTTATCACGCTTAACCTTTTTTAACCGTTTGCTGATCGCTGCCGACAGTTCTTTCAGAACAGAGCGCATGGTTTCTTCCAGCAAGCCATCCTTGCCACCAAAATAATGGTTGATAATTGCCGGGGAAACGCCGGCATATTTGGCGATCATGGCGACACTGGCCTTATGCAGCCCCACATCATTCACCGCTTCCATCGTGGCATTTATCAGCTGAGGCTTACGGATTTCCGGCATGCCGACTTTAGGCATTGCGACCGCTCCCTGTTTTTTCTTAAATGAATGTTTAATTAAAAATGACAGATACCGTCGAGGTCTGCAAGCAAAAAATAGTTAGGGTTCTAATTTAATATTTTTATATTGAGATTAATTGCAGGAAATTGCTATTAAAGTGCAGCTAAAATCCTAAAAATGTCGTTATAGGGGGAAATATTAGGAGGCTTATGTTTTGGCGGTGGAATTTTAAACGGTGAATCATTTTGC
Source organism: Oceanospirillum sp. (assembly GCA_048268485.1). Lineage (GTDB taxonomy): Bacteria > Pseudomonadota > Gammaproteobacteria > Pseudomonadales > Halomonadaceae > Oceanospirillum. The sequence goes on from JBLWVL010000053.1 coordinate 9,025, forward strand.
GATGGGTTGTGGGGCGGTAACCAGAGAGATAGGGTGCCCGGTTGTATCAGGTCGCTTATAGATAGGGGGCTGGCCTGTCGTTAGAGATAGACATCGTTGTGCGCGACGCTTTACTAATCGAAATGCATTTAATTGTGATTGATTATCAAATAGAAATCGTTACTATTTGCTTCTGCCGTCTGGGGTAACAGATTTTTGGTGTAAATAACTCATATGATACAAGATGCTGCCTTTCACAGAATCCGATCCACCCTGGAATATATTCATAATCATCTGGACAGGCCTTTGTCAGTGGAGTCGATGGCTGAAAAAAGTTGCTGGTCCAGGTGGCAGTTCCAGCGGGTGTTCAGCCATTTTACCGGGCAAACCGTTGCTCAGTATATACGTGAGATTCGTCTGAGCCGTGCCGCTGAGCTGTTGTTGTGCAGTCGGCGAACACAGCTGGATATTGCTTTGGAGTGTGGGTTTGACTCCGAGGTTAGCTTCAGTCGTAGTTTCCGGCATATGTTTCATTGCACGCCGGGCCAATATCGCAGACGAGGTAAGCGCGCAGGGCTGAAAACACCGATTGTGTCACTGCCGTTAACAGGTCTTCCGGATCATAAGCCCGAAGAGCCTTCTCAGCTGAAGAGGCTGGAGGAACATCGGCTACTTCAGATAAGAGTTGAAAGTCAGCCGGAGAAGCAGGTGCAGGGTGTTGCGGGTCGGATACAGGGGATCTTTGCCGAACAGCCTGATTTTTCCGCTAAGGTTCCTCAGATCTGGCGGCAACTATCTGACACGCTTGCAAAAAGGCATGGCCTTACAGACCGGAGTGCGATGCAGGCTCTGGGTGTTCTGGATACCAGCTCGCTGAACTCAGGCGATACTTCTATCGATTACTGGGCTTGTATCAACAGTGATGATGAATCACTTTCCCTGCTGGATTCTTTGGTGATTCCCGAGCAGGAGTACGCCGTTATTCCTTTTTCAGGCCCCGCCCATCTGATTGACAATACACTGCAGTGGTTTATTTGCCACTGGCTGCCGACGTCTGGTTATCGGGGTATTAACCGGTTTGATCTTGAGGTTTACCCTTCTGGCTTTATTGCAGATGGTCAACACCTGGAGATGGAATACTGGGTGCCCGTTGCACCTGCTTAAGTTATTCCCGGAAAGGGTCAGGAACTCTTTTGCCTTCCGGATGATCAGTTTGCACCAAATCGTTAAGTTTGCGCCGGGCAGAAAAACTACCATTGAGAATCATTCACATTTGTAACAAGTTCACTCTCTCAATCGCTGTTTACTAGGAGCAACAATGAATAGATCTGATCACCCCTCGTCAGGCGAGCGATTTAGACCACGTCTGTTAGCGATGGCAATTGCCACTGCTTTTTCTACCCCTTTGGTTGCGGCACCGGCGAGCGAAGCATCAGTGTCTGAAGGTGTTCAGACTCAGGATGACCTGATTATTTATAACGATACCTATCGTAATACGGCAACGAAAACAGCACTTTCAGCCGAAGAAACTCCGCAGGGGTATTCTATTATTGATCAGGCCGATCTGGATATGCGTAATGCTGATTCGGTGGCTGAAGCGTTACGCTACAGTACCGGAGTCAATACTGAGTTACGGGGCGGGGCCGTTACCCGATTAGACCTCTTTTCGATCAGAGGCTTCATTAACTACCAGAATGCTTACGATGGCTTGCCGCTGTTTTTTAATGACTGGAACCTGCAACCGCAGATTGATGCCAAGGTTCTGGAGCAGGTCGAGGTGTTTAAAGGGCCTACCTCTACGCTTTATGGCAGCATGCCACCCGGAGGGATGGTGAACCTGATCAGCAAACAGCCTCAGACGGAGTCCGCCCATAGCGTAGAAGTAGCGACAGGAAGCCGCAACAAAATTGAGGCCAGTTTTGATTCGACCGGTCAGATAGGTGAGTCGGACTTTTCTTATCGTGTTGTCGGCTTAACCCGTGAAGAGGACTCCCAGGCCGATACCGCTGAAAATAAACGCACGCTGATAGCGCCTTCTATTGATTGGCAGGTTTCAGAGGACACTCTGGTTAATTTTAATCTGTATTACCAGGATGATCCGGCGATGGGCGTTTACACCACCCTGCCTGCGGAAGGTATGTTCCGGGATAACCCCAATGGGGCGTTTGATCAGAGCAGCTTTAGCGGTGATCAAAACTGGAATACCTATGAGCGTGAAGTCACCTTAGTGGGCTACAAGATTAATCATCAGCTGAACGATAACTGGACTGTTCTTCAGAATGTGCGCTATATGGATGCATCGGCGTATCAGGAGAATACCTACATAACCTCATTGGACGCTGATATGCGTACCCTGAACCGGAACGCCTATCTGACCGATGAAGCCAGCGAAGGTATCGCTCTGGATAACCAGTTGTCGGGTGTCCTGTACACCGGGAATATTGAGCATAATCTGCTGGTTGGCCTGGATTATCAGAAGCTGACATCAGATATTCGTTACGAAGATCAGGCGATTGCACCTCTGGATCTTTTCGATCGGGATAATGACCTGGTGGATCGTGCGAGTCTGGATATGACAAATACCGCTTACTCCAGTGACTTCACGAAAGAAACAGAGCAAACAGGCTTTTATCTGCAGGATCAGATGAAAATAGGGTCTCTGGTTCTGATCGCTGGCGCGCGTTACGATGATTACGAAGGAACGGAAAAGGGCAAAAAATACTCTCAGGCAACAGAGACAAAGCTGACGGAAACTCACACAACAGGTCGCGTTGGAGCGCTCTATCAGTTAAACAATGGGTTGGCGCCCTTTGTTAGTTATGCTGAGAGTTATCAGCCTGAAACCGGTGTCACCCGCAATAAAGAAGCGTTTGAAGCTTCTACAGGTCAGCAGTGGGAAGCGGGCATTAAATATAAGAGTGCTGACCGTCAGGTAACAGGCTCACTTGTCGCCTACCAGATAACAAAAGATAATGTTCCCACCCGTGATCCTAATGGTTCCGCTTACGACCTGATTCAGGCGGGTGAAGTTGAGTCGAAGGGCATTGAAGCGGAGCTTCAGGCTCAGATCTCAGATAACCTTTTGGTTTCTGCCTACTATACACGTCAGGATGTCGAGATTACGAAGGACAATAATGGGCTGCAGGGCAAAACGCCGGTATGGGTTCCGGAGCAGATGCTTTCTGCCTGGGCGCAGTATGATATCTATACGGGAGCACTTGCAGGAACGACGTTAAGCTCTGGTATTCGTCATATCGGTGAAGCTCAGATGGATGCCGCCAATAGTGATACGGTTCCTTCGGCAACGATGGTGGATCTGTCTGTGGCCTATGATCTGGCCGGACTCAGCCCGGATGCATATGGTGCCACGGCCCGTATCAGTGTCAGCAATGTATTTGATGAAGCGTCTTACACCTGCTATGACGGTAACAACTGCTGGTTTGGAGCAGAGCGTACGGTTGAAGCAAGTCTGAAATATGACTTCTGAGGCTTGCTGATAGTCTGATTACCAGCAGGGCGGCAGGGTATAAAGATGATCACATCTTACTCTGCCGCTGACTGCTGTTTTATCCTGCCGTCTTTATCTCACTTTCTTTATCCCACCTTCCGCTTAAACAAGAGAGCAATGATCTGCCAGCGGTTGATCAGCATGGCGCTGAAGATCAGTGTGCAGCCAATAAACTGGAGGCTGCTCATGGTTTCTCCTAACCATATACTGGCGAACAGTGCTGCCCAGATCGGTTCCAGGGTCATAATAATGGCGGCGTGGCTGGCGGGGGCCATACCCTGTGCCTTGGTCTGGAACAGAAAGCGGCAGCTGGTGGCAATGATGGCGCTGGCCAGAATCCATCCCCAGATATTCAGTTCAAACGACCATTGCCACTCTTCCAGAAACAAGCTGGCGGTAAAGGCGATCAGCGCGGTAATCATCAGTTGAACTGTGGTCAGAGGGAGGGCAGGTATAGAGGCTGCAAAACGGCTGTTCAGGGTGAAGAAGAGTGCAAACAGGACGGCTGAAATAAGAAATGATAATTCGCCCCAGCCAAAAATAAAGCTATTATCCAGTGACAGACAGGCCAGACCTGCCACAACCACTGGCATCGAATACCAGAGGCTCCTGCTTGCTCTTTCACCAAAAAGCAGGCTTACCACAGGAACCATCACCGCCCCAAGACTGGTCAGAAAGGCACCGACCCCCACATGGTTGCCGTAGAAAAGTCCCAGAATCCAGAAGACCATGGCAGTGCCGAAGACAAATCCAACCAGAGCGCTTTTTTGCAGCGCCTCTTTTCTGAGTTTGCGTAAAGGTGTTGAGGCGATTCCCCCCAGAAAAATACCTGCGATCAGAAAACGAACTGAAAGAAAAAGTATCGGTGAGAAGGCGCTCATCGCATGCTTGGAGAAGATCCAGCCTGCTCCGGCCAATAGGGTAACCAACACCAGAAGAAGGTCAGCTTGTGTGCTCCGGGAGAGAGACATAACCGTGTTGCGCATGGAGTTTCCTTGGAGATGAGAGGGTAGCGTGATCTGTGCTTTTGCAGACTTAAAAGAGAAAAAATGTCGTATTCGTCCATTTTTTTAGTGTTTTTTGTAGGGATACTCTGATTTTATCTGGCAAAAAGAGCATAATACCGCCTTCAACCCACAGGGAACATTAAAATGAGTATTGAACAAGCACTGATGGAGCGTAGTGGCTCTAAATGTGAGTTATGTGGTTCAGAAGACAATCTGGCCGTTTTTGAAGTGCCGCCTGTAGAAGCGCACTCTGATAAGTGTATTCTGGCATGCGGTACTTGTCGTGATCAGATCGAAGCTGAAGAGCTGGATCAGAATCATTGGCGCTGCCTGAACGATAGTATGTGGAGCCCTGTGCCTGTTGTACAGGTCATGGCGTGGCGCATGCTGACCCGGCTGAACTCAGAGCCCTGGGCTCAGGATCTTCTGGATATGATGTATCTGGATGAAGATCTGGAAAAATGGGCCCGTGCAGGTATGCCGGCAGACGATGCTGTTGCCACACGGGACAGTAATGGTGCTGTACTTGCCGCGGGTGATACAGTCACCCTGATTAAAGATCTGGATGTTAAGGGAACGGGCTTTACCGCCAAGCGCGGTACTGCCGTTCGTGGGATCTCTCTAACGGACAACCCTGAGCACATTGAAGGTCGCGTAAACGGCGTTCGAATTGTGATTCTGACTAAATTTGTGAAGAAATCCTGATTTTCAGAGCATAAGTTTTTGCCTGAAAAGCAGTATTTGATCAAAAGGGCAGCCATCGGAAGGTGGCTGCTCTTTTCAGTATTGGCTTTGTCTGTCAGACCTTAAAGTCGGACATCATCTTGCCGAGATTATCCGCCATTCCTGATATCTGATGACTTTCCGCTTCAGCCTCAGCAACCCGCACTGTCGCCTGATCCAGCGTGTCTGAAATATCAGAAATATTTCGGGCAACGTCATTGGCAACGGTGGATTGCTGCTCAACAGCTGCGGCGACATTGCTGTTCATATCCCGTATCTCGCCAATGGCACTGTCGATCTGTTGCAGAGCCTGATAAGTATCCTGTGAACGGGACACACTCGCCTTAGCCTGAACACTGCAGTCCTTTATGGTTGTCACAGCTTTGCTGGTACGTTCCTGTAATTCCTGAATGATATTCTGGATCTCGATGGTGGAATCCTGGGTTCGCTGGGCAAGCACCCGGACTTCATCGGCAACTACGGCAAAACCCCGGCCACTTTCACCGGCCCTTGCTGCTTCAATGGCAGCATTCAGCGCTAGTAAGTTGGTCTGCTCAGAGATATTTTCGATCACCTCAATAACATGACCGATATCCTGACTTTTTTCCTCCAGCTCCTGAATATCCTGCATAGAGGTTTCCAGTTTTTCCGCCAGCAGACCGATGGAGTCAACGGTTTGTTCCACCGATTCCCGGCCCAGTAGTGTCTGTTCACGGCCATACTCTGCTTTGTTCGATGATTCGGTAGCGTGCAGAACAACCTCCTGAATACTTTGGCTCATCTCCTCGATGGCAACGACAACCTGATCTGTCATCTGCTTCTGCTGGTTGATGGTTTCAGTATTACGACTTGCGGTGACCGTACCGGCCACGGCACTGGCTTCCAGCTGGTGAGTGGTTGCTGCCAGATTACTGACAAGATCCCGCAATTTTGCACTCATTTCCGCCGCGGAGCGGTAAATGCCAGTGTCAGAGGCCTTCAGTGGCAGGGACTGGCTAAGGTCGCCCTGAGCAATGACTTTCATAATATTTTCGATCGCTCTGGGTTCACCACCCACCGGACGTTGAATCGCCCGCAGCATATATACCGCCAGAATAATGGCAGCCAGAATGGATGAAATTGCGATGGTGGCGACTAAGTGAATTGTCTTTTCGCTTTCATTTTGTACCTGCGGCCCTAGCGTATCCTGATCAGCCTTGACGGATAGCTTAACTTCTTCGGTTTGCTTGGCAACAATGTTGCCGACTTTGTTTAAGGTACTCTTGATCAGGTTGTTACGTTCTTTGATCAATGCCTGAATTTGACTGAAGGTTGCAAGGTATTGGCTATGATCCTTTCTGAGTTGTTCCAACCGTTGGCGACGTCCGGGGTTTTGTAGTTCCGCGTCCAGTTTTTCCAGTACCTTCGGCATCTCACTGTTCAGTTCATTAAGTGCCTGTGTGGCATCTTGTGAGTTGTTGGTAACCAGAAATCTTGTGGCATAGAGGCGCCCCAGCAGCAGATGTTCCTGAACGACACCGGCCCGGAAGGCGGCTTCGGCATCCTGATCCCGGTAGGCAGATAGCATGATATCTGTAACGGCTTCACGCATGGAGAGGCCTTTGGGGTTCAGTTTCTGATTGACCAGCAGGTTGCGTTGTTTATAAAGGCTGACAACCTGAGTGAAGGCTTTATCGTAGCTGATAACCTCTTCTTTAATCAGAGCAATACGTTCTGCTCGTTCCGGTTGTTGCACCTCTTTTTCCGCTTGCAGAAGAAACCTTTCCATCGCCTCTTTACGTTGCTGATACTTTGCGATGTGCTCAGGTGCGCGGTCATTAAGGAAGCCTTTTACTTCGAGGTGCATACTGAGCATATTGGCCTGAATGCGGCCGGAAAGATTAGTACTGCGGGCAAGATCACGATAGGTTGTAAAACCTGATGCAGTCTCTGACAGTCCGGAGTACGCAACAACCGCTAAAATAGCCAGTAAAGCAACGAGGGCGCCAAAGGCAAGGTTAAGGGTTGCCTTTAGCGAAAGGTTTTTGAGCATAAGTGAACCTCAGGTAGATACAGTGTGGGGGCTGATAGATTATCTTTCCTTTGCAAAAGAAAATGAACTCTTTTTCTGGGTATTCTTATACTTTTAGTAGGGTTTTTTGGATCTTACCGTTTAGTTTTTTTATAAGGGCGGCTTATTTCATGTCTGGCAGAATCAGATGGCCCTCTGTCATGATCAAAAGCCACGGATTGCTCCATGGCTTTTAATTAGTAACGCATGACGGTCAGGTAATGGTTATTGGCCAGAGAAGATCTCTTTGGCACCGGGCAGTGCAAAAACACGATCTAAATAGGCAAGGATAGGGCTGTCATCCTCTACCAGCTTAAGATCACCTTTCTGTAATGTCGCGTAGTGAGCCAGCGGCGTGATCAGCGCATCCGCCAGCATAAAGCGATCACCGCAAACAAAGTCATGATTTCGGATCTGATCCTCAATGACGGATACCGCCTTCAGAACCATGGGTTTATTGTTCATCATAAGCTCAATATTCGGCTGGCCTTCAGGCCCTGTCGGTACCACGTACTCGATAAGATACTGCCGGATAATTGCCTGATCTAACTGTGTGATGGCGCGGGAGCACCAGGCATCATGCTCTGCTTGCGCCTGAATACTTTCCGGTTGCAGTGGGTTTTCCGGGAAGCGGGTATCCAGATAGCGGCAGATCGCCAGAGTTTCAGTCAGCGTCAACCCCTCATGGTGGATAATCGGAAACTTAGAGTAAGGGTGAATATTGGCATGAGCTTCACTGCGGAAAGGGATCTCTTCACCGTTGAGTGTCCAGCCGATCTGATAAGGCTGCTGTTTCATTGTCGAGGTGAGGGCAACACTGCGAACCAGATTGCTGTGGGGCATACCGTAGATTTCGATCATATTTCTATCCTTCTCCAATCCTGAAACCCCTGTTGGTTAGCACTGGGCTTCTGTTATTTTTATCGGTTTAAAACATCTCAGGCTTGTTAGCCGATGTTATATGATACTGGTTTTGTTGGTCTGTTGTGTTCAAGGTATCGCTTTTTCGAGTTTCCAGAATAAAGGGGCTGAAAATATGTTCAAGAACATCTTTTAACTCTGTGGCATGATCTGTCTGGTTCAGAGTAAGAGTAAACATCCAATTATTAAGGAGACTGCCATGCCTTGGGCACCGGAACATAAAGAACAGACTCGGGATAAGATTCTGAAAAGCGCCTCCCGTTTGTTCACCCATCACGGTTTTGACAAGGTCTCTATTGATCAGGTGATGCAGGATGCAGGGATGACACGGGGCGCGTTTTATAAGCATTTCAGCTCCAAGTCTGAGCTTTACTCTGAGGCGATCATCTATGGTGCGACTCAGGGTGCGGGCCGTAACCTGAGTACAGCAACGGATATTGCGCAGGTTATTGACCGGTATCTTTCTTTACATCATCTGCAATCAGAGGATGATGTTTGCCCGTTGGCATTTCTGGTATCCGATATCACCCAGCGGGAGCCTTTACAGCAGAAAACTTACGCCAAAGTATTACAGGAATTTACCCGCTTTCTGGAACAGAAATCCGGTCAAAGCCGGGAGCAGGCGATTCTTTCCACTGTGCTGATGATCGGTGGTGTTGCCCTGGCCAGAGCCGCCAGTGATGACGCATTTTCCGGGGAAATTATTCAGACGGCTAAGGCTGAAGTTCAGCAACAGCTAGGTTGTGCGGCTGATAATAAAACCTTGTACTGATTTTTTAACACAGATGAAGTCGACAGAAGAGAAGTAAGCTGAAAAGAAGTAAGCAGACAAGAGATCTTACATGTTGAACTATTGGAGTGATGTCGTGACTGAGAATGAGTGGCTTAAAGTTTATGCCGCCAGCGATATGCTGGAGGCTTACAATCTA
>JBLWVL010000054.1:0-18093 GCA_048268485.1 Oceanospirillum sp.
TCTTTTTCTTTTTTCTCCTCTTTTCTTTATTTTTTCTCTTATTCTTTGTTTCTGATTTTTCCGTGCATAGTTACTGATGCCCCGGGAAGAATCTCTGTGGATTAGAGGTAGTTCTTGTTATGCTCAGGATATTGGATACAATATCCATTAAGTGTTCATTACTTATAATGCGAATGAAAACAAAAACTCAATATACAGGAGCGTGAATCCATGTCTTTTCAGCCTCATGGTAAACATCTGATCGCCGGGCAGTGGTTGGCGTCAGAAGAGCAGTTTCTTTCGTCGCCGGCATCAGGCCCGGCGTATAGCTTTAGTAAAGGATCAATCGATTTGGTGAATGCTGCCGCAGAAGCTGCAGAGGCGGCTTTTGTTGAGTACGGATATACCAGTCGTGAAACCCGCGCGCATTTTCTGAACGCCATTGCCGATGAGATTGATGCCCGTGCGGAGGCCATTACCGAGATTGGTTGCTCTGAAACCGGTCTGCCGGGGGCGCGACTGATCGGGGAGCGGGGCCGTACTGTGGGCCAGCTACGACTGTTTGCTCAGCATATTCTGCAGGGGGCTTATCTGGATAAACGCCATGACCAGGCTATGCCTGAGCGTGAACCTCTGCCCCGTTCTGACCTGAAAATGATGCAGCGCCCTATCGGCCCTGTGGCGGTTTTTGGTGCGTCAAACTTTCCATTGGCTTTCTCCACTGCTGGCGGTGATACGGCTGCGGCTCTGGCGGCAGGCTGCCCTGTAGTCGTTAAAGGTCACAGTGCGCACCCTGGAACCGGAGAAATTGTTGCCGAAGCCGTTGCAGCTGCCGTTGAACAATGTGGGATTCACCCGGGGGTTTTCAGCCTGATCCAAGGGGGTGACCGGGCTGTGGGTTCAGCATTGGTTCAGCATCCATTGATTAAAGCTGTTGGTTTTACAGGTTCGCTTACCGGTGGCCGTGCACTGTTTGATCTGTGTGCTGCCCGCCCTGAGCCGATTCCTTTCTTTGGTGAGCTGGGTTCGGTGAACCCTATGTTTCTGCTACCTGAGGCGGTTACTGCCCGTGGTGATGCCTTGGCAACGGGTTGGGTTCAGTCCCTGACCATGGGTGCGGGCCAGTTCTGTACTAACCCTGGTATTGCTGTTCTGAAAAAAGGCGATGCAGCGGATCGTTTTCTGGAAACCGCCCGTTCGGCACTGGAAAAAGTACCGGCTCAGACGATGCTGACGGACGGCATCGCTGAGGCTTATCGAGCCGGACAGAAGCGTATTTCGGCGACCAGCGGGGTGCAGGAAGTCCTGATCACCCAGTGTGATCAGCGCGATGCCACGCCGTATCTTTTTGCCACCACAGGTAGTCATTGGCTGGCGAATGAGGCTCTGGCAGAAGAGGTCTTCGGGCCTTTAGGTGTTGTGGTGACGGTTGAGTCGGATGCGCAGATGCTTGAAATTGCGAAGAATCTGCAGGGACAGCTGACATGTACGCTACATCTTGATGAGGCGGATACTCAACTGGGACGGGAACTGATGCCGGTTCTGGAACGTAAGGCGGGCCGTGTGTTGGCAAACGGCTTCCCGACGGGCGTTGAAGTCTGCGACAGTATGGTTCATGGCGGCCCTTATCCGGCGTCTACCAATTTTGGTGCGACCTCGGTGGGTACTTTGTCGATCCGTCGCTTCCTGCGTCCGGTCTGTTATCAGGATCTTCCGGCGGCGTTATTGCCTGATGATCTGAACCTGTAACCGTTTTATTGACAGGTGTTGTGAACGGCTTTTTTATACCGGGTTGTGCGACCGGTAGAGAAAGAAAGCTGACAAAAAACACCCCCTTGCGAATGACTTTGCAAGGGGGTGTTTCTGTTACTGCTGCTGTTTTCTGAATGATGAAATCAGGCTTTCAGCTTGAGTATATCCTGATAGAGCTGTGCCGGAATTTCTACGGCATTACGCTTCAGGTTTTGTGAGCGGGCCTGATAGCGGCGCTGTGATGGCAGGCGGGCCCCCTGATCAATAATATCGGCAAACAGGCGCTCGGCGCGATCATCGTTGTCCGCAACTCTACCGCCACTGAGCATTTCAGGGTTCATGGCGATAATAATTTCACCGTGATAGGGCGCACCGGCATTTCCATTGGCTGAGGCCATGCTTTCAATACTGGTGAGGTCATCGATCAGTGGGCCTGCCATCAGTTCGATCATAATCGACAGGGCCGAGCCTTTATAGCCGCCGAAGGTCAGCATTGCGCCTTCCATTGCTGCGGTCGGGTCGGTGGTTGGATTGCCGTTTTTATCAATCGCCACGCCCTCCGGGAGCTGTTTGCCCGCACGGCGGTAAAGTTCAATTTCACCTCGGGCAAACTGACTGGTGGCAAAATCAAAGGTGAAGGGGTCCTTTCCCTGACGTGGCCAGCTGAAGGCCAGGGGGTTGGTTCCCAGTGTGCCCCGTGTTCCGCCTGCAGGGGCAACCCATGCATGACTGGGAACCATGGCGATGCCCGCCAGACCCTGAGCGGAAAGCATCTCAACTTCTGGCCAAAGAGCCGAGAAGTGGAAGCAGTTGTTAACAGCCAGCGCTGCGATGCCTTGGGTTTTGGCTTTTTCGATCAGCTGGGGCATGGCTTCATTCAGAGCCAGTAAAGAGATCCCTTTATGGGCATCGGCCTTAACCACGGCAGGCCCAGGTTCTGTGAGTGTTGGGGTCGCATGGCCATCAACCTGGCCGTTGCGCATCGTTTCAACACACATAAAGAGGCGGAACAGGCCGTGGGAGTGGCAGTCATCCAGCTGGCAGGCATAGATCACGTCTGTGATCGCCTGGGCATGTTGCGGGCTATAACCGTTTTGGCTCAGTACGGAAAGACTGAGATCTTTGACATCCTGCAATGACAATGTGATGTTTTGTGACATAGCTAACTCTCAAATTTGTCCCTTGGAACGTGGGTTTTATATGTTGTTTTATCAGAGGTTCTGTCGATTGTTTTACCAGAGATTTTGTGGACTGTTTTACCAGACTCTGAAAGCAAAAAAAGCTAAAGAACCCGCCTAAGCAGGGCTCTTTAGCAAAGCTACACGACTGAAGAAGGGTACGTGGATACCCCTTCGCGCGCGTAGAGAGTCTTAACGGTATGATGATCTTTTCTCTGTTCTGCTGTTCTGCTCCGGGGCGGCCACGGGCGCGTTATCAGGCACCCCAGGTATCGCTCAATCGGTAGCCATCCGGCCAGGGATCGTCAGGGTCCAGCATATGCTGATGAGTCCCTGTGATCCAACCCCGACCACTAATTTGAGGCGTAATGGCGGGATGGCCGCATTCCAGTTGAGTTCGCCCCAGCACCTTGCCGTTAAAGGTTGAGCCTATGATGGATTCTGCTTCAAACTCATCGCCTTCTTTCATCTGGCCTTTAGCCACCATCAGTGCCATGCGGGCGGATACGGCTGTTCCCGTGGGGGAGCGGTCTATCTTGCCGGGCTGAATGGCAACGGCTGAGCGGCCTTTATAGCCGTTTTCCGTTTTGGTCAGAGGGCCGCAGAAAGCGCAGAAAGAGATATGATTCCAATCCGGGTTATCCGGATGGCTGAATCCCAGCTGCTCATTAGCGGCGTTTGTGATCTGAATCCCCAATTGTGCCAGTTGTTTTGCGTTGGCTTCGGTGATCTCTATATCCAGCTGCTCGGTATCCACAACGACAAAGCTGTCTCCTCCGTAGGCGGTATCGACGGTCAGCGTACCCAGCCCTTCCACATGCAATGCAACGCCGATTTTATCCGCGAAACTGGCAACATTCTGTACGAAGATACGTTCGGCTTTGCCATTCCGGCAGGCGGCACGTACCCTGACCAGGCCGCCGGGAGCTTCCAGCGTCAGGTCGGTGTAGGGCTCCTGCATCGGAATCAGGCCGCCATCGAGCAGAACGGTGGAGACACAGATGGAGTTAGAGCCTGACATGGGCGGGGTGTCTTCCGGTTCCATAATAATAAAAGCGGCATCGGCTTCCGGGTGCTTAGGGGGCACCAGCAGATTCACATGGCGAAAAACGCCACCTCTTGGCTCATTGAGCACAAAGTTTCTCAGGGTTTCATCCTGCGCGATAAAAGCGCGCTGTTCCCAGAGTGTATCCCCCGGCGGTGGAAGTACGCCGCCTACAATAACATCGCCGACTTCGCCTTCAGCGTGGGCTGAGATGATATGCAGTGTCTTCTTGCTTCGCATCGCTTAACTCCCGAAACGCCTGGCTGAGAATGGGGCCACCGGAATAGCCGGTTTGTCGCCATTGACCAGGGCGCAGACCAGTTCTGCAGTACCTGCGGACTGAGTTAAACCCAGATGGCCGTGGCCAAAGGCATAGATAACGTTCTCTGTTGTACTGGCATAACTGACCACCGGCAGACTATCCGGCATTGAAGGGCGAAACCCCATCCATTGTTTGCCATCCTCTGTACTCAGGCCTGGGAGAAAACGGGCGGCTTTATCAAGCAGTACCTGAGCGCGCTGATAGTTAGGCTTCAGCTGCAGTCCTCCCAGTTCTACGGCACCACCTACCCGAATCCGGTCACCGATTTTACTCACCACAAAGCCGTGATTGCTGAAGGTGACATGGGTGTTCAGTTTAAAATCACCGCTGGGCAGCGTGGTGTTGTAACCGCGCTCCGTCTCCAGAGGGATATTATCGCCAAGACTTGCTGCTAGTGTTTTTGACCAGGCTCCGGCGGCGACAACGGCACGGCGGGCCTGATATTGTTTGCCGGAAGTGGCGTTATCGCCTTCAATCAGAAGATTAACGCTGTCACCTTCTGCCATCAGCTGGCAAACACTGGCGCTCTCATAGCTCCCACCCTGATCGATAAAGTGCTGATAGAGATGGTGAGTCCAGGCTTCCGGGTCGGTTGTATTCATCCATTCCGGTGTGTAGCCCGCATGGGTGAAGCGTGGGTCGATTCCGGGCTGAATTTTGGCAATTTCTGCCGGTGACTCCAGTAGTTCGCAGGCTACACCGTGCTCCATACGGGTTTTCCAGCCCGGCAGACTGGCTTTAAACTCCGCTTCTCCCTCATAAAGCTGCAGCTGCCCTTCACGGCGCATCAGAGCTTCACCGTTAACGGCCCGGATCTGGCGCTCAAGAGCTTCTTTAGAAAGATCCATTAAACTGGACTGGGCACTTATGGCATTTTCGTATTTGTCCTGCCAGCTGGCGCGCCAGAATTTAAGCATCCAGGGAATAATTTTCAGTGCGTATGCAGGTTTAATGCTTAAAGGCCCCAGAGGGTCCAGTAACCATTTTGGCGCTTTACGAATAATGCCGGGGGTAGCCAGTGGGACGATATCAGCAAAAGCAAAAGCACCCGCATTGCCGGAAGAGGTTTCCTTTGCCACACCATTACGATCCAGCACCAGAACCCTGTGGCCCTCGGACTGGAGTTTCAGTGCGCTGCTGATGCCTATAATACCGGCACCGATCACAATCACATCGTAAGAGGTTTCGCTTTGATTCATGGAAGCGGTGATCCCTGAAGTTATTCTTATTAAAGGTCTGCTTTGGGGCGTTAACGGTTCAGGTTTAAGCGCCCAGATCGATTCCGTTTCTCAGCCGGTCCTGCTCATTAAAGATCAGAGTGGCATCCCGGGTTACGAAGGCCTGACCGGTAATCGTTGGACTGATTGTGCCTTCAGGTGCTGGCTGATAACGAATGTGGTAGCTACTGCCGATCACACTTTCCTGCAGAATTTCCTGACCCGGTGGTAGCAGATCGTCTGCAGCCAGGCAGGCCAGCCGCGCCGAACAACCGGTGCCGCAGGGAGAGCGGTCATAAGCGTTATCAGGGCACAGCACAAAGTTCCGGCTATGGCCTTCGGGGGTCAGCGCATCACCAAACAGAACAATATGATCGATAATACCGCCCTCACCACCGGTGATGTTTTCCCGTTCAAGGGCTGTTCGGATGGCGATAGCTGTTTGCGTTAACGCCATAATATTGTCCGGCCTGACCGCTGCAGGGCTTTCGTCAACCATAAAGAACCAGTTACCGCCCCAGGCGATATCGCCTTTTACGTCAACAGGGGCACCGTTAGGGCCGATACCGTCGACCTGAATAACCCTGTCTTTCTCAAGGCGATAGCTGTCAACATTCGTCACCGATACGGTATTGCTGTCCTGCAGTGTGATCTCAACCACCCCAACCGGTGTTTCAAGCTTGTGGGTGCCGATACCTATTTTCCCCAGATGTGCCAGGGTTGCGGCAACGCCTATGGTGCCGTGGCCGCACATGCCGATGACCGCTGCGGCATCAAAGAAGATGATACCCGCTACGCATTCGGTATTGACCGGCTCAACCAGCAAGGCACCCACCATGGCTTCCTGACCATAGGGTTCCTTCACCAGTGAGCGGTAAAGTTCCCGGTGTTCCGTGGCTAAGCGTTGAGCTCGCTCCGCCAGAGAGCCCGATCCCAGATCGGGGCCTCCTGACAGAATAACGCGGGTTGGTTCACCCTCGGTATGACTGTCTACGACATGCATTCTGCAATTACTCCACCTTGTTTGCTCCAGTCAGCAAACCATGATTTGAACAGGTTGTATTGGTTTTCGCAGTAATGGCGCTGGGCGGCATTCAGTTCGTCTGTTTCGTTGAAGTGCAGGCTGTACTCTTCTTCACCGTTCAGAACCAGCAGGTATTTAAAGAAGAGAACCAGTTCCGGGCCTTCATCAAAGCTGGCCAGTACATTAAAGGCGGCTTCCAGTTCAAGGGCTCGCTCACGGGCTTCGGCATCGCCTTCAGCGGCTTTTTTCGACAGAGCACACAGCAGCAGAACCTCTTTCGGCAGCGCTGTACCTATCCCGGTGATTGCACCGGTTGCGCCACAGTTCACAAAACCATGGAAAACCGCTGTATCTACGCCCACCATCAGAGTGACGTTTTCATCCTGAGAGGTGATGTTTTCTGCTGCGTAGCGCATCGCTTCATCACCGCCGAACTCTTTAAAGCCAACCAGGTTGGAGTGCTCGGCACGCAGAGAGAAGAAAAGATCAGCCCGGGTTGAGAAACCGTAAACCGGACTGTTATAGATAATAGCCGGGATACTGGGTGATGCTGCCAGAATCGCTTTAAAGTGTTCTTTTTGTGCGGCAATAACCGGTCCGCGGGAGAGTACCCGGGGAATAACCATTAAGCCCGCTGCGCCGACTTTTTCAGCATGAGCGGCATGGGCAACGGCTGATTTGGTGTTGATTGCACCGGTGCCAACAACAACGGGAATACCTGCGTTGACAAGGCGTTCAACACCTTCCATACGCTGTTCATCACTCAGCAGTGGCCAGTCGCCCATTGATCCGCAGTACACAACCGCAGACATGCCGGACTCGATCATTTCGTGGCCTTTCTTTACCAGTGCATCAAAGTCAGGTGTACGGTCTGCTTTGCAGGGTGTCATAAGTGCAGGCATGGTTCCGGTGAAAACATTATTATTCATTTTTCGTACCTTATGTTTTGTCAGTTGTTGTTCGGGTCTGGTTGTTCGGGTTTAAATTGAAATGCTCAAACCTGAGCTGCTCAGATTGATGGCAGTACAGATTCCGGTTTTCTGCTAAATCGGCTTATCAGCGAACGTTGGCCAGGAACTTCTGAGTGTGCGCTGATATAGGGTTGTCAAAGATCTGCTCAGGAGGGCCGATCTCTTCCATCACGCCATGGTGGAAATAAGCCACACGGTCAGAGACGTCCCGGGCGAAGCCCATTTCATGGGTCACACAGATCATGGTCATGCCTTCTTCGGCCAGCAGTCGCATGGTGTCCAGAACCTCGCCGACTTTCTCGGGGTCAAGCGCGGAAGTGGCTTCGTCAAACAGCATGTATTCCGGCTCCATGGCCAGAGCCCGTGCGATAGCCAGACGCTGCTGTTGTCCGCCGGACAGGGCTGACGGATAGCTTTTCAGTTTGTCGCCAAGACCCACATGTTTCAGCTGGGTCTCAGCAATATGCAGGGCTTCTGCTTTTGACTTGCCTTTGACGATCCGGGGTGCCAGTGCCACGTTTTCCATAGCGGTCAGATGAGGAAAGCTATTCCACTGCTGGAATACCATGCCCAGCTTCTGCCGGAGCTTGTTTACATCGGTGCTTTTGGCATGCACATCGATACCATCAATTTTGACGGTACCCTGCTGAATCTTTTCCAGGCTGTTGATGCAATAAAGAAGTGTTGATTTACCGGAGCCTGAAGAACCGATAACAGAGAGTACTTCGCCTTTTTTGACCTCCAGGTCGATGCCTTTAAGGACATGCAGGTCGCCGAAGTTTTTGTGAAGATTGCGAATCTCAATCATTGTGCCCACCGTTGTTCAAATTTGGCTGCGTAGCGTGAAATAGGGTAAGAGAGTGCAAAGTAGAACGCGCCTGCCAGAGCCAGAATAAGGAAAGGCTCCTGGGTTCGGGTGATCAGAATCTGGCTGGCTTTCAGGAGTTCTACATAACCCAGTACTGATACCAGGGCGCTGTCTTTCATAACTCCCAGAACAACGCCAACCCATGCGGGGAAGACCGCTCTGCCACCGATAGGAAGTACGATATAGAACAGATCCTGCCAGTAGCTCATGCCCAGCGTGCGGGATGCTTTGCGCATTGGCGTGGGAACGGCTTCAATACCGCCTCGGGCTACGTTTGAAACGAGGGCCGCGGTATAGATGGTCAGGATCACAACACCTGAGCCAAAAGGGTCCAGATTCAGGCCGATCATGGGTGCAAAGTTATAAAAAAGTACCAGCTGAATAATCAGGGGGACTGACCGGAAAATATCCAGTATCGAGCCTATGGTCAGGGCGGCTAACCATTTGCCTTCATGCAACATCCAGCCAAAAATGACCCCCAGCACAGTGCCCACACTGATTGATAAAACTGAGATCCACAGTGTTTTTAAGGCAGCATCAGCCAAAAACCAAAGGTCTGATATTCCGAAGCCACTGAAAAAAGTTATTGTTTCTTGCATAGTTGCAGCCTCGTTAATACCGGAACAGACGGGCAGAGAGCAGACGCGACAGACCAAGAATCAGCTTGACGATCACGTAGTAAATCACTGCCGTTACAGCAAAATATTCAAAGATGCGGAACGTCCGACTGGCAAAGAACTGAGTCTCACCACTGAGTTCGCGGAAACCGATCATCATGCCGAGTGATGACATCAGCACAGCCCAAACCATTTGGTTAGTAATCGGGTGATAAACGATACGGAATACCTGAGGAATGATAATTCGGGTGTAAGTTTGCCAGCCGTTCATGCCCAGACAGCGCGCTGCGTTAATCTGAGTATCGGGTACGGCTTTGAAACCACCCCTAAAGTTTTCAGCTAAATAGCCTGCACAGTTAAAACTCAATCCGGTGACGATAATGACATAGGGGGGAAGGTTGATACCGGCAGCCCCCAGACCAAAGCCAAAGAAAAATAGTTGGAACAGAACAGGTGTATTACGGGCGACTTCAATCCAGCTGACGGCAAACCATTTTAAGGGGCCGTTAAGTTTCATCCGCATCAGCGCAAGACAAAGACCTATCGTGATACCGATCACCATCGAGATCACAGCAACTTCCAGTGTTAACAAGCCTGCCTGCAATAGATCTGGCAGGCTTTTTAACACGGGACGCCAGTGAAAGTTGTACTCGAACATAGAGCATTTACCTCTTAAGCCTCCCCCTTACCAGGGAGAGGCTTTTGTAAAAAAAAGGTTATCGCATGGTGACCGGATTAATACATCACACCAGGGATGCGCAGCTCAGGTACATTCTCACCAACATATTTGCCCCAAAGCTCGTCATAACGACCCGAACGAACCTGATGGGTAACGAAGAGGTTTAGGTAGTTGAGCCAGGTAACATCCATGCGCTTGCCGACAATGGAGGTGTAATCGGCAGTCCATGGCATGCGGGGGCCTTCTTTCAGGGTTTTGAACTGGCCCGTAATAGGCTTAACTGCGGTGTTGGTTGTGATACCAATATCAGCTTTACCTTGTGACACGGCTAAGAAGACTTCATTTTCAGACTGGTAGCTCTGGTAGAGATCTTCTTCGCCCCATTCTTTAGCAATCTTCAGCCATTCCTGTTCCGGAACGGTGCCTAAGGCTGCAGCAACACGTTTACCGCGCATATCTTCAAAGCTGTTGATTTCTACGTCCGTGTTAACCACGCCCTGAGCAAAGTAGATCGCATAAGGAATGCTGAAACCCACGGTACGCGCTCGTGCCAGGCTATCTGACGTTGCACCGAACACCACATCAGCACGACCGGTTGCAATAATCGGCAAACGCTCTGACCAGGTTACCGGGATGATTTTGGCCTCTACCTCCAGTGCTTTGGCCAGGTCTTTGCAATAGTCCACATCAAACCCGGCAGGGTTGTTGCTGGCATCTCTGTAGCCGATTGGCGGGAAATCCAGAACAACACCGCAGCGGAGTTCACCCCGGTCTACAACATTATCAAGTGTGTCTGCTTTAACTGGCGTAGTTGCCAGCAGAGCGGCGGAAAGTAAACAAGTTATTGTTTTTTTCATGGTATCGACCTCTTTTATGAGTGTTCTTTTTTATGAGTTTTCTATTTGTATTTTGTATCCAAAATACAAACTGATGGTGAAGCCGTCAAGGAAAGTTTGTTTTTTTAGTACAACTTTAGAGGGAGGTGGCGCGATCCTGATGGAGTATTTGAGTTAAGCGTGTTGCTTTTTTCTGGTGTTGTATGATTTTAAAATCGTTATATTTCAACGGGTTATTGTGGTTTTTGTCTTGCCTGGACAGAAAGAGGTAAGCTTGTTTGTGGGAGGGTTTTCCGGGCAAAAAAAATCCCGCAACCCATCAGGAGTGGTATCCGGTGGGTTGCGGGTTCCAGAAGTGTTCTGGTATTCCGATGTAACCGGCCTGACGATGAAAGGCCTTTCGGAGGTGTAAGAAGGTTACCGCGATTGGGGGGGAATCTGATCCCGCATATCATAAGACCAGACAAAAAAGCGCCGTCCCGGAACTCCGGGTAACCCGCCGAACAGTGTTCGTCGGGCCGGCGCAGAACAACCCCAAAAATTATCCGGTACATGGCAGCTAACGGGGTCGGCTTACGAACTGTGCAGGGTGACCCCGTTAAGGCCGGATAACTCTTCTGTGTTATTGCAAGCGCGATGCCAGTTTTGTAGAGGAGGGGAAGCTACCTTAGTCGCAAAAAATACCCATAAAAAGAAGGGGTTATTTGTTGGTTGGGACAAGTTGGGACAACCGTGATGTCCTGCTGCCTCTTAATGACTGTTTTTCTATGAAGGTGGTGTTTATTCCCAGACTCAACCGGCCAACCCAAGTTCTCTCCACATGAAACCCCTGATCACCGGTATAGCTGTAGCGTTTGCGTATTGGCATGGTGGAATCTAATGGTTGGCGGTTTGTATAAAGTGGGCTTGGAGTATGTATGTATCAATTTGATATAAAGATTGCTTCGCACCTATCTATTCGCTACTCTTATATCAAATTGATATAGATGGAATTAAAAACCGAGTCTTGGAAGCCTAAGAGACTAGGTTTAACGTCGAGAGCAAGCTATGGAAAGGTCAGAGCCCTCAACCGTTTCAGAATTCCCTTTAACTGTGCAGTCTGCGAAGAAACTGATCCGTGATCTTGCGCTGAACCACAGTGCCCGGGTTAAGTTCTCTAAACATGCCAGGGAGCGACTTCTGAAGCGGGATATAACAGTAATGCAGGTTTTATCTGTATTAAAAAGTCACTCAAGCCGATTCTTCGAGCAGCCTTACCAAACCGCTGGAGGTGATTGGGCGATGAGTCTTGAAGGCATCGCTGCCGGTGACTCGATACGGGTGCCCTTGGTATTGAAACGACCAGAAAGTGATCCGTCTGCCCTGATTATTACGGTTATCGGGCTTTAAGTGATCCGAATCCACTGATGATGGAAGAGACAAAATGAGTACGTTATATCACTACAGTGAATGCGGCTTGCCTAATGTTTACCTGAAAAACGGTTTTATCCTCGAACAGGTCGACGGGGAAGAATACCTGAGTATTGAGGACGTGGATGGCCTGCATCATGCCATCGCACTGCAGTTGGCCGAAAAAAAACAAAGCCTGACCGGTCGAGAGTTTCGCTTCTTTCGGCAGCTGTTTAACCATTCCCGCCGTGTACTGGGTGAGCTGTTAGGGGTCGATCAGCAAACTGTTGGTCGCTGGGAGAAGGGCGAGAGTGCAATCCCCAAAACCGTGGACGCTGCGATCCGTCAGCTCTATCTGGAATCCGTCAATGAGGACTCAAACCTGAGTTTTCTGCTGCAGCGTCTGGCAGAGGCTGAGGCAGAAGAGATGATGTCGGATATCGTGATGGAAGAGAAAGACCATCACTGGCTGAAAGCGGTTATGTAGCCGCTTCTGCCATTTCTTCTTTAATCTCGCTAAAAGCGGCCCCTTTTTTATAAAACCCTGGTGGATGACCGGTTACTTTCCGGAACGCCCGCCGGAAAGCGGTTTCACTCTGATAGCCCAGTTCATCCGCCAGGGTGGCAACACTTTCTGATCCTGAGCTGATCTTCTTGCAGGCGATACTCATCCGCCACTGTGCCAGATAATCCGCGGGGGTAAAGCCCACCACTTCCCGAAAGCGTTTACTGAAGGCGGTGCGGGACATTCCTGCAGTATTGGCGAGTTCCTCTAACGTCCAGTTCTCGCCGGGGTTATCGTGAATGCCGGTCATGGCCCGGGCCAGACGCAGATCGCTTAAGCCGCCCAGTACTCCGGTTGAAACTTTCTGATTGGCCATTAGGTGTCGCAGCAGATTTACCAGCAACACCTCCGCCAGCCGGTTAACCACCGTGGTGTGGCCACAGCGTTGCTGCCCGGCCTCCTGAAACATGAGTTCCACCAGAGGCTTCAGACTGGACTCCTGATTCTCACTGGCAGGCAGGAAGAGTAAATCAGGCAGGGTGCTTTGCAATAGATTCAGCTCCTGGTTCGGTTCTCTGTGCAGGAACAGAATCTCAATTTGTGTCACAAGGGCTGCGGGTTGTTGGTTCAGGTCGGTATCCGGCTGCCGCTGCTCAGTGAGTTGATGTGCATCCCCCTTGGGCATCCAGATCAGATCTCCGCACTGGCACTCCCGGGTTTCCTGTCTGGTGCTCAGTTGCAGTCGGCCGGATTTAACCAGATACAGATGACTGCTCTCATTTTTTTCGACCGCTATGGGAGCCTGATACAGGTTGGTCTGACTGACATTACGTGCTTCCGGCTGAAATAAATTGAGTAGGGCGCTGAGTCGATCCATAGTTTGAAGCCTGCTTATAAAGGAGCGGGTAAATGATTGTTTTGTACGAACTGCTATTAAAGATAGCAAAACTGCGTATAGATCGTACAGTTTTCTGCGTTATTCTCTCTCCATCGTCACACATAAGGTGACTCAATTTTGGAGAGAATCATCATGGTTAAGCCATTAATGCCCCGTCAGTCTGTTCCTGCTCTTGTTGTGCCTACCGTAGGTGGCGACAACTGGCGCCTGCAGGATCAGCAACCGGAAAACTTTACACTGGTGGTTTTTTATCGCGGTTATCACTGCCCGATCTGTAAAAACTACCTGGCAGAGCTGAACCGCCTGGCGGATGACTTTGCGGCAAAAGGTGTTTCGGTTCTGGCACTGTCCAGCGATAACGAAGAGCGCGCGACAGCTGTTAAAAATGAGTGGGAACTGCCCAACATTACTATCGGTTATGATCTGACCCTGCAGCAGGCTAAAGACTGGGGTCTGTATACATCAGCAGGCCGAGGCGTAACCTCTATCGGTGTGGAAGAGCCAGAGGTCTTCAGTGAGCCAGCGGTTTATCTGCTGCGCCCGGACGGCACCCTGTACTGGGGTAATGTCAGCACCATGCCGTTTGCCCGTCCTCACTTTAAAGAGCTGCTGGGTGCGCTGGATTTTGTTATCAAGAATGACTACCCAGCCCGCGGTGAGCTTGCTTAAACCGTGAGTTAGCCTGAGAGTAAGCTGCAACACCCCGAGAAGGAACCGCTGGTCTGTGATACACAGGCCTGCGGTTTTTTTATGCCCCCTGTTCTCACATCTCTTTTATGTCCTTGGCGCTCCTTGGTTTTTTTCGTATAGCCAGACATCATTAATGTAGCCCGCTATCTGGATTGCTGTTTTTAAACTTTGTCGGATTGTTCTGGTAATGACGTAGTGACCGAATATACTTTGTCCATTGGACTTTTTCTGATGCCGTAACCCTGATATCCGTGCCTTACCATGACAAAGATATGTACTCCGCTATGACAGAGCTAAACCATAATCCGCAGGTCAGCCTGCATTCTGAATTACCGACTGTTAGTCAGGCCCGTGCTGAGCTGACACAAACCACTCAGGTGTTTGATGAGTATGGTGAAACCCGTGATGTTGCTATTGCAGGTGAACGCCCGCTAACCCTCTATCTCAATAAACGGGAGATTGTCACCCTGATGACTCTGGGTGCGGAGCCGGAAGCGCTGGTGCTGGGCTATCTGCGCAATCAGGGCATGGTGAAACGCTTTGAGCAGATCCGTGCGGTGCAGGTGGATTGGGATGTGGAGGCTGCGGTAGTGGTTGCCGATGAAATTGGCGACGAGCTGGAGGAGAAGTTGGCCCATAAAACCGTCACCACCGGCTGCGGTCAGGGCACGCAATATGGTGCGCTGATGGATGATCTGGAATCGATTCAGCTGCCGGACTTTAAGGTAGCGCAAAGTGATATCTATCGTCTGCTGAAAGCCCTGAATGACTATAACGAAACCTACCGTTCCGCCGGTGCGGTGCATGGCTGTGCGCTTTGCGGCCTGACACCTGATGCGAAGGATGAGCCGGGGCGTGCGGAAGTGTTAGCTTTTTCAGAGGATGTGGGGCGTCACAATGCGGTGGATACCCTGGCGGGTAAGCAGTGGCTTTCTTCCGATCCGATGGTTCGTGAACAGATGGTGTTTTACACCACAGGTCGTCTCACCTCTGAGATGGTGATCAAGGTGGCCCGAATGGGGATTTCGGTGCTCCTGTCCCGGTCTGGTGTCACGGCCATGGGCTTGGCGCTGGCAAAGCAGTTGGGCATTATGTTGATCGCCCGTGCAAAAGGGCAGCACTTTATGCTGTATGAAGGAGTCGGCCGTTTTGACTGGGATGCGCCGCCGCCGATACGTCCGAAATCACCTGCCCGAACTAAGCGCTAAACCCAAATCGAGCGCCAGAGTTAAGTGTTGCGTACCTTGTATATATTTTTTTAAGCCTGAGAGAATCGCATGTCTGAAGTGATCGCCGACACCCTTTTTATGAACGTCAAGCAGGTGGCTGAATATCTGCATCTGAATGAGAAGAAAGTTTACGCCCTGGCCAGCGAAGGACAGATTCCGGCGACCAAGGTGACCGGTAAATGGCTATTCCCGAAAAAGTTGGTGGATCGTTGGTTGCTGGAATCCTGCCATAGTGGCCTGATGGCAGACCGCCTGCTGCTGACCGGCAGTGATGATCCTTTCCTGCAGGCGATGATGTTGCGTCTACCTTCCGTTGTGGGCAATAAGGCGCTGTACAGCTATAGCGTCACCGGCACCCGTATGGGGTTAAGTCTGTTGTCTCAGGGCCATGCTGATGTGGCGGCGATTCACTGGGGGCGGGCAGAAGAGAGTCATCTGCGCCATCCGGGCCTGGTACGTCAGTTCTCCCATTATCGTCAGTGGGTGCTGATTCATGCCTTCAGACGGACTCAGGGGCTTATCGTTAATGCCGAATTTGACACCGATGATGCTGACCGTTTGCCGGTACATCGTATGCGTTGGGCGATCCGTCAGGAAGGTGCTGGCTCCCAGCGGTTTCTGCAGGAATGGTTGACTGCCCGCCAGATGCAGGAGTCCGATCTCACTATTTCAGCCCAGGCGTTCAGTGAACGTGAAATGGCCTCCATGATCTGTCGCGGTGATGCCGATGTCGGGCCGGGCAGTATGAGTGCGGCCCGTGAATACGGTCTTAGCTTTATCCCTGTCTGCGAGGAAGCCTTTGATCTGGTGGTGCCCCGTAGCGTCTATTTCCGTGGCCTGTTCCAGCAGCTGTTTACCTATATGCAAAGTAAAGAGGGGCGAACACTGGCGGATAGTCTTGGTGGTTACGATCTGAGCGAATGCGGCAAGATGGTCTGGAATGGCGCAGAGAGTTAGCCTGCGATGGTTAGGGCCAACCACTTTGCGCGCTATTAGCTTATAGCTGATTGGTCTAAAGCAAAGATTGAACTATAACTTTAGTGAATTAGAATTCTGGCTTTATTCATAGCGTCTCATTTGAGGCGCTTCTTCGTTTCAGAGTCGGATATACCCCATGAATGTAAAAGAGCATCTGAGCGGCTTTGCACTGCTCGGTCTGGTATTGATTGTAGGGGCGGTGGCCCTTGAGTCTGCTATTTTCTTCCGTTTACTGATCGGCTTGGGTTTAGGCTACGCCCTGACCCGTGCTTCCCTCGGCTTTGCCGGTAGTGTGAACCGAGCCTATCGTGCCGGTTCCACCCGTCTGATGCGCGCCCTGATGCTGATGTTTGTGGCGACGGCGATTGCGTCAACCGCCTTTCTTTATAAACAAGATCCGACTCAGATGGGATTATGGGTTAACCCCATCAATGCGGGTCTGGTTCTGGGTGGTCTGATGTTCGGTTTTGGCATGTCCTTCGCGGGCTGCTGTGCTTCCGGTGTACTGACCTATTTCTCCAGCAGTCTGGCGCGTCCGGCACTGGTGCTGTTCAGCTTTGGTATGGGGGTTTTTCTGGGTTTCCCGCTGCAGGCGCAGGAAGGCTGGATTCGTGATACCTGGGTATCGACACCGACGTTTGACGGTAAAGGCGTGTATCTGCCCGATCTGTTTGCCGGAGGCCCGATGGACGGTTACTTTGGTGCGATTCTGCTGACCGCTTTATTCGCCGGTGCCGTGATCTGGCTGGCTCAGCGTTATGAGCATCGCCGCCATAAAAGCGATACCTTTATCGGCGTTGCCGCAGAGAAAGAGCAGCTGGATAACAAGCCTTCAGATCTGGCTCAGCATCCTTTTTTCAGCGCTGAGACTTATCATGCACTGTTTGTAAAACGCTGGACGATGACAACAGGTGTTGCCGTTATCGTTGTACTCTTTACCCTGTTGATGGGTGTCACCGGTTCCGGCTGGGGTGCTTCTTCTCCCTTTGGTTTCTGGTTCGGGCGTCTGCTGATTGCTGTGGGTGTTGATCCCGCCGCAATTGCAGCCTTTACCCATCGCCCTGAAAAGTTCTTCACCATGCCGTTTTTCAGTCACCCGGTGAATACGCAGAACGTTGGCATTATGCTGGGTGCGGTGATCTCCCTATTGCTGGCGGGACGCTTCTTCAGTGGCATGAGCCGACTGCGCTTAGGCGGACAGGAAGCGGCTATGCTGGTGGTTGCAGGTCTTGCCATGGGGCTGGGAACCCGCTTCGCCAACGGCTGTAATGTTGGCGCGCTTTATACCCCGATTGCCAACTTCTCACTGTCTGGCTGGGTCTTCCTGGTGGTAATGGTTGCCGGTGGTGTCTTTGGTAACTGGCTGGGTAAAAAGATGAAAAATGCCTGATCACCGTTAGGCGTATGGCATCAGAACGCCCCGCCGCTGAAAAGCGCCGGGGCGTTTTGCTGTCTGGCCGTAAGACGCCATACTAAGCATCCACCAGATTACAAACCGTATTTATTACAGGCAGGGTGATATAAAAATTCTATCTGTTACAGAAAGGAGCAGATTTTTTGACTGATTTGAAAACCGTTGGTTTATTCCTTGTAACCGCTTTAGCTGAGATTATAGGCTGTTACTTGCCCTATCTTTGGCTCCGGGAGGGGAAAACGATCTGGCTATTGGTGCCCGCAGCGCTCAGCCTTGCCGCCTTTGCCTGGCTGCTAACCCTGCACCCCACCGCATCGGGCCGGGTGTATGCCGCCTATGGCGGCGTATATATTTTTATGGCAATACTCTGGCTCTGGGCCGTAGACGGCATCCGCCCAACGGCCTGGGATCTGGTCGGCTCCGCCGTAGCCCTGCTGGGTATGGCGATTATTATGTTTGCACCGCGTAGCCCGTAAACGGCTCACTCAAAAACCGCTTATCT
>JBLWVL010000055.1:0-16829 GCA_048268485.1 Oceanospirillum sp.
GGATATCCAGGCGCAATGCCAGCGCCTTATGGAGAACGGCAAAAGCAAAATGCAGGCTTTAGGAGCCGGAATGCGTAAGTTGGTACAGATTTGTTTTGGCGTTGTAAAACATCAAAGCGAATACCGCCCGCAAGGGGTTAGCTAACCCTTTACGGACGGTTCGGAGAGATGGTATCTACAGGTTAAGCCTACGATTTTTGAAGACTAGGTAACTCTGGAGATAAATGATGAGATCAGTGACTCAGGGGCTTTTGCAACAATGAAGCCATATAGAGGTCAAGCCTACAGTGGTAAGTTACTAGCTTTAGGGGATAGATGGCCCCTTTAGGTTGAAATATCGCTGTATTTGCGGCCATTTTTCTTTAAAGTAGCCTTTTTTTGTGGGATGCCTCAAAATAATGCGCTAATAGATCTCTAGCATATTCTTAGTATCTTTCGAGTTTATTTACAGTTATTGTCATGTTTTTCACGAATAAATCACGGGTGATTTTATGGCTTGGGATGGCGGCAATGGGTTTAAAGTAACGACTCTAAGAGAGGCGCGTTATGTTAATGCTTATCTGCGGTTTAGTAGGAATCAGGACTGGGTGAGCATTAGCCTTCCGGAAAAAGCTACGGATGCAATTGTCGAGTGCAGAAGACAAGTTAGTCAGGCAATAAAGCAAAAAGGCCACCAATTCATGACTAAGCTGTTCAATGACATGCGTTATGATTTGATCCCGGATAGCAGTTTTGATTGGATCGTTTCTGGTGGGGATAGAGCCTGTTTCTTTGTTGAGCAATGTTTGAAAAAAGATGCGCCTTATCAGCCTGTATCAAAACTAGATGGCATGGATTTTATCTATGCCTGTTTTGACTATAACGCCATGATAGCCGCAGTAACCAGTCAGGCTGCAACAGACCAGAACAGGAAAATAGTTGCTGCCACTCAGCAAGACAAAGAGCAGTATTTGGCAGGTTGGAAAAAACAGTTTGAGTCAAAGCCTAACCTCTCTTGGATCGAAAAAATGAGCGAGGATCAGTTGAGGTGGGCAGTGAATTATCTCCGCAAATACTCTATCGCGCACCCTGTAGTCGGTGATCCTCCACCTGAAAATGCTGATATCCGTGCGCTCAGAGATTACTTATATGGCTCCTTTGACTTCCCAAATATATCTGGAGCGGAGCTTAGAGAGTTTACCCGCTCTATGAAGGGAGCTTTGGCTTCAAAAAAGAATCGTGAAAAGGGAAAGACCCTAAACTGTCAGATTTCGGAACAGCGTTCAAAGCAGTTAGCCGAGTTAGCTGAGTACCATGACTGCAGCAAAGCCAAAATGATTGAGCGACTTATCAAATGGGAATATCAAAAGCTGAAATCTGAGCGCTTAATCTAAAAAATCTCAGATATATATCATCTCTATGACAGAGGTTTACTGGTCTGCCTAACAGGCTGGTAAACCACATAATCGAGGCCGAATCGGGGAAACCTGCTTCGGCCTTTTTCGTTTCTGAAAGAGGTGATTTATGACAACACAGTCTCACTCTGGCTCAAGCCAAAACTCTGTATCGATCAACCCTGAACAGCGTCCTCATGTTCACAAGGCGATCCGTAAACTGCCCACTAAAGACCTGTCCCGTCAGGATTGGCTGGAAGCCCGTAAAGCGGGTATCGGTGCCAGTGAAGCAGCTGCAGCGGTGGGACTCTCCCCGTGGCAGTCTCAGCTGGAACTCTGGATGCTGAAGACCGGGCGCATGGCCGATCAGCCGGAGGATAACGATCAGGCCCGTGCCCCTATGTACTGGGGCAATGTGCTGGAGCCGGTAGTCGCTAAGCATTACCAACAGCTGACGGGGCGTAAGGTGCGTCGGGTGAACGCCATTCTGCAACACCCGGAAGAACCTTGGATGCTGGCCAATCTGGATTACCGTGTTGTGGGTAGTGATGAGGTGCAGATCCTGGAGTGCAAAACCGTGGGTCAATACGGTGTGAAGCAGTGGCAGAACGGTGTACCGGAATACATCCAATGCCAGGTACAGCATCAGCTGGCGGTTACTGGCCAACAGGCCGCCGACGTGGCTGCCCTGATCTGTGGTCAGGAGTTTCGTGTCTATCGCATCGAACGGGATGATGCCTTGATTGCTCAGCTGATGGAGCTGGAGCGTCAGTTCTGGACGCAGGTGCAGCTGGATAGCCCGCCTTCAGCGGATGCCAGTGAATCCGCCCGTAACGCGCTGGCTTTGCTCTATCCCCAGGATACTGGAGCGTGTTTGGACTGGTCAGGCGAGCCTGCACAGAACCAGACCTTCCAACAACTGCTGAACATCCGGGAGCAACTGGAGCAGCTGAAAACCCAGGAAACCGGTCTGAAAAACCAACTGCAGGAGGCACTGGGGGATGCCAGTGAAGCGGTATTGGCGGGTGGCCGTATCAGCTTTAAGCGCACCAAGGATCAAACCGTGCTGAACAGCAAAGCCCTGCTGAAGGATATGCCGGAGTTGCTGGAGCGATATCCCACAATCCGCAAAGGCAGTCGTCGTTTTCTGGTAAAAGCCTGACGCACTTCCATTACTCAACAAACCCATACACACCTGAAGCAGAAGCCGGTGGCCATAAGGCCATCGGCTTTTTGCATTTATACGCCTTAAAGAGGAACCACCCCATGATTAAAGGTTTAGCCATTACACCACCAGTTTTAGGCCGAATCACCATCGGTAAGCTGGTGGAACGCAACGGTAAACGTCTGCCGCAAAAAGATGACCAGTTCACCCTGACCACTCAGATCCAGACCCGCGATGGCTGGGTAAAGCATCCCTTTGATGCTGAGCTACGCCACAACGACCCGGAACAGAAGTTACGCAGTATTCCGGTACGCATGCTGTTTAACGATCCCGATCTGAACCTGCGGGCAGAATACACACTGTTTAACCGTCAGTCCGGTCGTCCCCTCTGTATTGGTGATGGCCAGACCTGCCAACGTCTCACGGAGAACGGACAGGAGACCTTGCCATGCCCAGGGCCTGCGCTGTGTGACTACGGCAAAGGGGGGCTGTGTAAAGTCTATGGCCGCTTGAATGTCGTGGTGCATCCAGAGGGTAGCGAATCTGTTGATCCCTTAGGCAGCTTTATCTTCCGTACCACAGGGTTTAACTCGATCCGCACCTTGGCAGCCCGCTTGAGTTACTTTCAGGCAGTCAGTGGTCAACAGTTGTCCGGATTGGATCTGGTGCTTCGGATACGGGGCAAAAGCACAGCACTCAGCCACCGTACCCCGATCTTCTATGTCGATCTCACCCTGCCGGATGGTGTCAGTCTGGAAGATGCCTTACAGCAAGCCCGTGAACGTATTGTGCAGCGGGAAACCGCAGGCTGGAACCAAAAAGCCCTGGAAGAGGCTGCGAAAGCCGGTTTTGCCAACGCCTTCTTTGAAGAGACCCCGGATGATTTACAGCAACTTCTGGAGGAGTTCTATCCGTCGGTTGATCCGGAGAATACCCCGGAACAGGTCACTACGGAGTCGCAGCAGGTGGCCGAACCCCAATC
This sequence comes from Oceanospirillum sp., assembly GCA_048268485.1. GTDB lineage: Bacteria > Pseudomonadota > Gammaproteobacteria > Pseudomonadales > Halomonadaceae > Oceanospirillum. Next base: position 3,521 of record JBLWVL010000055.1, read on the forward strand.
CCTGGCTAAAAGGCTAAAGCACAGTGCTACACAACGTTCCCACTAATGACAGTATCTTGAATCACAGGAGGTTTTCGATGGATACGACCGTTATTACCCCTGCAGCCTCCCAGCCGGAGGCGCAGAGCTTCAGTTATACCCCGGCAGAGAAAGTGATCCTGCAGCAGGCAGCCTTCATCATTGAGGAGCGTTTTCAGCGGCATGATAGCTACTGCAGCCCGGAATCCGTGATGGAGTATCTACAATGCCAGCTGGCCCATGAAGAGCGGGAGGTGTTTGCCCTTATGCTGCTGGATAACCAACACCGGCTGATTCAGTATCTGCCAATGTTCTTTGGCACCATTGACAGTGCCAGCGTCTATCCCAGAGAGGTGGTGAAGGCCGCGCTAAAGGCCAATGCCGCTGCCGTGATCCTGGCACACAATCATCCATCAGGTATCTCTGAGCCTTCGGACTCAGACCGCAGGCTAACCGATAAACTGGTTAAGGCACTGAGTCTGGTGGATATCCGGGTACTGGATCACATCATTGTGGGTGAACGCTGCTGCTCATTTGCACAGCAGGGACTTCTCTAAGGGGAAGATTTGCCTTATTTAACGGAGGCCTTGTGCCTCCATTTTTTTTTGCTTTAATCAAAGAGTTTGGCGTGAGGTTTTTGGCTTTAAAATGTTGCTATATGCGTCGAATGTGCTGTTATTTTCTGATCTTTGGGAGGGCGTAACAGTGTATGTTTTTGGTATAAAAAGCACCGGTGTAGCAAGTGGTGTAGCAAAGCCTGTAAAGTGAGATAAAACTATTTGAAATCATAGTGTTAGAAATGATGCATCATTGGTGTATGCTTTTCGCTGGACACGGCATTTCCTATCTGTTTCAGGCTGCTTTTGGGGCAGCGGTTTGATGACCAATCAGGGACGAAAGGAGGCTGAATTCGAATCGGCCATTTTACTGAAATGTGTCAGAGGGTTACAGGTGAAATGCCAGAGAATTTATCCAATATACCCGTTGCTGCGGCGTTTTAATGTCCAGCAGAATATGTCAATGACATATCACGGAGAGAATAGCGGGAGTCGTTGAGGGTTGGGTTTGTATATTGCGCGGTATTGCGCGGTATTGCGCGGTGAACAAGGTGGCGTTAAACGTTAGGGGCTGAAACCAGCCCCATCGTTTTAATCAGAATCTCCAGCCTAATGTGCCGTATAGAGCGCTGGCGGTGTTGTATTTATCTGTGGCGACAGAGGCCTCAACGCCCAGGTTCAGCCCCGGTACGCTATCCGGCAGGGGCGTGTAGTGAACACCGATGCTGGCGATGCCGCCCCATGCGGTATCGGTTTCTTTACTTTGACTGACAACCTGATCGTACTCCCAATCCTCACCGGGTTTGTCCTCCTCCCATGAGCGCACATAGGAAGCGCGCATCTCATAGTCGGTATAGGTCAGGCCCAGACCGCTTTTCAGTAACCACTGTTGATCCAGATCCCAGTAGTAGACACCTTTAATAGCCACCTGGCTGGCATCAAACGTAGCGTCTTTATCTTCTTCATATTCATTTGGAGTACCACCTGTAACTCCGCTGGGAAGAGAGGGAATTGCTGTCAGTGTCGAAAACTCATGATCTTCCGTTCCTTCCATACTCCGGTGACTGATCTCAATCCCGAAACTTTCAAAGCGATAGCCAAGGGTGATCTGCTGCGAGCTGTCATTGCTATCGGGTTTCAGGCGAGTGTTATCGGAAAATACAACCGCTTCATCATGATCCATTTCGACGGTGCCTAAGCCCAGTTGCAGATAGGCATCAGCCTGAGAGAGCGGTGAAACAGCCAGCAGTGCCAGAGGCAGATATTTTTTCATGGGTTAACTCCATATGTGTCTGATGTTTTAGTTGGTCTGCTAAGAAAGCCCGGTAAAAGAGATCTCAGTCTGTGGTGATTTTTTCCAGAGCATCCACTTCCAGGCTTGTATTGTCTGGGTCCTGATCAATTTCACCCCAGAGCAGAAGGGGTTGTTCCGACGTGAGTTGCAGGCCCCGCCAGAGGTGATTGCTGATTTCGACGGTTAGCGTGCCGCTATTGTCTTTAAGGAGGTAGTCTTCATCTGAAAGCCGCTTGATGATACGGCCTTTAACGCAGACCCGACTGTCATCATGAGCTTGCTGGGCCTGAGCGAGAGAAAGGATTGGACAAGAGTCCGGTACAGCATGGGTTGCATGTGCTGTCAGAGAAAGCGTTGCCAGAGAGACGGTTAAAGCCGGGAAAAGAATGAAATAGACAGATCGCATACTGAGCTCCTTGTGGGTGACCAACGGAGTCAGTATGCCGGTGGAAATATTAACTTTGCATTAAGTGGTCAAAGGTCAGGCTAACCCTCAGGCCTGGCTCGGCATCGTCCAGAGTGAGTTGGCTGCCGTGGAGTCTGGCAATCTGTTGGCTGATGGCTAATCCCAGGCCAAGTCCCTCTGTTCTTTGGTCAAGCCGGGCAAAGGGTTCCAGCATCGCCTGGCGCTTTGGTGTGGGTATGCCACGACCATTATCTTCAATAATCAACTTCAGCCGGGATGCTGTTGTCTGCATCTTGAGGGAGACATGGTCTGCCGTTTCGGCGTGATGTGCTGCATTGTTCAGCAGGTTTTCAACCAGCAGAGAGATGAGTGTTGGGTCGCCTTCGATATTGAAGTCTGACAGTGCGTAATCAAACCGGATGCCGGCCTGCTGCAACCGTGATTCTGAGCGCTGGCATACATCCTGAAGGGCCGTTCGGATATTAAAACGGGTGCAATGTTGTTGCCATTGCCCGGCTTCAATCCTGGCAAGTATCAGCAGTTGATCAACCACATGGATCAGGCGGTCAACTTCCTTCCGAACGGATTGGTGATCCGTATCCGGCATAGATAGTTCTAACTTGAGTGTGGTCAGAGGTGTTCTGAGCTCATGGGCAACATCACTGGTAAAGCGTTTCTCCCGCTGCAGTGTTTCTTTGATTCCTGTGATCAGCCGGTTCAGATTGAAAGTGATCGCCTGAAGTTCCGTCAGGCGGCTGATTTGTGGTAGTTCACTGAGATCTTCGGCATGGCGCTGTCGGATCAGGTGTACAAGGCGGTTCAGTGGTGTGGTCACTAGGTTCAGCAGCACCAGTAACAGGACAATACTGATCAGGTTGCCAAGCATAATCGGCAGTAAGACATCTTCTGTAACGTCCCCTTTGATATCGTTAGCCATATCATCACGGCGCATCAGTTTGATCAGAAGGTCTCCCTGTCGTAGCTGATAGCCTTTCCAGAAGTGATTCATGTGCTGCATCTGAATAACGCCGGACTCGGTGCTTCCGTAGTGCCGCTCCAGATTAAAGTTACTGGCATACCAGTGCTCTTTCAGGTGCTCTACGGAGATCAGAAAGGTGTCTTCATGGTCATCAATAAAAGATTCATTAAGAAAAACCTCTAACTCATCGGCGGCGATATGGCCCCGGTCAATCAGACGATAGAGAAGTTGGGTTTGCTGCTGAATATCTTCATAGAGCAGCTCTGACAGTTCATCATCAACGGCTAGCCAGGTGATAATTGGTGTGATTAAGGCGGTCAGGACAATGCTTGCGCCTAATGCCCAGGCCAGTTGTTTTAATGTCAGCTGTCGTTTCATTTAGTTCTCAACAATACGGAAGCCTCGGCCACGAAGCGTTTCAATGCGCTTTTTGCCCAGTATTTTTCTCAGGGCATGAATATAGACGTCAATTGTATTGGATTCAGCTTCATTGCCGCTACTGTACAGTTGCTGTGTCAGACGCTCCCGGCTAACGGGTTTGCCACCGGCATGGAGCAATACAGTCAGCAGCTCATGCTCTTTTCTGGGGAGTGATATCGGCTGATCCTGCAGGTAGAAGGTGTTCTCTGCCGGTGAAAAGCATAAATCGCCAGAGCAGATGAGGCTGGTTGCCTGTCCTGCCTGTCGCCTTAACAGGGCTCTGATCCTTGCCAGTAACTCCTCTGGAGCAAAAGGTTTTACAATATAGTCATCAGCTCCTGTATCCAGCCCCTGCACACGATCATCCAGGGTGTCCCGGGCGGAAACAATCAAAACAGGGGTTTGATATTTTTGCCGAATCTGTTTGAGCAAGTCCACTCCGTTACCATCCGGTAGTCCCAGATCCAGTAAAATCAGGTCGTAGTCATGGGCTGAAATATGAGCGACTGCTGCTGCCACCGAACGAACCCAGTCAACCCGGTAATAGGCTTTGAGTAAGCGCAGCATGACATTGCCCAGGGGAATATCGTCCTCAATCAACAGTAAATACATACTCTTTGGTTACCTTCCATAAATCCATGATCAACGGCCCAGCCGGAAATATAGAGGCTATTTTAACGGGATATAGTTTTAATGGGATATAGAGGTTACTGGCATTCTTGTGCAACGTAGCGCTCGCTATTGTCTGAGCCTATCGCTGAAATGGGTCGTGATGATGCGATGGATGCTCTGGCCGTTGCGGCCACCCGTATTGACCTGGTATTTGGTTCAAACTCGGTTCTGAACGCCTATGCGGAGGTATACGCACAGAATGATAATAAAGAGTGGTTTGTTAAATACTTTGTTAAAGCCAAGGCTAAAGTAATGGAAACAGATTTATTCTTATTTTAATCAGTTAGTTACGCTTAAGATAAAGCTGTGTTTTTAATATAAATAAAAAATAAACCTGCTCCAGGAACTGAAATGGGCTTGGTTGTAAATGAAACTATTAACATACTAGATGTACTAGGAATTAAAATAATAGCCTTATAGTCCAAGCAGTTATAATTCGTATAACAATACCTAACAAAAAACATCAATGCCTAACAATATTAGGCGCTGCTTTATTGAGCTGGATCATGTATATTTGCCGGAAATTTATAGCTGTCGGCTGCATCATTACTTCAGATTGCTATTATCAACAGAATTTAAGTGGGCAATCATGGTATTAACGTATTCCACAAAACAGAAAATAGGTGGGCTGTTATTATCACTTTCAATGGCGGCACTTCTTTTTGCACTGCCCTTTTTACCTGCACTTGTGAACTCCTCAGACTATTACGGGTTAAAGCGTAACCTAGATGTTAAGGATCTGCAGCTACCTTATAGTGAAAATGGCGCTATTAATATTTTATTCTTTGGCTACTTACAATGCGGAACTGTTTGTCCACAGCAATTTTTAAATCTTAAAACCCTGCATGACCGTTTAGCAGGTCAACCGGTTCGTTTTATTTTTATTACCATCGACCCTAACAGGGATACTCCCGAAAAGCTGCAGCGTGCGATGTCTGCTTTGGGTCAGGGTTTCCAGTCGATACGCCCCGCTTCGCAGGAAAAAGCACAGGATTTGGCAAGAATAATGGCTGATACAGTCTCTGTCAGACCGGATCAGCAAGGCTACGAAATAGATCACAGTGGTTTTATCTATGTTGTTAGTCAGGATCAGCGCTTAGAGCTGGTTTATACCTCATCTGCTCTCGACCTTAATCGGGTAGAGCAGGATCTGAAACGTTTGATTACAGAGTTCGAAGACAGGACATAAAATGATAGGTGAAAGGGGAGATATGAACGGAAGTGGTATGACGAGTGAATATGGCTTTACAGATAGGCCAGGTTTTACCGAGGGAAACAGCTTGGTGAGTTCAGCCAGTCAGGCGCAACAGCAGGTGCTCTCGTATGATCGGCAGATGCTGACTATTTTACTGCTGCATATTCCGGTTGTAGGTTTATTGGTACCTTACGGTTATGGCACCACGGTTTTTGCACTGGTGGCTTCCCTTATGGTTGGTGGTCTGGCTTTTGTCGGCTACATCCTGTTTAAAGGCACACGGGGTTGCTCTGTACTGTTTGCTGCTTGTCTGATGCTGTTTTCAGCCATTATGATCCAGGCGCAGATGGGTCGTATTGAAATGCATTTCCATATATTTTCTTCGTTGGCACTGTTGATCATCTATCGTGACTGGTTACCGGTTATGACTGCCGCTGTGGTTATTGCTGTTCACCATCTGTTGTTAACGGGATTACAGCTTTATGGCGTCCAGCTGGGTGATATGGATATCATGATTTTTAACTACGGCTGTAGTTGGGGCATTGCTTTTTTACATGCTTCATTTGTTGTTTTTGAAGCAGGTATTTTGACTTATTTTGCCCTGCAGATGGGGGCCCAAAGAGATCAGGCGGCAAGAGTTATTGAGCTGGTGGATCAATTCCGCAGTGAAAAAGACCTATCTGAACGCGTCAAGGACGGAAATGCTGCCGGTGAATCTTTCAATTATCTGGTTGACCAATTTAGTGGATTGGTTGGTCAGGTCAGAGGGTTATCCGGACACCTGAAAAAGAGTGTCAGCGAGCTGGTTACCGTAAGTGAATACACAAATCGTGTTTCCCTGGAACAGGACCGCGAGCTAAGCTCTGCAGCGACCTCAACCCAAGAGATGACCGTTAGTATTGAGCAGGTAGCTGAGAATGCTCAGCAGGCTTCGGACTCTGCCAATCAGGCTGTAAAGGCTGCCAAGGACGGAACCGGCAGCATGCAGGATTCGATTGAAATGACAGAAGTGACTAATCAGGCATTGGAAGCGGCTATTACTCAGGTAAATGAGTTAGTGAGTAAAGTAGGCTCAATTTCTGATATTACCAGCTCAATTAGCGATATTTCAGAGCAAACAAATTTGCTGGCGCTGAACGCTGCTATTGAATCTGCGCGGGCCGGAGAGCACGGCCGTGGTTTTGCCGTGGTTGCTGATGAGGTGCGGACACTCTCCCAGAGAACTCAGGAGTTTACGCTGGAAATCAAAAATACAGCGGACGAGCTGGGGCGTATCTCCGGAGCGGTACTCCGCTCTATTGAACAAGGGCATCAGCGCTCTGAAGAGACGCTGGCTTCGATTCAAAGTGCGGGTGTAGCTATTGAGTATATTGAGAATGCTATCGCTCAGGTGAATGAGTTAAACCAGCAAATTGCGTCTGCAACAGAGGAGCAATCTTCAACCTCGAATGCCATTAATGAAAATTTACATGCCATAATGGAATCCGGACAAAGTTTGGTTGAAGGTGCGCAAAGGTCACGCCAGATGGCAGATCAACTGGATCAGCAGGTTCTTGATGTTGATCAGCTGATTAGTGGCTACAAAATCGCCTGATACTGTTTGTTATCTTCAGAACAGGGGCAAGCAAATGACAGGTTTAGTATTCCGCCAAGACTTAATAGAGCAACTGGCTAATCAGCTGTGTGAGCGTAAAGCGCTTATGGCCACGGCGGAATCCTGTACTGGTGGTGGTATCGCCCATGCGTTAACGGCGATAGCCGGTAGTTCGGTCTGGTTTGATGCGGGGTTTGTCACCTATTCCAATCAATCGAAAAGCCGGATGTTGGATGTACCGGCTGATGTGATTGCTGAGCATGGTGCGGTAAGCGAGGCCGTTGTCGAGCAGATGGTGTCAGGAGCTATCAGCAACAGTGAAGCCTCATATGCTGTGGCTGTCAGCGGTGTTGCTGGCCCCGGTGGTGGTAGCCCCGAAAAGCCGGTGGGCACTGTCTGGATCGCTTGGGGCAGTGCCTCTGATATAGACGCTGAGTGCTTTCTTTTTGATGGTGACCGCGATGCCGTTCGGGAGCAGACCATAGATACCGCTTTGCAGCGGCTATTGACCTTTTTGGACGAACAGCCATAACCCTCATATCTTTATCGATGGATTGTGAGACCTATCCTGATCGTAGGGTGCATAAGCCCCGAGGAACGAGAGGCGTCATGCACCGATGATGACCCGCAGAGGGTTCACCGCACCAGGGAAACTACTTTTTGCGCCGCCTTTTGGCCGAAGGCTTTTTAAACGTAGTTTGGCCTTTCAATCCGGAAAGGCCACTCATCTGAGTGGCTTTGGCCTGATCGACCAATGCTTTCAGATCCTCCAGCATCGGCAGCATAAAATCGTTATAGCGCTTGGCCCTCTGGCTGATTGCGTCCAGCTGGCTTTCCCACTGGGCGGTTCGGTCTGGTAGGGTGGTGGATTCCGGTAGATTATGAATCAGCGCCTGACCTGAGTCTGTGGATAAGATGAGTTTGCTCTGACGGCGAATAAAGCCCCGTTTTATCAACAGCTCAATAATGCCTGCCCGGGTGGCTTCTGTACCCAGGCCATCGGTCTCCTTCAGGATTTTGCGAATCTCAGCATTCTTCACAAAGCGGCTGATGCCTGTCATCGCCGCCAGTAACGTTGCATCGGTGAAGTGTTTCGGTGGTTGCGTCTCTTTGGCGAGTAGCTCCCCGTGGCTGCACCAGAGAATATCCCCCTGCCTGAACGGTGGCAGATGCTGCTCTTCCGGCTCCTGCTTGAGAAGAGGCTTCCAACCGAGATCCTGATTTTGTCGCGCCTTAGCGATAAAGTGACCGCCTTTAATTTCAAGCTCTGCGGTTTGCACCAGATAACGATAAGCGGGGAAAAACTGTGCCAGATAATACTGAGCAATCAGGCGGTACAGTTTCTGTTCTGTCGTTGGTAAGCGGCTGATATCAGAGCGCTTTCCAGTCGGAATAATCGCATGGTGCGCATCGACCTTACTGTTATTCCAGGCTTTGCTTTTCAGCTCCGGATTAGCCTTAGAGACAAACGCAGCCGGATGCTCGGTACCCAGATTATTGCCAATAGCCCCTAAAACCTGATGACGGTCGCCCCACTGCTCGGTCGGCAAATGACGGCTGTCGGAGCGTGGGTAAGTGATCAGGTTGTGTTTCTCATACAGGCTCTGACAGCTATCCAGCACCTGTTGAGCAGAAAGGCCGAACGCTTTATTGGCGGTGATCTGCAGCTGTGACAGGTTAAAGGGGAGTGGAGGCGCTTCACGCTTCTGCTTCTCCTCCCGTTTGGTGACTCTGGCAGGCTGCTGGAAAATGCTCTGTACCACATGCTCTGCCAGCTTACGGTTGATCACCCGGCCCTCTTCATCCTGGTGAGGCAGACAGGCGTCGCTTGGCACCCACTTGGCGGTAAAGCTGACAGGATCACCTTCAGCAGGCTGGATATGAGCCAATACTTCATAAAAGTCTTTCGGTTTAAAGTCAGAAATCTCTTCGTCCCTGCGCACCACAAGCCCCAGTACCGGAGTCTGTACCCGACCGACAGAAAGCACCCCTTTGTAGCCAGCTTGTTGCCCTTTTAAGGTAAAAGCCCGGGTCAGGTTGATGCCATATAGCCAGTCGGCGCGACTACGGGCAAGGGCAGATGTCGCCAGTGGGATAAAATCGCGGTTGGCCCTGGGATTATCGATCGCCTTTTTGACAGCAGCAGGTGTCAGGTCGCTGATCAGAACACGTTGGGCATTTTTGATTTTATTGGCAGGTGGTTTCAGATGGCTGATCACCTCGTCCACCAGAAGTTGCCCTTCACGATCCGGATCACCGGCATTGACCAAGTGGCTGGCTTTCTTCACCAGCTGGCGCAGAACGGTCAGCTGCTTGCGGGTTTTAGGCTTGGGCTTGAGTTGCCACTCGTCAGGAATAATGGGTAAGGTGTCCAGCTGCCATTTTTTCAGGGCAGGGTCATAACTTTCCGGGTCAGCCTGCTCCAACAGATGGCCGATACACCAGCTGACGCAGTCACCGTTAGCTGCTTCTATATAGCCATCATGCTTTTTATGAGGCTTGGGTAATACGGCGGCGATAGCTCGGCCTAAACTGGGTTTTTCCGCAATATAAAGTTTCATCAGTCTGCCAGACGGTTATAATTCGGGGTTACCTGATTTCTTTGACTTCAAAGTCTTATCCCGTATTTCAACAGGCTAAAAGTTCGGGTTAACAAAATTAATTGAGTCCCTAATATCGCTATCTATTTGATTCGAAAGCGTTTAAAAAAAGGACTTCTGATAGGTTCTGTGAATACTGTACACCTATACTGTTTTCATATACAGTGTTTCGCAGTTTAAGGATCTTAATCAAAAGGTGTGTCATGTCTGATCAAGAAAATCGCCAGAAAGCTCTGTCCGCCGCACTAGGCCAAATTGAACGACAGTTTGGCAAAGGCGCTGTAATGCGTATGGGCGAACAGCCTCGTGAAGCTATCCCTGCGGTATCAACCGGGTCTCTGGGGCTGGACGTTGCGTTAGGTATTGGCGGTCTGCCTTTTGGCCGTATTGTTGAGATCTATGGTCCTGAATCTTCCGGTAAAACCACGCTGACCCTTCAGGTGATTGCTGAAGCTCAGAAGATGGGTAAAACCTGTGCCTTTGTTGATGCGGAACATGCACTGGACCCTATTTATGCTGAAAAGCTGGGCGTGAACCTGGATGATATGCTGGTTTCCCAGCCTGACACGGGTGAGCAGGCGCTGGAAATTACCGATATGCTGGTACGTTCCAACGCAGTTGACGTCGTTATTGTTGACTCCGTAGCCGCTCTGACGCCTCGTGCTGAGATCGAAGGCGAGATGGGGGATTCCCACATGGGCCTGCAGGCACGTCTGATGTCTCAGGCGCTGCGTAAAATTACCGGTAACATCAAAAACGCCAACTGTCTGGTGATCTTTATTAACCAGATCCGTATGAAGATTGGCGTTATGTTCGGCAACCCTGAAACCACCACTGGTGGTAATGCCCTGAAATTCTACGCCTCCGTTCGTCTGGATATCCGTCGCACCGGTTCAGTGAAGCAAGGTGACGAGATTGTGGGTAACGAAACCCGCGTTAAGGTTGTGAAGAACAAGGTATCGCCGCCATTCAAACAGGCCGAATTCCAGATTATGTACGGTAAAGGCATTTACCATGCCGGTGAAGTGATCGATCTGGGTGTACAGCACAAGCTGGTGGATAAAGCCGGTGCGTGGTACAGCTACAATGGAAGTAAAATTGGTCAGGGTAAAGCCAATGCGGCTCAGTATCTGCTGGATAATCCTGAAAAAATGGCTGAACTTGACAGTAAATTGCGTGAGTTACTGTTAACCCCTGCTCCGGCCAAGCCTGAGAAAAAAGGTGAGCCAGAGCCTTCAGCTAAACCTGATAAGGCGGTTAAACCTGGCAAAGCAGCTCCGTTGAATGATGGTAACTAAACCTGTGTTTTAATGCGGAGTATTTCGGTGCAGGTATCATAGCGCTGTAATAATCAAAAGGGTGCACCGGTGACGGTGCGCCTTTTTGGCTTTTTACCGGCCGATGCCATATCGGGCTGATCCATTGAGAAAGTGGTTATGTAGCTTTGAAATGAAGGGTGTCGCTTACCAGAGAAAAGATAGATGGTAAAAAAATGTGCAGAAACAGAATCTGAGCTTTTTCAGATGGCAATGGAATATCTTGCACGTCGGGATCATGCCGAAAAAGAGCTACGCCAGAAACTCATAACCAAGCTGGATAAAGAAAACGAACAGACACCCCAGTGGCTGAATACTGTTATTAAGAAACTGCAGGAGCTGGGGTATCAGAGTGATGAACGTTATATTGAGATGCTGGTGCGCGCCCGTACAGAAAGAGGTTATGGCCCTCAGTTTATCCGCCAGTACCTGCAGCAGTATCAGCTGGATAGCCTACTGATTGAGGAGTACCTCGATCCGAAAGACAACTCCTGGAATGAAAGAGCTCTGGCGCAGTTGGAGAAGAAATTCCGGCAACCAACCCAGGACTTTAAAACGCGCCAGAAGCAGCAACGGCATCTTTATCAGCGTGGCTTTTCAAGTGACAATATTCGTTGGGCGCAGGCAAGATTTGATGAACAAGGTTTTCCGGACGAGATCGATCCCGATGATGAGAGCGACAACACCTGTTTCTGAGTATCGGCCTCATCTGTTAGCTTCTGGGTTGCCCGGAAAGGGATGACCTGCCCCCTTTTTCAGGCATTATCAGACTAAATAACCCTTTTTATCCCTGTACCGGCCAAAAGTAATACTACCTTTCCTGTGGTTAGGTCTTATAATGTTGGCCTTTTGTTTGGGATAAGCGCCCACTTGCGATCGATGAGTGGTTTGTCTTCCCCGCCCGCTTCCCAGCGTGTAGCAGGGTCTTGTAGACTCTGTATTCGTAGACCCTAGGTATCGGGTAATTAGCAGATCCCTGTATTAGCATTAGCCAACGGACCCAGTTGTATGAAAAGCGCAGAAATTCGCCAGGCTTTTTTGAACTTCTTTAAGTCAAAAGGCCATCAGATTGAATCCAGTAGCTCACTGGTGCCCGCCGATGATCCAACCCTGCTGTTCACTAACGCAGGTATGAACCAGTTTAAAGACTGTTTCCTCGGTCTGGAAAAACGTCCTTATACCCGTGCTACGACTTCCCAGAAGTGCGTACGTGCCGGTGGTAAGCACAATGACCTTGAAAACGTAGGCTACACCGCCCGTCACCATACTTTTTTTGAGATGCTGGGCAATTTCAGCTTTGGTGATTACTTTAAGCAGGATGCGATCAGTTATGCTTGGGAGTTTCTGACTTCTGAGCAGTATATGGGTATCCCAAAAGAGAAGCTCTACGTTACCGTTTATGAGTCTGATGACGAAGCCTATGACATCTGGACGAAAGAAGTGGGCGTACCTGAAGCGCACATGATCCGCATCGGTGACAATAAGGGCGCGCCTTATGCATCGGATAACTTCTGGGCGATGGGAGATACTGGTCCTTGCGGTCCTTGTACCGAAATTTTCTACGATCACGGTGAAGATGTTGAAGGTGGGCTGCCGGGCACACCGGAAGAAGACGGCGACCGCTTTATCGAGATCTGGAACGTGGTCTTTATGCAGTTCAACCGTACCGCTGATGGCGAGATGCATCCTCTGCCCGCACCGTCTGTTGATACCGGTATGGGGCTGGAGCGTATCAGCGCGGTCATGCAGCACGTCCATGCGAACTACGAGATCGACCTGTTCCAAAGCCTGCTGAAAGCCACTGCTGAAGCAGTTGGTTGTGCCAATGATGATAACCCGTCACTGAAGGTGATTGCCGACCACATTCGTTCCTGCAGTTTCCTGATTGCCGATGGAGTGATTCCGTCCAATGAAGGTCGGGGTTATGTGCTGCGCCGTATTATTCGTCGTGCCTGTCGCCACGGTAACAAGCTGGGCGCTAAAGGCCTGTTCTTCCATAAGATTGTGGATGCACTGGTTGCCGAGATGGGCGAAGCCTTCCCGGAGCTGAAAACCCAGCGTGACACCATTGTGCGCCTGTTGAAATCTGAAGAAGAGCAGTTCGCCAAAACCCTGGAGCAGGGGCTGCGTATTCTGGAGCAGGATCTGGCGGAGCTGAAAGACAAAGTCATTCCGGGTGACGTGGTGTTTAAATTGTACGATACCTACGGTTTCCCGATGGATCTGACCGCAGATATCGCCCGTGAGCGTGGTCTGGA
>JBLWVL010000056.1:0-15700 GCA_048268485.1 Oceanospirillum sp.
TGCTCAGCCAAGTAACAGGCTATCATCGCTGAGTTCTTCACCCTTTGTTTTGGAAAATAATGCCAGCAAATCAGGAACATCAAGCCCTTCCCGATCCGGGCCTTCTACATCAAACGCAATATTACCTTCATGCAGCATCAGTGTACGATCACCAACATCTAACGCTTGGCGCATTGAGTGCGTCACCATCAGTGCCGTCAGGTTCTGCTCTTCGATAATATTTTTCGTCAGCTCCAGCACAAAAGCCGCAGTTTTCGGATCAAGCGCCGCAGTATGCTCATCCAGTAACAGGATCTTCATCGGCTGCAGGGTTGCCATCAAAAGACTTACCGCCTGACGCTGCCCACCGGACAACAACCCCATACGATCACCCAGACGCTTTTCCAGTCCGAGCCCCAAACGAGCCAGACGTTCCTTAAATATCTCCTGATACTCATGGCGAATGGAGCGATTTAAGCCGCGTCCATGACCCCGTTTCAGCGCCAGCGCCATATTCTCTTCAATGGTCAGTGCTTCACAGGTGCCCGCCAGAGGGTCCTGAAATACCCGCGCCACTAAACCCGCACGCTTGTTGGTTGGCCAACGGGTAACCTCCTGATCATCAATCAGAATTCTGCCGTGGTCCGCTAACACTTCACCCGCAAGAGCATTCAGGAAAGTGGACTTACCGGCCCCATTACTGCCGATCACAGTGACAAACTGGCCTTCTGGAATCGTCAGGTTCAGCCCCCGCAGAGCCCTGTTTTCTAACGGTGTACCGGCACCAAATGTTACCTCAAGCTGATCAACCTGAATCATGCCCGACCTCCTTTACGCTTAAGCAGTTTCATACGAGGCATAACAATGGCCAGCGTAACCAGCACCGCAGTAATCAGATTCAGATCCTGAGCCTTCAGGCCGATCCAATCCGCATTCAGCGCCACCGCAATAGCAAGCCGGTAAAGGATCGCGCCAATCAGGCAGGCAAAAATCCAGCGGGCAATGGTACGTGTGGATAAAATTGCCTCGCCTCCGATCACCGCTGCCAAACCGATAACAATGGTTCCCACTCCCATGGTGACATCCGCTGTTCCCTGACTCTGGGCAAACAGAGCGCCAGCCAGGCCGACCATACCATTGGCAAGGGCAACCCCCAGAATCGTCAGGCGTCCGGTATGCACACCGTTAGCCCGCGCCATCTTGTCATTAACGCCGGTCGCCCGCATGGCAAGGCCAAGCTCCGAGGTCATAAAACGGACAAAAAGAAGATAAATGACCAGGACAAAACCACTGAGAATAATCGGATTGATCAGATAAAACGGAATATCCCAGTTCTCAAACGGAGTAAAAACCGTCTCATCTCCCAGCAGAGCGACATTTGGCTTCCCCATAATCCGGAGGTTAATGGAATACAGCGCAATCATCGTCAGAATTGACGCCAGCAGGTTAAGAATCTGCAGACGAACATTCAGCCAAGCCGTAACAACTCCAGCTAAACAACCCGCAACCATTGCCATCGCCGTTGCCAACCAGGGATTCCACCCGGTGACAATCAGGGTTGCAGCAACCGCAGCCCCCAACGGGAAACTGCCATCAACAGTAAGGTCCGGAAAATCCAGCACACGAAAGGCGATAAAGACGCCAAAAGCCACCAAGCCAAATAGAAGGCCGGACTCGACAGCGCCAAAAAAGGCAATTGAACTCACGATGATTCCGTTTAGAGATTAGGGCTCAAAAGAGCAGTTTATAAAGCGCAGCCGATAGCGCCTGTGGATTTAACGAGAAAAGCGGCCGTTGGCCGCTTCGCTTATTTTATGCCTGTTACTTTTATTGAATCACTTTTTTGGCTTCTGCAACCAATTCCTGCGACAAGGATACGCCCATACGCTCAGCAGCGGCAGGGTTAATCACCAGATCCATAGTCTGAACACCCTCAACCGGAATGTTCTTTGGTGACTCACCTTTCAGAATACGCTCAACGATCACACCGGTCTGACGACCTACCTGGTAGTAATCAAAGCCTACTGCAGCAACCGCACCACGGTTTACAGAGTCAGTATCACCGGTAATCACAGGGATATTGGACTGTTCCGCCACTTTCAGAACCGCTTCCAGTGCAGAGATAACGGTGTTATCAATGGGCAGGTAGATCACATCCACTTTACCCACTAAGGAACGGGCTGAAGCCAGCACATCGGAAGACTTAGTCGCAGCCGCTTCAACCACACTCATGCCGTGTTTAGGTGCCGTTTTATGCACCATCTCAACAGAGCTTACCGAGTTGGCTTCACCGGGATTGAAGATAACACCCACTTTTTCAGCACCTGGCACAACTCTTTTAACCAGCGCCATATGCTTATCCATCGGGAGCATATCCGTGGTACCCGTTACCCAGCGGGTCGGTTTATCTAAAGCTTTAACAAGCTTAGCACCCACAGGGTCTGTCACCGCAGAAAACACCACGGGAATACCGCGGGCAGCGGATACAGCAGTCTGAGCAGACGGCGTAGTGATCGCCACAATCACATCCGGAGCGTCACCGGCAAACTTTTTCGCCACCTGAGCCGCCGTTGCCGGGCTACCCTGGGCACTTTCATAATTCCACTTCAGGTTTTCCCCCACAACATAACCACGTTCCGCCAGTTCATCTTTTACCCCCTGACGAATCGCATCCAGAGACGGATGCTCAACAATCTGGGTAATAGCCACGGAAGCATCGGCTTGCACCAGTGCACTTGTCAGGCCGGATGCCAGTAACAGGGAGCCCGCAATAAACTTACGAAGTTTGGTTTTAAACATGGTCGTCTCCAGATTTTACAGCTGACTTTGAGCTGGCTGAAATATTAGGGCAGCCTCACATGACTCGTTACACCAAGCCTGCAAGCTATTTTTTATAATGAACATTTGAGCTTTACCGGAGGTTTCTGGCAGATCACCCAGTAAAGCGGCAAAATATGGGCATAACTATACCTTAATATTCCCTATGACCGAAAACGATGCCGGACAAAAATTCCGCCGCCTGACAAATTGCTGAGAAAATAAATGAACACCCCAACACCTTCCGTAAAGGAAGCGCTGTATCTGGTGCTCCACCAGATCCCTGAAGGGCGCTTTACAACCTATGGCCGACTGGCCAGTTTGCTTCCGGTATCAACTACTGCCCGCCAGATTGCACGCATGCTTAGCCAGCTACCGGAAGGAACACAGTTACCCTGGCACAGAGTTGTTAATAGCCAATTTAAAGTTTCAGAATTTGCTAAGAATAATGAACAGAGCCAACGCCTGATAGCTGAAGGCATACTCCCCTCAGCCCGCGGCAAACTGCCTGCCCACAAGGTCTGGCCAGACAACCCCTGAACGGCATTCAGGAAACAGATCAGGGTAAAGGGTGAAACTTTTTGCCAGCACACAAGTAAAAGTGAGCCAGATTCATTGATAAATGAGGAAATCTTGAACAGAAATTACAAAGGGTTGTGTTACCATGTTGCCCCTGTTGTTGGGATAAGTAACAAAACTCCCTGTTACCCCTGCGAAACGCAACAACAATCCTGTGCAGGCTCCTGCTGCACTATAAGTTGACCCGCAACAGAAGTTCGCTACAGCTTATTTCAGACCGGCGACCTGCCGTGACCGTTAGAGGGTTCCAGCACCATGGCTACTACGTCTCTTGACAAGAGCAAAATCAAAATTCTTCTTCTGGAAGGTGTACACCAATCTGCCGTTGATAACTTCAAGGCAGCGGGCTACACCAATATTGAGTATCACGCAGCTTCACTTCCGGAAGAGCAGCTTAAAGAGTCGATCAAAGACGCCCACTTTGTCGGCATACGTTCCCGTACTCAATTAACCGAACAGGTTTTTGATGCGGCAGAAAAACTGGTTGCGGTAGGCTGTTTCTGCATCGGCACCAACCAGGTTGATCTTAAAGCAGCGATGATTCGTGGCATTGCGGTCTTCAACGCACCATACTCCAACACCCGATCCGTTGCAGAGCTTGTTCTTGCCGAATCCATCATGCTGTTGCGTGGTGTACCGGAGAAAAGCGCCGTTTGTCACCGGGGCGGCTGGCTGAAGTCCGCGAAAAATTCTTATGAAATTCGTGGAAAAACACTGGGTATTGTCGGCTATGGCAGCATCGGCTCCCAGCTGTCTGTTCTGGCGGAATCCCTGGGTATGAAAGTGATCTACTTTGATGTGATCACCAAACTGCCACTGGGTAACGCAGAGCAGGTTGGCAGCATGAAAGAGCTGCTGAACACAGCTGATATCGTATCCCTGCATGTCCCTGAAACCGAAGCAACCAAATGGATGATGGGCCCTGAGCAATTTGCTGAAATGAAGCAAGGCTCCATCTTTATCAACGCAGCACGCGGCACCGTTGTTGATATCGATGCCCTGGCAGACGTGGTGCGTAGCGGAAAACTACTGGGTGCAGCTATTGACGTTTTCCCGGTTGAGCCACGCTCTAATGAAGAAGAATTTGTTTCTCCGCTGCGTGAGTTTGACAACGTTATCCTGACTCCTCACGTAGGCGGTTCTACAATGGAAGCGCAGGAAAACATCGGTGTCGAAGTCTCAGAAAAACTGATCAAGTACAGCGACAACGGTACCACCACCAGTGCGGTTAACTTCCCGGAAGTGGCTCTGCCATCACACCCAGGCAAACACCGTTTACTGCACCTGCATGAGAACGTACCGGGTGTTCTGTCTGAGATCAACAAGGTGCTGTCTGATAACGGCATCAACATCTCAGGCCAGTTCCTGCAGACCAACGAAAAAGTGGGTTATGTGGTTGTCGATGTGGAAAAAGAGTACAGCCCTCAGGCTCTGGACGCACTTCGCACAGTAAGCCATACCATTCGTGCACGGGTACTGTTCTGATATAGGGCAGCCAATGCCTGCAGGTTAATCATCTGCCAGGCAGTTGCATGCATACCTGAAAGCCTGGCCGGATCACTTCGAACAAGTGAACCTGCCGGGCTTTTTCAGGTCGTTGCTTTATATTCTGCAGCCCTTTTTTTTGCTAATCTGATTTTTCTGAAGCGCTACAAAACCCAGAACTGTAAAAAGCGTTTGCAGAACCGGAAAACGTCACCTGGCCGATATTGTTATCAAAGGATCTGGAAAAATGAACAAAACATCTTGGTTAAAACTATCTGCGCTTTCACTGGCTTTTGGCCTTGCAGCCTGTAGCAGCTCACCGGATAAAGCAGGCTCTTCAGCATATCCTGACTGGATTGATCAGCCCGTTGTTGCTGACGGCATTGCAGAAAGCGCCTGTGTCAGCTCCAGTGGCAACATGACGCTGGATAAAAAACGCGCTACCGCCAATGCCCGTGCCATGATTGCGCAGTCCATAGAGACCCGAATTAAAGCGATGGATAAAACCTATCAGCGTGTCACTGAGAGCGAGCAAGAAATGACCTCAGGCTCAACCTTTGAGAGCGTCTCCAAACAGGTAACAGAGCAAAGCCTGAACGGCACAAAAGTTGTTGAAAGCGGCTATTTCAGAATTAATGAGAAAAATCAGTACTGCGTGATGGTTGGCTTCGGTCAACAGGAAACCAAAGCAGTATTCGACAACGCGATGAAAGCAGCCAAAACCGAGATGAGCCCAACGTCTGAGCGAGCGATGTACGAAGAGTTCCGCGCCTATAAAGCTCAGCAGGAACTGGAAGAGTCGCTGCGCTAAAAAGCACAGTCCCACCGACCCTGAACCTGTTTCAGGGCGGTCAAAAACGGGCTGTCAGCGACTGGCAGCCCGTTGCATCTTTTTTATCGCAGCAACCCAGCTTATCAATACACCACTTTCAGGCTCACCATGACAACGCACTGCTCAGACCCTTGCCCATTATGTTCCGGTTACAACATTCAGCACTTCAGTCAGGATAAAAAGCGGAACTACTGGCAGTGTCAGGCCTGTGATCTTGTTTTTGTGGATAAGTCTCAGCAACTAAACCATGACGATGAAAAAGCGGTTTACCAGCAACACGAGAACAACCCTGAAGACGCAGGTTATCGCAAATTTCTCAGCCGTATGTCCCAACCCATGCTTGAGCGTATCTTACCGGATAGCCATGGCTTAGATTTTGGCTGTGGGCCTGGCCCAACCCTTTCACTGATGTTTGAAGAAGCAGGGCACAGAATGGCAATTTATGACCCCTATTTTGCCAACAACCCGGAAGCGCTAAAGCAACCTTATGACTTTATCACCAGCACAGAGGTCTTCGAGCACCTGTCGGCACCAAAACAGGTACTGGAACAGCTGATTCCGATACTGAAGCCCGGCGGCTGGCTGGGATTAATGACCAAAAGAGTTATCGATCAGGATGCGTTCAAAAGCTGGCATTATAAAAATGACCCGACCCATATCACCTTTTTTAGTGAACAAACATTCCACTGGATCGCACAGCACTACCTTCTGGAACTGACACTGGTTGACCAGGATGTGGCGCTGCTACAAAAGCCTGCTTAGTACCTGAAAAAGCGCTCATCAGCAGCCCATGTCCGGGTCATTAGCGGACATGAACGGCTATGGACGCCTTACTGCCAGCCCCTTCTGTCATCAAAGCGACACAGCGCCGTCAGCTTTCTGTCATTTTATCTGCTTAATGTGGCCACAAAGCATCTGTAAAGGACAGGCCTGTGGTTAATAGCGAGCATACAGTCGGAATTGAAACATCAACCGATGCTGAAAAAGCGGTCAATATCGAGCGCATTGTCAGTGAGAAGTTTCCTGCCATTTCACACAGGAACCCCTTGATTAAAAACGGTCTGTTTCGTTTTCTGCGCTGGCTATCCCGGGAGCAGGAGATCAACCGTTTTATGCAACGGCATCAGGATGCCAGTGCTCCGGATTTTGTCGATCATGTGCTCGATTATTTCGATTTCAGCCTGTCAATTAATGAGAACGAGCGGGAAAACATTCCCACTGAAGGCCGTGTCGTTATTGTTGCCAATCACCCCATCGGCACTTTGGATGGGCTCGCTCTTCTGAAGCTGGTACGTAGTGTACGCCCGGATGTTCGCATTGTTGCCAATGATATTCTGATGCAATTCACTCCGCTGCAACCGCTGCTTCTGCCTGTAGATAACATGAGCCAAACGGGCTACAAAGAAAGTACTGTACGCATCGTCAATGCTCTGAAAAATGATGAAGCCGTTATTATCTTTCCTGCCGGAGAGGTTTCTCGGGCAGGCCCGGCAGGTATTAAGGATGGTCGCTGGCAGAGTGGATTTCTGCATTTTGCCCGCAAAACCAACAGCCCAATTCTGCCTATTCATCTGGGTGGCCGGAATTCATCCCTTTTCTATAGCCTGTCATCTCTGGCCAAACCTATTGGTACACTGATGCTGATGCGGGAAATGTTTAAACAGCATAAGGTGACCCTCCCGGTACGTATTGGTCAGCTAATTCCCCTATCTCAGCTGGATATCAACGCCCTGTCCAATCGTGACAAAATTAAACTGCTGAAGAAACATGTCTACCGATTGGCAAAAAACCGCAAACCTTTTTTCCAGACAGAGAAATCTATCGCCCACCCGGAAGATCGCCGAATCCTGCGACGGGAGCTGAAGCAATCTCAGTTACTCGGTGAAACTAAAGATGGTAAACAGATCTATCTGTTTGATAGCTTCCGGGATTCCGTTGTTATGAAAGAGCTGGGAAGGCTTCGGGAGATCTCTTTCCGACGGGTTGGTGAAGGTAGCGGAGAGAAGCGTGACCTGGATAAATACGATCACTATTACCGGCACCTTATTCTCTGGGATGAAGACGAACTGGAGATTGTCGGTGCTTACCGTATTGCAGAGGCAGGCCGCATTATTGATAACGAAGGGTTAGATGCTCTTTATTGCAGCACTCTGTTTTCGCTATCAACGGAGCTGACACCCAAGCTACAGCAAGGTATTGAGCTGGGCCGAAGCTTTGTTCAACCCAAATACTGGGGCAAGCGTAGTCTGGATTATCTCTGGTTTGGTATTGGTGCCTATCTGCGTCACCACCCGGAAGTAAAGTATATGTTTGGGCCGGTGAGCCTGAGCAACAGCTACCCTCAGGCAGCCAAGGATCTGATTGTGCATTACTACAGTCATTACTATGGGGCAAAGCACCCTCTGGCCCATGCCAACGCACCCTACTTGTTGAGCACTGCAGAGAAAAAGCAGATATCTGCGCTATTCACTGGCAATAATGCACAGGAAGACTTCCAGGTACTGAGGGAGCAGCTTGATCATCTGGGTGTTACCGTACCGACGCTTTATAAACAGTATACGGAGCTATGTGAACCCGGTGGTATCGAGTTTCTCGATTTCAGTGTGGATGCCGACTTTGGTTACTGTATTGATGGTCTGATTATGGTGGAAATAGATAAAGTGAAAGAGCGTAAGCGTGACCGTTATATCAACACCGGCCTGGATAAGAAAACAGATTAAGAAAGCCATTGTTTTTTCTTCGCACATGCACAAATTATCCGCCATAATACCCCTGCAAAATACGGTGTCATTCACACACCGTTAAGCTCACTTTCAGTTCAGACAAGGTTCTGCATAATCAGCAATAAAACGGAGTAAAAAAATGTCGCTATCCCTGGAAGGTAAAAAAGGAATTGTCGTTGGTGTCGCCAATGAGAACAGCATTGCATTCGGCTGCGCTAAAGCACTGCATGAAGCTGGCGCTGAAATCGCTATGACCTACCAGAATGAGAAAGCCCGTCCCTATGTGGAGCCTTTGGCAAAAGCCGTCAATGCCAGGATTTTTGTCCCCTGCAATGTGGTCAGGCAAAACGAGTTGGAGCAACTCTTTAAAGCAGCGGAAGAAACCTGGGGGAAAATAGACTTTGTGATCCACTCTATCGCCTGGTCACCTATTGATGAGCTGCATGGCCGTGTAGTGGATTCAACACCTGAAGGCTTCAGTAAAGCAATGGATATCTCCTGCCATTCATTTATCCGTATGGCCAAGCTGGCAGAACCTCTGATGAAAGAAGGCGGCTCCATGATCACCATGAGCTATTATGGCGCTGAGAAAGTGGTTGATCACTACAATATGATGGGGCCGATCAAAGCTGCGCTGGAAAGCTCAGTACGCTATCTGGCAGCAGAGCTTGGTGAACATAATATCCGCGTAAATTGCGTGTCGCCTGGCCCTATGATGACTCGCGCAGCCTCCGGTATCGACCATTTTGATAAGCTGGTTGAAAGCGCCGAAACCCAGTCCCCACTGCAACGGTTAGGTACAACCGAAGAAGTTGGCAATATGGCTGCATTCCTGATTAGCCCACTCTCATCGGCCATCACCGGCGGCGTACACTATGTAGACGCGGGCCATCACATTATGGCGTAACAACCCGCAACACCGAGAACCAAAAAAGCCGCTGCAACCTCAGTTGCAGCGGCTTCTGTTTAACCATTATGCCCATAAGCCATCCGGTTAACAGGTTTTAATACTCATAAACCCGGCTACCGCCTTCTTTCTGGGCTCTCAGCAGAGCACGCTCTGCTTCGCTGTAAAGCAATTCATAACTCTTATGCCCGCCCAACATACTACTTAAACCCAAACTAACATCCAGTACATCACCAAGCTCGGCTTTAAGCTCCTGATGAAGCAACATCGACAGTCTCATACCCTCCGCCGAGTCGGTATAGCTGAGCCAATAGGCGAAGCCTTTATCTGCCAGATAGCAGGCATAAACGCCGCCCGGCAGCACGTGGCGCAGGACACCAACAGCAATCGCAATCTGGTCAGGTGCCAACATACTCCCGTTAGACTCAAGACCAATAATGGCAAAAATATTAGGTGTATTGTCACTGAGTAGCGACAGGCTCTCACGTACTTTTAATTCAAAAGCCTGCTGACTGAGCAGACCCGTTACCGGGTCCTGTTCTGCCATCTCCTTCAAAGACTCGTGAGCCAATTCCAAAGCCTCTGCCTGCATGCAGATCTGATTCACCATCTCGCACACACTATCCAGCGTCAAAGCATCTGTATTATCTGATGAATGGATAACTGTCTTTGGCTGCATTCTTTTCACCGCAGCCAGAAAGCGTCGCCCATCCTGGTTCACCTGAGTCGCCATCTCCTCAAGGGAGGCAGCCAGATCATTATATGACCTGGAAATATCAGCAACCTCTCGCCCTCCTTCAAGGGACAATCGCCGCCTGAGATCACCACGACCTGCCGACAACTCCTGCATAGAGTGCACCAGTTTTTGAATCTGAATATTCACACTGTGGACAAAATACAGCATGATCAAGCCAATAGAGATAGATACCAATACAAGGTTGATCAGGCTAGCGCTCTGAATATCCTGCACCTCACTTTTCAAGGCCGCCAGGTTCAAACCACTTCCCAACGTCCACCCCCAGGGTTCAAAATAATCGGCATAACTGGTTTTAGGCAGGAGTACACTTTTATCCTCTGAGTCAGGCCATTGATAATCAACAAAACCCCCTCCTTCCGCCGCCACCTTGTAGAGGTTACGAACCAAAGGTAAACCAGTAGGGTCCTGCATTCCCAGAATATTAGTACCGACCAGCTCTTTCATTCCGTTACTGATGGCAGTGCCTGACTCATCGCCCATAAAGATGTAGTTATCGCCATCATAACGAATCGCTGAGATCGCCTCTAAAGCAAGAGCCTTAGCCTCTTCTTCGGTCAGTTCACCGGCCATCTGACGGTTGTGATAATGCTGTAAAATACTTCTGGCGATATCCACTACACCTTCAACATTCCCCTCATAACAGCTCTGGATCGCATGACGGCTATTTGTTGTTTCCAGATAGGAATTCACCAGCAGCCCACCGGCAAACAAACCTAAAATCAGCCAGACGCGAGTTGAAATGGATGTACGCTTCATGTAGCAGAATCTCCGTTGCCGTCTTAGCTCTTACTGCGCGATAGATATCTTTTATAAGTAATTTCCTCCAAGCCTAATCTATCTATTAAGTTATTCATACTGCACCTCGTATTTGTCGCTGTAGGATGTCCTGTTTCCGAGTCTTATAAAAGAGAATATAGCAAAAGCTTTGCGGCATTCGATATGGAACTCTAAAATAGCTCCATTGTGCACACCAAGGAAATCCAATGGCTAAAAAGAACTACCCTGATAACTTCTGGCATCCAAGATACTGGCCAACCTGGACAGGGTTCTTTTTTATCTGGCTGGCTGCATTTATGCCCTGGCCTGTCAAAAGAGGATTAGGACGCCTGCTAGGATATTTACTTTGGTTTCTTGCGAAGCACCGCAGGCATATCACTGAGATCAATATCGCCCTCTGCTTTCCTGAACTGACCCCTTCAGAACAGAAAAAACGGGTAAAAGATATTTTCATCGCCAATGGAATTGGTCTTCTGGAAACCGCCACCGCATGGTTCAGGGACCCGGAATACCTGCGCCCTATCACACAAATAAAAGGCGGTGAGCATCTGCAGAACGCTCTGTCCCAGGGAAAAGGAGCCATCATTATCGGTATTCATTTCAGTACACTGGACTTAGCGGGTGCCATCAATAAGCTCGGCTTTGATATTGATGCCTTTTACCGGAAACACAGTAACCCTGTCTTTGAATGGATTATGACCCGATCCCGTAAACGCATCTACGGAGCAGCCATTGACCGACACGACCTGAAAGGTGCCCTGAAGCGAATCAAGAGCGGCCGCGCCATCTGGTATTCGCCGGATCAGGATTTTGGCCGAAAGGTCAGCGTCTTTGCACCCTTCTTTGGTATTGAGGCGGCTTCTATCAAGATGACGGCCCGGATGGCAAAAATGACGGGGTGCGCGGTTGTACCTCTTGCGGTTCGCCGTCTGAAAGACAATAGCTACGAACTGGAATACTTCCCGGCCCTGGATAACTTCCCATCCGGTGACGATATTGCTGATGCCACCCGCATCAATCGTATTATCGAAGGAATTATCCGCCAGCACCCGGAACAATATATGTGGATGCACCGCCGCTTTAAAACCCGGCCTGAAGGCGAAAAAAGCTTTTACTAGATGACCTTCGTTATCTCTCTCCCGCTGATGTATCATTAGTCTATTCGGGCCTTCATTTGCCCATTGCTATTTATCAAGATTACTACCAGGAGCATTTTGCTGCTATGGCACAGTTTGTTTACACCATGAACCGCGTGGGAAAAGTAGTCCCACCGAAGCGTGAGATTCTGAAAGATATCTCTCTTTCCTTCTTCCCCGGTGCAAAGATCGGTGTTCTGGGTCTTAACGGTGCAGGTAAGTCTACCCTGTTGCGCATTATGGCCGGTGTGGATACCGAGTATAACGGTGAAGCCCGCGCTCAGCCCGGTATCAATGTCGGCTATCTGCCTCAGGAACCCGAGCTGGATAACAGCAAGAACGTACGTGAAGTGGTTGAAGAAGCCCTGTCTGAGATCAAAGATGCTCAGGTACAGCTGGATGCTGTTTATGCGGCTTACGCTGAGCCGGATGCCGACTTTGACAAACTGGCAGCTGAGCAGGCCCGTCTCGAGAACATCATTGAAGCTTCTGACGCTCACAACCTTGAGCGTAAACTGGAAGTAGCTGCCGAAGCGCTGCGCCTGCCAGACTGGGAAGCTAATGTTGCCAACCTGTCCGGTGGTGAACGCCGTCGTGTTGCCCTGTGCCGACTGCTGTTATCCAGCCCGGATATGCTACTGCTGGACGAGCCGACCAACCACCTGGATGCGGAATCTGTTGCCTGGCTGGAGCGCTTCCTGCATGAGTACTCAGGTACTGTTGTGGCCATTACCCACGACCGCTACTTCCTCGATAACGTAGCCGGTTGGATTCTGGAGCTGGACCGCGGCCATGGTATTCCATGGGAGGGCAATTACTCCAGCTGGCTGGAGCAGAAAGAAGCTCGCCTGGAACAGGAAGCCAAGCAGGAAGCATCCCGACAGAAGTCTATGAAATCAGAGCTTGAGTGGGTTCGCTCCAACGCTAAAGGCCGTCACGCCAAAAGCAAAGCCCGTCTGGCACGCTTTGAAGAGATGCAGTCTCAGGAATTCCAGAGCCGTAACGAAACCAACGAGATCTATATTCCACCCGGACCACGCCTGGGCGACAAGGTGGTTAACTTTGAAGGTGTCACCAAAGCCTTCGGCGATAAGCTCCTGATTGACGACCTGAGTTTCAGCGTACCCCAGGGTGCTATTGTCGGTATCGTTGGTGGTAACGGTGCCGGTAAATCGACACTGTTCAAAATGATCGCCGGAGAAGAACAACCGGATTCCGGTACTGTTGAGATCGGTGAAACCGTCAAACTGGCCTTTGTAAACCAGAGCCGTGAAAATCTAGATGGCTCAAAAACGGTTTGGGAAGCGCTGTCTGACGGACAGGATATCCTGACCATCGGTAGCTATCAGGTGCCATCCCGCGCCTATGCCGGTCGCTTTAACTTCAAAGGCAATGACCAGCAGAAGTTTGTAAAAGACCTGTCCGGTGGTGAGCGTGGCCGCTTGCATCTGGCACAAACCCTGAAGCAGGGTGCCAACGTACTGCTGCTCGATGAACCTTCCAACGATCTGGATATCGAAACCCTGCGCGCACTGGAAGAAGCCCTGCTCAACTTCCCGGGCTGTGCCTTTGTGATCTCCCACGACCGCTGGTTCCTGGACCGTATCGCCACCCACATTCTGGCCTACGAAGGTGAATCCAAAGTGGAATTCTTCACCGGTAACTACACCGAGTACGAAGCGGACTATCACAAGCGAGTGGGCACTGACGTACCTAAGCGTGTGAAATATAAGCGTATTGATGCGTAAGAAAACCAAGCGTATCGACGCTTAACCATCACCAAGCAAAAAACAAGAAGCCCCGACTGGCTGATGGCCAGCGGGGCTTCTTTGGTCTAGTCCTGTAACTTTAAGGGATCTTACCCTCTATTCACCGTACACCACCGAAGGCAGCCAGGTGGCCAGTTCCGGCCAGATGGTCAACGCCAGTAGCATAGAGACCTGAATCAGAATAAACGGAATCACACCCTTATAGATAGCAGACGTCGGAACTGATGCCGGTGCCACGCCCCTGAGATAGAAGAGAGCGAAACCAAACGGCGGCGTCAGGAAGGAGGTCTGCAGGTTGATCGCCATCATGATACCCAGCCAGACAGGGTCTAAACCCATCATCATCAGAACCGGCGCGACAATCGGCACAACAACAAAGGTGATCTCGATAAAGTCCAGGATAAAGCCCAACAGGAACATTACCAGCATCACAATGATCATGGCACCAACAACACCGCCAGGCATCTGTTCAAACCAGTGATGGATCAGCTCTTCACCGCCAAAGCCACGGAACACCAGCGAGAAGACAGAGGCACCGATCAGAATCAGAAATACCATCGAGGTAACATTGGTCGTAGAACGAACCACTTCCCCCAGCATTTTCAGATTCAGCTGTTTCTGCATCGCCGCCAGAATAGCGGCACCAAAGGCACCCACACCAGCCGCTTCTGTAGGGGTCGCTGCACCGGTCAGGATTGAGCCCAATACAGCAACAATCAGCACAATCGGGGGTACAAGGCCTTTCAGCAGGATCACTGCCAGAGGTTCCTGTACATGCCGATCAGCCTGAATCTGCTCACGACTTACCGCAGGTGCCGCCTCAGGTTTTAACCAGGCCACAACCACCATATAAATAATGTAAGCGCCCACCAGCATCAGGCCGGGAATCATAGCACCAACAAAAAGGTCGCCCACAGACACAGTTTTCGGGCTGAAAATCCCCATATTCAGTTGGGCTTGCTGATAAGCACTGGACAGTACATCACCGAGCAGAACCAGAGCGATAGAAGGTGGAATAATCTGACCCAATGTACCTGTGGCGCAGATAGCACCCGTTGCCAACGATGGCGAATAACCACGTTTCAGCATCGTCGGCAGCGAGATAAGCCCCATGGTCACAACCGTTGCACCCACAATACCGGTACTGGCTGCCAACAGCATTCCCACAACAACAACAGAGATACCCAAACCACCACGCAGAGAGCCAAATAGCAATGCCATCGCATCCAGAAGCGTTTCAGCAACTTTCGACTTCTCAAGCAGCACGCCCATCAGAACAAAGAGCGGGACTGCAATCAGGGTCTGGTTTGTCATAATACCGTACAGACGGTTTGGAAACGCCTGCAGGAATGCCATATCAAAAACACCGAAGGCCATACCGCCAGCGGCAAACACTAATGCGGTACCCGCCAGCGACAGCGCCACCGGATAACCAAACATTAACACCACACACACAGCAGCAAACAGAAACAGAGGCAGGAACTCAACCACTAGACTTTCTCCTCATTTACGTGATGCTCAATCTGCGGACCCTTGCCCAACAGCACCAGAAGATTCCGCAGTGCTTCGGCCAAAGCCTGCAATAACATCAGACCAACCATAGCGAGAATCAGTGTTTTTAACAGATAAACACCAGGGATACCGCCTGCTTCAGGAGATCCTTCCATTACGTGCCAGGAATTCATCACATACTGCCAGCTGATCCAGCCCATGAAGCCCATCACTGGAATCAACAGGAAAACAGAGCCGAAAAAATCCACCAGAGCTTTACGCTCAGAAGTCATTTCCCGATAAAAAATATCCACACGCACATGGCCATCATGTTTCAGGGTATAGCCCGCTGCCAACATAAATACAGCAGCATGCAGATACATTACAGATTCCTGCATAGCAATAGACCCGGAATTAAACAGATAGCGCAGTACAACAACCGCAAACA
>JBLWVL010000057.1:0-15553 GCA_048268485.1 Oceanospirillum sp.
CCCGAGAGCAATCAAAGGTGGTGTTGTTTGGATTTAGTTTTCTGGCTGGTGCCTGATCATTATCTCAGTTTTGCAGTTGTGGCAGATCTTTATAGAGCTCCAGGGCCTCTGGATTAGCCAGAGCATCGGTGTTTTTAACCGGTCGATGGTGGACAACGTGGCGCACAGCCAACTCCACAATCTTGCCACTAATGGTGCGGGGAATATCGCTGACTTCAATGATTTTTGCCGGTACATGACGCGGTGTGGTATTTGCCCGGATCGTACTTTTAATCTCTTTTTCGATATCTGCGTTCAGGCTAAAGCCTTCTTTCATACGAACAAAGAGCACCACACGGACATCATCATCCCAGTCCTGACCAATGCAGAGACTTTCCATTACCTGATCCACTTTCTCCACCTGACG
Organism: Oceanospirillum sp.; assembly: GCA_048268485.1. Taxonomy (GTDB): domain Bacteria; phylum Pseudomonadota; class Gammaproteobacteria; order Pseudomonadales; family Halomonadaceae; genus Oceanospirillum. The sequence goes on from JBLWVL010000057.1 coordinate 407, forward strand.
ATAGATCTCAGCGGTACCGATACGGACACCACCGGGGTTCAGAACCGCATCGGAACGGCCATGGATAATTAGTCCGTCATGCCCGGTAATCTCGGCATAGTCACCGTGGGCCCAGACATTATCAAATGAGGCGAAATAAGCGTCATGGTACTTTTCACCTTCCGGGTCATTCCAGAAACCAATTGGCATGGATGGGAATGGCTTGGTGCAAACCAGTTCGCCTTTATCACCGCGAACAGGGTTGCCACTATCATCAAAAATATCCACCGCCATACCCAGGCCGCGGCATTGCAGTTCACCGGCGTAAACGGGACGAGTCGGGCAGCCCAAGGCGAAACAGGACACAATATCGGTTCCACCGGAGATTGAAGAGAGACAGAGATCTGCTTTGATATCACGGTATACATAATCGAAGCTTTCGTGGGCCAGAGGTGAGCCGGTGGAGAGCACCGCTTTTAGTTTCTCAAGATGATGAGTTTCCCTTGGTTTCTCACCCACTTTTTCCAGCGCTGCGATATATTTGGCTGAGGTGCCAAAGATGCTGATACCTTCCTCTTCGGCGATATTCCACAATATATTGGGGCGGGGGTGGAAGGGGGAGCCATCGTACAGAAGCACGGTGCAGCCGGTTGCCAGGCCAGACACCAGCCAGTTCCACATCATCCAGCCACAGGTGGTGTAGTAAAACAGCACATCATCACGCTTCACATCGGTATGCAACAGATGCTCTTTCAGATGCTGAATCAGGGTGCCGCCAACCGAGTGGACGATACACTTGGGTACGCCCGTGGTGCCGGAGGAGTACATGATATAGAGCGGATGATCAAAAGCGACGGGTTCAAAGTCGATGGTCGTCGCGGATCTGTCGGCAAAATCAGACAACAGTGTCGCTTTGCTTCTTGCCGGTTCTGTCAGAGTGGACAGATCGGGTGTCTCGCTCACAAATGGGATAACAACCACGTGCTCGATGTCAGGAAGGCGATCCAGAATGCCGGAGACTTTCTCCAGTGAATCCAGGGTTTTTTTGGCGTAGAAATAACCGTCAGTAGTAAAGAGTACTTTGGGTTTGATCTGACCAAAGCGATCATAGACACCGTTGATACCAAAGTCCGGTGAACATGAGGACCAGACCGCACCGATGGACGTGGTGGCGAGCATGGCAATTAGGGTTTCAGCACAGTTAGGAACAAAACCTGCGACACGATCACCTTTGACAACACCCATTTTTTTCAGGCCGGCAGCGTACTGGGCAACCTGCTGATAAAGCTCGTTATAGGTTAACGTCTTGCGCTGCTCTTTTTCACCACGAAATACAATGGCGGTACGGTCATCCCGGAATTTAAGCAGGTTCTCGGCAAAGTTTAGCTGACTGTCCGGAAACCAGCGTGCACCTGGCATCTTATCCGGATTTTCCAACACAACCTCGCTTTTCTTATCGGCGATAACGCCAGCAAAGTCCCACAGTTCTGACCAGAACGTCTCGGTCTTATCGATACTCCATTCATAGAGGTCGGAGTAATTATTCAAAGAGAGTTTATGGGCATCATTGACCTGCCGGATAAACTGGTGCAGATTGCTGCTTTCGATACGGTGAGAATCGGGTTGCCATAGGGGCGCACTCATGGGTGTTTGCTCCTTACTTTGTCTGATTCTGAGGCACTGCGGGTATCTGGAGCGCTCAGGAATAAGAGACGGATCTGTATTGTTGTTATACTTCAAGCCACTGGCAGGTCGCCGTGCTTATTTTGATCGTTATAATGTACTTCAAGTTTACGTTAACGTAAAGGTCATAATTTCACCTCAACTAAAGGGGATGCTGGGCATGAAATTTTTTGCTCACAGAGGGGCTTTGAGGGATGGGCCGGAAAATACCCTGATAGCCATTGATATGGCGCTGGCTGCAGGTGCAGATGCGATAGAGATCGATATCATTGCTCACCAGGGGCGATTACTGGTACATCATGATTTAAGCCTGGAGCGAACGACAGATGGAGAGGGGTTACTGACAGAGCATAGCATCAGAGAGCTGCGCCAGCTGGATGCAGGGCTGGGGCAGCGGATTCCCTTTCTTGAAGAGGTGCTGCTGCTGGTTGGGCACCGGGCAATAATTAATATAGAGCTTAAAAGTAAGGGCGCAGCGGGTCTGCTGGCTGTTTTACTACAACAAAAAGCTTATCAGCCGCTGAAAAGCGGACTTTTGGTTTCATCATTTGATCATGTTGAGCTGCTGAGGTTTCAGCAAAGCTGTCCGGATGTTGCGCTTGGCCTCTTGCTTTATGGCACTGTGCTGTCGTTATCAGCTATTACAGGGCCGTTAAAGCTGACCTCGTTACACTTAAGTGAAGAGTTTATTGATCATGGTCTGATTGCTGAGGCTAAAGAGCAGGGGCTGGAGGTTTATATCTATACTGTTAATCAGGTTTCTCAGCTGAAAGCGCTGCAGGACATTGGCGTTGATGGTGTTTTTACCGACTGTTCGGCTTTATGGCAGGACTGGCAAGAGATAAACTACTTGCCTATGCCATGATTTTCCGTAATAGTTAATCCTTAAATCTAAAGGATCTGGTCATGAGTTTTTTCCGTCTTCGAGTCAGTCTGGTCTCCGCCATGTGGCAAATGAAGTGCAGTTCGTATTTTTCATTTTGCTCAGTGCTTGCGCCTCGCCCTATGACTATACCTGCTCTCCGACGATATTGATCCTGGTTTCATTTCGAAAAAGGTCGCTTCGTCAGCGGCCTTTTTTTATGTCTGGTATTTATCTTTAAGCCTGATTCACAGGTATTGAATCAGTTGCGTATAAAAGGAAATTTGTTATGTCGATACCTGTCGCGTACAGTCTTGCGGTTTTAATCTGGTCAACAACACCCTTGGCTATTGTCACCAGTGGTGACTCTTTGCCGCCGATGGCGGCGGCCGCTTCCCGAATGGCTCTGGCAGCGTTGGTGGGTTTACCTGTGTTGACGCTGTTGGGTTTAAATCTGCCTTTAAACCGACGGGCGTTTAAATCTTACCTGACGGCTGTGATCGGAATTTTTGGGGCGATGGGGGTAACCTATGTGGCCGCTCAATGGATTCCATCGGGCCTGATTTCCGTGCTCTTTGGTTTTACCACCATTATGACCGGTGTGTTGAGTCACTTTATTTTTCCGGATAGCCCGATGTCCCGTAAACAGTGGATCGCCTGCGGCATGGGAATTATCGGTCTTGCCGTTGTTTTCAGTGATAACCTAGTGGTCACCGGGCAGGGGGTTGTTGGGGTTTTGCTGGCGCTGTTGGCGGTATTCTTTTTCAGCAGCAGTAATGTGCTTATGAAGCGTAACGGCGCGGGTTTACATCCACTGCAGCAAACCGTTGGAGCCCTGTGGTGCTCCTTGCCTTTCTATGCGGTTGCCTGGATTGCAACTGGAACAGAAGTGACCTGGGCGGAGGTTAGCGCGCTGAGTATCTTCTCTGTGGTTTATCTGGCAACGCTGGGTTCACTGGTGGGATTTATGGCGTATTTTCACCTAATCGCAAACCTGCCACCGGCTTATGTAGCGCTGATTACACTGATTACGCCTGTGATTGCACTATTTCTGGGTAGCCAATTACATAATGAACCGGTTACAGTTGAAATGTTATTGGGGGCGGGAGTGATCTTATTGAGTCTGTTGCTGTTTCTCAGTGATAATTTTATTCGCTTGTGGCATGAGCAACGGGCAAGGAAAGAGCAGGTGCGTTAAGACGGACTCTGAAGGCAATGAAAGCCTGGTTTTTAATCAGGCCTGGCTTTCGCTGATTGACTTATGGCCGACCAGATAATGCTCTGTAAACTCCGTCAAAGGGAGGGGGCGACTAAAGAAGAACCCCTGGAATTCGTCAACACCGAGTTCTTTAAGCATTCTGATCTGTACCTCGTTTTCTACCCCTTCAGCATTAACCCATAACCCCAGGCCATGACCCAGTTCAATAATGGTACGGATAATAGCTCTGTCCTGGGGATCCTGATGCATATCCATCACAAAACTGCGGTCGATTTTAAGCTTGTCAACGGGCAGCTCTTTCAGGTAACTCAAAGAGGAATAGCCGGTTCCGAAGTCATCAAGGGCAACTTTGACGCCGTACTGACGAAGTAAATTAAGCGTGTTACGCACATTTTCCAGATTGGTGATCATGTTTTCTTCAGTGATCTCAATGCATAGGGTCTGTGGTGGTATGCCGGTTTGTCCAATAACCTTGTGTACGTATTCGGCAAAGTCTCTCTGATTCAGACGATGTGCTGAGATATTAACTGAGAGTGAAGGTATTCTGATGCCTTTATCTAGCCAGTAGCGAAGCTGCTGAGCGGCTTTGAGTAACACCCAATCGTCTACACGGCTGATTAAGCCGGTTTTTTCAGCAATGGGGATAAACTCGAAGGGTGGCACAAGTCCACGCTCAGGGTGTTGCCAGCGGATCAGAACCTCAGCACCAATAAGCACCTTTGTATCTGATTTAAGCAATGGCTGGTAATAAAGACAAAGTTCATTGCACTGCAAAGCCGTATTGAGCTCTTTTTCAATTTTCTGCTCTTTCAGTACTTCCAGCTGCATCTCGATGGCGAAGAAGGTATAGCGGTCCCGGCCTGCACCTTTGGAACGATACAAGGCCAGGTCAGCATAGCGGAAAAGTTGTTGCTGAACATCGCCTTCCTGGATGACATCTTTTGCTTCTGGATAGAGGGCTATGCCTGCACTGACTGTACAGCGGATTTCGCTGGTACCAAATTCAACGGGCTCTGACAGTAAAGCGATCAGTTCCCTGAGTTGTGAACCAATGAGTCCCCGGTCTGCTACATTACTGAGTGTGATGGCAAATTCATCACCTCCGAGGCGGAATATTTGTGCCCTATGGCCAAAAAAATCCTGAAGCCGGTGGGCTGTTTTAATCAATAGCATATCACCGGTGACATGCCCCTGAGTGTCATTAATATCTTTGAAATTATCGAGGTCGAGCACGATCAGTGCGATAGAGCTAAGATCGCCCTCATCGACATCTGCGACCAGGTTGCCCAGCTCATTATGAAAGCTAACCCGGTTGGGGAGCGTTGTCAGACTGTCAAAGTGCGCCAGGTGCTGAATGCGCTCCTGTGATCGCTTCTGGTCGGTGACATCCACCACATAGCCTTCGATATGCTCTGGCATGGTATCCGTGGCAGGAACAAGGTGATCGGTGATGGCTACCCACCGTTTGACTCCTGTCCGTGTATAGATTTCGACCTCATTCAGCGTGAAAAAACCTTCTTTACGCAGCCGTTTCATCCCTTTAAGCCACTCGTGGGGACGAACATAAACCTGCTTACCAATATGCTGAATTAACTCGATGCACTCGTTGGGTGAGTTATAGCCCAGGATGCGTGCTAATGATGGATTCACATTCATATAGCGGCCATCCAAAGTGCTTTGGTGCAGGCCGGTCATGGCGTTCTCGAAAATACCGCGGTATTTGTCCTCCGCCGTTATCAGCGCTGATTCAGCTGACTTGTGTGCAGTGATATCGTGAACCGTGCCAACGACAAACTCTGTTATACCCTGATCATTCTTTAGTGCTCTGCCATTCAGCCGTATCCAGACAAGGGAACCGTCAATCCTCTTCATCTGAAGTTCCATGCCGCGAACTTCACCAAATTGATCCAGCTGTTGAAGAAACTCGTCTCTGTCTGCATCACTGGCGTACATATCCCGGGCCAGGTGGTGGATGGAGTCAATCATATGGGAGGTATTGCTATAGCCGAAAGTATCCGCGAGAGCCTGATTGGCATATATCAACTGACCGTCACGGTTTGTTTTATAGACGCCATCCACGGAGTTCTCCAGGATAGCCCGATACTGTTCACGGTCCGTCTGATTAAAACCTTGCAGCAGGTAGCAATCCGGTTCAGATGCGATGACCTGCCAGCGATAGCTCTCCCCGTTGGGGTAGAGAGTATCTTCATAACTACCTGTTTGTATCGGATGGTTTTGCAGCAGCCTGTGCAACAGCTCGTTTGGAAGCAGATGGCTGCAGTCTGCCAGGCCAAGTTTTTGGATAAGATCCTTTGAGGCCTGGTTGGAGCTAAGGCATTCCCCTGTTTTGGCGATCAGAGCGACGGGTGTCGCAAGATCCGATAGGTTGTTAATCAGGGAAATTGAGTCCATTAAAAAGCTCTGGCAGAGTAAAAGGAGAAAACAGCGAAGGATAGGCTTCAAGTACGGTAGATTGTACCATCTTAAAAAGATTGTGTAACTTTAGGTAAGAAAAGTTTGTAAACGCATAGGTGTCTGATAAACCCTACTAAACCCGTGATTAACCCGGGATAAAAAAGGGAGGCTAAGCCTCCCCAATGGCACTCAGAAAACAAACCCGTTGGCGTGCAGGTGCCACGGGCTTATCGTTAGGATGACATTGCTAAACCCACCCTGGAACGATTCGTACTGCCGATGGCTTCGGTAATAAAATTGCCGGTGGCCACCAGCTTGTTCAGGTCGATACCGGTTTCGATCCCCAGACCTTGCAACATATAAACCACATCTTCTGTGGCCACGTTGCCGGAAGCACCCTTGGCGTATGGACAACCACCCAAACCACCCACAGAGCTATCGACAACCGCAACACCTTCTTCCAGTACCGCATAGATATTGGCCAGGGCCTGACCGTAGGTATCATGGAAGTGAGCAGCTAGCTTCTCAATTGGCACCACTTTTGCTACAGCATGAATCATCGCTTTGGCTTTCAGTGGTGTACCGACACCTATGGTGTCACCGAGAGAGATCTCATAGCAGCCCATGTCATAGAGCGCTTTTGCCACTTCTGCGACTTTTTCCGGTGCGATCTCGCCATCGTAAGGGCAGCCCAGTACGCAGGAAACATAGCCTCGTACTTTTAAGTGGTTTTCTTTAGCCAGTTTCATCACTGGAGTAAAGCGTTCGAGGCTTTCTGCGATGGAGCAGTTAATATTCTTCTGAGAAAAAGCCTCAGAAGCGGCACCAAAAACAGCCACTTCATCGACCCCTGCTGCAATGGCTGCCTCCAGGCCTTTCAGGTTTGGCGTAAGAGCCGCATAGGTGACACCGTTCTTACGGTTCAGGCCGGTGACTACCTCAGTGGCATCCCCCATCTGAGGAACCCATTTCGGTGATACAAAGCTGGCAGACTCGATATAGCGCACACCGGCATCCGCCAGTTTATCAATCAGCTGCAGCTTAACCTCGGTGCTGATGATGCCTTTTTCGTTTTGCAGGCCATCTCGGGGGCCAACCTCAACAATACGCACGGATTTGGGTAGAGTAGGATAGGACATATCAGGCCTCCTCAGCCTCAAAGGCCACCAGATCAGCACCACCTTCCACCAGGTCTCCTGGCTGGAAGAAGATCTCGGTAACCGTGCCATCAACGGATGCAGTGATGGTGTGTTCCATCTTCATCGCTTCCATAATCACCATAGCGGTGCCTTTGGTGACCTGTTGGCCCGGCTCAACCAGAACCGCAACAATACTGCCGTTCATCGGTGCGGTCAGGCTTGGACTGTCATCTTCAAAATCATGGCTGTCCAGATCCGGTCGTTGCCACTGGTATTCAAAGGCACCCTGATCCGTAAATACGGTGACGTGACCCTTGAGTTCGGCGACAAAAGCGTTGCGGCTGTGACCGTTCAGGCTGGCCTGTAGGCGGTCATCATTCAGCGTACCATCGGCGATTATGATATGACCATCCAGTGTCAAACGGTAACCCTGTTTCAGCCAGTTAACGGTAATCTCATGCTCGACCTGTTGGTCGTCACCGTCTTTCTGGGCCAGGGGCTGAGTAAAGCGCACCACATGGGTCGGCTCTTCATTCAGACGCCAGCCGGAGAACTGGTGCCAGGGCGAAGTTTCATCGTGGCTGTGAATCGCTTCTGCTTTACGCTGCTGTTTTTGTTTCAGCAGGGTGTACAGGGTTGCCATCGCCAGCGGGTTAGCGCTCTGAGAGCCGCCGTGGGATTGGAACAGGTCGGCTTCGTGTTTCTCAATAAAGCCGGTATCCAGCTCTGCGTCACGAAACGCCTTGTTATCGATCAGGCGCTTCAGGAAGTGGGTATTGGTTTTCATGCCGGCGATACGGTATTCCGTCAGCGCCTGGCTCATGCGCTGCATGGCGCGGTCACGGTTCTCATCCCAAACGATCAGCTTAGCGATCATAGGATCGTAATAGATGCTGACCTCGTCGCCTTCACGCACACCGGTATCAACCCGAACGTAGCGGTTCTCTTCCGGGGTGCGCAGATATTCCAGCTTACCGGTGGCAGGGAGGAAGTCGTTATCCGGATCTTCTGCGTAGATACGTACTTCTACTGCGTGACCCTTGATCTCAACCTCATCCTGTTTAATCGGAAGTGCCTGACCATAGGCGACTGCCAGCTGCCATTCCACCAGATCCTGACCGGTAATCAGCTCGGTTACCGGGTGCTCAACCTGTAAACGGGTATTCATCTCCATAAAGTAGAAGGAACCGTCTTCATCCAGCAGGAACTCAACGGTGCCGGCACCCACATAGCCGATCGCTTCAGCGGCCCGAACGGCAGCTTCACCCATCGCTTTACGTAGCTCGGGGGACATGCCCGGAGCCGGTGCTTCCTCAACTACTTTCTGGTGACGACGCTGTACAGAGCAATCACGCTCCGCCAGATAAACGCTGTTGCCGTGCTGATCACAGAACACCTGAATTTCAACATGACGGGGTTTGGTCAGATATTTCTCAACCAGCATGGTGTCATCGGCAAAGCCATTCATCGCTTCACGTTTCGCGGCATCCAGTGCACCGGTGAACTCATCGGCAGCCCAGACTACTCGCATGCCTTTACCGCCACCACCGGCGGTGGCCTTCAACAGTACCGGATAGCCCATCTCATCCGAGTGCTTTTTCAGCAGGGCCGGATCCTGGTCTTCGCCATGGTAGCCGGGAACCAAGGGGACCTTGGCTTCTTCCATAATACGCTTAGCGGCACTCTTGGAACCCATGGCTTTAATCGCATCCGCCGGAGGGCCAATAAAGACCACACCGGCATCCTGACACTTCTGTACAAAAGAGGCGTTTTCCGACAGGAAGCCATAGCCGGGGTGGATTGCCTGAGCACCGGTGTCTTTTGCCACCTGCAGAATGGTATCCATTTTCAGGTAGCTGTCTTTGCTGGCGGCCGGGCCTACACAAACCGCTTCATCGGCCATGGCCACATGCATGGCGTTGGCATCAGCTTCGGAGTAAACAGCAACGCAGCGGATACCCATTTGGTGTGCGGTACGGATCACGCGGCAGGCGATCTCGCCACGGTTTGCAATCAGAATCTTATTAAACATCGGTTATCTCCCACATTGTTCCCGTTGGTGCAGCCTGATCTCAGGACTGCTGCCAACCCGGAGCACGTTTCTCAAAGAACGCACTCAGACCTTCCTGACCTTCCTCAGAGACGCGGATTTCAGCGATCAGGTGTTGGGTGTATTCGATCATCTCCTGATCGATCGGGCCTTTAGCAACCCGTGCGATCAGTTCCTTGGTACGACGGACACTCTGGGGGCTGTTAGCCAGCAGTTTCTGTGTCATCTCATCAAGGGCGATTTCCATCTCATCCTGAGGCACATTCAGATGAGCCAGCCCCATCTCAACGGCTTGTTCACCGTTAAAGACCTCAGCGGTCAGGAAATAACGCCGGGCAGCACGTTCACCCATGGCGGCCACCACAAAGGGACTGATCACCGCAGGGGAGAGGCCGATTTTGACTTCGCTCAGGCAGAAACGGGCTTTTTCCGTGGCGATACAGATATCGCAGCAGGCGGCTAAGCCCACGGCACCGCCATAGGCCGCGCCCTGTACCAGAGCGATGGTGGGTTTGTTCAGATTGTTCAGGGTGTGCATCAGACGCGCCAGCTCACCGGCATCATTGAAGTTATCTTCAATGCTGTACTGGGCCATGCGTTTCATCCAGCCCAGGTCAGCACCGGCAGAGAAGGACTTACCATTAGAGCGTAGTACCACCACGCGAACCGCATCGTTAGCGTTCAGATCATCCAGGATTGCCAGAATGTCGGCGATCAGCTTGTCATCAAAGGCGTTGTGCACTTCAGGCCGGTTCAGAATAACGGACGCGACACCCTGATCGGAGATTTCGCAAAGAACCTGTCGTTGACCAGAGGACGGTTTATCAATCGTCATATCAGATGCTCCGATTACATGCGGAACACGCCAAAGCGTGTCTCGCGGGTGGGTGCATTCAGAGCAGCAGAGATGGCAAGCCCCAGTATGTCGCGGGTTTGTGCCGGATCGATCACTCCATCATCCCACAGGCGGGCGCTGGCGTAGTAGGGGTGACCCTGGTGCTCGTACTGGTCAACAATCGGCTTCTTGAACGCAGCTTCATCATCGGCGGCCCATGTTTCGCCTTTGCGCTCCATATTGTCGCGCTTGACCTGAGCCAGTACACCGGCGGCCTGTTCGCCACCCATCACTGAGATTCTTGAATTGGGCCACATCCACATCAGATTCGGATCATAAGCACGGCCACACATACCATAGTTACCAGCACCGAAACTACCGCCGATCAGCATGGTAAATTTAGGTACTTTGGCACAGGCCACTGCCGTTACCATCTTGGCACCGTTTTTGGCGATACCTTCGGATTCGTACTTACCACCCACCATAAAGCCGGTGATATTTTGCAGGAATACCAGTGGAATATTACGCTGAGCACAGAGCTCGATAAAGTGCGCGCCCTTAAGCGCAGCTTCGGAGAAAAGTACGCCGTTATTCGCTACGATACCTACGGGATAACCATGGATACGGGCAAAACCTGTGACCAGTGTGGTGCCGTAAAGCTGTTTAAACTCGTCAAACTCAGAACCGTCAACGGTACGGGCGATCACTTCACGCACATCATAAGGTTTACGCAGATCTTCCGAGACGATGCCGTAGATCTCTTCCGGATCGTACAGCGGCGGACGGGAAGGCTGGATGTCGAGTTCCGCTTTTTTGGATGGATTCAGGCGGGAGATACACTGGCGTGCGATCTGTAGGGCGTGCTGATCATTCATCGCGTAGTGATCGGCAACACCGGATGTTTTACAGTGCACATCGGCACCGCCCAGATCTTCCGCAGAGATCACTTCACCCGTTGCGGCTTTAACCAGCGGAGGGCCTGCCAGAAAGATAGTACCTTGCTGGCGCACAATAATAGATTCATCTGCCATTGCCGGTACATAAGCGCCACCAGCGGTACAGGAACCCATGACCACCGCGATCTGCGGAATTCCTTTGGCGGACATATTCGCCTGATTGTAAAAAATACGGCCAAAGTGATCGCGATCCGGGAAAACCTCATCCTGATTAGGCAGGTTAGCACCGCCGGAATCGACCAGGTATACGCAAGGCAGATGGTTTTTCTCAGCGATCTCCTGCGCCCGCAGATGCTTTTTAACTGTCAGCGGATAGTAGGTGCCGCCCTTGGTGGTGGCATCATTGGCGATGATCATGCATTCCTGACCACTGACGCGACCGATACCCGTGATGATACCGGCTGACGGCACATAGTCTTTATAAACGTTCAGACCTGCCAGCTGGGAAAGCTCCATAAAAGGTGCGCCTTCATCCAGCAGGCCGTTGATACGGTCTCGGGGGAGTAACTTGCCCCGGTCAAGGTGTTTCTTCTGGGCTGCTTCACCGCCGCCTTTCTTGATCTCTGCCAGTTGCTCGCGCAGATCCTGTACCAGACGCTTCATGTTACCCATGTTGGTCTGGAACTCTTCAGAGCGGGTATTGATTTTACTTTTGATAACCGCCATTGCTAGCTCCTGATAACTAAGTTGGTAAGACAGACCGGCCGTCGTCATGCAGGGGGGGAGCCAGCCTGCCTTACCAGACCTGAGTTCATTCCTGTTGTTGCCACACCGGTAGCGTGAAACTGATTTTCAGCAGGAATAAAAATAGGGATTGGATATTCGGATTTGGAGGAGCCGTTAAGGGGTTTTGCCTCTCTTAACGGCTCGCCGGACAGATAGCGTAAGAGCTATCAGTGCCAGGCTTTTATTTTGACTCGGAGAAGATCTCACGGCCGATCAGCATACGGCGTACTTCCGATGTGCCGGCACCGATCTCATACAGTTTGGCATCACGCAGCAGACGACCGGTAGGGAATTCATTGATGTAACCATTACCGCCCAGCAACTGGATGGAGTCCAGTGCAACCTGAGTCGCTTTTTCAGCGCAGTACAGAATCACGCCTGCGGCATCTTTACGGCTGGTTTCGCCGCGATCGCAGGCACGGGCAACCGCATAGAGATAAGACTTACAGGCGTTCATGGTGGTGTACATATCCGCCACTTTACCCTGAACCAGCTGGAACTCACCGATGGATTGACCAAACTGCTGACGGTCATGCAGGTAAGGCACAACAATATCCATTGCTGCCTGCATAATGCCGGTTGGGCCGCCGGTCAGAACGGTACGTTCATAGTCCAGGCCGCTCATCAGAACGCGTACCCCTTTACCCACTTCGCCCAGTACATTCTCTTCCGGTACTTCACAATCCTGGAATACCAGTTCACAGGTGTTAGAACCACGCATGCCCAGCTTGTCCAGCTTCTGGTGACGAGTGAACCCCGGATAATCGCGCTCAACGATAAAGGCAGTAATACCTTTGGAGCCCGCCGAAGTGTCGGTTTTGGCGTAGATTACGTAGGTGTTGGCATCAGGGCCGTTAGTGATCCACATTTTGTTACCGTTCAGGATGTAACGGTCACCTTTTTTCTCGGCGCGCAGTTTCATACTGACCACATCGGAACCGGCACCTGGCTCAGACATCGCCAGTGCGCCAATATGTTCACCGGAAACCAGTTTAGGCAGATACTTTTCTTTCTGTGCCTGATTACCATTCAGTTTGATCTGGTTAACACAGAGGTTGGAGTGTGCGCCGTAGGAAAGACCAACAGAAGCAGAGGCACGGGAGATCTCTTCCATGGCGATAACGTGGGCCAGATAGCCCATGTCAGAACCGCCGAACTCTTCAGGAACGGTAATGCCCAGCAGACCCATATCACCAAATTTGCGCCACAGATCAGCAGGGAATTCATTGTCCTGATCGATCTGCTCGGCACGTGGAGCAATTTCTTCCGTGGCAAAACGGTTGACCTGCTCGCGCAGCATGTCGTATGTATCGCCCAGATCGAAGTTAAACTCTTTATAGATGGATTTCATGGCGTTGCCTCTTTCTAGCTTTATTTGTTGTTGTCTCTCGGCCTGTGCTGACCCTTGGTGGATGGTCTGATGCACCGGCTCTAATAATCAGATGCAGTAAATTTAATCTAAGTTGACGTTAACGTAAAGGGAAATTTTAGACTGCAGTCTTAAAGGTGTTTGCTCATGCATATCCTTGCGTATTTAAGAATAAGGTAAACTCTATATGCCTATTGGGTAATTGTTCAAAATATCGAGACGGAAGCAGATATGTTTACAGGTTGTGGATGCTAATGAAGTAAATATAGATAGTAGCCCTATTTACTGGTTGCGAAGCTTCCAATACTATCCGTTGAGTTGGATTACCAATTTTTTCCTAATCAAATGAAATTTTAGCAAGGATGCTGTTAGAGTCTGTGCGATGGCGTTATCGCATCTCCTCTTACATCTCCTGCCAGCTGAGTTTCTTCGTCAGACAGGAGTGATCATGTCAGAAGTTACTGCAAAAAATATACGCATTGGCTTTGGTGTCATATGTAGAAAATTTCTCATACCTACCTATTTATTTTTCTCATACGTTATTATGAGTCTCATAGGAGTATCGGTGTTAGCAATTACCATGCTCTCTTTTTTCCGAAATGGAGACTTTATTTCAGATCTTTCTATTCTTGAGTTGGCGGCCTTATTTTGGATGTTTTTTTGTGTTAGGCGGATCTACCAGTTAAGTGCAGTTGGTGCTGATAAATTAATTAACTTGTTGCGAATATTTTCATATAGTGGCTGGTTGTTTTTATGGTCTGTGTTAGGGCTATATTTCTGGTTTTCATTTTTTGTCTCTAAAATGCCCCGTCCAGGTTTTTTTTATTCCAATACAATTGAATTTTATCTGCTGTTCCTGATCGTTTTTAGTTTTGGAATGGCTGCCTTTTTTGCTAGCAAGCCGAAGGTGTTATCTGCAATTTATTCTGATAAGGATAGTGAATTATGAATTATATTTTAGGAGTTTTTTTGGTCTTAACAGTAAGCAATATTTCTTTTGCAGATGAGTTTAGTGATGGTAATAATCTGATAAAAGGATGTTCAGATTTAATCGGAATGTATAATAATCTTGAGGAGCAGCGAGTTCTATCATCTATAACTCACTCCCAGAGTGATGCCTTGCTTGCAGGTTACTGCCTTGGAGTTTTAAAGACTGTTACAAAGTCAAGTGGCTATAGGTGTAGTGGACGCAGTTGGTATCGTTTAGCTGAAGATCTTGCAAAGGAATGGCGACCTGATATGAAGCCCCTGAGTCTCAGGTCTGCCTTGGGCAAGGTTTGTTATGTCCGATGAGTACACACGTTCTAGGGCAATCAAAGCGCTCTTTGGTATAAACCTCTCTAGATATCCTAAATTTAAGGATAAATTGACTACTCTAGAGGACAATGGGGCGCTAATTATAACCAAAGAACCTCCATCTGGAGCCATAGGGAGTAGAGGGAAACGTTATTATCAGAGTTGTCATCTTAAACGACTTTATAATGTTGTCCTAATATCAGCGTTTTATTCTGAACCAAGTATTATTCTTGATATAGTTAATAATTGTTCAGGACGAAAACAAAAAGCAGAAATGTTAGAGAATCTTTTGTTAGGGCTGGATCGTGTTGGGATGATCAGTTTTGAACCTGAGAAGCTATTAGATTTTTTCGCAGCATTAAAAGATAGTGATTCTTTAGATCAGCGTCGGCTGCCTAATCCATTTATACAGTTACCCCAAGTAACAGATAACGGATTAGGCAAATACCCATCAGTTCTTGAGCTGTTTACGCCTGATATTGCTCAAGCGTCCAAAGTTGACAAAATGATCATCCTCTATCTTTCTGGAGACTTGGATTCGGCACGAAATATATCTGAAACACTCAGCCCTGAAGGAGGTAGCGCTCTGAAAATTAAGCAGTGGATCGACCATGAATA
>JBLWVL010000058.1:0-15011 GCA_048268485.1 Oceanospirillum sp.
AAAAACTACCTGCATTACCTACCTCAGCCGGGTCCGGCAGTTTACTGCGCCGAATGGAACAAACCGCCTCAGCAATTGCCAGCGGGGTAATCTCCTGCCCTTCAAGCTGTGCCGCTAAATCACCATAGCCCAGTCTGGGCTCTGCCTTAGTTTGCAGTCGAAGAACCAATCCTGTGATTATTGACTGATAATCAGCGCCCTGCTGATAAGCATCAGACTTAAAGATACTGTAACGGTAGCCAAAGGAACACGCCTCACGACTTAAGGTAACCGGCTTGCCATCGCGAACACGAATAGCCGAAACCGACACCAGTACATCTGCCAGCTCTGAGCCATAGGCACCGATATTCTGAACGGGCGCAGCTCCGGTACGACCTGGAATCAACGCCAGATTTTCCAGTCCGTATAACCCCTTCCCGGCAACTTCCATAACAAGATCATGCCAGACAACCCCTGCACCCACAGTCAGTAACACACTACCATCAGGTTGAGACTGATAATAACGATGCTGGTTATTCATCTGTAGTGTCAGCCCGGAAATATCTGCAGCAAGGATAAGATTACTGCCATCACCTAAGGCGAAAACAGGCTGCCCATGCTCGCTTGCCCAGTCCAGAGCCCGCCGGCACTCATCTACAGACTCCGGCTGACAGAAATAATCTGCTCTGGCAGGAAAGCCCAGCGTATTAAATGCCTGCAAGTCTTTCTGTTCTTCAGGTGTGGTCAGGTGCTGAGATAGAGACACAAAATGCTCACTTAACGATAGGTTTTCAGTGGTCATAGATCGATAAAGACAAGGTTAGCAGTCGTGATGAATAGCCAGTTCCACCAGCAGATTCTTACCGGCTGCTTCCACCAGGTCCAATACCTGCTCAAAGCCTGATTCACCCCCGTAATAAGGATCAGGGACCTCCTTCAGGCCTAGGTCTGGCGCATAATCCAGAAAGAGCCCTAATCTAGCTGAACTGTCTTCAGGACGAATCTGATGCAGGTTTTCCAGATTACTCAGATCCATTGCCAGTATATGATCATATTCATAAAAATCTTCTGCAATAGCCTGACGGGCTTTCAGCATACTCAGATCATAACCTCGGCGTACAGCAGCCTCCTGCGTGCGTGGGTCCGGCGACTTACCAATATGCCAGGCAGCAGTACCCGCAGAATCAACCTCGATCAGCCCCTGAAGGCCAGCATCTGCCACCAATTTTCGAAACACACCATCGGCAGTCGGTGAACGGCAGATATTCCCTAAACAAACAAACAAAACCTTAATACGGGACATTAGCGCTTGCCCTCTGCCAGTCTCTGACGAATATGGGCACGAACCCGGTCCAGGTCTTCAGCCGTATCAACGCCTGCAGGGTGGCTTTCATCGGCCACCGCCACATGAATACGGACACCATTCCAAAGCGCCCGTAACTGTTCCAGCTGCTCTGCCTGTTCAATAGGGGCCGGTTGCCAGCTGACAAAATCATTCAGCATTTTCACCCGATAGCCATAAAGGCCAATATGCCGATAAAGCGGCGAAGGTGGCAGCTGATTCAGGTCTTCGGAAAATGCATCGCGCGCCCAGGAGATGGTTGCTCTGGAGAAATAGAGTGCGTAGCCACGGGCATCTGTCACAACCTTAACGACATTCGGGTTGTGAACAGCAGCCAGATCTTCAATCTGCTCGCACAGAGTTGAAATTCCTGCGGAAGGATCTGCCGCAAGATTATGAGCTACCTGATTAATCAGGCGCGGTGGAATCAGAGGCTCATCGCCCTGAACGTTGACGATAATATCATCCGCATAAAAACCTAACTTCTGAGCAACTTCCTGCAAACGATCAGTACCGGAAAGATGCTGGTCTGACGTCAGACAGACTTCAGCACCAAAACCTTCAGCAACATCTGCAATGTTCTGATCATCAGTGGCAATAATAATGCGACTGGCTTCACTTTTCTGAGCTTGCTCATACACCCACTGCAACATAGGTTTGCCTTCTATATCCAACAGGGGCTTACCCGGTAAACGAGATGACGCGAAGCGAGCGGGAATGACAACAGTAAATGACATGATCGGGTCCTTAAAAAGCAGAGTTAAGTGATAAATCGCTTACTTTTCCAGACGCTCGTCAGCAGTCAGTGTACGCGCCTCACTCTCCAGCATAACGGGAATATTATCCCGAACCGGAAAAGCCAGGCCATCAGCCTTACAGATCAATTCATTCTGTTCTTTTTTGTAGATCAGTTTTCCCTGGCAAATAGGGCAAACCAGAAGTGCTAATAACTGCTTATCCATGTTGTTTTCTCTTTAAAACATTAACAAGTTGATGGTGTAAATTTTCGATCAGTTCCGGTTTAATTCTGGCCTCAACATCCAAAGCCCAGTAGGTTTCTTCCGACCAGCTTCGACACTTCACCGCATCTTTTGCCGTCATTAAAACAACCCGACCGTCCGGTACTTCATGGTCTTTAAAAATATGGTGATCAGGAAATGGATGTCTTTCGATATGAACCTCCAGATCCTCGAGTGTCTGGAAGAACCGCTCCGGATTACCAATTCCCGCCATCGCAAATGCAGGTCTGCGCAGAGATGTTTTAAAGGGAGGGCGGCTTGCCGAAAAAGTTTCCCCTGTACGCAGATTACGCCAATAACGGGGAGCCAGCTTCATCGGCTGAGCCTGCACACCCGAAAAATCAACCGGACGTACGCTACCATTAGCAAAAACCTGGGTCACTTTTTTCAAGCGATCGACGGGTTCTCTTAAAGGCCCAACAGGAAGGCAGTGACCGTTGCCTAAACCTCGGGTAGCATCAATAATCACCCACTCAACATCTCTGGGCAGGCTCAGGTGCTGCAGGCCATCATCACTGATAATAAGATTGCAGGCGGTATGCCCTGGAAAGTTTTTCTGGAAGAAAGCCTTATTCAGTAGGGCTGAAGCAGCACGATACCGATCAGGGTCGATAACAACCGGACACTCAGTCTGCGCGGCCAGCATAACAGGCTCATCCCCAACTTCTGTTGCATCACTCTCAGCCGTTACAGCAACGGGGCTGTCATACTTTTCCCCACCATAGCCCCGGCTGACCACTCCGGGGTGCCAACCATGGTGCTGAAGGACGCGGCAAAGCAAAGAAACCATCGGAGACTTACCCGTACCACCCACGGTAATATTGCCAACGACTATAACAGGAACAGGCAAAGGCTTCTGACGAGCCAGTTTCTTCGCCTGATCCCTACGGGCCAGATGCTGATATATTCCTTCAAGAGGCCAAAGTAATAAGGGCCACTTTGCGCCGGAATACCAGGCTTTCTCCAGTGCTTTCACGTGTTATGCCTCATCATCCTCACTGAACTGCATAGCGTGCAGCTGGGCATATGCCCCTCCTTTAGCCAGCAGTTCTTTATGGCTACCGGATTCAATAATTTCCCCCTGATCCATCACCATAATAATGTCAGCATTCTCAATGGTAGACAGGCGGTGGGCGATCACAAAGGTGGTACGGTTTCTCATTACTTCATCCAGTGCTTTCTGGATATAGCGCTCCGATTCTGTATCCAGTGCAGAGGTCGCTTCATCCAGAATAAGAATCGGCGCATCTTTCAGAATCGCCCGGGCAATAGCCAGACGCTGCCTCTGTCCACCGGACAGGAGCACTCCGTTATCTCCAACCAGAGTATCCAGCCCTTCAGGTAGTTCATCGATAAAAGACATTGCGTAAGCCGACTTAGCTGCCGCCTCGATCTGCTCACGGGTTGTATTGGGCTGTCCATAAGCAATATTGTTCGCCACGGTATCGTTAAACAGTGTGACCTGCTGCGTCACCATAGAGATCTGCCGACGCAGGCTGGTCAATGTCACACTTCCCAGAGGTTGTCCATCAAAGCAGATCTCACCACCGACAGGTTCATAGAAACGGGGAATCAGGTTGATCAACGTTGACTTACCACTACCGGAGCGTCCTACAATCGCAACAACCTGACCCGCATTAACGTCAAAGCTAACGTCTTTCAATACCTGCTTCTCAGCATTCGGATAACGAAATCCCACGCTTCGGAACGAAACATCACCCCGAATACGCGGCAGGACATCCGAGCCGTAATCAGGTTCATCATCTTTATCGTATTGTTCAAAGAGATCTTCTGCTGCTGCAACTCCCCGTTGAATCGCATTATTAACCTCTGTCAGCTGACGGATCGGTTTCGCCATAAGCGATGCGGCGGTAATAAATGCGATAAACTCACCAGGAGTCATGCCCTGCATAATTTCCGGGTCTAATGCTAACCACACCAGAGTCCCCATGGCAAAAGCAACTATCAATTGAACAATTGGAGTACTCAAAGCCCGGGTCGCGGCCATCTTAATAAACTGTTTACGGTTAAGCTCACTGGCCTTATTAAAACGTTCACGTTCATATTCAGTGCCATCAAAGGTGCGCACTACCCGGTACCCGGTAATGGCTTCAGAGGCTACATGAGTCACATCACCCATTGAGGTCTGAATCTTGCGACTGACCTTTCTGAAGCGCTTACTGGCCACACTGACGACCAGACCAATCAGAGGCGTCATCGCAATAAAGATCAGAGTCAGTCGCCAGTTGTTATAGAAGAGATAGAGCAGCAGCCCGAACACAAAAATACCTTCACGTATAACCACAGTAACGGCTTGAGAAGCGGCATTTGTGACCTGATCAATATTAAATGTCAGGCGGGAAATAAGATGACCGGATGACTGACTATCAAAATACGAAACAGGGAGAGAAAGGTACTTATCAAATAGCTCGCATCGCAGTTTGTGCACCACGCCACGGGCAACAATTTCCATAAAATAGATCCCTAAAAAGCTACCAACCCCCCGGGCCGCAAAAGCACTGATCATCAGGGTTGGAAATAACCAACGGAACTCTGAATTTTGCTTTTCTATGGAATCAACAAGGTATTTCATCAGCTCTGCAAACGCCGTACTCGACGCTGCATAAATAATATACCCCAGAATGCTCAAAGCAAACGCCCAGCTATAAGCCTTCACGTATTTTAATAAGCGAAAATAAGAGCTCGCCGCACTTTTTTGCGAGCCTTCGGAAGGCGATATATTCTGATCAGACAAGTGAAACTACCTTATTAACACGCTGTATTTTTAGTTAAAAATGCTGAAGTTTAGCCAAATAGCGCTACTTGCTATTGCGCAAAACGCGTCTGAAAGCTGATTTGATTCAAACCAACACCTGCCAGATCATCCAAAACCTGCGTTACCCGACCATGGCGCGCTCTTTCATCGGCGATAACAACTACACGGGTTTGTGGCTTCTGCTGCTTAAGGTAATCAGCCAAGGCTACAGAGAGCTTTTCAACCGGCTCTCCGTTCATCAAAATCGAACCTGTTTCAGGAACCTCCAGCCGAAGTGGAGCCGGTGTTTCAGCCTGCCTTCCATGACGAGCTTCCGGTAGCTGAAGATCCAGCTCACTATTCTGGTCAAACGTCGTCGACACCATAAAAAAAATCAGCAGCAGAAAAACCACATCAATTAAAGGTGTCAGATTTAGGCTGACCGGCTCAGACTGTCGACGCTGAAATTTCACGCAGGGGTAACCTTTTCAGCCATATCGCGCTGCATGCGGGATCGTTCACTCAACCCCGAAGATACTTTCGCCCGTTGACCATACAGTTCATCAACCAGCTTGATTGACTCCTGCTCAAGGCAAACCACCATATCCTGCACACGCCGCTCAAAAAACCGGTGAAAAAGAACAGCAGGGATTGCAACAGACAGACCCGCAGCCGTTGTCACTAATGCCTGCGAGATGCCGCCAGCCAATGCCGGCGCTTTACCAGCTCCCTGCTCCATAATGACGGCAAAGACATCAATCATTCCCAGAACCGTTCCCAATAATCCCAGCAAGGGTGTAATGGCAGCAATGGAGCCCAACAAACTTAAGAAACGTTCAAGGTCATGCACAACTGCCGCTGCCGCCTCTTCTATAGACTCCTTCATTACAACCCGACTGAACTCCAGATTGCGCAGTCCCGCTGCAAACAGAAAGCCCAGCGGTGAGTGTTGCTCCAATTCATACAGCTGAGTCGCGCTCATGGGTGCAGACAAGGCCTGGCGAACCACTTGTTGCCGCAGTGTAGAGGGCGCAATACGTTCTCGGCGCAAGACCCAAAACCGTTCCAGGATAATTGCCGCAGCGACCACAGAGGAGGCCAAAATCGGTAACATTAACCAGCCACCGGCAGAAAAAATGAGATCCACGTTTTTTCCTTTGCTGAACAAGTGATTGACTGTCATTCAAGCGGTAAGTGTACACCATTGTCAGGCCGGTCTGAACGCAAAACAGTGCCCGGCAACGGCTTTCTCTTATTCTGGATGTCAGACCGGGCTCAATCGCCGGGCCTTCTTTTGCACCCTGTCTTAATTCAGTCTCTGCCAGCGCCAGCGTAGCGGTATTAACTCTCTGTTTGCCACCAGCTTCCAATGACCGGAAAGATCATCATCCTCCAGAAAGAGAGCCCCCAGATCTGCTGTATTGTATTCCCGGTAGACCTTTTTATCCTCATCCATAGCCTCCTGAGACCTGAGGTAGGCCACACGGTGCTGCACCTCTGAAGCAGGGTGGCCATACCGGTTATTAAATCCGGCTGAGTAAATAATCCCCTTAGGTCTGACCGCCGATAAGAATGCCAGGCTATTTCCTCCGGCACTGCCGTGATGACTGGCAACCACCCACTCAGCCTGCAGATTTTGCCCCGAAGCTAACAACCAGCTTTCTGCCTGATGGCCGATATCTCCCGTCAACAGAATACTTTTTTGGGGCTCACTGACCGACCAGACCTTCAGCACACAGGAGTGATCATTATCACTGCGCGCAATAGCAGACAGCACCTCTGCTGAAACAGGCGGATATAGCACCTCAACCGCAATATCTCCCCACTGCCAAAGCTGCCCCTGTCGACAAGCAAGAATGCGCTTAACAGAACCTAATGCCGCTTTATCCAACCTTTCCGGCTGCCCTGCCAAAACCTGCTCAGCAAAAGGCGCTACTGCCGATAAACCTCCGGCATGATCATTATCATCATGAGAGATCACAAGCAGGTCGACCTGTGCGGCTTCCGATGTCAGCAGCGGAGGTAAAAAGAGTGAAACCGGTTGAAAGCCTGAACGAAAAGATGGGCCGGTGTCATACACCAGCTGCTTGCCTGCAGCCCTGATCCGAATTGCCAGCCCTTGCCCTACATCAAAAAACTCAGCCCGAATGCCACTCTCCAGGTTTTGTTCTGATTTAATACCTGAAAATAAATGCAATCCGACGGTCAGTATCATCAGGCTTGCGCTCTGCCTTCCAGGCACTGCCGGTAACGCCCAGATCAGCGCAAATAAAACCAGTAAAAGTCCGGTTCCGGGACCTAACGCGGGAACACCCCAGTTAAATTCCAGTCCCAGCGCCAAGCACTGCCAAAACAGGTACTCCAGCATATCAAGCAAGGAACCTAACGGTGCCGCCGGCATAATAACCTGTAGTAACGCCAAAGGGAGTATCAGAAGCGATACCAAAGGAATAGCAGCCAGGTTTACCAAGCCTGATACCAGATCCGGTGTATTCAGCCAGAAGCTCTGTACCGGTAACAGCCCCACCATCAGAACCAGCTGAACACGAATAAACATAGCATGGTGTCTGCCACTACTGACCACTAGCAGCAACAAAAAAACAGCACAGACGCTGTAATAAAACCCAGGACGAAGCAAATAAATGGGTTCATAAAGCAAGAGCAGCATCACCGCTAAAAGAAGGACCCGCAAAGGTGATAAAAGAAAGCCACAGGCTCTGATAAAAATCACCAGCAGCGCCATTAAAAGCGCACGGGCTACCGCAACCCCCGGAGGCCAGATCAACAACATTGGCAACAGCAGAACAATAGGAGCTATCAGCAAAATAACCCGTTGCCAATATCGGTCGAAAGGCAACACTCTTCTTATCAGTGACAGAAATAACCAGCCAGCGCCCAGTAAAACGCCTATATGCAAACCAGAAACGACAACAAGGTGAACGGTACCGGTACGCCGTAGCAATTCCCAGTGCTGATCGGTCAGGTGTCGACTATCACCGGTCAGTAGTGTTGCTACCAGGGGCAGATCCTGATGAGCTGCCCGTTCCGAAAAAGCAGATCGCCACCGGCTCAATAACTGGGGCAAAAGATGTGGATCGGAAAGCCGCTGACTACGCTGTTCATTTCGGATATAACCCCGGGCCATAACACCTTTGCCCAACTGCTGCATCCGGTAACGGCTCTGACCTGGATTACTGAAACCTCTGACAGGGTATAAACGTACCAGAAACTGCCAGCGTTCCCCTGCCCTGGCTTTAAGTGATAGCGCCCTGTCCTCAGACAAATGATGCAGATAACGATTAATAACGACATCACCCTGAAAGGCACATATCTCAGCAGTTTCATCCGCTAGCAGGCACTGCTCAACCCTAAAATTCAATTGCTGCTGGTCTGTTGAATCCTGTACTACCTGTTCAACCCACCCCTGAACCAACAGGTTTTTACCAGCCAATGCCTGAGGAAGCGTTTGGTTTAATAAAACAGCCAGATACACGTTTGTGTAAAGATAGGCTAGAATCCCAACCCCTGTAGCAACAGATATAAGAGCAGGGCGGTTTCTCCTGATTAACACCATCGCTATAAAGGCCAGCATTAATAAGGCCTCAGCAGGCGGCCAGTCGGAATCCATAAGACCTGCCAGCACACCTAAAATAACAACAATAAACCACATCGACCTGACCTCCTGTCCGGATGATGTTTTTTTTGACCTTAATCCCTAGTGACAAGGTCGAATATGTGGATAATGATCCGCTCTCAAAAGGTGACCAAAGACATGCCAAGACGTATCATCAAGAAATACATGCCCGACCCCAAAAAGCTACAGGAGCAGAAATCTCTACGCTTTCTTGGCAAGCTTCTTGAAGATCCCGGCCTTTTGCACCTGACCCGGCGCTCCGTTGCCACTGCTTTTATGGTAGGCATTTTTTGCGCTTTTATCCCGGTTCCTTTTCAAATGGTTCTCGCCGCTGCCGGAGCCATGCTACTACATTGTAATCTACCGATCTCCGTAGGCCTTGTATGGATCACCAACCCAGTTACGATGCCGGTAATGTTTTATGGCACATATCTGGTTGGCGCATGGATTCTGGGCGTTGAAGCTAAGCCGATGCCTGATGAGTTAACCCTGGAGTGGCTTGGCCAACTTTTGAATGATGCATGGATACCGCTTTACCTCGGCTCTGTCATCGTAGGTATTGTTATGGCTATTCTCAGTAATATCGGCATACGTCTGCTTTGGCGCTGGCATGTCAGTAAAAGCTGGAATAGCCGAAAAAGACGCTTACTTATTCTGCGTGATAAAAAACAGGATACGGACAAAGAATAAGCTGCGGGCAATACCAAACAGAATTGTTAACAAAAAAAACCTGTTATTTTAGCGCAGGCTTTCCTGTTACAGAATATCGTTAATCGAAATTCCCAGCCCAATTCGATTAGTATACTGATCATAGTCTGCTAATGTATCGCCATAGCCCGTACGCATTAACAAATACCCCTTATAGCGTTCCCCTGCCAATGGGAAGCTCCAGCTGAACTGCATATTCCCCCGGGAAAAGTCACTATCGATATGATTGCGCATACGAAAGGTCAATACATGATTGGCCTTTGTATATGCCATACCTAACTCACTGATTCCGACATAGTTCTTGATATCCGGATTATCATCCTCAGCAGCAGGTTCAGGAATGCGGAACCAACGCTTAAATGCAATTCCCCAGTCACCACTGGCAAAAAAGACTTCAGCAAACAACCGGTTCCAACTACGGGAGAAATCTCCGCCCTGCCCATTCGACTGGTGATTAATTCCCAGAGTAAAACCTTCCAGCTTGAGCTCCTTCAATAAGGATTGATTCAGGCTTACACCATAAATCAGTTCAGGCTCGTACATGGTCTCCCGGAAAGGAGCTGACTGCTCATATAGCTGCCAATAAGACTGCTGTGTATAAGCAGCAATCAAGGCATCGTTATCAGTCAAAAGTCCGGTATCAATAGGAAATTTCAGGCTAATCTGGAACTGTGCCTCTACAGGCCCATATTCTGCACCCCGGAATCCGGCAGATTCCTGGTAGCCACTGTAATAACTGACCGGTAAAAAATAGTTAGCTTTGTAAGGCAGAAAAACCAAAGGGTCATCAGCCAGTTTTATTTCCCGCTCTGCGCGCTTGCGTAGGGCAGATGGTGGATTGAATAGTGTCTTAGCAGTATTTTCCATTTTCTCCGCCATCAACAAGCGCTCCTGTTCATCCGGCGAGAGCGATGTTAATTGTCCATCAGATGACGGTTCTGAGCGCTGCACAGGCTGAACCAGCTGAACATCCTGAGTGGTGCGCTCCCCCGAAAGAGCAGGGCCCGCAGTAGCAAGTCCCAATAGACCAATCAGAACCCTGAGGCTTCCGGTAATCTTCATTTCAGAACTCTCCCGAGGGTTCGGTCTGCTCAAACAACTGCCCCTGATCCAGCTTGAGTACGCGATCCATCCGCTGTGCCAGCGCCATATCGTGGGTTACCGTGATAAAGCAGGTCTGATGCTCTTTACCGATCTCCAGCATCAGCTGATTCACAGACTCTGCGGTATTCGGATCAAGGTTGCCGGTGGGCTCATCCAACAGAACACAGGCGGGCTCTCCAACCAAAGCACGGGCAATCGCCACCCGCTGACGCTCACCACCAGAAAGCTCCGCAGGCTTATGATCGACACGATGACCAAGACCGACACGCTCCAGCAAAGCCATCGCACGAGGAAGAACCCGCTTACGCTTGTCCCCCCGGATCAGCATCGGCATCAGCACATTTTCCAGAGCGGTAAACTCCGGCAGCAGATGATGCAGCTGATAAACAAAACCGAGACTTCGGTTACGGAACAGCCCCAGTTCCGCATCGGTCAGCTTAGCCAGCGCTTTACCATCAATAGTCACATCACCGGAGGTGGGTTTATCCAACCCACCCAACAGATGCAGCAGGGTGGTTTTACCGGAACCGGAGCTGCCCACAATGGCGATACGCTCACCACGATAAGCACTGAAATTCAGCTGATTCAGTACCTTGACGTTTTCCGGCCCATTAACGTATTCCATCGACAGATCGGTACATTCAAGAACTGCTTGCGGTTTATCGGTCTGATTCATCTCTTGATTACTCATAACGTAGCGCCTCTGCCGGTTGAATACGGGATGCACGCCACGCTGGATATAAAGTCGACAGGAAGCTCATCACAAAGGCAGAACCTGTGATCACCGCCACATCATCCCAACGCAGTTCTGACGGTAAATAACTGATGAAATAAACATTACTATCCAGAAACTGAATTCCCATGACCTGTTCTACCCAGGCAACAAAGTCACTCACGTTCAAAGCCGCCAGAACACCAAGTCCTGTACCAATCAGCGTTCCCGTCAGCCCGATCACAATACCCTGCACCATAAAAATACCCATGATGGTGGCCGGAGTTGCCCCTAAGGTTCTGAGAATCGCGATATCTCCCTGTTTATCGGTCACCACCATCACCAGGGTAGACACGATATTGAACGCGGCAACCGCAATCACAATCATCAGTAGCAGGCCGATCATCCGTTTTTCCATCTGAATCGCCTGAAACAGGTTGCCATGGGTTCGCGTCCAGTCGCTACCGCGCATATGAGATGGTAATTCCTGTAGCTGATTCCAGACCACCTCACGGGCTTTAAACAGATCATCCAGTTGCAGACGCAGACCATGAATATCGTTATCCAGTCGCATCAGAGTTTGCATATCCTTGATATGGGCCACCGCCAGATTACTGTCCAGTTCCGCCCCGACACTGAAAAGCCCCACGACAGTGAAACGTTTCATACGGGGAAAAACACCTGCGGGTGTAATTGAGGCTTCCGGAATCATTAGCGTCACCTTGTCGCCAACACCGACACCGATGAAGCGTGCCAACAGATCACCCATAATGATACCGAACTCACCGGGTTTCAGATCATCCAGAGAGCCCGCCACCATATGATCGCTCATAATGGAGACCTTGCCCTCAAGCTCCGGCATAATGCCGTTCACTAAAGCACCGCGAACATAACCCCTGTGGGTAAACATCCCCTGAGCCTTTACGTAGGGCACGGCAGCCTGAATATGCTTATTCTGCTCCAGCTTTTCAGCAATCTCCGGCCAATTCTGAAAACCGCTTTGTGAGCTGATGGTAGCGTGAGGCACCATGCCCAGAATACGCTGGCGCAACTCACGGTCGAAACCGTTCATCACCGACAGCACCAGAATCAACACTGCCACACCCAACGTCAGGCCCAGCATAGAGGTTAAAGAGATAAAAGAGATAAAGTGGTTACGCCGTTTGGCGCGTGTATAGCGTAAACCGATAAAAAAGGGGATCTTGTCTAACATCATGTTTGACTCAGGCTATGACGCCGGCCTATGAAGCCAACGCCCATTTCAAATGAATACCCCGTAAAAGAGATACTCTCGCTAACAGGCTGTTTTTAGTGGGCTTATCATACGCTAAACCCTAAGTGTTCTGCCAATTGTGCCATTTTTTTCCGGCACTATTACTGCTGTTTTGTTACCTGCATATACACATCAAAGCTCAGCAGCTAAATAGCGCTGGACAAAGTGCTATTCTCTGCTAAATTCCAGCCCCAAAATAAACCGGAACCTTTGAGACATAAAGGTTTGATACAAGTTTCGGTCTGTAAAATAAAATCAGGCTGCTGTCCTCCTGATTTATTCCTCATTTCATCTTTAAATGTGAAGGTATTGCCACTGATGAGCATCGCTTCAGACTCTCAAGCACCAGACCACCAGGTAACCCCATCCGGGCGCTATCAGTTATTGCCGGAATGGGCTCCACAAAGCGGTGTTATGCTGACCTGGCCTCATGCCAATGGTGACTGGGCACCGTTTCTGGAGCAGGTTGAACCTGTGTTTTACCAGATTGCAGAAGCGATCGCCCGTCGTGAAAAAGTACTGATCACCGTATCCAGCGATACAAAAAAGCAGGAAGTGGCCGATCGCTTTGCTGCTCAAGGGCTGTCAGAGCAGCTGCGTGTATTTGTTCAGGAGACTAACGACACCTGGGCGCGTGATCACGGCCCCATCACCGTCATCAAAGATGACAAGCCACTACTGCTGGATTTTATATTCAACGGCTGGGGCAACAAGTTTGATGCCCGAATGGATACCGCCCTGAACCACAAGCTGGCAGAAGCGGGCGCGTTCGACTGTGACCTGGAAACTGTCGACCTCGTACTGGAAGGCGGTAGCATTGAAGCTGATGGCTATGGCACCTTGTTGACCACCAGTGAGTGCTTACTGGCTCCGACCCGTAACCCAGCATTGAGCAAAGCGGAGATTGAAGCCCTGCTAACAGATAGCTTCGGCCTGAACCGTATTTTATGGCTGGATCACGGCTATCTGGCCGGTGACGACACCGACAGTCATGTGGATACCCTGGCGCGCCTGTGTGATCCGCATACTATCGCTTATGTACAGTGTACGGATGAAGCCGATGAGCACTACGCCGCACTGAAAGCGATGGAAGAACAGCTGAAAAGCTTTACCGATTATCAGGGCCAAGCCTATAAACTGGTCCCCCTGCCCATGGCCGAGCCTTGCTTTAGCGAAGAGGGCCACCGCCTGCCCGCCACTTATGCTAATTTCCTGATTATTAATGGCGTGGTACTGCTACCCTTTTACGGTAATAAACAACTGGATCAGCAAGCGTTCAGCCAAATGCAGATCGCTTTCCCGAACCATGAGATTATCGCCATCAACTGCCGCCCGATTGTTGAGCAGTACGGCAGCCTGCACTGCCTGACGATGCAGCTACCTGAAGGAGTTCTTGCCTAATGGCCAACCCAACAGACACATCAAAACGCAGCACCTCCTTAAAAGTCGGTCTGGTGCAGCAACATGCCTTTAACGATAAGGCCAAGAGTCTGTCGATCAGTGAACAAGGGTTGCGTGAACTGGCTGCAGAAGGCTGCGAACTGGCGCTATTACAGGAGCTGCACGCCACCCAGTATTTTTGTCAGACTGAAGATACGGATCTATTTGATCTGGCGGAATCGATCGACGGCCCAACCAGCCAGCGCTTATCCGCACTGGCCGATGAACTCAACATGGTGATTGTTGGCTCTATTTTCGAAAAGCGGGCTCCGGGGCTTTATCACAACACCTCCGTGGTATTCGATAAAGATGGTTCACTGGCGGGCACCTACCGCAAGATGCATATTCCCGATGATCCAGGCTTCTACGAGAAATTCTATTTCACACCGGGGGATGCCACCTTTAATGATGGCCGCTCAGGTTTCAGCCCCATTGAAACCAGTGTGGGTAAACTAGGGGTTCTGGTCTGCTGGGATCAGTGGTATCCCGAAGCCGCCCGCCTGATGGCGATGGCGGGTGCTGAGATTCTGCTCTACCCCACCGCCATCGGCTGGGACCCAAGGGATGATGCCGCGGAACAAAAGCGCCAACAAGATGCCTGGACGCTGATCCAACGCGCCCACGCCGTCGCCAACGGCCTGCCAGTCATCGCCGCCAACCGTGTCGGCCACGAAACCGACCCAAGCGGCCAAAGTGAGGGTATTCAGTTCTGGGGCGGTAGCTTTATCGCAGGCCCACAGGGTGAACTACTGCAACACGCCGGAGAAGACGCCTGCGTACTCGTCGCCACCATCGACAAACAGCGCACCGAAGATACCCGCCGTATCTGGCCGTATTTCCGCGACCGCCGGATTGATGCCTACGGGGATCTAACCAAACGGCATCTGACACCTTAACCTCTGGGACTTAGGCAGTGCCAACAAAAACGCCTCTCAGGTTTTCTGAGGGGCGTTTTTGGTTCCTTACAAATCAATCGTATCCCGAGCTTGGAATGCCTGTCGTTAAAGGTGAGGGCTTACACAACAAACTAATCCAGCTTACTTTG
>JBLWVL010000059.1:0-14493 GCA_048268485.1 Oceanospirillum sp.
CGGTCATTAAACTTCTTCAGGGCTTCATCAAGATCCGGCGGTCCCTGGTCATTGCGGCCACCATTTTTATTATCGTTACCCCAGGGGTCACGATTATCATCTTTATTGCCACCCGGCTCATTCCAAGCCATATCTATCTCCACTCTCCGAGAAAACTGACAACAGCTTCCGTTAAAGTTACGAATTGTTTTATGGCACAGCTGGAAACTCAGATCAGCTCCCACTGCGCAAAAATGGCTTACCGTCTATACCGGCTTCATACAGACTCAGGAGAGTTCTGTATCAGAATCCAGCATAAAATCCTCAACACCATAATTTGGGAAATAGCGCTTAGGATCAACACCTACACGACAAAGCATCTGGATAAAATCCGCTTCCGGTAAACGCACCTGAAGCACAAACTCCCCCTGATCGCTGACGTTTTCGTCGATGATAGCGCCCTGCTGATATAAAAGCGCGCGCAAACGGCCTTCAGAAGGCTCAAGCGTCAGCTCACCTTTGAAAATATCATCACACAGACGCTCACCAACCGCCTGCAAAACCAGATCAAGCCCTTCACCATTGACCGCAGAAATCCAAACCCGTTCAGGCTCACCCTGATCATTACGTTCGATACGGGGTTCATAACCGGGCATACGGTCAATCTTGTTATAGATCAGAAGGCAGGGAATATCGTCAGCCTGAATCTCCTGCAGAACTTTGTTCACTTCGCGAATATTGCCATCACGATCATCATCTGCAGCATCAATCACATGCACCAGAAGCGTTGCTTCCTGAGCCTCCTGCAAGGTTGCCCGAAAAGCTTCCACCAATTTATGGGGTAAGTGACGAATAAAGCCAACGGTATCAGCCAATACAACTGGCCCGATATCCGGCATCACAATGCGACGCAGAGTCGGATCAAGCGTTGCAAACAACTGATCCGCAGCATAAACATCAGACTCTGTCAGTGCATTAAACAGCGTTGATTTCCCCGCATTGGTATACCCTACCAATGAAACCGATGGAATATCAGCCCGGCGCCGGGAACGACGATTCTGATCCCGCTGTTTACGAACTTTGTCCAGGCGTTTATTAATCTGTCGAATGCGTTCGCGCAGCAAGCGACGGTCTGTTTCCAGCTGAGTCTCACCTGGCCCACGAAGGCCGATACCACCTTTCTGGCGCTCAAGGTGCGTCCAGCCACGAACCAGACGAGTAGACATATACTCAAGCTGAGCGAGCTCAACCTGAAGCTTACCTTCGTGAGTACGGGCCCGCTGGGCAAAAATATCCAGAATCAGACCAGTACGATCCAGCACCCGACACTGCAGTGCCTGCTCAACATTACGTTGCTGGGATGGGGATAAGGCGTGATTGAAAAGAACAACTTCAGCTTCATGGACGGTCACAGCATCACGAATCTCTTCGAGCTTGCCATCACCAACAAAATATTTCGGGCTGGGCTGAGACCGGCTGCCTTCGATTAAGGCAACCGGATCCGCACCTGCTGAACGCACCAGCTCCAGAAATTCACCCGGGTCTTCCCGGTCTTTCTCATCCGGTAAATGGATATGGACAAGAACAGCTACTTCACCAGAATCAGGACGTTCGAAAAACAAGTATTACTCCGAAGATTATTCAGTACCCGCTTCGCCCGGGGCTTTTTCCTGCGCCGGCAGACGAACATTACGGGAAGGTACAACAGTTGAAATTGCGTGTTTGTAAACCATTTGGCTTACTGTATTGCGCAGCAGAATAACAAACTGATCAAAAGACTCAATCTGACCTTGCAGCTTAATACCGTTGACCAAAAAGATAGATACCGGCACACGTTCTTTACGAAGGATGTTCAGGTAAGGGTCTTGTAAAGATTGCCCTTTTGACATACCGCTCTCCCTAATTTTAATTTTTGATTATTAGATTTAATTTTGAGGTGATCAACAATAACAGCCTTATCGCTAAGCCTTAACAAACCACCAATTACCACAATCCGCTTTGGACAGAACAGAGCACCTGCCTGTAAGGGTACTTGCAGCAATTTTTATCATACCAGTTTAAATAAGGCTTGACTCTAATTTTTTCAACGCCAAATCCCGTAAATTCGGGGCTTCCGTCGGCAACCAGTTCAAGTCCGGCCAGCTTCTTAACCAAGTCACCTGCCGCTTGGCTAACTGGCGGGTTGCCACGACACCTTTATGAACCATAGTGTCATAATCATACAGTCCATCCAGATACTCCCAGACCTGACGATAACCGACAGAACGCATAGAGGGGAGCGTAAGATCCAGATCACCTCTGGCTCTGAGCGCCTGAACTTCCGCGATAAAATTCTGCTCCAGCATCAAATGAAATCGCTGCTCAATGCGCTCGTGTAACAGTTTACGATCCGTCGGATTGACCGCCAGGGACAGCACCCGAAACGGGAAACTATCCCGGTTCTGTTTCTGCTCTAACCAATGCTGAGTCAGACTCTTGCCACTGACCTCATAAACCTCTAAGGCCCGTTGCAGCCTCTGCGGATCATTAGGATGAATTCGTTCAGCAGACACCGGGTCAACCGCTTTCAGACGATCATGCAGTGCCTTAAGCCCATCTTTCTCAGCCCAGGCATCCAGACGAGCACGAACCTCAGCATCGGCAGAAGGCAGGTCTGCAACACCATCGTATAGACGCTTGTAATACATCATAGTTCCACCAGTCAGCAGTGGAATTTTCCCGGCGGCCTGAATCTCGGCCATCTCCCGCAGGGCATCCTCCCTGAACTCAGCCGCAGAGTAGGATTCAGTAGGATCTTTAATATCGATGAGTCGATGAGGTGCCCGCGCCAGAGTCTCTGCGTCCGGCTTAGCGGTACCAATATCCATTCCGCGATAAATAAGCGCAGAATCCACGCTGATAATGTCACAGCGGTGCTCTTCACTGAGATGAATTGCCAGATCGGTTTTACCCGCAGCAGTGGGCCCCATCAGAAAAATCGCCAGGGGTTTGTCCTGCTCAGTAACGACTGAAGCAGAAGACAGGTCAGAATCTTGACTCATAAAATTTGTTCAATTCCGGTACAGGGTCTTTCGTCTGATATGATCGGAAGACACAAAAACTTAGCTTACTGCCCCCTCAGGAACAGCTTATCCAACTCACCCATGGTCAGGCGGGTCCAGGTGGGGCGGCCGTGATTACACTGACCGCTCCGCTCCGTTCGCTCCATATCCCTTAACAGGGCATTCATTTCCGGTAAGGTGAGTTTACGGTTGGCACGTACGGAGCCATGGCAGGCCATGGTCGCAAATATTTCATTAATATGAGCCTGAATCCGATCACTGGAACCATATTGCAAAAGATCCGACAGCATATCCCGCAGTAAAGGCTCCACATCCGATTCCATCAGCATGACAGGCAACTGACGAACCACCAGAGACTCGGGGCCCATCACCTGTAGTTCAACGCCCAGCTGCTGAAAAACATCCTGATGCTGCTCCGCGCAATCCGTTTCTTTGCGACTGACCGCCATCGACAGAGGAACCAGCATCGGTTGGGATTTCAACCCTCCCTCCTGATAAGAGGTTTTCAGGCGCTCATAGATGATACGCTCATGGGCAGCATGCATATCCACCAGAATCAGACCATCTTTCGCTTCAGACAGGATATAAACTCCGTGCAGTTGAGCAATGGCAAAACCAAGAGGCGGTGCTCCGGTCGGGTCTTCTTCCGGCATCATTTGCGTGTCGGCCACCGCCCAGGCCACAGGCTTCTCATCGGAACCGGTATTATCCGCCTCCACCATCGTTCGCGCCTGATTCGATAGCTGCTGATAACTGTTCAAATAGTCGGAGACCCCTCCGGCACCAGCCTGGGGTTGGGAGCGATATGATGAGCCGGCAAACCCGGTAGAACCAGAGGCTGCCGAACGATAATCACCTGCACCAGCAACCTCACTAAAAGCAATTGCCGTCTGATCCTGCATTGGCTGCTCCTGCTGTCCTTCCGGCACTGTCAGACCTGAATGAGCCATATTCGTCGGAGCCATAGCCCCCTCCGCATCCGGGCGAACCTCCGCCAAAGCCCTATGCAGAGTGCGGAACAGAAAATCATGTACCAGCCGGCCATCCCGAAAGCGAACCTCATGCTTGGTCGGGTGCACATTCACATCCACTACCGCCGGGTCCAGTTCAAGGTAAAGCACAAAAACCGGATGACGGCCATGAAAGAGAACATCACGATAGGCCTGACGGATGGCATGAACCACCAAGCGATCCTTAACAACCCGGCGGTTAACAAAAAAGTACTGCTGATCTGCCTGGCTTCTGGAATGCGTTGGCAACCCAACCCAACCCCAAAGCCGAAGGCCGGTTGCCTCAACATCAATATACAATGACTGATTCATCAGGTTCTTACCCAACAGGGAAGCCAGGCGCTTCTCCTGCTCTGCCTGACGGGTTCCGGCTGGCAACTGATGTACTGTTTTCTGGTTGTGTCGCAAGCTTAGAGCAATATCCGGCCGGCTTAATGCTAAACGCCGGAACGTCTCTTCAATGTGGCCAAACTCGGTTTTTTCAGTACGCATAAACTTTCGGCGGGCGGGTGTGTTAAAGAAAAGATCTTTAACCTGAACACTGGTGCCTTTCGGATGAGGCGCTGGTGTAACCTGAGTCGCCATGTCACGCCCCTCAGCAATAACACGCCACCCTTCGCCGGTATCCTGAGTACTTGACGTCAGATCCAACCGGGAAACTGAGCTGATAGAGGCCAGGGCCTCGCCACGAAAACCAAGACTATGCACCCCTTCTAAGTCATCAAGAGTGATAATTTTACTGGTGGCGTGGCGGCTCAAAGCCAGCGGCAGATCATCCGGCCCAATACCGGAACCGTTATCCCGAATACGGATTAGCTTAGTGCCGCCTTTCTCCACATCAATATCAATACGGGTTGCACCGGCATCAATCGCATTTTCCACTAACTCTTTGATGACGGATGAAGGACGCTCAACAACTTCACCTGCGGCAATCTGGTTAGCCAGCCGTGGACTCAGGACGTGGATTTTACTCATATAAATCGTTTATACCTGCTTATCTGGCGTATCAGGGACATAAAAACAAACAGCCTGAGCCAAAACCCGGCTCAGGCTACAGTCGATTCATTACTGTCACAAGTTAATCAGGAGCGTGGAATTTGCAATCGCTGCCCTACATATAAGGTGTCCGAGCTCAGCTTATTAGCTTTGCGTAAGCTACCTACTGAGATTTTGTTCCGGGATGCAATACCTGAAAGTGTATCTCCCCGGCTAACAACATAAAGACGGTCCCGTTTACTTTTCTCATAGGCCAGTAATGTCCCCGGCGGCGGATTCTTACTGAAATGCTCCTTAACCCCTTTAACGATAGAGCGGGCCATCTTCCATTGATAGCTGGAACTTTGTAGTTTTTTGGCTTCGCTGGGATTCGAGATAAAGCCGGTTTCAATCAGAATAGAAGGAATATCCGGTGACTTCAGCACCACAAAACCAGCCTGCTCCACATCCCGTTTGTGCAGTTTATTAACGGTCCCCATAGAGCGCAGCACACTTTGACCAACCTTAAGGCTATCCGATAAGGTTGCGGTCATCGTCAGGTCCAACAATACTTCGGCCAACACTCTATCTTTATCATCCAGTTTCAGAGAACCTTCAACACCACCAATCAAATCAGCACTGTTTTCAGAGTCAGCCAACCAGCGCGCTGTTTCCGAAGTTGCACCCCGTTGCGATAATGCAAAAACAGAAGAACCCCGTGGACGATGGTCTTTAAAAGCATCGGCATGTATAGAAACAAGAAGATCAGATCGGAATTTGCGTGCCCGCTCTGTACGGGCACGTAAACCAACATAGTAGTCACCCGTCCGAATCATAGCTGGAGTATAACCACGCTCTTTTTTCAGCAGGGATTCAACCTTTTTTGAAATGGCCAAAACAACCGTTTTTTCGCGCACCCGGCCTGGGCCTATCGCCCCCGGATCTTCACCGCCGTGACCCGCATCTATAGCGATAATAATATCGCGACCACCAGAAGGGTTTTCTGCCAGCTCGCGAACAACCTTTGTTCGTTTAACCTTTTTCCTGTGAACCAGGTCAATTACCAGGCGGTCGCCATATTGCTTATTAGGCTTAAGAAGAAAACTTCTTGGCTGAACCTTGCTATTCAGATCCAGAACCACACGCATACCAGTACGGTTTTTGACTGCCGTACGGATTTTTCCAATCGGTGTATCTTTAAGCGACAGCGTCTCAATATTCGCTTTCGACGATACATTATCCAGATCGACTACCAGACGATCAGGTCCGCTGAGGCTAAAAACTTTATGTCCGACAGGCTGATCCAAATCAAAAACGATCCGCGTATGATCCGGTGCCGGCCAAATACGCACATTTTCAATTTTCGCAGCATGGGCTAGCGCCGCCGTCATCAGCCAGATCAGCATTAAAATAAAGAACTGTTTCCCTGACCGTATCAGCCCGTTTTTTTGACTGAAATGCCTCTGAGGGCTATTTTTCTGAGCAATCATAAATATTTGTCAGGCAGTGATGGAAGTTTCATAGAGTCTCTAAAGAGAAGGAGATTACAGCATTGTACGGAGCTGAGCCAAAATTTCAGCCCCTTTTGCCGTGTCAGCGATCAGTGTTGCAGCTCTGCCGTCACCTTGCTTTGTCAATGTCAGCTGGATATCCGGTACAGGAAGTACACCCTCTCCTCTGTCCGGCCACTCGATGATGCAAAGAGCCTGATCATCAAAATAATCACGAATTCCCATATATTCCAGTTCTTCCGGGTCCGCAAGCCGGTAAAGATCAAAATGGTAAACCAGAGCTGTATCAGTCTCATAGGGTTCCACCAATGTGTACGTTGGGCTTTTCACCGCCCCGTTATGGCCATAGGCAGTCAGAACTCCCCGGGTCATGGTTGTTTTTCCCATACCCAGAGTCCCGTGCAGGAAGATAACTCCCCCGCCGGCACATGCCCTGCCAAGTTTCTCGCCAAACATCACCTGCGCTTGCTCATTCGGCAGTACAAGATTCACGGTATCAGAACTCATTTTTTTGTACACTCCGGATTCAGTAAGACCCGTATCGGGCGGATCAGATCTGCAGCCAGTAAGCCACGTTCACCAAACTGGCCTGCCAGTTGGTCAGCAGCCAAACCATGTACCTGTGAACCTAAACAAGCCGCATCATAACCTGATAACCCCTGCGCACGCAGCGCACCAACCAGACCAGCCAATACATCACCCATACCGCCACTGGCCATACCAGGGTTACCACTGTTGTTGACGGACAACAGATTACCGTCAAAGATCAGGCTACCCGCACCCTTTAAAAGAACTGACCCGCCGAATTTTTGCTGAATCCGTCGCACAGCACCCGGACGATCCTGCTCAACATCAGCCACAGAGCATTCCAAAAGACGTGCAGCCTCACCGGGGTGAGGTGTCAGTACCCAGTTTTTAGCACTATCAGGGAGCTGCTGCATAAATGTAGGCCTGGTCGCCATCAGGTTCAGGGCATCAGCGTCAATCACTTTGGCACAGTCAGCCAGCATCACTTTCTGCCAGAGCTGCTGCCCCCACCCCCCCTGCCCAAGACCGGGACCAAGTACAGCCACATCACACCATTCAAGCCATTCATCCAATTGGTGCATTGATGTCAGCCCACTGACCATCAGTTCCGGTTGACGGCTCACTAAGGCAGCAACATGCTCGGGACGGGTCATCACTTTAACCAGCCCAGCCCCGGACCGGGCTGCCGTCTGAGACGCTAAAACAATAGCACCAGCAAACCCCAGATCACCGCCCACCAAAAGGATACGTCCGCAATCACCTTTATGGGCAGTACGGCGCCGGGGTTTAATCAGGCGGGCAATATCTTCCTGAGAGATCATCTCTGCAGTTTCACTGACTTGAGCCCGTACCGATTCAGGCACCAGTAAAGGCTCAAACCGACGGATACCGGCTAACGCAGGCCCCTGACCGGTCCAAAGACCGATTTTCTTACCAATAAAAGTAACCGTGAGATCAGCCTGAACCGCACAGCCCAGAGGGATACCCCGATCCGCACACAGACCGGAGGGAACATCCACCGACAGAACCGGCTTTCCGGAGTCATTGATCTGCTCAATCACTGCATCAAAAGGAGCCTTAACCTCACCAGACACACCGATGCCCAACAGGGCATCAACAACAACCTGACCCGTTATCTCTGACTCAGACTGCCAACGCGTAACCACCACACCGCGTTGCAACGCCCACTGATAGGCCTCCTCCGCTTCACCGGATAAGGTTTCCGGATCAACGACCGCCAATACCTGAACCCGCATGGTGCGTTGCGCGAGCGCTGCAATCACATAGCCATCACCGCCGTTATTACCACCGCCACATATCACGGTAATAGCGCGGGAGTCGGGCCACTGACGAGTCAGGTGACGGAAAGCGGTTCGCCCCGCCTGCTGCATCAGATCGAATCCCGTGGTTCCGGCAGCAATGGTTAAACGATCCAGTTCACGAACCTGTTCTGCACGATAAAGACGTTCATGGGAGGGCCAAACGATCATTTAGCGATTTTCCTGTAACGTTGGTGTTTGGTTTCAAGTACTTAGTGCCAACATCTGATTTATTTATGCGATGTCAGAATTCCGGTTTCTTCGATATCAAAGTACCGGCTTGTTTTGCCGGGGGGATACGTTAAGCTTAGCGCCGAAAAAACGTCCTGAATAATGATTAAATTATAGCCTGAGCGCAATCTCTGCCATAGTCGTTTCCCGGTTCATATTAAGATATTTTCTCCGGGGAAGCTCACAAGGCCTCACACTGCAGATAGCACCAAACGGTTCCCTCATGTCCGATCCAACCTCTCAGTCAAACCACAAATCGCCACCCGCCAATAGCCTGCTATCATATGAAACGCGCCAACAGCTTAAAGAAAAGATCAGAGACTGGGGGCGTGAGCTCGGTTTTCAGCAGATCGGTTTTGCCGATCCGGATCTGGGCGAGCATGAGCAACACCTGCAGGACTGGCTGGACGCCGGTTATCACGGTGAGATGGACTATATGGCAAGCCACGGCACAAAGCGCAGCCGCCCGGATGAATTGGTGGAGGGCACCCGTACCGTGATTACCGCCCGTATGGATTACCTGCCCGCGGATGTGGAAACGACGCGCCTTCTCAGTCAGGGCGAAAAAGCCTATATCTCCCGCTACGCACTAGGTCGCGATTACCACAAGCTGATTCGTAAACGCCTGACCCAGCTGGCAAAAAAAATTGAATCGGAAATTGGCCCCTACGGATACCGGGCTTTTGTCGACAGTGCCCCGGTTCTGGAGCGGGCGCTGGCAATGCGCTCGGGCCTTGGCTGGGTCGGCAAGAATGCCATGGTGATTCACCCCAAAGCCGGGTCCTTCTTTTTCCTGGGAGAGGTCATGGTGGAGCTTGATCTACCGAAAGATCCGGCTTATCCCAAAGATCACTGCGGCTCCTGCAACGCCTGCCAGGTTGCCTGCCCGACCGATGCGATTGTGGATAACAGGATTGTCGATGGCCGCCGCTGCATCTCCTATCTGACTATCGAACTGAAAGGCTCAATCCCGGAAGCACTCCGCCCGGGTATCGGTAACCGCATCTTCGGCTGCGACGACTGCCAGCTGGTCTGCCCCTGGAATCGATTCACCAAACCGACGCAGGAAACAGACTTTACGCCAAGGCATAGTCTCGATAGCGCAGCCTTAGCGGATCTCTTTCTGTGGGATGAAGAAACCTTCCTCAGCAAAACCGAAGGCACCCCTATTCGCCGGGCCGGTTACGAGCGCTGGCTGAGAAATATCGCTGTAGCCCTTGGCAACGCGCCGTCAACATCTGGCGTTCTTACCGCCCTGAAAAGCCGTCAACAGGATGACTCCGAAATGGTCAAAGAGCATGTTGAGTGGGCTTTAGCAAGACACAAAGCCTTGCTGCCGGACTAGCGCCTCCCCCTTTTACTCCCCACACCTCCCCTTCTGGCATGACTCCTGCGACAGAGATTCAATAAGACCAGCATCCAATGCAAATATCCCATTGGAGCGGATTTTTACGCCCTGAAAAAGTGCACAAACACCGGGTCAACCGAGTGACGCACCTGACAGGTGCAATTTCAAGCTCATAGCCCCAAAACCATCCGTGAGCCCAGACGATTCGAAGCAACCCTGACGATACCGACATGCCAGCATCTCAAAAAGTTTTTAAGGTACGCCGCCATTACAACAAATGGGTTGCGAACCAGACCTTAGAAGATTTTGCCCTACGCTTCACGGCACGTTCTGCACGGAATATGAGTATTGAGCGGGTTGCTCAAACCGCTCTTGGGGCTACCGCTTTTCTGGCTCTTGAGGGCATCGCCGCTGCCGTAACGTTAAATTATGGCTTTATCAACACCCTGACCGCCATGCTGTCGGTGTGCTTACTGTTTTTTATCACCGGATTCCCCATCGCCTATTACAGTGCCAAGCACGGGCTGGATATCGACCTTCTGACGCGGGGAGCAGGCTTTGGCTATTTAGGCTCAACCATTACCTCTCTGATATACGCCTCCTTCACCTTTATTTTTTTCGCCATCGAAGCAGTTATTCTCGCCTCCGCACTGAACGCCTTGCTAGGGGTTCCTCTGGCTCTGGGGTACTTTATTTGTGCCGTTGCTGTTATCCCCATCGTGACCCACGGCATTACCGCCATCAGTAAGTTTCAGGTGGGTACCCAGGGGTTGTGGCTACTGCTCCAGTGCGCAGCCTTGGTCGTGGTAGTTCTCTTTGAATCAGGAGCCCTGCCCGGCTGGATGAGCTATGCCGGTGAGAGTGCCAAACTGCATAACCCGTCATCAGCCCCCCCTCAGGATGAGTTCAGTATCCTGATGTTTGGCGCTGCCGCCTCTGTATTTTTTGCCATGGCGGCCCAGATTGGCGAACAGGTGGATTATCTGAGGTTTATGCCGGAGAAAACACGGGAAAACCGAAAGCGCTGGTGGTTCTGGCTGATTATGGCCGGTCCCGGCTGGGTGTTTACCGGCGTGATCAAGATGCTGCTGGGCTCCTTTCTCGCCTATCTCGCCATTACCCGGGGTGTCAGTTTTGAGCAGGCAACCGACCCGACCTATATGTACCAGAAAGTCTTTTACTACCTGACCCACTCCGACGGTTTGTCACTGGTGCTGGCGGCGCTGATGGTGATCATCTCCCAGATGAAGATCAACGTCACCAATGCCTATGCGGGCTCCATCGCCTGGTCGAACTTCTTCTCCCGCCTGACCCATTCACACCCCGGTCGCGTGGTCTGGCTGGTGTTCAATGTCACCATCGCACTGCTGCTGATGGAACTGGGCATCTATCAGGCCCTGGAAGCGATTCTTGGCATTTTTGCCATTGTCGCTGTCGCCTGGCTGGGCTCCCTCTCCGCCGATCTTCTGATCAACAAACCCCTTGGGTTAAGCCCTTCTTATGTGGAGTTTAAACGGGCCCATCTCTACGATATCAACCCCGTTGGTGTCGGGTCCATGCTGCTGGCAACGCTGTCAGGTATCCTCTGTTATCTTGGCTTTTTTGGTGACATTAGCCAGAGCCTGAGCCACTTTATTACCCTGCTGACCTGCTTTATCTCTGCGCCTCTGATCGCCTTTATCACCAAGGGTAAGTACTATCTGGCCCGCACATCACCGGAACTCATGCTAACCCCCTCAGACAGCACAACATCTGCCGGTAAGCCCCATGGGCATAAACTGCTGCAATGTGGAGTCTGTGAAAATCATTTTGAAAGCGAGGATATGAGTTACTGTCCCGCCTACGCTCTGCCGATCTGCTCCCTGTGCTGTACCCTGGATGTGCGCTGTATGGACAGCTGTAAACCCCACGCCCGGGTTTCCCGACAGGCGATTCACTTTTTATCCCTGTTTTTGCCCCGCAAACTGGTTCGGCAGATCAACTCACGACTCGGGCGTTTTGTCGGTATCCTATTGACTGTTAACCTGATGAATGCAGCCTTGCTGGCTGTTATTTATCGCCAGATGACACCTGAGACACCGGGTGAAACACTGCTGTTAACCCAGACAATCTGGACACTTTTCTTTACCCTGCTGATCGCATCTGGGGTTATCTCCTGGCTTTTCCTGCTCGCCCATGAGAGCCGGGTGGTGGCTCAGAAAGAATCCAACCGTCAGACCCGAAAACTTACCCGGGAGATCGACGCGCACAAAGAAACCGACCTTGCCCTGCAACAGGCCAAAGAGCTGGCTGAGCGGGCCAACGACGCTAAAAGCCGTTATCTGACCGGTATCAGTCACGAATTGAGAACGCCGCTGCAATCGGTTATGGGTTACGCCCAGCTTTTGGCGGATAAACCGAATACTCCCGCAAGCCACCAGAACGGGCTGACGATTATTCAGCGCAGCGGGCAATACCTCACCGACCTGATTGAGGGACTGCTGGATATATCCCGCATAGAAGCGGGCCGTCTGGATCTGTTTAAGGGACGAGTGAACCTTCCCCAGCTGATTGACCAGCTCACTGCCATGTTTGAGATGCAGGCCTGTCAGAAAAACATCCGCTTTCACTGCCGGATACAGGGGCCGCTCCCTCAGTGGGTCTCTACCGATGAAAAACGCCTGCGTCAGATTCTGATCAACCTGCTCTCCAATGCGGTGAAATATACCCAGAGCGGTCAGGTGGTATTCGAGGTCCGATACCGGAATCAGGTGGCGGAGTTCTCCATTGAAGACACAGGGCCCGGCATCTCAGAATCGGACCTGAGCCGGATATTTGATCCCTTCGAACGGGTCAGAAATTACGATACCGCTCAGCTACCGGGAACCGGACTTGGCTTGACTATCGTTCGCCTACTCACCGATATCATGGGTGGCGACCTGCAGCATAAGAGCGAACCGGGTAAAGGCAGCTGTTTTCGGGTTTCACTGATGCTGCCCTGGATCAGTGAGCAAAGCCTTTCCGGATCGGAACCGGTTCAGGATAACCGTCAGCTGATCGGCTACGACGGATACCAGCGCACCCTCTGTATTGTCGATGATGACCCGGTC
The DNA here is from genome assembly GCA_048268485.1 of Oceanospirillum sp. Lineage (GTDB taxonomy): Bacteria > Pseudomonadota > Gammaproteobacteria > Pseudomonadales > Halomonadaceae > Oceanospirillum. The sequence goes on from JBLWVL010000059.1 coordinate 13,053, forward strand.
TTACGGGGGCTACTGTCAGATCTTCTGCAGCCCTTGGGCTTTATCATCCTTGAAGCCCATGATGGTGAAAACTGCCTGCGTATTCTGGAAGAGTTGCCCGGCAACCGAACCCCAGATCTGTTTCTGCTGGATATCTCCATGCCTGGTATAAATGGTCTGGAACTGGCCGCTCAGTTGCGCCAGAAAAATATTCAATCGCCCATTGTCATGCTGTCGGCAGATGCTCAGGAACATAACCGCAGCCCGGAATACAAAGCCGCCTTTAACGACTATCTGGTGAAACCCGTCAGCAACAGCGTCCTGCTGAAACGCCTCGGTGAACAGCTGGATCTGGAATGGGTTTATCAGGCGGAAGACGCTCAAATTCAGAGCCCAGAATTAAAAAAATCTGAACAGGGGGCACAAGAAAAAGCTGAACAACCGCAGCCCGTCCCTCCAGCTGCTGACGAATCCGGGAACAATCCCCTATGCGATCATCCGCTACTGCATGAACTAAAAGCCTTTGCCGGGATGGGCTATAAAAAAGGCGTTGATCGTTGCCTTGAACAGCTGAAGAATGAGATCAGCACAGGGCAGTACAACAGCTACAAACATCTGGCCAACAATTTCCGATTCCCGGATCTGGCGACACAACTGGCCCAGGATCTGTCATCGGAAGAAACACCAATTCAGGCATCCCCTAACCACACCAGCAATCAGAAGGAGCCTAAAAAATGACCCTTCCTGCACCGAAAACAGAACGCACCGCTATCAGCCGCAACGACATCATTCTTGTCGTGGACGACTCGCCGGATGCTCTCAGCATGATCAATGATGCGCTGGAAGATGCGGGTATGGATGTACTGGTGGCTCTGGAGGGTCGGCAGGCGCTGAATATCGCCCGCAAGATGAAGCCGGATATGATCCTGATGGATGCCATCATGCCCCATATGGATGGCTTTGAAGCCTGCCGACAGATCAAAACAGACCCGGAGCTGGCCGCTATTCCCGTGATCTTTATGACAGGCCTGAACGACACTGATGATGTCGTACGCGGGCTGGAAGCCGGAGGGGTGGATTATCTGGTGAAACCGATCAACCCCCATGAATTGCTCGCTCGGATGAAGGTGCATCTGACCAATGCCCGACTGACCAATAGCGCCCAGTCCGCTCTGGACAGCACCGGTCAGCACCTGATGACAGTCAATAAAAGCGGCAGCATTCAATGGGCTACGCCGCAATCTTATGGCCTGTTAGCCAAAGCCCGTGCCGATGAACATTGGCTGCAGCAGCACTTCACACCCCAGGTTAATCACTGGCTCAGTCATCAGCCGGAACCGGATCATCAACTACGCCTGACCGATCTGGATTACAAGCAGACCGTGCGCCTTGTCAGCCATCAGAGCAACGGCGATATCCTGCTCAAGCTACTGGACGGTGAGCGCCCCACCGGAGCTGCCCT
>JBLWVL010000060.1:0-14463 GCA_048268485.1 Oceanospirillum sp.
GGTTGCTGCATCCGTTTGGGCTGTGGCAGGTTTCTATCGTGTAGATCAGGCAGAGCGTGCGGTTGTTTTACGCTTTGGTGAATATTATGAAACCGTAGGTGCAGGTCTGAACTGGAATCCGGCTTTGATCGATACAGTACAGACTGTAAACGTAACTAAGGTTCGTTCCCTGAGTCGCCGTGCTCTGATGCTGACTGAAGATGAAAACATCGTACAGGTTAACCTGTCGGTTCAGTATCGTGTTGGTAGCCCGAGAGACTTTCTGCTTAATGTACGTAATCCGGAGCAGAGTCTTGAGAATGCGACAGACTCTGCTCTACGTCATGAAGTCGGTTCTTCAGAAATGAATGATATTCTGACGGAAGGGCGTGAGGCTTTAGGTCAGGGTGTGAGAGCACGACTGCAGCAGTATCTGGATAGCTATGATGTGGGCCTTGAAGTCCGCTCTGTTAACGTCGAAAGCACATCGGCACCGGATGAAGTTCAGGCGGCTTTTGATGATGTGATTAAAGCTCGTGAGGATGAGCAGCGTGTGAAAAATCAGGCTGAAGCTTATGCTAATGGCATCATCCCTGAAGCACGCGGTAAAGCACAGCGTGTTATCGAAGAGGCTAACGGTTATAAAGAAGAGATCATCGCCCGGGCAGAGGGTGAAGCTGATCGCTTTATACAGCTTCTGACTGAGTATGAAAAGGCTCCCGAAGTAACCCGAGATCGTTTATATCTGCAAACGATGGAAGAGGTAATGGCCAACTCCAGTAAGGTTCTTGTTGATGTCGATGGTGGCAACAACATGATGTATATCCCTCTGGATAAAATGGTCGGAGGCAGTACTTCATCCCGTAGTGCGGGTATGAGCTCAACCGATCAGAGTCGCTTCTCCGGAGCAGTCCCATCTCTGAGTTCTGACACTGAAATTGATGAACTGGCTGATCGCGTTCTGCAGCGTCTGCGCGAAAAAAGTGCTAATTCCAATGCCACTTCAACTCGTAGGGAGGGTCGCTAATGCAATCTAAGTCTTTTTCGGCACTTATCCTGATTGCCATTCTGGCTTTAGTCGGTTCGAACAGTCTTTATATCGTTAATGAAACTGAGCGTGCCATTAAGCTGAAATTTGGTGAAATCATAGACTCAGATATCAAGCCCGGTCTGCATTTTAAGCTGCCGGTTCTTCATACGATCCGTAAGTTTGATGCCCGGATTCTTACCATGGATTCGCGTCCTCAGCGTTATCTGACGCTGGAGAAGAAGGCGGTCATTGTTGATTCCTTCATTAAATGGCGTATCGCTGACGTGCAGCAATACTATGAAGCCACCTCTGGTGACGAATTAGTTGCGGCCCGCCTGCTGGCACCTCGTATGGATGAAGGTCTGCGTAACCAGTTTGGTGAGCGCACCATGTATGAAGTGATCTCCGGTGAGCGTGACGAGTTAATGGATGAACTGACGGTCAGACTGAATACCATTACTCAGGATGAACTGGGTATTGAGATTCGTGATATACGTGTAAAACGTATCGATCTGCCCCCTGAAGTAAGTCATGCCGTATATGAGCGAATGAATACTGAGCGTCAGCGTGAAGCTCGTGAGCACCGCTCTGAAGGTAAAGAGATTGCGGAAGGTATCCGTGCGGATGCGGATCGTCAGCGTCAGGTTGTTCTGGCTGAAGCGTTCCGTGAGTCTGAGCGAATTCGGGGTGAAGGCGATGCGATTGCTGCTGCAACCTATGCTAACGCTTATACCAAAAACCCTGAGTTTTATTCGTTTATTCGTAGCCTGGAAGCTTACCGCAATAGCTTCTCCAGTAAGAGTGATGTGATGGTGCTGAAACCTGAAAGTGAGTTTTTCAACTATATGAAAAAATCACAATAAGGTTTAATCACGGTCAGAAATACCCTGTAGTCTTTTGGCTGCGGGGTATTTTTTTGTCCGCCGGAAGGCTTGGCCTGCCGTACTTTTTTAATAAAAGCCACTGGCAAACCATGGCTGTAAATTCTAATCGTGTTAGAATGTGTCGAACCGGGTTCACCCCGGTTTTTTTGTGTGCAGATTCCGGCAAAAGGGTGGATGAGCAGTGCTAGGCTGCCCCTTAAATTAGCCCGCTTTTGTGGAGATACTCTGTTGGATTGGCAAGTTTTGATTAGTGCGTTGGCCCTGGTGTTTGTTATAGAAGGGATTATCCCTTTTGCAAACCCTTCCCGCTGGCGCAGGTTGGTTGCAACAATCGCTGAGGTGCCGGATCAGCACCTCCGGATGATGGGGGCGATCAGTATGTTGATTGGCCTGATCATCCTGTACCTGATACGGAGTTGATCAGGTGTCAGTATCGGTTTTAATGGCAATCGGGTACCGAAAAAATAACGGGTAAGTCATTGCTCTAGGCCCGGATATACCTGGGTGGGAAAGGCTGTCTAGTCTGACCGGTGATGGATAGATACAGATAAAAAACAGGCTGAATTATGACCATTGCAGATCGTTGGTTACTTCCAGATGGCATGGAAGAGGTACTGCCGCCTCAGGCACGGCAGATTGAAGAGCTTCGTCGGGAATTGCTGGACCTGTTCCATAGCTGGGGCTATGACCTTGTTTTCCCGCCTCCGGCTGAATATCTTGAGTCTCTGTTGACCGGCAGTGGTAACGACCTGGATCTGCAAACCTTCAAAGTGACTGACCAGATGACAGGTCGGATGATGGGGATTGCAGCGGATATCACGCCTCAGGTTGCTCGTATGGATGCCCACTCCATGAAGCGACAAGGAGCTGCCCGTTTCTGCTACTGCGCGAATGTGCTGCGGACAAAAGCTGGCAGTATGCTGGGCTCACGTAGTCCCATGCAGCTTGGCGCAGAACTTTTTGGCCATGAGGGGCTGGAAAGTGATAGCGAGATTCTGGGATTGATGATCTCGGCACTTATTACAGCAGGTGCTGAGAAGATTTATCTCGATATGGGCCATGTTGGTATTTATCGGGCTCTTATTCGTGAAGCTGACCTTAGCTCAGATCAGGAAAAAACACTGTTTGATGCAATTTTACATAAAGCTTATGGCGAAATTGATCAAATAGTGGCAAGAGATATTGCTAATGAGTCTGTGAGAGGTATGATTTCACGTCTTGCGCGTTTGAACGGTGGTGCAGATATTTTGGCCCAGGCTCAAGTTGAGCTGGCTGATGCCCCGGCATCTGTCAAAGAGGCCCTGACCAGTTTGGAGCAGACGGCTAACGTCATTAAAAACCAGTATCCAAATGTTGAGATCAACTTTGATCTTGCGGAACTGCGTGGTTATAACTACCACACAGGGATGGTGTTTGCGGCATATATTCCGGGATATTCCCATGCGGTTGCTCAAGGTGGCCGTTATGATGAAACCGGAAAGGTATTTGGACGCGCGCGGCCTGCAACAGGCTTTAGTGCTGACCTGAAAATTCTGGCAAAACTCTTACAAAAAAATGATCCCGTATCCGGTGTTTTTGCACCGGCAGGTTACAGCGATGATCAGGAACTTCTGTCTGCAATTCGGGCTTTACGCAGTGAAGGCACCCGGGTGGTAAATGGTCTGCCTGATCAGGATGTCAGTGCACTTGAGATGGGTTGTGACAGCGAACTGGTCCTCAAAAATGATGGTCAGTGGGTTGTTGAACCAATTAACTGAATTTTTTAATCAGCCTGCATGGGCGAGACTGTTTACAGTCTGAGTTCGAGTGAATGAGAAAGCAGTAATGGGTAAAAACGTCGTAGTTCTAGGCACCCAATGGGGTGACGAAGGTAAGGGTAAAGTAGTTGATCTGTTAACAGAATCTGCTGCTGCTGTTGTCCGTTTTCAGGGCGGCCACAACGCCGGCCACACTTTGGTGGTAAATGGCGAAAAAACTGCGCTGCACCTGATTCCTTCGGGTATCCTGCGTGACAACGTAACCTGCATTATTGGTAACGGTGTGGTTCTGGCTCCGGATGCTCTGCTGAAAGAGATTCGCATGCTGGAAGAGCGCGGTGTACCTGTACGCGATCGTTTGCGTTTGAGTGCTTCTTGCCCGCTGATTCTTGAGTACCACGTACGTTTGGATCAGGCGCGTGAAGTAGCCCGTGGCGCTGATAAAATCGGCACTACGGGTCGCGGCATCGGTCCAGCGTATGAAGATAAAGTTGCCCGCCGTGGCCTTCGTCTTGGCGATATGATGAATCAGGAGTTGTTTGAATCCAAGGTTCGAGAGATAGTGGCTTATCACAACTTTATGATCGAAGCTTATTATAAAGAAGAGCCCGTTGATGCAGATAAAGTGATTGCGGATTGTAAAGCAATGGCTGAAGAGCTGCGACCGATGGTTTGTGATGCAACCAGCGAGCTACATGCCTACCGTAAAAACGGTGACAATGTTATGTTTGAGGGTGCTCAGGGCTCGCTTCTGGATATCGATCATGGTACTTATCCGTTTGTAACCAGCTCTAACACCACCGCTGGTGGTGCTGCGACAGGTTCCGGTTTTGGCCCTTTGTATCTGGATTATATTCTGGGTATTACCAAGGCTTATACCACTCGTGTGGGTTCCGGTCCTTTCCCGACAGAGCTGTTTGATGGCTGTGGTGAGCACCTGGCCACTAAAGGCCATGAGTTTGGCACAACAACAGGGCGTTCACGTCGCTGTGGTTGGTTTGATGCTGTTGCGCTGCGTTACTCTGTTCAGGTTAACTCTATCTCTGGTATCTGTCTGACAAAACTTGATGTGCTGGATGGCCTGGAAACGATCAAGATCTGCACTCACTATAAACTGAAAGATGGCACCCTGGTTGATTTGCCTGTTGATGCATCCGCCTTTGGTGATGTTGAGCCGGTTTATGTTGAAATGCCAGGTTGGACCGAATCTACTGTTGGTGCGAAAACGATGGATGAGCTACCTCAGGCTGCCCGCGATTATGTGGCATTCCTGGAAGAGCAGGTAGGCGCCCCGGTTGATATCGTATCCACTGGTCCGGATCGTGAAGAAACTATCGTATTGCGTGATCCGTACAAAGCTTAATTTTAAGCGAAGTACTCACGGTTACGTTAAGAAAACCCGATGTGAAAGCATCGGGTTTTTACGTTCTGGCAGGTGGTCGTATTCACAGAAGCGATACCAGCCCAAGCCGCTACCAGGTTAATCCGCTATGTCTAAATACCTTCCATCCTTGCGGAGCCTTCAGGTCTTCGCTGTTGCTGCCCGATTAGGTAGTTTTAAGCATGCGGCAGAGCAGCTGTTTATTACACCGCAGGCAGTGAGCCTGCAGATCAAATCCCTTGAAGATCAGCTGGGCTTGGTGCTGTTTGAACGTAAGCCGTCCGGGATAGAGATCACGCCTTCCGGTCAACAGCTGCTGGATTATGTAGAGCGAGGCTTAACACTGATGCAACGGGGTGTGGATGAGGTTTGCGATCAGCATCAGCGACCCACAATTCGAATCAGCTCATCACCCTGGTTTGCGGTGAACTGCTTGCTACCACGCCTGCCGGAGTTTGAAGCTACCCATCCTGATTGCATGGTTCAGGTATCAACCTCTGTACTCTTTCCGGACTTTGAGACTCAACGTCTTGACCTTGCGGTTCAGTGGGGCTTTGGCGAATGGGGGTTTGAGTCCCAGCAGTTACTGTTAACGGATGACAAGCTGATTGTCTGCGCACCGGAGCTATTGACACATACTCCACTGAATCAGGCCGTGGACCTGATTCATCACCGCCTGCTATGCACCCCGCTATCTGTTCCTCTATGGGGGCGTGTGCTGGATATGCTGAAGGTCGATGCTGTGGTAGATCAGCAGGTTCTCCCTTTAGACAGCCATGCTGGGCTTCTTGAGGCGGCAAACCGGGGCCTGGGGGTCGCCATGATATCAACAGGGGATGCGTTGGATGGTATTGCAGCCGGTCGACTTGTTGCACCATTAGGGGAGCAGCCAATCAGTCGATTAAATCCTGCGCTGATGCCGGGGTACTGGTTGGCCCATAAAGAGGTCGCCCCTGAAAACGCTAGGGTTAAAGCGTTTATTGATTGGATGCAAGGCTGGCTGCAGGATCATCCTAGAGCCGTAAGGGTAAATTTATATTGATCATGGGGTTAAGTTTTTTTGTTTGTTGATGAGCTTATTTGTTATCAGAATAGAAGCGCAAATCGTTGTGAACAGCCCGTTCTGCTAATAGGCCATGTTTAAGCGGCAGCTATGTTTAAAACGGCATTTAAAACAAAAAGACTATCAGTCGTATTATCCCAGGTGACTTATGAATCCGGTTCAGTTTTTTGACAATCTTTGGCAGGACTATATTGCTATCACACCTCAGGCAGAGGTGATCCGCAAGGTATTTGAAAACACGGACGGCGAAGTGATTAATGATCATGTTGCTTTTCGCACCTTTGCCCATACACCGCTGCAGCTGGAGAATCTGGAACCTCTGGTGCTGGCGATGGGATACAGCCTACAGGATGAATATCAGTTTAAAGCAAAGAAATTGCGTGCCCGTAGCTATATCCATCCGGACTCCTCTATACCGAAAATTTTTATCTCTGAGCTACTCACTGAGCAACTGAGTGAATCCGCACAAAAGATCCTGGCGAAATACATTGCAGAGATCACCGCAGAACCGGTTGATCAGAGTGTATTCTGGTCCTCACGTCATTGGAGCGCCCCAAGCTTTGATGATTACAACGAGTTGATGCAGGAAACTGAATACGGCGCCTGGCTACTGGCAATCGGTATTCGCGTGAATCACTTTACGGTTAGTATCAATCACCTGAACAGCGTGACGGACTTCCAGGCAACGGATAAGATTCAACATGTCCTCGGCCGCGTTAAAGCAGCAGGCTATGCTGTGAATACTGTGGGGGGGGAAGTGAAAGGATCACCTGCTGCACTGCTGGAGCAGGGATCAACTATGGCTGACCGTCAGCAGATCGAGTTTTCCGGTGGTGAGACGCACGAAATTCCGACCTGCTTTTACGAGTTTGCCCTGCGTTACCCTGACTCTGACGGTGTGGTATATCAAGGCTTTGTTGAAGCAAATGCGGATAAGATTTTTGAATCAACCAATAGCTGATATATTCTCCTCCTCCGAAAGCAGGGTATACCTGATGTTATGCAGATCGTTCTTTTGGAGGAGGGGTCTGCATACTTGCGTGCCAGCTACCTTAGCTCTGCAAAGCTAACGCCCTGGGTGTTCAGGGTTGCAGAATTAGGGTTGGCCTTAAATCTTTATTACCCTTCAGTGCACAGAACTCTCTTTTCTGGCCATCTGCATAGAATACCTGAACATTAAATCCAGCCCCTGAAGGGTGGTTCAGAAATAGTGTACGGGATTCTCCGGAAGCAAGGCGGAATGTTTGCAGGCTGGACTGGCCGTCGGCACTGCCAAAGTCCAGCTTGATAGCCGTGATCATTTGCGCACTTCGGTTTTCAAAACGCACGCCAAAACCCTCATCCGGTGCCAGAGCATATCCGATAACTGCTCCGGCTATCAGTAGTAACAACAGGGTCTTACGAGAGATCTGTTTTAACTCGGTAAAGAAAGTCATTACTGTGCCCGCCTATAGTATTCCCTATTACTTTAGCACTTTATTATATTTTAAGGCTAAGACAAATTGTCGCGTAGGCTGGCAAACCTGGTGTGCTTTTAGATAGGGCTTTGGGGGGAATACCTAGGCTGATAGCTGTGTTAATCGAACGTATGTTTGATTGTTTTTATAGTATTGACTACTCTGACATGACGCTAGCCGTCGATGACTTCAGGTGCAGACAAAAAACGGACTATAGCGATAACAATAACAAGAGACCAAAGAAACCATGATGGATTATGTGATTGTAGGCGGCGGTGCAGCAGGTTGCCTTCTTGCTGAACGTTTAAGTCGTAACCCGGACTGTCAGGTAACCCTTTTGGAAGCAGGGGCTTCTGATAGCAGTCCCCTGATTCATATCCCCGCTGGAATTCTGGCATTAATGCGTAGTAAACGGCTGAACTGGGCATTGTATACTGAACCTCAAAAGAACCTGAATCAGCGTCGTTTATTTTGGCCCAGAGGCAAAACGCTGGGTGGTAGCAGCTCTATTAATGCCATGTGCTATACACGGGGTCAGCCGGAAGATTTTGACCTTTGGGCAGAAAGCTTTAATCCTGATATTCGGCATGACTGGCACTACCAGGGGCTTTTACCTCATTTTAAACGAATAGAGGATTTTGAACGTGGTGCAGATCCCTGGCACGGTGCAGGCGGTGAGCTGTCGGTACAGGCATTGCGACATTTTAACCCTTTATCTGAAGCTTACCTTAGAGCCGGGCAACAATTAGGGCTGCCTCTGAATCATGATTTTAATGGTCAGGATCAGTGGGGTGTCGGCCCTTATCAGGTGATGCAGCGTGATGGTAGCCGCTGCAGTAGTGCTAAAGCTTTCCTCGCCCCAGCTTCTGAACGGGGTAATTTAACCGTTATTACCAAAGCTCGTGTGCAGCGCTTAAAAATACGGAATCAGCGTGTTTGCGGCCTATATTATCAGGTTGCAGGACATGAACTATATCTTCCGGTCAGCGGAGAGATCATTCTTTCAGCAGGCGCTCTGCATACCCCTCAGATTCTTATGCTCTCCGGTATTGGGCCGGAACAGATGTTAAAAGAACAGAGTATCAGCGTGCGGCATAAGCTGGAAGGTGTCGGGAAAAACCTTCAGGATCATCTGGATATCAGTGTGAGTTGGCTGGAGAAAGGCTACAAGTCGGTCTCTCTTAATCCTGTTTTTTGGCCGAAAGGGATTAAGGGCTTATTGGATTACCCAAAGCGTAAGGGGGTGCTGACCTCGAACTTTGCAGAAGCCGGTGCTTTTCTGGCGACGAATCCTAATCAGTCCAGAACAGATGTTCAGCATCACTTTTTACCGGCTCTGGAAGTAGAGCATGGTCTGAATCTGGCACCAACTATACGTTATTTCGGTTATACCCTTAGAGCCTGTTTGCTGCGCCCTAAAAGCCGGGGATATGTTGGATTACGCTCTGGCCGGTATCAGGATGCGCCACTGTTACAACCTGACTATCTGAGTGATGAGGAAGGCGAAGATATAAAAGGTATGGTGCGGGCACTGGACAGCGCCCGGGAGTTATTGAATCAGCCGGAAATAAGGCGTTTTGGTAAAAAAGAGTGGCGACCAGGTAAGGCGTGTCAGACCCATAAGGAAAAAGAAGCTTACATTCGGCAGTTTGCCGAAAGCATCTACCATCCCGTTGGTACCTGTAAAATGGGAAGTGGCACCGATGCGGTTGTTGACCACCAACTGAGGGTTCGTGGTATGGACAACCTGAGAGTGGTTGATGCATCTGTAATGCCAAACCTGGTTAGTGGTAATACGACCGCCGCTACACTGGCAATTGCGAGCAAAGCGGCAGACCTGATTTTGTCCGATGATTCTGCCGCTTAGAGTCGATTATCTTCTGTACTTACCAGCTTAGCGTGTTGGTTCTTTTGTTCTGGTTTGCGGCAACTGGTGGTGTTGAAGAAGAGCTGTCGGTTGCTTTATTTCTTGTCTGAGCTTCTTTTTTTGGTGTCAGCGATCTCATTGTGGCGGGACTTATCAGCGTCTCTTCTTTTTTCAGATTAGGGTTCCAGCGCAGATCCAGCTCCTTTAACTCAGGGAGATCCAGCTGCAATTTTTCAAGCTTTCCTTTACTCAAAATTAGCTTTTTTAGTTTCGGATGCCCGCTAAGCTGCAGATGTTTAATTGCGGCTTGATTGATAAACAGAGTCTCCAGGTTAGGCTGGCCTGAGAGTTTCGTATACTTTAACGGGTTTCCGGTGAGTCTCAGCTGTTTAAGTTCGGGTTGGGCAGGCAACCTGAATTCTGTCAGATTATTGCCCAGCAGATTAAGTTTTTTTAGCTTGGGCAATGTTGGCAGGGTGATGCTTTTCAGCTGATTATTGCTCAGGTCAATTTCTGTCAAATAGGAGCTGAGAGGAAGCTGTATTTTTTTTAATGCCTGCTTCTGACTGCTGATGGACAGAAACTCAAGACCTGAAAGATGTCTCAGGTCGAGTTGTTCAATATCTGCAGAAAGCCGGAGTTTTAAACTGCGAAGATTGTTAAGTGCTTTAAATGCATAGGGCTTTATGTCGCCCCCCACTCGGCAGTCCAGGCTGAAAACCTCAACGGTGTAGTCCAGCTGATTTGCATCAATGCAGTACAGAAATAAGCTACTGTTACCCAGGGCTTTGTATAGGTCTGGCAAGGGATTGTTTTTTACATTCAGGCGGCTTAGATGCCTCAGGCCGTTTAAGTCCAATTCTGTGAGTTGATTGTTATTTAGCGCCAGTTCGCGGATATTGGGGGCCTGACTCAGGTCAATCGTCTTCAGTTGTTGATGACTTATAGTCAGCTGCTCCAGTTTTGGGGTTACACCCAGCTCAATATCAGTCAGTTTACCCTCCTGCAACCAGAGCTTTTTCAGGTTTGGTTGAGCATCCAGCGTAAGTCTCTGTAAAGGCGTTTTTCGGATCTCCAGGCTGACGAGTTTCTGAGTACTGGAAAGATCCAGCCAGTTAATCTGGGTCCGGTCACTGTAAAAATCTTCCAGAGACGGAGTGTTAAGGACCAGTTTGTTCAGGGATTTGCTGTTTAGAAGACTAAGTGAGCGGAGTTCAGGTTGATGGATTTTCAGCTTTGTCATGTCTTCAAAGCCTAATGTCAGCTCTTCCAGTGCAGGCATAGCCTTCAGAGCATCTTCAGCAATTTCTCCATCTCTGCCGTCAAGAGCCAAGGTTTTAAGCTGAGGGTAATGACTAAACTTCATTGCCTTCAGGTTATTTGACGGAAACAGCTTCAGACTCTCGAGTTGACTATTTGTCCGAATATCCAGCCAGCTTATCTCATTAAGGCTCAGGTCCAGTTTCCGAAGGTTTGGAAAGTAAAAAAGCTCATCTGCAGACTGAATATTGCGCAGACTGCAGTCCAGTTCAGTGATTTCTGCCGGGTCGGAAACCTTCTGTTCAAGTACACAGGCCTTAAAGTTTTCATCCTGAAAAGGTATCTGCTCAATATTGACTGATAGTCTGCCTGTTGGCTGAAGGGCTGTACAACCGTTTAGCAATACCGTTGTAAAAAAAGTGAGAAATAGGATGGAGTGGGCAGATCGGGACACAACAGATCCTTTCTATGGCTGATATTAGATTGATATCGGGGCGTAACAGTAGCCAAATGTAGAGGATCAGAGCTGATCTGTCGAGGCGCGGGGCAGTGGTAAGAACGGGAGCTGCAAAAGCTATCATCAGATTAGCTGAGAGCGTTGAGTTATCACCGGGTGTGGATTTATATTAGTTTCCTGCTCCTGCAGGCGTTTTCGTTCTTCCCTTGGGGTCAGGCCGTAGTGATTACGGTATGCAGTACTGAAATAGGAAGCGCTGGCAAAACCGCAGGATAAGCCAACCTGAAGAACCGGCTTATCGGTCTGGCGTAGCAGTTTGCGGGCCTGCTCCAGCCGTAGTTCCAGGTAATATTTGGAGGGCACGGTTTGCAAATGTTTTTTGAAGAGGCGTTCCAGATGACGCCGGGAAACGCCTACATGACGGGCCAGGTCATCGGCACTTAACGGCTCTTCAATATTGGCTTCGATCAGCTGAACCGCTTCGATCAGCTTAGGCTGGCTGACACCGATACGGGTTTTCAGTGGGATTCTTTGGGGGTCATCACCGGTGCGCATACGTTCGCAGACAAACTGCTCTGAAATAGATGCTGCCAGCTCCATACCATGCTGCTGACGGATCAGAAACAGCATCATATCCATCGCAGCGGTACCACCGCTGCAGGTGTAACGCTTGTCGTCGATCTCAAACAGATTGTTGGTGACCTGAGTATGGGGGAAATCCTCCCTCAGACTGTCAATATCCCACCAGTGAATGGTTGCCTTGTGGTTATTCAGCAAACCGGCGCACGCCAGGATATAAGAGCCGGTTCCGATACCCCCAATCGCAATTTGATTGCTGCGTTGCTGACGTAACCAGGCAATAATGGCATCATTGCCCGTCCGGGCGATGGGGCTGGCTCCGCAGACAAAAATAGCATCCAGTTCCGGCAGGTCATCCAGACTGTGATCCACCAGTGTCTGTACACCAAAGCTACTGGCGACAGCCTCTCCGTCGTGGCTGATCAGCGTTGTTTCATAAAGCTCTTCACCGGTAATCCAGTTAGCCATACGCAAGGGCTCAATCGCCGAAGAAAAGGCGATCAGGGAGAAGTTAGGCACCAGTAGAAAGCCATAGCGCTTGGCTTTTGCTTTGCCTTTGCCGGGCTCTCTTGTTGTGCTTATTGGTAGTGCTGACCGACCAGGTTGCAACGGGGGTATCTCCTGAATATTCGTCCCAGACAGAATGTTTAGGTGAGCTTTAGCAGAACATTTGACGGCACTTAGAATAACGGTTTATCAGCCTGAGAACTGCTGACATTTTAATAAATGTCAGCTTAGAGCAAGTTTGTGTCGCGCTATAACAAATCTGGCTATGTTATCCCAGCTTACTTTTGCCGATACTGTAAACAGTAGATTTTCTGGTTTTATCTGAAAAGCATGGGCTTGTTCTGATTTAACTAAAAGGCACGAAAAATTAACTGCGTGCTTTACAATAACTCAGCGCAGAGCCGGGTTGCCATTGTTTCTCCCTAAAGTGGCTGCGCTGAAAATGATAAAACAGCTCGTTCGATTATGGCATTCGAGTTAACAAGGTAAAGATTGATATGACTACACAGCAGGTTACACGCGCACTGTTTGATGAAGTAATGGTACCGAACTACAACCCGCAGCAGATGGTGCCGGTGCGCGGCGAAGGTTCTCGCGTTTGGGATCAGGATAACAACGAGTACATCGATTTTGCCGGTGGTATTGCGGTAAATGCGCTGGGACACTGTCATCCTGAGTTGGTTGCCACACTGAAAGCCCAGGCAGATAAGTTGTGGCACCTGAGTAACGTCTTCACCAATGAACCTGCTCTGCGCTTAGCGAAGAAACTGACCGATGCCACCTTTGCGGACAAAGTTTTCTTTTGTAACTCCGGTGCGGAAGCTAACGAAGCCGCTTTCAAACTGGTACGTAAGTATTCTTACGATAACTTTGGTGCCGAGAAGAACGAGATTATCTCTTTCAAACAGGGTTTTCATGGCCGTACGCTGTTTACCGTTTCTGTGGGAGGTCAGCCAAAATACCGTGAAGGTTTTGAACCGGCTCCGGGAGCTATTGAGCACGCAGAATTTAATAATCTGGACTCACTTAAAGCGCTAATCTCCGATAAAACCTGTGGCGTCGTGCTTGAGCCAACTCAAGGTGAAGGTGGTGTGATTCCAGGTGATGCTGAATTTCTGAAAGGGGTTCGTGAGCTGTGCGATCAGCACAATGCATTGCTGGTATTTGATGAAGTACAGACCGGCGTTGGTCGTACCGGTCACCTGTATGCTTATATGGAAAGTGGCGTCGTCCCGGATGTGTTGACCACCGCTAAAGCCCTAGGTGGTGGCTTCCCAATCGGCGCGATGCTGTGCAGCGATAAAGTGGCTCCAAGTCTGGGCTTTGGTACTCACGGCAGCACCTACGGTGGTAATCCATTGGCCTGTGCTGTTGCAGAAAAAGTTCTGGATATTATCGACACGCCGGAAGTGCTGGCAGGCGTTGTAACCCGTAATGCGATTTTCAATGAAGAACTGAACAAACTGAATGAGCGTTTCGGCATCTTCAAAGAAGTCCGTGGTAGCGGCCTGCTGATCGGTGCAGAACTGATCGAAGCATGGCACGGCAAGGCGGGTGAATTCCTGGCTGCAGCTCGCGCTGAAGGTCTGATGATGCTGGTCGCCGGCCCTAACGTGATTCGTTTTGCCCCATCACTGATTATCCCGGAAGCAGATATCCGCGAAGGTATGGCGAAGCTGGGTGATGCCATTGCTAAGGTAGTGGAAGCTGCTGAGGCGTAAGAATCTAGCCCGAATAAAGCGGTAATACTAAAACGGCCATGGGTGAAAACCCATGGCCGTTTTTTGTGATGTGACAACCTGCACCATGTAATACGGCCACATTATTACTCAGATTTGATCCACGCGCCTGCGTGAGGCGCGACACGCTTATTGACCTCAACGTCCTCCAGCACAAACAGTTTCGATCCACGCGCCTGCGTGAGGCGCGACCAATCTACTGGGTCAGCTGACTGTTCAGCGGCTTGTTTCGATCCACGCGCCTGCGTGAGGCGCGACCTTTTGATGACGCACCGTAAGACGGCGCTGGTAGTGTTTCGATCCACGCGCCTGCGTGAGGCGCGACAAGAGTTTTTCAAGCTGGTTTTCAACATTCGCTTGGTTTCGATCCACGCGCCTGCGTGAGGCGCGACTACTTTTAATTTCTCATACTCTCTTTCTGAGTACGTTTCGATCCACGCGCCTGCGTGAGGCGCGACTTATCAAACCCCGGCGGTAGCTCCGAGTCCTCTGGTTTCGATCCA
>JBLWVL010000061.1:0-13648 GCA_048268485.1 Oceanospirillum sp.
TGCTGTCGTAAACGTCGTAGTTCACCTTGATGCCGGTTTCTTTTTCAAACTTGGCGATGGTGTCTTCGGCGATATAGTCCGACCAATTGTAGAAGTTCAGTACTTCTTCTGCCTGTGCCGTGGCGGCGGTGAAGGCCAGAGTCAGTGCTGAGAGGGTCAGCTTGAGACGGGGCATTATCATTTTTTTCATCAGCTTTCCTTTCCTGTTTTTCTAATGTTTCGCGTTAGGGCATTTCCTTCCTGAGGTTTATCCCTGCGAAAATAAACGCATGGGCCGCATTTCACCTGAAGAAGGAAGGGTCTCGGGATAAAGCCCGTCAGAGGGCGGATTTTTTCAGTTTTTTCCGACTCTGAAAAGGCTTAATGCCCGTGATCTTTTGTTTTTATTGATCGGGTGTTAAAAAAGCCGGTGCTCAGGGCTCCACCTATAGCACCGGTGACTTTTTCAGCACGTTTTTTCTGTAGAAAATTTTGTGGAAAAAGTTATATGGAAAAAGTTCTGTGGAAAAAGTATTAAACCGTCAGTAGCAGATACTCCCGCTCCCATGAGCTGATCACCTTGTTAAAGGTTTCAAACTCTGCACGTTTGACGCCTATATAGGCATCTACAAACTGGTTACCGAAGATCTCTTTCAGTTCCGGGCAATCTTCCAGCAGGCGCAGGCCTTCTTCCAGCGTACGGGCAACCTCGACCTGATCACCTTCTTCTGCGGCAGCATCTGTGGTGGGCTTGGTCGGTTGAATCTTACCTTTCAGACCCAGATAACCACAGGCAAGGCTTGCGGCAATAGCAAGGTAAGGGTTGCAGTCAGCACCGGGGAAGCGGTTTTCGATACGGGTTGCGACAGGCGGTGCTTCCGGGGCCCGCAGACCTGTTGTGCGGTTGTCGATGCCCCATTTAGTGTTGACGGGGGCGGACATATCCGGAGTAAAGCGGCGATAGGAGTTTACATTAGGTGCATAGAAGCTGATCGCATTTGGTGTGTACTTTTGCAATCCGCCAACGTAGTGATAAAACTCCTGGCTGAATTTCTCACCATCTTTACCGGCAAAGATGTTTTCACCGGTTTTAATGTCGATCAGGCTCTGGTGGATATGCATGGAGCTACCGGGCTCTTCCTCCATCGGCTTAGCCATAAAGGTGGCGTAGGCACCGTGCTTCATAGCGGCTTCACGCAGGGTGCGCTTAAAGATAAAGACCTGATCCGCCAGTTTCAGCGGGTCACCATGCAGGAAGTTAATCTCCATCTGAGCTGCGCCGGTTTCATGGATCAGGGTATCGACATCCAGACCCTGCGCTTCACAGTAGTCATAAAGTGTATCCACCAGGGGATCAAATTCGTTAACCGCATCGATGCTGTAGGACTGACGGGCTGTTTCCCGTCGACCGGAGCGGCCAATGGCAGGCTTTAGGTCGTAGTCGGGATCGATGTTTTTCTGCACCAGATAGAACTCAACTTCTGGTGCGATGACCGGTTTTAGTCCCTCTTTTTCAAACAACTTAAGTACGTTGCGTAAAATAGAGCGGCTGGAAAGAGGGTGAAGCTGGCCATCGGTGGTGTAGCAGTCGTTGATCACCTGAGCCGTTGGCTCGTTGGCCCAGGGCACAATCCGCAGAGTGTCCGAGTCCGGCTGCAGAATCATATCCTTGTCAGCGGCATCGACAATATCAAAGTGATTGGCTGCCCAATCTCCGGTAACCGTCTGTACCAGTAAGGTCTCCGGGATACGGCCACCTTTTTCATCAAGGAATTTCTTAGGTGGATAAAATTTTCCACGGGCATTACCGGTCATATCCGGCAGGGTGGATTCAACTTCTGAGATTGCGTTCTCTTTGAGAAACCTGGCTACGGCTTCCATAACTCACCTTCACATCATTTAGTATCAGTAGCAGACACGCTTTTTGATTTGTCGGCGTCTTATAACCGAGGATTACGGCATTGTCTGCAGCTTTTATTGACCAGCTGTCTGGGTTGATCGTGATTACCGGTTTGTGGTTCTGATCTTTTGTTACAGAAGCAGGACCTGTTGTCGTGTGGTTTATTGTTGAATACAAACCGATAAACCGAATTATGTTTCGGTTTCAAGGCTAGGTCAAAAGAAATACTAAAGCAATAGGGAATTTCTTATAAAATATCAAAAATCGGTTATTTTTTTCTTTTAACCCCCTGTAAACCAAGCTTGTTTCATAAAATTATTAGAAGTATTATTCGGTTTGTTGTGGGGTTTTTACCCTCCGGCGGCTATTTTTATGGGTATGGGTTGCGACCCGAAATGTGTCATAAAGTGGTTTTGTAAACTGTATATGCACATTAAGGGTGCGGTATCGTAAAAACCATATGACCTATAGGCAGAGCTGCAGGAAGGTTTTTTGGAGATTTTGATATGACACAGGGTTACACACCCTTTTATTACGCCGACAGCGCAAACCCCAAGCCGGATTATTCTGCCCTTAAGGGCGAGGTACAGGCTGATATCTGTATCGTAGGTGCGGGTTTTACCGGTTTGTCGGCGGCTCTGCACCTGGCGGAGCAGGGTTATCAGGTGACGGTTCTGGAAGCCGAACGTATCGGTTGGGGCGCATCCGGCCGCAATGGTGGTCAGGTTTGTCAGGGCCATAATATGGGTCATGAGGATCTGGAGAAAAAGGTCGGCAAAGCGTCTGCGGATCTGCTCTGGCAGATGTCGCTGGAATCGGTGGATCTGGTAAAAGACCTGGTGGCGAAACATGAGATCGACTGTGATCTCAAGCAGGGCGTGTTGCACGTTGCAGCCAAGCCTTCCCATAACGCTCATATCAAAGAGACGGTTGAGTATAAGAACCAGGTACTCAACTACGATGCCCTGAAGTATGTGGAACCGGAAGAGGTATCCGACATGCTGGGCAGTGAGCGCTTTGGTGCGGGGGAATACTGGACGGAAGGCGCGCATCTGCATCCTCTTAATTACGCACTGGGTCTTGCCGCAGCGGCAGAAAAAGCCGGTGTGCAGTTCTTTGAGAACAGCCGTGTCAGTCATTATGAAGGTCGTCAGACTCCAGCGGGTAAAGGCGTTGAGGTGTACGGCGAGCAGGGCGTGGTAAAAGCTAAGTATCTGCTGTTGGCCTGTAACGGTTATCTGGGCAAGCTGGAGCCCCGGATTGCGGGC
Organism: Oceanospirillum sp.; assembly: GCA_048268485.1. Lineage (GTDB taxonomy): Bacteria > Pseudomonadota > Gammaproteobacteria > Pseudomonadales > Halomonadaceae > Oceanospirillum. The sequence continues at coordinate 3,148 of JBLWVL010000061.1, forward strand.
AAGATTATGCCCATTAACAACTTTATTCTGGCGACGGAACCTTTGAGTGAAGCCACCTGTCGTCGCATTAACCGTGATGATGTTGCCGTGGCGGATTCCCGCTTTGTGATCAACTACTTCAAGCTGTCCGGTGATAACCGTCTGCTCTGGGGGGGTGGAGAAAACTACTCGTCAAAATTCCCGAAAGATATCGGCAGTTTTGTTCGCCCCTATATGCTGGATTACTACCCGGAGCTGAAGGATGTGAAGATCGATTACGGCTGGGGGGGGACGCTGGCGATCACCCTGAATCGCATGCCGCACTTTGAGCGTATCGATGAGGTTATCTTTGTGGCTCAGGGGTATTCCGGTCACGGCGTCGCACTGGCAACTCTGGGTGGCAAATTGATGGCCGAGGCGATAAGCGGTAGTGCTGAACGCTTTGATCTGTTTTCAAACGTGCCGACACCCACTTTTCCAGGGGGCACCCTGTTGCGCTGGCCGGGTCTGGTGGCGGGCATGCTGTTTTATTCGCTGCGTGATCGCCTTGGCCGATAAATGAGGCCCATTTCAAACGCAACTCCCACCGGCCAAACAAGCAATATGAATTCAAACGACAGAGAAGCAGGGGAAATAAAGCAAGCGGCACAGTTGATAACGATTTAAAACAGAGCAATGATCCCTGGTTTAACCTGTAACGGGACGCTGGGCAAACCGGAGTGCATCCGTATAATGCGCCCTGATCCGGATTGGCGTTTCTTAAATGAAAATCTCGGGGGGTAACTCCCTTGGGGAAACAGATCGCTCAGGTAAACGTACAGGCAGAACAGGTGAATTGATTCGATGAAGGATACCAAGACAGACTCTAAAGCACAGGCGGTTTCTCAGGCGGTGCGCCGTAAGAAACAGACTCAGAGTCTGGAGCCCCGGAACGCTCCGGTTCAGGATAGATCTAAACAGCGCTCCCGTCAGATCATCGATGCAACCGGTGAACTGCTGGAGGAGGTTGGGCTGGATGATCTGAACACCATTCTGATCGCCAAAGCGGTCGGTATTTCGGTGGGTTCTCTGTATCACTATTTCCCGAATAAGCACGCTATTCTGCACGCCATGGGCACCCGCTGGCTGGAGCAGGTGGAAGCCGCACTGGACGAGATCGCCAGCTGGCCGGTGGAAACCATGCCTTTGTCAGAACTACTGCCAAAGATGCTCAAAATAAAGCTGGGGGTTTACCGTCGTCAGAAAGCGATTCTGACTCTGGTACAGGCGATGTTCTCTGTACCGGAATTGCGGGAGCTGGACGAACGCCACGATGAGCTGGAGATCAGCCGTATGGCAGAGGTTTTTCACCGTATGGGTATCAGGCGTCATATTCGTGAGCGTGAGCGTCTGGGGCGTCTCTACCTGGAGGTGACCCATAGCGTCTTTCTGGTGGTGGTTAACCAGAAAGGGGATCGTGCCAGGCGTACCTTGGTGGATCTGGAATCTATGCTGAGCAATCTGCTACAGGGCTATCTGTCTGAATCCTGATCGACGAGCCCGGACGGACTAAAATCGTTTTAAGTGATGCTGCTTGTTGCCTCTTTGCTGTCGGTTAACCCGATTTAAATGACTGCAATTAAGCGAGCGACAGATGACACAAGTACAAAAAGATCCGATACAGATCCAAAAACTACAGAGAATCCGTAGCGAGCATACAGGTGCTGAAGGTGCGGACACACCGATCAGTCTTGATCGTGTGATCTCCGGTAAGCCGATGGAGAGCGTGGAAAATCTCTTCACCAACAGCAAAGAAAACTTCTTTTGTGGCGTCTGGTCGTCAACGGAAGGCAAATGGAAGCTGAATTACACCGAAGATGAGTTCTGCTACCTGATCTCAGGCCGCGCTATTCTTACGGATGCCGAAGGCCATCAGGAGATCCTGAGTGCCGGTGATGCTTTCGTGATTCCCGCGGGCTATAAAGGCAGCTGGGAAACCATCGGCCACGCGAAAAAGTTCTACGCAATTTATGAAGAGAGCGAAGGCTGATTCTCAGCGCATGTTTCTTTGATCGGCCCGTTGAACGGAGATACCTGAAAGACCGGTCAGCCACATGGCTGACCGGCTAAAGCCCGTCCTTTTGTATGACGTTAATGTAGGGTGCATAAGATGTGAGGCACGAGCAACGTCATGCACCTTATGCCTCGTTAAATGCCGGATTGGCGGTTAACGATAGGTGTAGGTCGCGCTTTAGGGCGTCAATGCTCACTTCGTTCCAACGCCAGCCGGCAACCTCTACCCCTTACTCAAACTCAATCCAGGTGGTTTTCAGTTCGGTGTAGTCATCCATGGCATGCAGGGACTTATCACGACCATTGCCGGACTCTTTAAAGCCGCCGAACGGAACCGTGATATCCCCACCGAAGTAGTTGTTAACCCCCATGGTGCCGGTACGAACGGCTGCTGCGACTTTGTGGGCGGTATTGATATTTAAACTCCATACCGCACCGGCCAGTCCGTAGGGTGAGTCATTGGCGATGCGTACCGCATCTGCGGCATCTTTAAAGCGGATAACTGATATCACAGGGCCGAAGATCTCTTCCTGTGCGATGGTCATCTTGTTGTCCACTTCTGCGAAGATGGTCGGCTCATGGAAGAAGCCGCCCAGTGGATGCTCCATCACCTTACCGCCGTAAACCAGCTTGGCGCCTTCATCTAAACCTTTCTGCACATAACCCTGAATGGTATCCAGCTGGCGCTGATCCACCACCGGGCCCATGTTGGTTGATGGGTTTAGTGGGTTATCCGGGCACCAGTTTTTTGCCCGCTCCAGCACCCTAGCCAGAAAGCTATCGTAGATCTCATCCTGAATCAGCAGGCGTGTGCCCGCGGTGCAGGTCTGACCTGAATTAAAGAATCCGGCCAGTACTGCGGCATCCGCCGCTTTTTCCAGATTGGCATCGGCGAACACAATATTGGCGCTCTTACCACCCAGCTCCAGGAAGGTGCGTTTCAGATTGGACTGACCGGAATACTGCATCAGCAGTTTGCCCACGCCGGTGGAGCCGGTGAAGGTCTGGCCGTCGATATCCGGGTGTAAAGACAGGTGCTTACCCAGATTAACGCCATCACCGGGCAGGACCTGTAACACACCGGCAGGTAATCCAGCCTGATGCGCCAATTCTGCGATTTTAAGTGCCGTTAACGGTGTTTTCGGGTCCGGTTTCAGGATCACTGAGTTACCGGTTGCCAGTGCCGGAGCCAGTTTCCAGGCTGTGGTCGACAGGGGGAAGTTCCACGGCACAATTGCAGCGATAACACCCAGTGGCAGGCGCTTCACCAGTGCCAGTGTATCTGCGGCGGTGGGCGCGATCTCTTCATAGACCTTATCGGTGGCTTCTGCGGTCCAGCGCAGGGTGTTGAGGCAGCTGGGCACATCAACATAGAAGCAATCACTGATCGGCTTACCAGCGCTCAGACTTTCCAGCAGGGCGATCTCGGCGTGATTCTCTTCGATCAGGTCAGCCCAGCGCAGCAGTACGCGCTTACGGTCACCGGGAGCCATTGCTGACCAAACACCGGACTCAAAGGTGTCACGGGCAATCTTAACTGCAATATCGGCATCTTCCGGGCCGCAATCCGCTACTTCTGCAATCGTTTCGGCGGTCGCGGGATTTACCACCGGTTGGGTTTTACCGGAGCGGGCGCTTACGTTCTCACCATTGATGATGGCGTAGTTTGGCATGGCGATGGTGTCGGCCATCTCCTGCCAGTTGAAATCGGTGACGACAGCTTGCTGGGAGGTCATATTTTTATCCTGCTATGCTTTTTCTCGGGATGCGAGTGTTCTTATTTGTTGAAAGCTTTTGAGAACGCAGATTAGATAATGCGAATCATTGTTCGGATTTTGCGTTGTGTTTTATCCTGCCGTCAAGTGTGCGCTGAAGAAAGATGACCGGCTATATCACCGGATAGGTATAAGTCGGGCAATGGGGCTGGCAGGTCTTTGGTTATCGCTTCGATGGTGGGCAGTAATATGTAAATTCTTTATATACTAATTATAACAATCATGAGATAACTGAAAGGGACAAGGGATAAATACAGTAGCAGTCTACTGTGATCAGGGAAGAGTATTTAATTGGTTTGCGGCTTGCAAACCTCAACGTCATAAGGCGATTGAATATGATGACCCTCCTAAGTGTAAGTGAGGTTAACTATGGTTAATCCTCAGAATCTCAAGTTAAAAACCCTTCTTCTCGGCTCCATGGTTCTCGCCCTTTTATTGATTATCAGCATTATCAGTTACATCAATATCACAGGCTTCTCTTCGACGTTCAACACCCTGACTGAAAAAGAACTACTCCCCAGTATTGTGGATAAAGGCAAACTGCAGATCGAGTATCAGCTGAGTGAGCCTATTATTCTGTCGCGCAGCATTGCTGAGAATACGTTTATCAAACAATGGGCAGAAGGTGATGAGCCCAGTGAGGTGACGGCATCTGTGGTGAATTATTTGCAGAGCTTTGTGAGCAATAATGGCGCAGCGATGTCATTCTTCGTTTCTGATTTGTCCAACAATTACTACACCAATAAAGGGTTCTTTAAGCAGATGTCACGGAGTGAGCCAAGGGATAGCTGGTTTTATAACTCGCTGGCATCAGGCAAAAACGTTGCCCTGAATATGCAAGTTGACGAAACAACCCAGAATCTTACGGTATATGTCAACGTGTTAGTGAAAGGAGAAGATGGTAAGACGATGGGCGTTGCAGGGCTTGGTTATGATGTTTCTGCCATCATTAACATTGTTGAAAGTGCCAAGGTGGGTGAAGCGGGTTTTATGTTTCTGCTGAATGCCGATAATCAGGTCGTTGCTCACCCGGATAATAGTCTGATTGGCAAACCCATCGACCAGTTAGGCTTTGACAGTTCACTGGTCACTGGTATGAAAAATAGTGCTGAAGAGGTCAGTATCGGTAAAGGCAAATTGGGACGGCAGCAGATGTACGTTGCTTCCACCATGCTGGGGAGTATTGGTTGGCGCCTGGTGACTGTATTGCCTCAGGCTGAGCTGACTGATCAGGTGAATAGCGTTGTCAGCAACTCTATTTTCTCCGGTATTGTATTGGCGGTGATATTCATACTGGTCTTTTATTATATTGCCCGCAGTGTTAGCAAAAGCATTACCGGAGTCGGTGATAAGCTGAACAGTATGGCGGCATCGGGCGGTGATTTAACCCTGAAACTGGATGACAGCGCCCGAAATGAACTGGGTTATCTGGCCAGTGGTTTTAATGCCATTCTCAGTAAATTTGCCGAGCTGGTGCGTGAGATTACTCAGGCAGAGCAGGCGATCAGTACCGGTGTCGGACAACTAAAAAATATCGCAGAAGAATCGGTACAGTTATCCGATAGTCAGCGGCAACAAACTGAAATGGTTGCCACGGCTATTACTGAAATAGGACAAACCATCAGTGAGGTCTCATCGATTGCCCAGACCACTGCAAGTGATACCTCCAGTGCGGTAAAGGATACGCACAGTACCAATGATGTGATAGTTCAGCTTTCCGCAACGATGACGGATTTGGCTGAGTCGATGACCGGCAGTGAAAAGTCGATCTCAGAACTGGCCAATCAGGCCGACTCAATTAACTCTGTGGTTGATGTTATCAGTGGTATCTCAGAGCAAACAAACTTACTGGCACTTAACGCTGCCATTGAAGCAGCCCGGGCCGGTGAGCAGGGGCGTGGTTTTGCTGTGGTGGCAGATGAAGTGCGCACCCTGGCGAGTCGGACGCAGGATTCCACCGAAAAGATTCGCACACAGATTGAACAGCTACAGACTGCTGCTGCGGCATCACTTGCGGTCACAGAAGAGGGCGCCAAAAGTAGCTCTGCTTTAGCAGAACAGGCTGTTGAAGCCTCTTCATCACTGACTTCAATCCGTAATCGTTTCGATATGATCAGTGAAGGGAATATTCAGGTTGCAGCGGCGACGGAAGAGCAGGCTGCTGTTGTGAACAGTATCAATGAATCAGCCCAATCAATTTCGGATATGGCAAGTACGATACACAACAGTTCGCAGAGCCAGATTCGTGAAGTGGAAACCTTAAATCAGCGTGCAGAGCATATGCGACGAATCATCTCTCAGTTTAAAGTTTAAAACGCCCGAATACGTGACCCCTTGATAGGGAAATTACCACTGGCCGTTACTTGTCAAAGTAAACGGCCAGTTTTTTTATTCCTCATCAGCGGTTTTGGCCAGCTCTTCCAGATAGGCGTCTAATACCTGATTGGGTCGGGCGGCTTTACGGGTGATGGCACTGTAGTGGGTATGAAAAAAACGCTTCTCCGGTTGCAGTGGCCGTAACCGGCCTTCAGTAACCCAGCGCTGGGCGTAGTGGGTTGGCAGAAAACCGATATAACGACCACTCAAAATCAAAAAAGCGATGCCCTCCCGGTCCGTGGAGCTGGCGCTGGCCTGCAAAATCATCTGTTGCTTTTTAATCTGAGCTGCCTGGGCGTAGGCGGGCAGTACCGCATCATAATCCGCCAACTTTTTATCACTCAGGCGACGATCATCCTGTGGGTACAAAGGGTGCTGGTGGCTGCAATAGAGCAGGGATTGCTCCTGATACAGAGATTGATACTCAATGCCGGGCAGCGTGCGCAGATCCGGCACCACACCAATATGCAGGCTGCCATCCAGCACGGCGCTTTCAATATCATTGGGCGGGATCATACGGATATTGATCACCACCTCCGGCCCCCGATCTTTTAAGGCGGCTAATGCCCGGGTAATTCTCATTTGTGGCACCGTCACCATGTTGTCGGTGATGCCGATATTCAGTTCACCCTTCAGATCCCGGTTAATGGCATTGATCTGGCTGCGAAAATCCTCCAGTCCCGCCAGCAACTGCAGCGTTGCCTGATAGACAATCTCGCCCTCCTCTGTGACGGAAAAACCGGAGCGCCCCCGATGGCATAAACGGGCATTAATCAGGCTTTCCAGTTCGGTAACCGCCTGGCTGATGGCTGGACGGCTGATATTCAGCTGTACTTCGGCGGCGGCAAAGCCACCGGATTCCACGACCACCTTAAAAATACGTAACAGGCGAATATGGGCATCCCCCAGCTGGCGAGGAAGAAAGTTATCTTTAGGTTTCATTGTGATTTTCCGTGGAGTGGCTGATAACTTTTAGTTAAGCAAATAGTTACATCAGAGTAAATATGTTGGGATTTAATAAACTAAAAAACGGCTGATAATAGACAGTCGATCAAGGTGTTACGCGTTATCACCTGTCTGCTTAGAGGGCTTAACCGGCGGTTAGTGAATAAACCGGCCCTATGCAGACAGAGGAATCCAACAACCATTTTTACCGAGGTGTGATATGCCTTCTAACGATAGCCTGAAGCAAAAAGAACAGCGCATGGCGAACTGTGATTTAACCCAGTCACAATTGGATGCCCACTGGATGCCTTTCTCCAGTAACCGAGAGTTTAAAAAAGATCCGCGTTTATTGGTTTCTGCTGAAGGTCATTATTACACCGACGCGGATGGTCGTAAGATTTTTGACGGTCTTTCGGGTCTTTGGAACTGTGGTGCCGGTCATGCCCGTCCAGAGATCGTTGAGGCGGTCAGCCAGCAGGTGAAACAGTTAGATTATGCCCCTGCTTTTCAGTACGGCCACCCTAAATCTTTCCAGCTTGCTGAGCGTATAACAGCGCTTATGCCGGATGAGCTAAGCCGTGTTTTCTTTACCGGTTCAGGTTCTGAAGGGGTTGAAACGGCGTTAAAAATAGCCCGGGCTTATTGGCGTAAGAAAGGCCAGGGCACTAAAACCCGCTTTATTGGCCGTGCCAAGGGCTATCACGGGGTGAACTTTGGCGGTATCAGTGTGGGCGGTATCGGCCCGAACCGAGTGCTTTATGGTCAGGGTATTGATGCGGTGCATCTGCCCCATACCATGCTGCCCGACAATAAGTTTGTGCAGGGTATGCCGGATGATGGCGCGCACCTGGCAGACTATCTGGAAGAGCTGCTTGCGGTAAGTGATGCCTCTAATGTTGCCGGTGTTATTGTGGAGCCAATGGCCGGTTCTATTGGCGTGATTCCACCGCCAAAAGGCTACCTGAAGCGCCTGCGCGAGCTATGCAATAAGCACAACTTACTGCTGATTTTTGATGAAGTAATCACCGGCTTTGGCCGTATGGGCTCATACTCCGGCGCGGAAGAGTTTGGTGTAACCCCTGATCTTATGGTTGTAGCGAAGCAGATCACCAACGGTGTTGTCCCTATGGGCGGCGTGATCGCCAAGCAGGAGATCTACGATACCTTTATGGATAACGGCGGCAACGACTATATGATCGAACTGCCCCACGGTTATACCTACTCGGCACACCCGCTGGCCTGTGCCGCAGGTTTGGCTTCTTTGGATATTCTGGAAAAAGATCAGCTGATTCCCCGTGTTAAACAGATGTCGCCTAAGTTTGAGGAGATGCTGCACAGTCTTAAAGGTTCGCGCCATGTAACGGATATCCGTAACTATGGCTTAGCGGGCGGTATCACGCTGGAATCTGCACCGGGTGAACCGGCTCTGCGCCCTTATCAGGTGGCGATGAAGTGTTGGGAAAAAGGTTTTTATGTGCGTTACGGCGGCGACACCCTGCAGTTGGGTATGCCCTTTACCGTTGAGACCGATGAGATTGATAACGTGATTAACGCAATCGGTGAATCTCTGAACGAAGTTGATTAAGACCGCAGCACCTTTACCCAATTTAAGCACCAGGAGCGAATCCATATGACAACGACATCAGGTACAACCATTGGCCATCTGATCAACGGCAAGATCGTGCAGGACGCCGAGCGCAGCCAGCCGGTATTTAACCCTTCAACCGGCGAAATCAGCAAGCACGTCGGCCTGGCCTCCAAAGCCACTGTTGAAGAGGCGATAGCCACTGCACAGGCGGCCTATCCTGCATGGCGGCAAACACCACCGCTAAAGCGTGCCCGTGTGATGTTCCGCTTTAAGCAGTTGTTAGAAGAAAATGCCGAAGCGATCTGCGCCCTGGTTGGCGAAGAGCACGGCAAGATCGCCCACGATGCTATGGGTGAACTGCAACGGGGCATCGAAAACGTCGAATTTGCCTGTGGCATCCCTGAATTATTAAAAGGTGAATACAGCAAAAACGTTGGCCCGAATATCGACTCCTGGAGCGAATTCCAGCCACTAGGTGTTGTTGCCGGTATTACGCCGTTTAACTTCCCTGCCATGGTACCGATGTGGATGTTCCCCTTGGCCATCGCCTGCGGTAACACCTTTGTGCTGAAGCCCTCTGAGCGTGATCCATCCTCAACCCTTTATATTGCACAGCTGCTGCACGAAGCAGGTCTGCCGGAAGGCGTACTGAACGTGGTCAACGGCGACAAAGAAGCGGTGGATACCCTACTGACGGACAAGCGCATCAAGGCGGTTAGCTTTGTGGGCTCCACCCCGATTGCGGAATATATCTACGCCACCGCCAATGCCAACGGTAAACGTTGTCAGGCGTTAGGCGGTGCGAAAAACCACGCCATCGTTATGCCGGATGCGGATATGGATAACGCCGTAAACCAGCTGTTGGGGGCGGCTTTTGGCTCCTCCGGTGAGCGTTGCATGGCCTTGTCTGTGGCTGTTGCCGTGGGCGATCAGGCGGCGGATGCACTGGTCAGTAAACTACAGGAAGCGATGAAACCGCTAAAAGTCGGCGCGTTTTCTGATCAAAGCAACGACTTTGGCCCAGTGATTACCGCCCAGCATCGGGATAAAGTCGTGGGTTATATCTCAAGCTCCGAAAAAGACGGCGCAACCGTCGTCGTTGATGGTCGCGAACCTCAGGTAGCCGGTTACGACAACGGCTTCTTTGTTGGCGCAACCCTGATCGACCGCGTAACACCGGAGATGGTTAGCTATAAAGAAGAGATCTTCGGCCCCGTATTACAAGTGGTGCGCGTAAACACCATGGAAGAAGCGATGCAGCTGATCAATGATCACGAATACGGCAACGGCACCTGCATCTTCACCCGTGATGGTGAAGCCGCGCGTTACTTCTCCGATATGATCGAAGTGGGCATGGTGGGTATCAACGTACCGCTACCGGTGCCGGTTGCGTACCACAGCTTCGGCGGCTGGAAACGCTCCCTGTTCGGAGACCTGCACGCCTACGGCCCGGATGGTGTTCGTTTCTACACCAAACGCAAAACCATCACCCAACGCTGGCCCTCCAGCGGCGTACGTGAAGGCGTCAGCTTCGCCTTCCCGAGCTGATCACTAGCCTTACCTCTCTACGCACCGTAAAAGGTGCACCTTTTGATGCTTGTTGCCCCGGTTGACCGATCGGGGCTTTTTTCGTTTACAACTCGCTCCCACGTTTCGACTCGTTCCCACGCTCCGAGGCTGTGAAAGTATTTATGCCAAGCCACATTGTATGGGATCTGAGCAGGTATTATTTCATACTCGGCAGTCAATTAGTCATAACCTCTGCATAAAAAACAAGGCTAAAAGA
>JBLWVL010000062.1:0-13609 GCA_048268485.1 Oceanospirillum sp.
GATTCCGTCACCGGAAACCCGTATCGATCAATATCCCCATGAACTGTCCGGCGGTATGCGTCAGCGGGTGGTGATCGCCATCGGTCTGCTGATGGACCCGGACATTATCATTGCGGATGAGCCCACCACGGCACTGGATGTGACCATTCAGGCTGAAATTATGGAGCTAATGGTGGAACTGTGTGAGCGTAATAACGTTGCTCTGATTCTGATCACCCACGATCTGGGGGTGGTGTCTCAGGTTACACAGAAAGCGATTGTGATGTACGCGGGCCGTATTATCGAACAGGGTCCAACCCGCGAGATTATCAACGATGCCCAGCACCCTTATACTCAGGGGCTGATGAACGCTCTGCCTCAGATGGCAATTCCGGGTCAGCGTCTGAATCAGATTCGTGGTTCTATGCCATCACTGCAGAAAATCCCGACAGGCTGTGCATTTAACCCTCGTTGTGATTACCTGCGCGATGCCTGTACCAAACAGTTACCGGGGTACACCGTATCCGGTAATTGTAAGGTGGCCTGCCATATGGTGGCCGAATTGAAACAAGCGGAACAGGCATCCCTCGAGGCATAATCATGACCGATCAGAATACAATGAAGACAACTGAAACGGATCAGGTACAGGTTAGCGAGTCTCTGGTTCAGATCCGTGGTTTGTACAAAAAATTCAATATCTCCGGCGACTTTCTTGATCAGCTGAAGTTTAAAGGCGGCAAGCTTGTTCGTGAACAGGAGTTTGTTCATGCCATTAATGGCGTGGATCTGGACATTAAAAAGGGTGAAGCTCTCTGTGTGGTTGGGGAGTCCGGTTGTGGTAAGTCCACCGTTGCCCGTACCGTGATGGGACTGCTGACGCCGTCGGCAGGAACCATCAGTTACCGGGGCGAGCGTATTGATGACCTGGATGATAAGCAGCTGCTGTCGTATCGCAAAAAGATGCAGATGATCTTCCAGAATCCCTATGCTTCCCTCAATCCGCGTATGACCATTGCGCAAACGCTGGAAGAGCCGGTACGGCTACACAACCCTGATTGGTCAGCCCAGCAGGTACGGGATAAAGTACATGAAGTGATGTTCTCCGTCGGTATCGACCCAAGCTGGGGTGAGCGTTTTGCCCATGAGTTCTCCGGTGGGCAGCGTCAGCGGATCAGTATCGCCCGTGCCTTAGCGGTTGATCCTGAGTTTATTGTCGCCGATGAACCTATCTCTGCACTGGACGTCTCCATTCAGGCTCAGGTGCTGAACCTGCTGATGGATGCCCAGGAAAAGCGTAACCTGACCTATCTGTTTATCACCCACGATCTTTCGGTGGTGGAGCACTTTGGCACCCGTGTGGCGGTGATGTACCTTGGCTCTCTCTGTGAGCTGGCGCCGACCAAAACACTGTTCGCTAAACCTCGTCACCCATACACTCAGGCGCTGATGTCTGCAATTCCGCGCCTGGAAGATGATCGTCCGCAGCATATTAAGCTGCAGGGGGAAGTTCCAACACCGGTGAACCTGCCCAGTGGTTGTGTTTTCCATGGCCGTTGCCCCTACGCGAACGAGCGCTGCAGCCAAGAGATTCCGCAGTTGATCACCACTGATGAAGGTGGTCAGGTGGCTTGTCATGGTGTTGCTGAAGGCCGTATTTAAACGGCCTGTACCTGCGTGGTCACCTAACACGTTGCGTCGTCATCCAAAACTTTGCTTTGTCATCCAAGGCTTTGCTTTGTAACCCAAGACTTCTTATTATTAAAAGCCGCTTATATGAGCGGCTTATCAGGGAATGGATATGAGCTTAACAATCCCGTCCAAGATCAAGATCAGCAGTCAGTTCGACGCCGGTAATATTGAGGTACTCGACCTGACCAATCCCAAGGATATTCAACTGAGTATTCTCTAGGATAACCAGTCGGACTTCTTTCAATGGTTCCACTTTCGGGTACAGGGTGCGGCGACTCAACCGCTGAGCCTGCGTATTGTGAATGCCGGGCAGGCCGCCTATGTGGATGGCTGGCCGGACTACCGGGCGGTTGCATCCTATGACCGTGAAACCTGGTTTCGTGTGGATACCGCCTATGAAGCCGATACCGGAGAGTTGGTGATTCAGCATACTCCGGCTCAGAACAGTATCTACTTTGCCTATTTTGCCCCTTACAGCTGGGAGCAGCACCTGGATCTGATCGGGCATGCCCAGCAGTCAGCCCTGTGTGAGGTGTATGATATCGGCACCACACTGGACGGTTATGATCTGAATCTGCTGAAAATCAGTAAAGCTTCGGATAATCCGGCAGCAAAAAAACAGATCTGGGTAACGGCTCGCCAACACCCCGGTGAAACGATGGCGGAGTGGTGCGCAGAAGGCTTTATCGCCCGTCTGCTGGACGAAGATGATGCCCTGGGTCAGTCCGTTCTGGAACAGGCTGATTTCTATATTGTGCCGAATATGAATCCCGATGGCTCCATTCGCGGACATCTGCGCACTAACGCCTGTGGTGCTAATCTTAACCGGGAGTGGGAAATGCCTACCGCAGAGCGTAGCCCTGAAGTTCTAGCCGTGCGTACTCTGATGCAACAAAGCGGTGTGGATCTGTTTCTGGATCTGCACGGTGATGAAGCCCTGCCCTGCAACTTTATCGCTGGTCAGGAGGGTGCTCCTCACCTTAGCCCGGAAGTGCTGGCACAGGAACAACGCTTTAAACAAAATCTTGCACAGGTTAATCCGGACTTTCAGACGGCACGGGGTTACCCGCCCGGAAAATTTGGCCCTGAGACCTATACGATAGCTGCTTTCTGGGTTGGCCGGGAATTCAACTGCCCATCCATGACACTGGAAATGCCATTTAAGGACTATGATAACCGCCCGGATGCGGATTTTGGCTGGTCGCCGGAGCGCTCTGTTAAACTGGGGGAGTCCTTGCTTTACCCGGTACATCAATGGCTGCAGTCTGACCTGTAAGCCCCCGGTGGTTGTTTGTTCTTTTAAGGTACGCTATGGAAGTTAGATGGCTCGATGATTTTATCGCTCTGGCCCGGGCTCGGCATTTTTCCCGGGCTGCCGATGAACGCAATGTCACTCAGCCCACCCTCAGTCGTCGCATAAGACTACTGGAGGAAGAGATGGGGACAACTCTGATCGACCGCAACAGCCTTCCGCTGTCTCTGACTGCTGCCGGAGAGGTGTTTCTGGCCGGGGCGGAACAGATGACCCGCATCGCACGGGAAACCAAGGTACGCTGCAATGAGATCCGCGAGCAGCAGAGTAACCGGCTGACATTTGCCACAACACAGACGCTTTACCTGACACTCTATCACTCGGTACTGATGCCGTTTTCAGCCCAGAATAACCTGCCCATTGACCTGAATCTGAAATCCACCTCTTGGGTGGGTGCGGACTTTGTTAATGCTTTGTCCCAGGGGGAGTGTGATCTGGTGCTCTGCTTCTGGCATCCCACCATGAAGGTGGCCCGGGATCTGGATGATGAACGCTTTGAAAGCCTCACCGTCGCCCGGGAAAAACTGGTGCCCGTTACAGCCAACGATGAAGATGGCCGGCCACTGTACTATCTGCCGGGACAGAAAAGTCAGCCGCTGCCTTACATTGGCTACTACGAAAACTCTTTTATGCGCTCAGTGCTGGATCACTTTGTTCAGCAGCAGCCAGAGCCACCTCAGCTGGTGACCATGAATGAGAATGTTCACTCGATCAGCGTTAAAGCGATGATCAAAGAGGGCTTTGGTTTTGGCTGGGTGCCTAAGCGTCTGATCAACAGCAGTCTGGAGCACGGCAGCCTGAGTCTTGCCGGAGGCGAGGAATGGCATGTGTCTCTAGAGGTTCGCCTCTACCGGAACCGCCAAAATGTTCAGCCAAACATTAAGCAACTCTGGGCACTACTGGAAGAGGCCCTTGCCAATCGGTCTTTGAACGTCTGATCTGTATCCGTTAATTCGGGTGTCTTCTGCGATGCGCCGGGTTTCTGGTTTCAATGTTTCAACCTGCCTGAGGGCGGGTTCGGTTAAAAAGGTTTTTTATGTCTGCACTTTATTTTGCACACCTGTCGCAACTGCAAACCCGGTTTGAAGCACTCCTGCAAGAGCATTCGTTTGATCAGCTTCTGATCGGCTCCGGCAGTTTACACAAACACTTTCTGGACGATACCCGTTATCCTTTCCGTCCAAATCCGCACTTTGTTTACTGGTCGCCGTTCCTGACTCAGCACCCGGATTGCTGGCTGCTGGTTCGCCCCGGTCAGAAGCCTTTAATGTTTTATTACACGCCGAAAGACTTCTGGCACCTGACCCCTGACCTGCCGTCAGCAGATTGGGCGCTGGGTTTTGAATGGGTCGCCTATGATGACCCGGCGGTTATGCTGGCTACCGTGGGTCAGGCGCGTACCGCTCTGATCAGTGAACAGGGTCTTGAGGGAGCGCATCTGAGCCACAACCCTGAGGCTCTGATCCATAGTATTAACTTTGGGCGCGCGATCAAGACCGAATGGGAACAGCACTGCCTGCGTGAATCTAACTACCTGGCGGTTAAAGGGCATCGTGCGGCGCAGCGCGGTTTTGAGTCCGGACTCAGTGAATACGCTATTCATCAGGCTTACCTGAGTGCGATCTCCCATAATGAACGTGATATGCCCTACGACAATATTGTCGGCCTGAATGAACACGCCGCCGTACTGCATTATCAGTTCCAGCAGCGTTCCGCACCCGGTGAGCACCGCACCTTGCTGATTGACGCCGGTGCCAGCTTTAATGGCTACGCAGCCGATATTACCCGTACCTTCACCCAGGAAGGCACCCTGTTCTCTGATCTGGTGAAAGGGCTGGATGATCTGCAGCTTCAGCTGTGTCAGCAGATCAGTGCCGGCAGTAATTTTGTGGCGCTGCACGAGCAGATGCATCTGATGATCGCTGATCTGCTGAATCGCTTTGGTATTGTGCATGCTAACCCTGAAGATCAGCTGGAACAGGGGATTACCCGTACGTTCTATCCTCATGGCCTGGGCCACCTGCTGGGGCTTCAGGTGCATGATGTGGGTGGCTGGCAGCAGGATGCAGCGGGCGCTATACAGGAGCCACCGGCTGAGCATCCTTTCCTGCGCCTGACCCGCAAGCTGGAATCAGGGTATGTGATCACGGTCGAACCCGGGGTTTACTTTATCCCGCAGCTGTTAGCAGAGCTGAAAGCCTCTAAGGCTTCAGAGCAGATCAACTGGTCGATGGTTGAGAAACTATTGCCTTATGGCGGTATTCGCATCGAAGATAACCTGTGCGTAAAGCCAGATGGCAGTGAAAACTACACCCGTGATGGTTTTGCACGGTTAAATGACCTCTGAATTTACCAGCCCATGTCAGGCGAAGCCTAGTATTGTGGTGTTAGAAACCTAGTATCATGGTGTTACAGGGACGGTACGATGGATACAAGGATAGTATCCGGGTGTTACATAACGGCGTGGAATCCGGGTACGACTATTGGCAAAATGCACCTTAGCACGGACTGTTATCCACTTTGACTCAGGATTGATCATGATAAAACAGATGAACCGCAACTTTATGGCAGTGCTGGTACTGGCTCTGGGGTTAATATCCACAGCACAGGCCGCGCCTTCCGATAGGGATATTACGCAATTATTGGATATTTCAGGTGTTTCTGCTCAGATTTCTGAATTTCCTCTGGCGATTAAAGAAGGTATTGCAGATGCGGTTGATGAGGGAAGAATTTCTTCTGACAGTGCCTTTAAAGTACAGCAGCAGATTGATCTCAGCCTGAATGAAGCGGTTATTCTTTCGGATATTTCCCACGCTCTTAAAACAGAGATGTCCGCGCCGGAAGTCGATGAACTTCTGACCTGGTTTGACTCAGAACCTGGCCGCCGTGTGACCTCTGAAGAGGCAAAGGCTTCAGACGCAGACAGTCAGGCACTGATGATGGCCCATGTCCAGTCACTGATGCAGGACCAGAGCCGGATGGCACAGGCCGCTCAAATCAATAAAGCGGCAGGTGTCACCGAAATTACCCTTGAGATGCAGAAGCAGGTTGCCTCAGCGATCTTTGTTGTTCTGGAGCGCTCATCGGGCGAGGGTGATGATATTGATCTGGATAGCTTTCATCGTCAGCTGATGATGTCTGAGCCAGAGACGCGGCAGCAGATTGATCAGATGGTCACCATCGCCCTCGCGTTTACTTATCGTAACCTTGACCAGAGTACCCTTCAGTCATATATCCGGTTTCTCTCCCAGCCGACAACTCAAAAGTTTAACCGGACGGTGCAGCAGAGCATCAATAACAGTATCGAACAGGTGGTGCGCCAGTGGGCTGCGAATATGAGTGTTGCAGCCCGGTAGCTCGATGATATCTATCTGTTAGCCTGCATTCGCAGGCTTCTGAACCAGCTCTTTTGCCATTGTCCGATCAGAAAACCGATCAGAATCAGTGCGCAGGCCAATAGCTTAGTGTCGCTGATGGTCTCCCCATGAAAGATCATACTCCCCAGCAGGCCGAATACCGGCGTCAGCATGGTTAACGGTGCTACCGTTGATAGGGGATACTGGGTTATCAGGCGATTCCACAGCCAGTAGCCGAGCAGAGTGGTCGGGTAGGCCTGAAACAGCACCGAGAACCAGACGCTGCCGTTCATCTGTTCCGGCAGGGTGATAAACACTTCCGGCCCATAGCTGATCAGTGCCAGAGCCGCCAACGGCAAAGGTGCAAAGAGCATACCCCAGACGCTGAAGGCGAAGATCTGCTGGGTATTCGCAAGCTTTACAATCAGGCCGATAACCGCCCAGCTTAAAGCACCGATCAGAACCAGCAGTAAGCCTGCCAAAGGCACAGAGCCATCCTCAAGACTCAGGCTGACCACAGCACCCAGTAAAATCAGGCCGGCTCCCACGCTCTGACGTGGACTAATTTTTTCTTTGAGTACCAGCCAGCCGATCAGAAGACTGGCGATCAGACTCAGATCCATCAGCACGCCCGCCATACCGGCACTGACCCCCAGAGTGATCGCTGAGGTCATCATGCCCCAGACTCCGACGCCAAAGGTCACACCATAACCTACCAGATAACGTAGTTTCACCTTAGGACGCTTGATAAAAAAGATCACCGGCAGTACCGCAAACGTAAAGCGCAGGGTGGTCAGCAGAATCGGGTTGATCTGATCTGCCCCCAGTTTAATGACAGAGAAATTAAATCCCCATAAACACATAATGCTTAAACCCAGTAGCAGGTCTTTCAGGCGCATCGTTTTGTTCTCCTTAAACGCTGAAACGTGTTGTTCTGTTAAGGGGCTAGTGTCAGGTTTTGCCAGAAAAGATAACAGAGTCAGTTTTTAAAAATAAAAAGTATACAGTTTGTTGGTGCGGCGTTAATCTGAAGCAACAGATCAGCTGGATTAAGAGGTGAGGCGTGCGTTATCAGGGGATTGCAGAACAGATTATTGATGATATTCAGGCGGATAAGCTCGCCCATGGCAGCCGTATGCCCTCGCTTCGCAAACTGGCTCAGCAATTTAATGTCAGTATGACCACCGCCATCAATACCTATCACTATCTGGAGGAATTGGGCTGGATTATCGCCAAACCCCAATCGGGTTTTTATGTTTCCCGCCCTCTCTTGGCCAGTAAAATCCCGGAACTGCCCCAGTTTCGCAGTCAGCTGAAAAGCATCTCTTTTCAGGAATCTGCCATCAACTATCAGCCGGGAATTTATGAACCCGGGCCTCTGGGTATCTCCCAGTTAGCACCGGATCTGATGCCAACCGACGCTCTGCAAAGAAGTCTTAAACGGGGCATTACACGCCTCGCCCGACAGCTGCATACCTACCCGGATCGTCAGGGTGATCCGGCCTTACGTCTGGCACTGGAAGAGCACTTCTGCACCTACGGTTTTCCTTTCTCTGGCAAAGATCTGGTGATTACCGGAGGCTGTATTGATGCGGCGCGAATCGCCCTGGAAACCGTATCTGACCCCGGTGATGCGATCGCCATCAGTTCCCCCTGTTTCAGCGGTCTGCTGGAGCTGCTGGCGGGGCTGAATCGCAACGTGGTGGAGATTCCTTCAACAGAGGAGGGGATCGATCTGGATCAGTTTGAGGTGCTGCTAAAAAACAAAACCGTCAAGGCCGGGCTGTTCAGCACATCCCATATGAACCCGCAGGGGATCAGTATGTCGGCAGCTCAAAAACAGCGGCTGGCGGAGCTGGCGAACCAGTATCAGATTCCTGTGATTGAAGATGATATCTATATCGAACTGGGGCAGAGCAAAACGTTGCCATTACCGGCAAAATACTGGGATAAAGGCGGTTATCTGCTCTGGTGTGGTTCGGTCTCGAAAACCCTGAGTGCGGGGTTCAGAGTGGGCTGGTGTCTGCCGGGCCGGTTCTTCACCGGCTATGAGCGGCGGCACGGGGTGAATCATTTTGGTATCAGCACACCGGTTCAGGCCGGGTTGGCAGATTTTATCAATACCGGCCAGTATCGCCGTCATCTTAATCGGGCAAGAATCCAGCTACAAAAAAACCTGAAGGATTACCGGGAGTATCTTTTGGCACATCTGCCGGAGGGGAGTGCGGTCAGTCAGCCCACCGGTGGCATGGTGCTCTGGCTACAGATACCGGGACTGAACAGCCAGCAGCTCTGGCAACAGGCGATAAAAGAAGGGCTGGATCTTAGAATCGGCCCTGCCTTTACCACGTTGGATTATTATCAGGACTATGTGCGTATCAATGCAGGTTGGCCATTGGATAAGCAGATTGAGGCCCTATTGGCACGGTTTGTCGGGCTGGTTCACCGGTCGCGGTGAACCATGCTTTCCCGATGGCACGTCCCTGCTAAGGTGCCAGCATCAGATAATCCATCGGCAGGTATCTCACCCAGTCACCTTCCCGCACCTTTTGTCCCGGTTCCACAATCGCCAGGGCATCGGCCCACTGGCAGGAGGTGAGTACACCGGAGTTTTGTGAGGGCGCAAGTTCCACCCGCATCGGCTGGCTGGGCAGGTCACCGGGGCGCAGGCGGACACGGCGAACCCGCAGATATTCCCGGCGTTCACCGGCATCGATATTAAACTCCGCTTCTGCATGCCGGTAGACCGGAGCCGGGACCTCGCCCCGCCCCTGAAGAACACCCAAAGCCGGACGAACCACCACCAGGCAGGTCAGTAAAGACGACACCGGATTGCCGGGCAGACCGATAAAGGGGGTTTCTCCCTCTGGTGTTTTGATCTGCCCGAAGGCCAGAGGTTTACCGGGCTTCATCGCCATACGCCACAGGTTTAAAGAGCCCTGTTGTTCGATGGCAGGCTTCACGTGATCCTCTTCACCCACAGAGACACCACCGCTGCTGATCACCAGATCCGCCTGACAGGCGGCTTTCTGCAGCGCTTTTACCGTCGCTTCACGATCATCCGGGATGATGCCGCTATCGATGACCTCGCAGCCCAGATTCGCTAGCAAGGAGAGCAGCATGTAACGGTTAGAGTTAAAGATCTGTCCCGCCTGAAGAGGCGCACCGGGCTCAACCAGCTCATCACCGGTACTGAGCAGCGCAACTTTAGGCTTTTTATAAACAACAACCTCCGCCTGACCTACCGATGCAACCAGTCCCAGCGCCACGGCATCCAGGCGGCTACCGGTATTTAACAGCACCCGGCCCTGCTGAATATCCTGCCCGGCCTTGCGGACAAAATCTCCTTGGTGGGGCGTATCGATATGGGTATGAAAACAGGCCCGGTCTCCGTCCACTTTCACCTTTTCCTGCATCACAACAGTATCAGCACCAGCGGGCAGGGGGGCTCCGGTAAAAATCCGGGCGCAGGTGCCGGGCTGCAGAGGTTCAGGCTGCTGTCCGGCGGGAATACGCTGGCTGATGACCAGCGGGCTTTTCTTCAGATCTTTAATATTCAGGGCGTAGCCGTCCATGGCACTGTTGTCCATGCCGGGTACATTAATCTGGGAGACAATGGGCTCTGCCAGCACACAGCCCATCGCCTGAGAAAGAGGCTTTACCTCTGTTGCAACCGGCCTGATAGCGGTACAGATGCGGCTGATCGCTTCGTCCACAGGCATCAGTCCCGGTTGATCACAGGCGTCTTTTCTCGTTTTAAGCAGCATAACTTCCGGTTTCCGTTATCGGTTGTATTGGCGCAGCGGGTGTTATCAATATTAAACGTGCTGGGCGTTGCCCTTGGTCAGTAATGCCACGTAGTTACAGGGGCGATGGCGACTGTCCAGCTGATCCTGAATCACTTTATACCAGCCGGTACGGCAGGCGCCGGTGGAACCAGGCAGACAGAAAACCAGAGTGCTGTTCGCCAGTCCGCCAATGGCACGGGATTGAATGGTAGAGGTTTTGATCTCGTCGTAGGAGACCATGCGGAAGATTTCACCAAAGCCGTCAATCACTTTGTCCAGCAAAGGGGTTACCGCTTCCGGTGTGCTGTCCCGGCCTGAGAAACCGGTTCCCCCCGTGCTGATAATGCAGTGGATATTCTCGTCGGCAATCCAGTTAGAAATGGTGGCCCGCAGCTGGTAAACATCATCCGGCACGATGGCGCGATCCCCCAGTTTGTGACCGGCTTCTTCCAGGCATTTAACCAGAGTATCGCCGCTTTTATCGGTTTCCGGGGTACGGGTATCGGATACGGTAAGCACTGCGATATTCAGTGGAACTTCAACAGGTTCTGCGGGTTTGTTGTCCATCATTTGTGTCATGGGGTTACCTTGTTCTGAATAATTAACGTTGGCGAAAAGCTGTCGATGTTTAACACATAGCACAGCTTATGCCATTACGACCGGGAAAAAAGCCGGAAATCCTCTGTTATCATCTGAAATATTCCGGCTAGGGCTGCTGATCTGCGACCATCCTGTGATTGAGCCTTTGGTGCAGCCAGGCCAGAGCCAGCAACGTAAGCCCCAGTCCCATAAAGGACGCGACACGCCAGAGGCCGGTCAGATCAGACATATCAACTAAAAATAGCTTAGCCACCACAACCAATAACAAACCCATACCTGCTTTATAGAGCGAGAGTTGCTGTCGCCAGCTTCCGATTAGGAGTGCTGCGGACGCCATCAGCAGCCAGACCACAGAGTAGGTGTATAACTCACCGCTTGAGGTGTCACGATACAGGTGTATCTCACCAGCCTGCCAAAGATGGCGAACCTCCATCGAGACAAACAGCAGCAGGTTGGCTCCGGCAAACAGGATTGCAAAGCGGGCGAAACGCACCGGTAGCAGACGCCACAGGGCAAGACCGACCAGCGTTGGCACCCCGTAGCTCAGCAGCAATAAATTGAAGATGGGATTGGTACTGATATCGGTTGCGTCGTTCCAGAGTGGATTACCCGCCAACAGCACAAAAACGCCATAATTTACGATGGCTGCGGTCAGGTGTACGCCTGCCAGCACTTCATAGAGGCGGGTCAGGTGCTGACCGGTGCGGGCCCGATAAAGATAAATCGCAGCGGCACCACCCCAGATCAGGGTATTCAGGCTGGCTTCCAGAAAACTGTATTCGGAGATAAAAATATCGCCATCGTACAGCCAGTATCTTAGCTCTGCTGCAATCGTCAGAATCAGCAGATGCGCGGTTGCCCCCTGCAGCCAGGCGCGCATTTTAATATCCGATTGCACCAGCCATGCCGCAAGAGCCGCAAACAGGGTTGAGCCACCGTAGGTCCAGAGTGACCAGTGGCTGTCGTTGCTGTAGGTTAATAGCCACGGGTTCAGTGTCAGGCGCAGCACAACAACCGACAGTACGACACGGATCACCCAGGGCATATAAGTCAGCTGATAACGACGCTGCAGCCAGGACAAACTCACCAGCTGTGCCGCCAGAGCAACCGTCAGAGTTGCATCCGCCAGCCAGATGACCGCCAGCAGAGCCAGGCTCAGGTGAGCCGATGCCGTTATCGCAACCTTAAAGGCATCACTGTAGTAGGGCTGGTTTCGGTTAACAGCCCAGCGCATCAGCAGCAGATAAGCGATGCTGACGGCAACGGCAACAGAACCCCAAACCCACTCATCGGTAAAGCTATTCAGTGCGTAATACGCTGAAGCCAGCAAGGTAACCGGTGTCAGTGCACCCAGTGCTGCCCAATAGGCCGGTAGTGGATAACGTTGGCGGATCAGCCAGATCCCGGTGCCGCTGAACAGCAGGCTCAACAGTATAAAACGCACAATCAGGCCATATTGGATCGAATCGGTAACGGCGTTCAGTACGACCTGGTCATCTACTTCAGTCAGCTGTGGTAGCAGTGCCGCAGCCAGTGTGGTCACCAAGGCGATAACCGGTAGCAGGGTGAACAGCGGGCGGCGTGCCGCCACCAGAATCAGCAAGGCCGGAAGCAGCAACAGGCTGACCGGACTGGCGTCATCAACCCCCTCAATCAGCAGGCTCCAGGCCTGTGCCAGAATAACGCACAGCAGCAGAATCCCTTGGAACCAGGCTGTGCTTTGACGTAGCTTGTTTAACTGTGACCGGCGAAACTCAGCATCTTTCAGGTTTTTCAGCCACTGCCACAGGTCTTTTATGGTGTTCTGATGGTCTTCTGGCCAGTCCAGCTGCTTTAGTGTCCAGTCAAAGCGCGGCACTGCAAGAAAGAGATACGCGATTGCCAGCAGGTAAACCGAGCGTACCCCTTCTGTGGGTGATGCTGCTAATGAGACCAGCCACCACAAAAGGCTACCGGCGATAACCCCGATCCAGAGCCATCGACGCCCAACATATGAGATCAGCCAGAGACTGAAAAAGGTCAGCAGGGTGCTATAGACCAGCGCCAGTTCGATCTCACCACTACCTGTGTTAATCAGCAAAGGAACCAGATAACCACCCAGCATCCCCAGAGCCGCCAGAACCGGCCCCTGCCGCAGGGCCAGTGCCATGGTTGCGAAAGAGGTCAGGGCCATACCGGCAAATACTAATAAGGGAGGGACGTCCGGGAAGAGTCTGAAGGTAGCAAACAGCGCCGAGTAGAGAATGATACTGGCGCCACCGGCCAGCGAGGCAAAGACAGTGTTCTGACCCTGGCTTCGATGCAGGTATTCCGCCAGGCCATGCAATGCCAGTCCCGCCAGCAGGGAGAGGACAATCCGGGCCATGGGCCCCAGAATGCCCTGCTCTATGGAGTAACCCACCATAAAGACACCGGCCAGACCCACGCAGATGCCACCCAGCCAGATCATCCAATGTTGCTGCGCACTTTTCTTCAGGCGGTCAAACCAAGGGGTATCGGCTTCTTCCGACCCCTGATCCGGCATTGGAGGCGGGGAAGCCTCTGTTCCGGGGGCAGGGGGTTGCAGGGTCTGATCTGCCGCATGGTTTTGGGCGGGCACTATTTCGGTATCAGCGATGGCTTGCAGTGATGCCGGGGAGGGAGCTGGCTGCTTCGGCATTTGGCCTTCGGCCTGATCCGGCTGTTCGCTCAGTTGCTGCTGATTCAGGCTCTGGTCTTTCAGCACGGTATCAAAGTGCTTCAGCAGCTGACGGTACTTATCTAGCTCATCCCGCAGGCGTTTTAGCTCATCCCGCTGATGCTGGGTGCGGAAAAAGGCCGCCATGCCCAGTGCTGCCATCACCAGCCCTGCAATCGGGACAATAAAAAGTAGGGCGATTAATAAA
>JBLWVL010000063.1:0-12647 GCA_048268485.1 Oceanospirillum sp.
GCTAAGGTCGGAATCAACATCACCAGACTCATCGGAACAGAGGTAGCTAACCTCAGCTCCAAGAGAGATACAAGGTCGGATAAGCGCCGTGGGCGCGCCATCCGACTTTTTGCCCGGTTTACCGGTGCGGCGAAATTGGATAAGATTTAAATTCGATACATCATGGAAGCCGTGCTTGCCCTTTTTTTAAGAGCACAGGCGCACGGTTATGACGCATATGCGCATGCGCGTTTAGCAGGGAAGCAGTCAGATCAGAAAATGGATTTCATTTTCCCTTCACAGACCTCGCTGTTTTCTGCTTTTGCGGCAGTCATTGAATTAGAGCGGATAGCCAAAGGCATTCGTTATCAGTAAACACAGAAAGCCTGATTTTGCGCAGGTATTATCAAAGATGACATGACAGGTTGAACCGTAATCTGGCTCTAACATCGTTCCGATAAGAGAACGCTAAAATGATTAGAACCGGATCAGCGAAGCTCATCAGGGATAGGGCGAACGCCCGAATAAAATCCGAATAGATGGCTGCAAACCTTTTTATGTTATCGGAAGCTACTTGCCAAAATAGGGGCGTCCATAGATGCCGAGGGCCTCGGCGAGGCAGATTTCGCATCATTCAATAAAAGGAATAATTAATGTTATCAGCAGTAGATGTATTCAATTTAGGGCCAGTAGAAAGGAAAAAGTTAATCTATTCTCAGGCTAATGTAGTTGCTGAAGATGATGAAATTGAAGTGTCAAGGAAGCTATCAGGAGTAATTAACTCTTTCGTAGAGGATTATTTTGATCTACTTAACGAGAGAGATCAATCTCAAGATAATGGCAGTGTTTTAATCGATGAAAACCTATCAAGTGCAATATCATCAGAGATAGCCGCATTTAAGCCATTAGCTGTTGAAGAATTAAGAAGGTCTACACCAAACAGGGTGCAGATTGTTGCTGCGGCAAAAAATATATATGAATTGGCAGGCGCTGTTAAGCTAGCTGGAGCAAATAAGGCAACTAGAAACTTAAGCACAACCATGGGGTTGCTTTGGGAGCGCATAGCAAATATAAGTCCTCATGCAATCAACCCTGAAGCAGAGTTTAATTTAAAGATTAAAGGGGTCGATCTTATTTCAAGAAATATTCACAACAGAAATATTGAGTACCAACAATTGAAAACAAAGCGAGACACTTTAACAGGCTCTCAAAAGGGTCGCTCAGTATCAGAACTGGAAATTCATGCTAACCCTATATTCTGTACATGTTTTGCATTAGGGCCGTGGACTTTTAACGACCCTAATATACCGAGAGTTTCTGGCACGGAATTCTGGAGTAGAATTGGCATAGATTATTCTATTTTCGAAAATTTGGTTAAAATCTTAATATTGGAACTAGAAGGTGTTTTTATTTCGCTGTAAAAAAACAGCTAGGCTATAGGAAGCCTAGCTGTTTTTGCTCACCCTTATTTACCTGCTTATAACTTAGCTTTTTAAATTCTGCTATCCATTCAGTATCACTTGTATTCTTATATCTAGAGTACTTGAATCCATTTATAGGAATCACATCGACCCCTTGAATTAGCTTCATGATTAAATCACCAACGGCAAAACCAAGACCGATTGGAACAGCGTTACCTATTTGTTTATATTGCTGAATAATTGGGCCTGCTAATTCCCAAGAATCAGGGAATTCTTGTATTCGTTTATATTCCTGCACAGAAATAGGTCGATCCTCAACTGGGTGAGCCAGGTCTGTTGCTGGCATCGCTGGATGTGTCACTAAGGTCGGTGAAGGTTTATCCCAAGCTAATCGTCTTAAAAAGCCTGTTTTCCCTCCACCGGAATAAAATGATTTTCCCATAGCTTCTTTTTGAAGTTCAAGAGGTAGGTTTTTCCAATTCTGACCAGCCTTTAACAACCTATAATATTTAAGCCTTTTTTCAGGGAAATTTAAATTATCATGTCTTTTTATATTAGAAATACATGACTTTAGAGGCCTCCATTTGGGTAAACCAAAATCACCTTTCTCAGAATGGGTTGGAATCAAAAATGGAGGCTTTTTCCCGTCTCGGGAGCAAATGATTATCACCCGCTCTCTTATCTGAGGTGTCCCAAAGTTTGCAGAATTATATAAATTGAATGAATAGCCATAGCCAGATTGCTCTAAACGATTAATAATGAAGTTGAGAGCCCCACCTTTTAATTCATCTTCATTTAGGTCTGGGAAACCGTCTCCTCTCTTATCATGTGGCCTGTGATCCATTGGGCATGAGAGTAGTCCGCGAACATTTTCAATGACAAAGTACTTCGGTTGAAGATCCAAGCATAGATCAAGATACTTTAAAAATACATTGCCTCTATCATCGTTAAAGCCCTTTCTTTTTCCCGCAGTACTAAATGCTTGGCAGGGCGGGCCGCCCATAATCAAATCTATATCATCGTCATCTGATAATCCTGCGGCCTTTCTTATATCTGAACTAGAATATTCGTTTATGTCGGTTAGCAAAGCCGCATTAGGTTTATTCAGAGCAATTGTTTGCCTGCAAAATTTATCAATTTCACAGGCAAGACGTATATCGAATCCAGCCTTTTCTATACCTAAGTCAAGCCCCATAGCCCCTGAAAAGAAGCTTAGAGCAATAGGCTTCGTGCTATTCGCTAAATATGTAGGGTGGTCTTCGGCAACATGGCGTGCTGTCTTTAAACCGTATCTATTAAGACTCTTAGCATCTATAACCCAAGTGTTGCCGATTTTTCGCGCAATTAAATCACCTTGTCGGCATAGAGTTCTGACTCTTTGCTCACTAATACCTAGTTGCAGAGCTGCTTCTTTGATAGTAATTTCGGTACTCATTTTTAGTTTCCATTTCGAAACCTGTAATGAGTACCAGTTTAGCTGTATATAAATACATGTCAAGCCCTAGCCAAGCGCTGCACTCGGACAACTTTCCGCTTAGCAAAGCGTTCAGGCTGTAGAAAAATCTCCTGAACTATGGCCTGATCGGGTTTTGAAGCGCAGGAGGCGGTGATGGCCCGATTCAAACACTATGGCTACAACCAAAGTTTCGCCAGTCCTACAAAAATGATAGAGAAGGCCGCCCCGTCTAGGATCCGGCCATTTTGCTAAAAATCATCCTGTTTGCTTATTCTAAAGGCATCACCTCCCACCGTGAGATTCAGTGGTGAAGGAAAAATGGGACACCCATAATTTAATTCCGCCAAAATCAGCCTGCTGATCTAGGCTTAAGGCACTGGTGAAATTATGGAGGATCACACCATGACCCGTGCCCGCTATGAGCAGATCAGTACCGATGATACCCCGTATTACCACTGTATTGCCCGTTGTGTCCGGCGGGCATTTTTATGCGGTTAGGATAGCTTTTCAGACCAATCCTACGAGCACCGCCGACAATGGATTCTGGATCGTTTAGCCGCGCTGGATCAGATGTTCGTGGTGGATTTTTGTGCCTATGCCACCATGTCCAACCATTACCATCTGGTGCTTTAGAAAAAACCGGGACACCCCACATATTTCCATGTGTCCCAGTCTTTCGATCCAAGACTTGTCTAAAGTAACCCATTGGATTACCCTTCGCTCTATGTTAACTACAATCACCGAACTGCCGGAATACATCAAACGTGCCGATGATCTTTTCACGGACTTCGAGCGCAAGGCCGTCATTGACTACCTTGCCGAACATCCGTTGGCAGGTAATGTGATGGAGGGAACCGGTGGTATCCGAAAGCTCCGTTGGAGCCGTGGTAACAAAGGGAAAAGTGGTGGTGTGCGTATTATCTATTATTATCATGACTACAGAATTCCCCTGTACCTGCTGACGATGTTTGGCAAAGGTGAGCGGGCTAATTTATCAAAAGCGGACAGAAATGCGTTGTCCAAACTGGTCAGTATTTTGGTTCATACAGCATTGGAGAAAAATCATGGCTAGTGCCTTTGAAAGTATTGCTAAGGGTTTACAGGAAGCCATCGAGCTTAACCAGGACGGTAAGGTTGAGGCCAGAACGCATCGACCTGAACCTGTTGATGTGGCTGCCATCCGAAAAAATCTGGGTATGACGCAGATGGAGTTTGCGGCTAAGTTCAGTATCAGTGTGTCAACTCTAAGGCATTGGGAGCATGGTGACCGTACACCTCATGGCCCAGCGTTGGCTCTGCTGCACGTGATATCAAAAGAACCGCAGGCCGTATTAAGGGCTTTGAGTTAATTAGCATCTTTAAAAGCGGCTCTTGTGCCTAATGCCAGTCAGTTAAGCCAAAAATGGGACACCCATAATTTAATTCCGCCAAAATCAGCTTGCGCTTAAAATACCTTTCTTATCTGAAGTGAGGACGACCTCACCGCTCAATCTTGTTAGGGGACGGCCCCAAAATTAACGGAGAGATTCAATGGGTATAAGTTGGTTTATTTTGTTTGCCGCTGGGCTGTTAGAGGTCACTTGGGCGATTGGGCTTAAGTACACAGATGGTTTTACAAGACTCTGGCCGACGGTGGGTACGGTGGTTTCTTTAGTTGCCAGTTTTTTGCTGCTGGGTTTGGCATTGAAAACACTGCCGGTGGGTACGGCCTATGCCGTCTGGGTGGGTATTGGCGCTGTTGGAACGGCTTTGCTGGGAATACTTTTGTTTGGTGAGTCGGCGGATATCCCTAAGTTGGTGAGTTTAGGGCTGATATGTGCCGGGATTATTGGTCTTAAATTAACGCATACCTGAACAGAGGATGCCTCCGGTCTGATAATGAGCCCCTGTTTCCTGAGCTTATAACCGGAGTAAAGATACTGTTATTGTATTTATTTTTGCTTTATTAGTATTTTTATTAAGCGGTGGATTAAAATAATAAATCGTTTTAATCCCTGCTGTGTTGGTGTTATAAAACGTCGGCTGTTTTTTTGTTATATAGTTAGTTGAAAAATACATATTAAAAGTATAGTTGTTGTGCCAGCAATGGAAAAAGGCGCAATGATTGGTTGATAGACCTAAGAGGCATGGAATGTTAAAGAAGTCGATTGTTTTATTTGCAATGGTGGTGATGCTAGCTGCCTGTGGTGGCGGATCTTCATCAACAGGAAGTGGTAGTACCGGCGGTGATGCTGGTAGCGATACCGGTTCAGGTGGTGATACGGGTTCAGGTGATGGTGCTGGCTCTGGTGGTGATACGGGTTCAGGTGGTGATGCAGGTTCTGGCGGTGATACGAGTACTGTTCTGGATGGTGTATGGGTTAAATCCTGCGGGGCTGTAGACCCTAGTGATCCTGAGACCGTATACGATATTGTTACCGCGACTTTCTCAGGCAGTAGCTTTACCTCCAATATCAAAAACTACCTGGATGCGAGTTGTTCTATTCCTATGAGTGAGGCTCCTAACCCCATTGCCGAGGGTGTATTTAGCATAGGTGCAGAGATTACAACAGTCGATGGTGTTGTCGCTCAGGAATTGGATAGCCATGTTACCCGCTACAGTGGTGCTGATTTTGACACTTACACCTACACCATTTTCACCGTCGATGGAAATTTACTCTATATGGGTGATGATAACGGCTTTAATGACGGAACAACGTCAGCTCTTCGTCCGACAGCAATAAATTACAATCGTCCTTTTTATAAGTAAATAAGATTGTTGCCTGTTATTAAAGTACTACATTAAAAGCGGCTTTAGGGTCGCTTTTTTGTTGCTTAAACAAAGAAACCAGAAATAACCCTGCTTTGTGTCCCGTTGTTTGCCTGCCCCTGCACTCTCTATAATGTCCTACCAAACACACCCAGGCACTTTCCGGCTAACGAGTACTTTCCAGCTACCTAACGGGCAGGCGTTATTGTGAAAAGCATTTCTAAGACAACGGCAACCATCAACTCTCTGGATGATCTGGCCAACGCCCTCGATTATTCCCTGATGGATACGCTAACCCCTGACCCGGATGCCACAGCTGATGGCGCTGACCATAACCCTCGTCAGGTGTTCAGCGGGCACTATGTACCCGTCACGCCAACGGCCATCGGGCAGCCAGAGTATATCGCCCACAGCGGGGCTTTTTTCTGCGAGCTAGGGTTGAGTGACAAGCTCGCGCAGGACGAAAACTTTATCCGTCTGTTCAGTGGTGATCTTTCCCGTTTATCGCTCCCTTTTCGTAAAACCGGTTGGGCGACAGGTTATGCCCTTTCCATCTATGGCACGGAATACAATCAGCAGTGCCCATTTCAGACCGGTAATGGTTATGGCGATGGCCGTGCGGTGTCAGTGGTGGAAGCGGTGCTGGGCAACCAGCGCTGGGAGATGCAGCTGAAAGGTGGTGGTCGCACGCCCTATTGCCGGGGGGGCGATGGCCGTGCGGTGCTGCGTTCCAGCGTGCGTGAGTTTCTGGCACAGGAGCACATGTATGCTCTGGGTGTGCCCACCTCCCGTTCGTTAACTCTGTATGTCTCCAAAACCGATGCGGTCAAACGCCCCTGGTATTCCGATGGCTCCCGTTCCATGGACCCGGATCGTATGGTGGCGGAACCTGTGGCGATCACCACCCGTGTTGCGCCTTCTTTTATCCGTGTCGGTCAGCTGGAGCTGTTTGCCCGTCGCGCCCGTAAGCAGCAGCCCCATGCTTTGGCCGAACTGGAACAGCTGGTGCGCCATCTGATCCAGCGGGAATATCCCGGTGAGATCCCTGAGAATCTGAGCCTTGCCGACAGTGTGCTGGAACTCGCCAAAGCTTTCTGTGGCAGACTCACTAAGTTGGTCGCCAACTGGGTTCGGGTGGGTTACTGCCAGGGCAACTTTAACAGTGATAACTGTGCCGCCGGTGGTTTTACACTGGATTACGGCCCCTTCGGTTTTATCGATGCCTTTAACCCTCATTACCAACCCTGGACGGGCGGTGGTCAGCATTTTGCCTTTATGAATCAGCCGGTGGCGGCGGGTAAAAACTTTGGTAGTTTCTGTTCTGCCCTTCAGCCGTTACTGGCGGATGAGCCGGAAGCGTTACGCCAGTTGCATGAGATCGAGCGCGATTTCGATAACGTCATGCAGGCGGAGATGGAAGCGATGTGGGCGGCAAAACTCGGGTTAAGCCAGTTTGATGCTGAGCTGTTTCGCCATCTGGAGATGCTGATGATGCTGACCCCGGTGGATTACACCCGCTTTTTCCGCATTTTATCGGGTCTTGCTTTTACAGACGTCTCTTCCGACGCCGTAGCGGATGACCTCAGCAGTTTAACAGCCTGCTTCTATAATGGTGAAGGGTACGAAGCGGTTGCCCTGCACCCGAGATACGATCTGGATCATGCTGAGATGGATCGCCGCTGGGCGCTCTGGCTGAGCCAATGGCGACAAGCCATTATGCGGGAGGCAGTAACTGCAGATAAGCGGGGGGAAGCAGCACGCTCAGAAGCGGAAGTGCGGGCTCAGATGAAGACCGCTAACCCGAAATACACACTGAGAGAGTGGTTGCTGGCTCCGGCCTATCAGGCGGCGGCGCAGGGCGATTACAGCCTGATTCATGAGCTGCAAACCGTGATGGCGCAACCTTACGCTGAGCAATCAGAAGCCATTGCTGAACGCTTCTATCGTCAAAAGCCTATTGAGGCTTTTGGTGCCGGTGGTGTCTCGCATCTTAGTTGTTCGTCTTAAAATCGGTTGTTCTTCTTAACGGTTAAAAGAGCGACACCTCGGGCGCTACACTTTCCTGTTAAACAAGCGCTACTTCCCTACTGGAAGCAGCGCCCGATTCGCTTGATTCCTTCCAGTACTTCCTCCTCCGGGCAGGCGCAGCAGTTGATGCGCAGATATCGGCTATAAAGGTCACTGGTGGGGGAGAACACATCTCCCGGCAGAAACATCACGCCTTTTTCCAGTGCTTTCTGGTGCAAGGGCATTGCCCTATAGGGTTCCGGAAGCTCCACCCAAAGCACAAAACCTGCCTCGGGTAATGACACCCGCGTGCCTTCCGGGAAATAGCGTAAGACCCATTCACGGGTCTGATGCACCCGCAGTTTGTGCTGACTGGCGATCTTACGCACCGAGCGCTGATACAGACCCTGCTCCAGCATATAGGCGACGCTCAGCTGGCAGGGGGTACTGACGCTGACGTTGTTCTGAAACTTTCGGGCGATGGCAGAGGCCGTATCGCTGGCCGGTAGTAGCCAGCCCACCCGTAAGGATGGCGACAAACTTTTGGAAAAGGAGCCGCACTGGCTGACCACGCCGTAGGGATCTAACGCCCGGAGAGAACGCACATGGCGGTCAGCATAGGCCAGATCCAGGCAGATCACATCTTCAATCAGGTGGGTGCCATGATGATAACAAAGCTTGATCAGAGCATTTTTCTCGCTTTCCTGCATCACAAAGCCCAGGGGGTTGTGCCCTACAGGGTTGACCACGCAGGCGTTCACCTTGATTGCTGACATCATAGTGGCAAGATGATCCAGGTCGATACCGGTTTCCGGCGAGGTGGGAATCTCCAGTGCTTTCAGTCCCAGGCTTTCCAGCTGCTGCAGAATAGTGAAGTAGGTGGGGGATTCAATGGCCACCACGTCGCCGGGTTTGGTGCACTCGGTCAGGGCGATACGCAGGGCTTCGGTGCAGCCGTTAGTGATCAGCAGATCTTCCGGGGTGCACTTCACTCCCTGTTGGTAAAGGTGTTGAGACAGCGCCTGTTGCAGTAGGGGTTCGCCGCCGGAGGGACTGTAGCCGCCATAGGCCCATTGGGGCTTGCGGCTGATCTGGCGTTGAATTTTAGCCAGGGCACCTAAAGGCAGAAGAGCGGGTTCCGGTACGGCGGTGCCCAGATTGATCAGTGGATGCTCCCGTCCCATGGAGAGCATACGGATAACGAGGTCGCTGACCTTAACCCGTTCGGCGGCAGGGTTAGCCGCTGGTATCTGAGGTTGCAGTTTGCCGGAAGAAGCTCTGCCAGCCAGGTAATAGCCGGAGCGGGGGCGTACGACCACCAGCCCCTGATCGATCAGGTATTGGTAAGCACTTTGGGCGCTGCTCAGACTGATATCAAACTGCTCAGCGACTAAGCGTAAACTGGGGAGCTTCTGCTCGGGATTAGCATGGCGAATCACCTGCTGATAGAGCTTACGCCCCACTTGCTGGTAAAGCGGCTGTTCCGGGGGGCTGTTAAGCTCAGTCTTTAAGGTCATGGGGTTCAGACATCTGTTTGTGGCTTTTGGGCATTATGGTAAAATTTCTGCGAACTGTGTGTCAGTTATTTTGGTCTGTATGGGGCTGTTTTAGCAAACTGTATCTTTTCTGTGTGCCCTTTCCATTTCCATAATGTCACCATAAAGTCTGAGATAAGCAGAAACGCTGTAAAACACTTTTTATCGCTCCAGATTCTGTTGCTCAGTGACAATAAATATCATCATTTGAAAAAGGATTACCTTATGTCCAGTCCCTCACCGGAATTGAAACTGTCCGCTTACGCTAACCGCCTGCCGGGTTCTCCGGTCCGTGAGATTTTGTCGGTCAGCCAACAACCGGGCATGATCTCTTTTGCCGGTGGCCTGCCCGATGCTTCGGTTATGCCGGAGATGCCGGAACTGGGTGACCTGAGCAGCATTAAGCAGTACGGTACTTCTGACGGTGAAGCTCTTGTGAAGCAGGAGCTGGTGAAATGGTTGGGCGGCGAAGGCCTGACCTGCACAGAGGATCAGGTTATGATCACCTCGGGTTCTCAGCAGGGCCTGGACCTTGCGGCCCGTATTCTGGTGGATGTGGGGACTCAGGTTGTGGTTGAAGACCCGACCTATCTGGCGATGCTGCAGGTTTTGCGTGGTCTGGGTGCGGATCTGCTGCCATTCGATCTGGGTGAGAAAGGTGTGGATCTGGCATCTCTGGAGAAGCAACTGAAAGATAACAACCCCCGTATGGTGTATCTGATTCCGACCTTCCAGAATCCGACCGGTTACAGCTACACGGAAGCGGAGCGTATTGCGGTTGCAGAGCTGCTGGATCGCTACGATGTTACTCTGATCGAAGACGACCCGTACCGCGTTCTGAACTACGATAATGCTTTCACTCGTCCGATCTGCTCTTATCTGAAGAAGGCAACCTGGATGTATATGGGGTCGTTCTCCAAGATGCTGTGGCCAGGTCTGCGTACCGGTTATGTCATCTCGCACCCTGATCTGTATCCATGGATTCTGCGAGCCAAGCAGGCGACAGATCTGCACTCTAACCGTCTGGGTCAGAAGATCATTGGTGATTTTATGGCAGCGGGTAGTCTGCCTGCTCATGTTGAGCGTCTTCAGAATCACTACCGTGCGAAGCGGGATCTGATGCAGAAGCTGCTGAAGCAATACCTGCCGGCATCTGTGAAGTGGAAACTACCTGCTGGTGGTATGTTCTTCTGGCTGGAGCTGGAAACCGATACCCGTGATGTTCTGGCTAAAGGTATTGAAGCGAAAGTTGTACCGCTGCCGGGTACACCTTTTGAGGTTGAAAAATCTGCCGGTAAGGCCCTGCGTCTTAGCTTTAGTCAGATGACGCCGGATGATATGGAAGAAGGCCTGAAGCGTCTGGCCAAAGTTCTTGAGACGCTTTAAGCTTTTTTGATCTGATACCTCTGAGAGAAGCGGCTTTGCTGGTTTTCTCAGGTCATAAAAAAGCCGGAATTTATCAAGGGTAAATTCCGGCTTTATTATGTCTGGCCGTTGCTGGTTGAAGCGAACCTGCAGGCTTGCGTGATTAACTGGTGGTAGCGGTCGTCTCCAGCTGAGCCTGCATATAGCTCATAATCTGCTCCATGCGCTGGTTGGCCTCGGAGAAGAGTTCAAAGTCCACCAGCATCGCTTCCGCAGGCTGGGTGTGGGGGCTTTCTTCATCGATCTCATGCCGACAGGCGTCGACCAACTCACGTGCGGCCTCCGGGGTGGTTTCCAGATGGAACTGAAGGGCTACGACCCGTTCCTGATAGATAAAGCCCTGCTGAGCACAACCTTCACTACTGCCAATAGATTTAGCACCGTCTGGTAGGGTAAAGGTGTCACCGTGCCAATGAAAGGCCTGAAACTGCTGCGGCAGCCCCAAAACCATGGCGTTGGGTGTAGCGGTAATCGGAAACCAGCCGATTTCGCGATCCTGGTTTTTACTGACGGTAGCGCCCAGTACCCGAGCGATCAGCTGAGAACCCAGACAGATGCCAAGCAACATTTTGTCCTGATCCATTGCGTCACGGATGAAGCGTTTTTCCGCCTGCATCCAGTCCACATTGAAATCATCGTTGGCACTCATAGGGCCGCCAAGAATCATCAGCAGATCATAATCATCATGAGATGGCAGGGTTTCACCTTTATACAGATGCGTGGTGGTCAGCGTATGGCCATTTTTTTCTGCCCAGCGAGCAATACTGCCCGGCCCTTCATAAGGAACATGCTGTAAAACATGTATTCGCATTAATGCTGCCTCACTTGCTGAAAATTCTTTGACCTTAATTCAATGCCTTGTTGTTCCAGGCACTGGTAGCTGACTGCCAGTCGCGTATTTTCGGATTGCCAACGGTTTTTTAGCAGCCTAACTGATTGCAGGCCTGTATAAAAGAGAGATCTAATGATTAAGTCTGCTTTAAACAAGATGGTTGTGCAGGCAAAAAAGTGTGATGCCGGAACTGGTCTGTGGCAGGTTGCCGGGAATTCTGATGAATTCGGCATAACGAAATGATTGGGTGATGCTATATAAGCTGCTGAATAGCAACTGGGAGGTTCACTTTTTATTGTCATATACCGTCGATGTTACGCTGGAGTTTATTATAAGAAAGCAAGAAGATAACAGCATATCAGCCCTGATGAGGCTGATGCAATATATCACAGAGAGTGAAGGGATCACTCTGACCGGATTATCTGCAGAAGCTAAAAACTCTTTACAGTCAGGGATACCGTCTGGCGGCCTGTTTGCTGGGTTCGCCCGAACGGTATCTCCTGAATAGTGGAATTTATGTTTCTTAAATTGAAAGAGGCTGTCTTATTTTGTATCGTTTAGGCGAGGTGATTGTTTTACTCTGCCGGTTCAGATAACGCACTGTGCAGGGTATCAATAACTTCGCTCCAGTCTGAGTCTTCATCCAGACCCTGTGCTAAAAAGGCTGCCTGAACATCCGTAAAGCAACTGGCTTCATAGATGGGTTGGTCAGCCGGAATAGGGGCATTGTCTTTGATAAATTGCTGAATGGATGTCTCGTCGCTGGGCAGACCAAGCTGGTTGAACAGGTTGGTCATATTGTGGATGGATAGATCCATGATCTGTCTCCTTCATGCTTGCGATAAGTATGATCAATAGCGGGATAAGCTATTACCATTTAAAAAAATAGGCCAGGCAACAATAATAAAAAAGTGCCTGTGACTCTATAGAAACACAGACTTAAGAATGCTAACAGGGACCCTATGAAAAAAATAAAAGACCTGTCACGTCTCGAGATTGCTGAATTGACCCGTCAGCTACCCAAAGAAAAAGGTTCTTACCTGCTCTTTTTCGAGATGAAACATGCTAAAACCATCCGCGTTGGTAAACTGACTGAAACAGAGTTTGTTCCGGGCTTTTATGCTTATGTGGGCAGCGCCTTTGGCCCTGGTGGCCTGCACGCCCGACTCAGGCATCATTTGAGTATCAGTGAGCGCTGCCATTGGCATCTGGATTATATCCGCCCTGAGATGCACTTTCTTTC
>JBLWVL010000064.1:0-12144 GCA_048268485.1 Oceanospirillum sp.
CTTTTCATGATAAATATCATGTCCATCGAAACCTGTCTGAATTTCTGCTGCAGGACGTGGAACCAGTAAACCACCAAGGGTTTCAGGACAAACAGACACAAGACGTTCTTCCTGCTGCCACTGTTGTAGGATGCTGTGAGCGACCGGACGGGAGGAGCCGTCATAACGCACACGCTCGCCAAGCAGACAGGCACTAACAAGTACTTTATTGCGGATCATTTTTTCTTCCAGCTTCTAAAAAAAGCAGTCTAGCAGGCTTTATTCCCCTGGGAAACTGCGAACCAATAGGGATAGCTTATCCATCTATACATCATCTGGGTTAAAATCAGTCGGATGTCGGTTCTTACTGTTTCTGAGGGTATCTCCTTGCTTGAGACTTTGTCGTTATCCCCTATTGGTGTTGTTCACTCCTGTTATAAGGAGAAATTTGGCATTCCCCGCCAGCCAGGACTGGCTCCAGCCTCAACAGGCACCATCCGGTTGCTGCCACCTTATAATCTTCCGGATGCCGTACGTGGACTGGAGGGCAACACACATATCTGGGTACAGTTTGTTTTTCATCAATGTCTGCGGGATGGATGGAAACCCACCGTGCGCCCACCTCGGCTGGGAGGCAATGAACGCCTGGGTGTCTTTGCAACCCGATCCACATTCCGCCCTAATCCACTGGGGTTATCCGTGGTCAGGCTGGAAGAGATCGTGTTCACCGGTAAGGAGGTACTGATCCACATCAGCGGCCTGGATCTGGTGGAAGGTACACCGGTACTGGATATAAAGCCCTATATCCCTTATGTGGATAAAGTAGAGGATGCCAGAAGTGCATTTGCACCGGATGCGCCGGTGAGCCACCCCGTTCTCTGGACACCTGAAGGCAAAGCCGCTCTGAACGCCTATGAAAAAAAGCACGGTGCGATACAGTCTCTGATCGAGCAGGTATTACAACAAGATCCTCGCCCGGCATACCGGCATGGCAAAGCTGACGAAAAAATCTACGGGATACGTCTGATGCAGGCAGATGTCAGGTTTCAGATCCGTGGCGGAAATGAAGATGTGCTTTCGGTTTGGGTTGTCGATGTGGCATCAGAAGATTTTCAGGCAAAAAAATACCCGCCAGGATAAGCGGGTATTCAGGTAGAACGAAGCCGTTGTTATTAAACGACAGTTACGTTCTCAGCCTGAGGGCCTTTCTGGCCTTGAGTTACTTCAAAAGTAACCTGCTGACCTTCTTCAAGGCTACGACGGCCAGTACCGTTAATGGCGCGGAAATGTACGAATACATCACTGTCGCCTTCACGAGAAATAAAGCCAAAACCTTTTTCGTCGTTAAACCATTTAACAGTACCAGTAATTAAACCTGACATAACGTCCTCTTTACTCTTGCTTGCGCCCGGACTCACCGGGAATAAAATCTTACATGGTTCATCCAAAGGACGTTCCATCATTGCCTCTGCAACTCAAGCTGCAGTCTCTCTATTAGAGCATGACTTTATGGCTTTACAACAACTTTTTGCAGTTTTTCATAAAAAAAATGCCAAAGCAAAATAGCGGGCCCTTGTGCCCCAGAAGATAAAACTCTTGCCCGCCAGAGAATAAAACAAAGTACCTGAGCGACAATATCCATCACCCTGATCCTGTTTCAGACAGAAAACTCAAATTTATCAATCAGTTTGCGTGCTTAAACACTGGCGAATCCGGCTCAGCTTTTGTACAATTCTGCCCACTTAAGTTTTACGGCTCAGTTTCTGTTAAAAACGCCGGATAACTTTAGGGCCTGTAGCTCAGTTGGTTAGAGCACACGACTCATAATCGTTAGGTCCTCGGTTCAAGTCCGAGCAGGCCCACCATCGAATATTAAAACCCGGCAGTCACTCTGTCGGGTTTTTTATTGCCTGCCATTTCTTTATTGTCATACTCTCAGCTTCAGTAGCTTTTAAGCCTTCTTTCTTTAGTTTTAGTGACCTATGCGGCCTGACAGCCTGCCGTTAAGCTATTGACTTAGCAACACACAAATATTAGAACATGCTTGTTTTACACATTACTCAGCACTGATCTTTGGTTTTACCTGAGAATTGATCTTTAGTTTTATCTGAAAAAGGAACATTCCATGTCAGAACATCGCGCCCAACTGAACTGGCAGCGTAAAGCACACCCGGAAGACAGCAGCACCTTCTGCCGGAATCACACCCTTGTACTGAACGGCGAACAAACCATCAACGCCTCTTCAGCCGCTGGTTTTATGGGAGATGCTCAGTGCTCAGACCCGGAACAGATGCTGGTCGCTGCCGTTTCCAGCTGCCATATGCTGACCTTTCTGGCCATTGCCGATATTAAGGGTTTTAAAGTTGAAAGTTATCAGGATAATGCCGTCGGTTTTCTGACCAAGGCAGAGCGCGGAAAAGTTGTCAGCCGTATCGAACTACACCCTTCAATCACTTTTAGTGGCGACAAACAGCCAACAGAGGCAGAGCTGGACAGACTGCATGACGGAGCCCATAAGAATTGCTTTATTGCCAATTCGGTTAAAGCTGAAGTCGAAGTTATTAAATAAGGTGCAATAGCATCAGTAAATGAGATGGTACGCGCTATTAAATAGAGCGGTATCCGCCATTCAATGGAGCGATATGCTTGAATAGGGCGGTACGCACCAGGAGGGGCTATAAATGCCCCTCAACGCGAACCGGATACAAGGTGTACATCCGAAAAAAATCCTGCGGCTGGAACCCTCTCAGCAAACCTTCGCTATAGCGTATCCTGCGATTTCGCGTGAGACTGAAACCTTTATAAGCCAGCAGCGCAAGGCACTCGGGACAGACCGTCAGACTACGGCGTTTGCGCTCACTATCCGGCACAGGAAACGGTGACGACAGGCAGGTTGTGGCCACTAGGGGCTCATGATGACGCGCCTGTAAAATACGGCAACCAGCCACGTGAAAATGCTCTTTTTCTCTTCGGCGAGCCGGTCTGCCCTCATCTTTTTGCGGAACACCTTCATCAGCAAAAAACACCAGAATCCGGCCATTTTTAATCGCCAATGTCTGATCCGGTAAAACCCGGATACTATCATAGGTGGTTTGAATACCCTGATTTTCCAGCGTTGAGCGCTCCTGACCGGTCAGATGTTTACTGGCATCAAATAACACAAAGTGGCCGGGCCTGCGTGCGTTCATCTGACGACGCAGAGAGAGCATACCCTCATGCTGATTAAAATCCGGTAACTTCATCGCTTAACCTATACCCCCATCCGCCAGAGTCTTTATCCAACAGACTGCGCCCTCATCTATACCGCGCATTATTTATCCAGAGCATCTTTCAAAATTTCACGAATCCGGGCATCCGCATCGGTTCGCAGACGGAACTCAACACGCCGGGATCGCTCGCTATTCTCCTGCCCGTCGCTATCAATCACCAGTTTAGACGAAGAAAGGCCATTGGCGGTCAGATGCCCCTTTAACCACTCTTTTTGGTAGTTCACTTCCGGCAGAGAAAGTACATAACCCAGTGCCGAACGGGTACGAGCCTGAGACAGCCGCATATTGTTGATATAAGCTTCATCAACACTGCGGGCATTGGTCCAGTCACTTGAGGTATGGCCCTCGATACGAACCTCAGAAATATCATAACGGTATTTATCCGAGGTAATGATACGGGCGTAACGGGGGAAAAAATCCGCCAGAATCTCCTCAAACTCAGGTTGAAGTGATGACTGACCCAGATCAAACATCACATCTGTATTGTAAAACTGAAGGCTCAGGTCTTCAGCTTTCAGCTCGGCCCCCCAACGTGGCAGGTCATCTTTAAACTCGTTGTAAAGATCCTGGTACAGCTGTTCACGCAGATCCTGATAGAGCAGCGCCACTTGCTTAATTTTTTCTGTTTCCCGCTCAAGAATCACCATATACGCCACAGCGACCAACAGGAAAACCATCATCAGCCCCGCCATAAGGTCACTGACGGCAACCCAGTGTGCGCCCTCTTCAGCGGTCAGGCTCTCTTCTTCATCCTGTTGTGGGCCAAGCCGATTCACTTCACATTCCTTCCGGCTCTGGCAGCCCTGCGTCCGGGCCGCAACGGTGTATTATCCCTCTTATTTTCCGGCGCGATTCCAGTTGCCGGTGGTACAGGGGCAAGCACGGCAGAGTCAGCACTATGACTCCCGGTATCATGCTTCTCAATGGCTGCACTCTCAGTAGCGGCACTCTCAATATCAGTACCCTCAACGGTTACTGACACAGGCTGACTGCTGCTGGTCGCACCGGCGGTGCCAGAATTGATATTGGTTTTACCAGGTGCGGCAGAAGATGTGCTGGCTGAAGTCTTGGCGGGTACTGACCCGGATCGTCCTTCCACAGGTAGCTGAGCTGAGATCTGAACAACCTGGCGCAATTTTTCAGTCAGTGGTAAGTAATCACTGACAAACTTCTCTGACAACGCCGTTAACTGACCACCAAAGGTTTGCAGGGCATGGGTCAGCTCCTGCTCCATGGCATTGTCCATACGTACCAGTTGCTTCTCATTCCGGTCCAGCATTTGCAGCATTATGTCGCTATGGCGGGTGTTAACCTGCTCCATATCGGTCACTAACTGCCGGTTGACGGTAATAACGGTTTTCTCGATGGTGGAGGAGGTCTGTGTCAGCAGATCATTCATCTGTTTATGACTCTCCCGTATGCCTCCGGCAAGCTCTTCGGTCAGGGCCATAATACGACCTTCAAGGGCGGGCAGACCATCAGAAGCTTTACTTACCAGACTTGCCAGGCTATCAAGATAGCTGCCTAAGGAGTTTGACTGCTGCTGCAGACCTGTCATCACATCACCCAATTTCTCAGAGACCTCATTAAAGGCCTGAGTATGCTGCACCATGGTCTGATAGGCTTCTGTGGCTTTGTCCAACACGTCACCATTGGCTTTTTGCTGCTCAAGCAGTTTCGCCAGCTCGCCTTTATAGTTTTCCTGCCATTCAACCATGCGACCCACCGCCTGGTTCAGCTGCCGGAAGTTATCACCATACTGCACGGTAATTTTATCGTTAAAGCTGGTCATCAGGTCGGTTATCGCTGATGTTAACGCGTTACTGTTGGCTGAGACCATCTCCTCCTGGTACTGACTGATCACAGTTTCCAGCCGTTCCAGATGCTGCTCCAGCCCTCTGGTGCCTGCCTGAATATTATCGCCAATATCTGCCAGACCCGCTTTATTCAGCACCGCACGAATATCCCCCAGCAAGGTCGCCAGATCATCCACTGTTGCGCCGGTATATGTGGTTTCGGCCTCGTAATTGCGAACATGCTTAATAACGTGACGCAGCTTAATACTCATCGCCGCCAAAAGC
The DNA here is from genome assembly GCA_048268485.1 of Oceanospirillum sp. Classification (GTDB taxonomy): domain Bacteria; phylum Pseudomonadota; class Gammaproteobacteria; order Pseudomonadales; family Halomonadaceae; genus Oceanospirillum. The sequence goes on from JBLWVL010000064.1 coordinate 5,330, forward strand.
CCGGCAATCGAAGACCAGAATGCGGTTTTCAGACCCTCAATCAGCTGAGGAACGCTGCCCTCAATATCCGTGGTATCAAAATTCATCAGACCCAAGGCCACACCCAGAAATGTGCCAAAAATTCCGATGCTGGTCAGAATTGAAGGCGCTGCATTTACTGTGCGTAAAGAGTAAACCGGCCCGTGAAAATAAAGGGTCAGTGCCATAATAATCAGAATGACCACTGAGGTCAGTGGCGAAAACGCTGCTAAGAAATCCATAACTATCGCTTTGGTCGAGTGAATGCCTATTATGGCGTTAAGTTTGTTGACTGAAAACGGGTATCGAAAAGGCAGCTTGTTTTATTTCCGTGAATAGCCCTCAACATTATAAGTGCATACAAATCATTACAAACAAGTACCGTGTGAAAAGATCCGACTAAATAAAGTAACTCAGGGTTTTTCCGAGGTTATCTGGCCAATAAAATATTCTATGATATACATCAATAAAAGCTAACATAAAGCCGCCCTCAACCTTATTAAGCTAAGACACATTGAAAGGATTAGTCTGTGAGACCGTCACAACTGAACGCCATGACAACTGAGCCTCTGGTAAAACTTCCTGCGAACCATCCTACGGAAGACCCAAGTGAGTGGGGCAAAAAAAACCGCCCATCCGAGGAACTCAGCCTTGTACTCAATGCATCAATACCAGCAAAAGAGAAAGCCTCGGCTGTATTTGAACATTGCAGCGGTCTGATGCATAACCTGATGAATGAACCTGTCACAGAACAGCTGATTGAGGAGACAAGCCAACCGATCATCGCATTGGCAGAGTGCGTTATTGCCGATGAAGATGTCTCCGGCAGCCTGTTACGCATCACCTCACATGACTACTATACCTACACTCACTGCGTCAATGTCGGTGTAAAATCCCTGCTGATCGCCAAACATATTCTGAAAACCTCAGACGATAAGCTGATGAAGGAGTTAGGTGTCGGCTTCTTTTTACATGATATCGGTAAATCACAGGTTGACCCTGGTATTCTGAATAAACCCGGCAAGTTAACCGATGAAGAGTTTGCCATTATGCGCAATCACCCTGAACGGGGTGCTGAATTACTGAAGCAGGCAAACTCTCTTGATGAGATCCGTAAAATTACCGTGCTGCAGCACCATGAGAAAATTAACGGCTCCGGTTATCCCTACGGCTTAAAAGGGGATGAGTTTCACCAGTTTGGTCAGATCTGCGCACTGGCTGATATCTACGATGCTCTGACCGCCGAACGTTCCTACAAGAAAGGTATGACCGTATTTGAAGCACTCAAGCTGATGAAAGATAAGATGTCGCACCACTTTGATGAGAAGCTGTTCAATAGTTTTATTCAGCTGTTTATCAAAGAATCCAGCGGAGAGGGTTCTGTGTGATCCACCCTCAATAGCGGGTTTCGGCGCATCCGTTCAGCGCCATCAGCAGAACTCTTATAAAACCACATCAAAAGCGCTCCCATAAAAAAAGCAGCTATAAAAAAACCACCGTGATGATCCACGGTGGTTTTTTTGTTCCGATCAACCCAGCAACAGCTTAGCCACCGAGATACTTGATCATCACCCCAGCAGCAACTGCAGAACCGATCACACCGGCCACATTTGGCCCCATGGCGTGCATCAGTAGGAAGTTGTGCGGGTTATATTCCAGTCCAAGCTTGTTGGAAACCCGTGCCGCCATAGGCACTGCAGAAACACCGGCAGAACCGATCAGCGGGTTCACCGGAGTCTTGGTCACTTTGTTCATCAGCTTCGCCATCAGAACACCACAGCCTGTGCCGATACCAAATGCCACAATACCCAGCGCCAGAATCCCCAGTGTTTCTACTGCGAGGAACTTATCCGCAATCAGCTTGGAGCCAACAGACAGCCCCAGGAAGATAGTGGTGATATTAATCAACGCATTCTGAGCGGTATCGCTCAGGCGATCCACCACACCGGATTCCTTCATCAGGTTACCGAAACAGAACATACCCAGCAGCGGCGCAGCATCCGGTAGCAGAAGCGCCACCAGCACCAGCAGAGCCAGTGGGAAAATGATTTTTTCTGCACGGGATACGGTACGCAGCTGAACCATCTCAATCTTACGCTCTTCCGGTGTGGTCAGGGCACGCATAATCGGTGGCTGAATCAGAGGCACCAGAGCCATGTAAGAGTAGGACGCAACCGCAATCGCACCCAGGAGTTCAGGAGCCAGCAGGCTTGCCACATAGATGGATGTCGGGCCATCCGCACCACCGATAATACCGATCGCTGCAGCCTGCTGAACAGAGAAGTCCATCAGACCCATGGCAGACATACCAACCGCACCCAGTACCGTGGCAAAAATACCGAACTGAGCCGCAGCCCCCAGGAACAGAGTCTTAGGGTTTGCCAGCAAAGGGCCAAAGTCGGTCATCGCCCCAACACCCATAAAGATCACCAGGGGTGCAATACCACTACCAATCGCCACGGAGTAGAAGCTGTACAGCATACCGTTACTGTAACCGGCATCCTGAGCAGCTAACTGAGCCGCAGCATAAGCACTCGGGCCTGTTTCATGCACCAGGTGCTTAAGTACGGCAGGGTCTGCAGTATTCGCATCCAGCGCCTGGGCAATCGCCGCCAGCACTTCAGGTTTAGCGAAATGAATCGCCTGCTCAGCCGCCGATAGCGCAAGGCCCGCTTCAGGAATGTTGGCCAAAAGACCACCAAAACCGATAGGAACCAGTAGCAAAGGTTCGAAGTTCTTCACAATAGCCAGGTAGAGCAGCAGCATACAGATAACGATCATCGTCAGCTGGCCTAACCCCATATTATAAAGACCCGAGCCCTGCCATAAGCTCAAAAGTTGTTCCATTTGATCAACCTCGTTGTTTCAGCAGGACTTAAAGCGTTACCAGGGTATCGCCAACAGTAACAGCATCACCTTCACGAACATCGACACTACCGATCGTACCCGCACGCGGTGCACGTACTTCAGTTTCCATCTTCATCGCTTCCAGAATAATGATCACATCACCTTCCTGAACAGACTGACCTGGGTTAACCAGTACTTTGAAGATGTTACCGGCAAGAGGCGCAGCAACAGGCTCACCACCACCGGATACTGCCGGGGCTGCCGCCGGAGCAGGTGCTGCAGCTGGCTGTACATTAGAAATATCGCCACCTTCGGTGACCTGAACCACATAGTTCTGACCGTTAACGGTGATGGTGTAAACTTCAGGACCGGTATTTTTATTGCTGCTCACGGCGTTAGTACCTTCTTCTTCTGTTGGAACGGGCTCAAATGCATCCGGGTTACCACGGTTCTCCAGGAACTTCAGACCAATCTGAGGGAACAATGCATAAGTCAGAACATCATCGATAGATTCAGAGGCAAGGCTGAAGCCTTTCTCTTTTGACAGATCGTTCAGTTCAGCCGTTAGTTTCTCGACTTCTGACTCCAGCAGATCTGCCGGACGGCAGGTAATTGCTTCCGCACCATCCAGAACCCGAGCCTGCAGCTCAGCATTAAAAGGAGCCGGTGCAGAACCGTATTCACCTTTCAGAATGCCCTGAGTCTCTTTTGAGATACTCTTATAACGTTCTCCGGTCAGCACATTCAGTACCGCCTGAGTCCCCACAATCTGAGACGTTGGCGTTACCAGAGGGATGTGCCCCAGATCCTCACGTACCCTAGGGATCTCAGCCAGAACTTCATCAAACTTATCACCCGCTCCCTGCTCACGCAGCTGGCTTTCCATATTGGTCAGCATACCGCCGGGAACCTGAGCCACCAGAATACGGGAATCGGTACCGCGCAGTGCACCTTCAAACTTCGCATACTTCTTACGAACCTGACGGAAGTAAGCCGCAATGTCTTCCAACAGAAGCAGATCCAGACCGGTGTCACGATCCGTTCCCTTCAGGGCAGCCACAACAGATTCAGTCGCCGTATGACCGTAGGTCATCGACATAGAAGAGATCGCTGTATCCACACGGTCAATACCGGCTTCTACCGCTTTCAGAATCGTCATATCAGACAGACCGGAAGTTGCATGGGCATGCAGCTGAACTTCCAGATCGGTCTCTGACTTCAGGCGAGATACTAATTCATAGGCATCGTAAGGGGTCATAATGCCGGCCATATCTTTGATCGCGATAGAGTCGGCACCCATATCTTCGATCTCTTTGGCCAGGCTCAACCAGGCGTCCAGGTTGTGAACAGGACTGGTGGTGTAAGACAGCGTGCCCTGGGCATGCTTACCTACCTTTTTAACCGCCTCAAGGGCGCGCTTAAGATTTCGGGGATCGTTCATCGCGTCAAAAACGCGGAATACGTCCACACCGTTTGCCGCAGCACGCTCGACAAATTTATCAACCACATCGTCAGCGTAATGACGGTAGCCCAGAAGGTTCTGGCCACGCAGCAGCATTTGGTGACGGGTATTAGGCATCGCTTTTTTCAGCTCGCGAATACGATCCCATGGGTCTTCACCCAGATATCGGATACAGGAGTCAAATGTCGCGCCGCCCCAGGATTCAAGCGACCAGAAGCCGACCTGATCCAGCTTCTCTGCAATAGGAAGCATGTCATCAAGGCGCAATCGGGTTGCGAACAGGGACTGATGGGCATCACGCAGGACGACATCAGTAATGCCTAGTGGTTTTTTGGACTCGGTCATGGGTTTGGCCTTTTCCATATTAATGAGATTTATTGGCTAAAAGCGTCTGCTCTTACTTACCGGAATTGAATACCTGCTGACGAACGCTTAGCGCCCGGAGCGGTATTTATGAACCGCCGCTGTCATCACAGCGATAAGCTCATCCTGATTACCGGCTGCAGATGCGCTTACAGGAGCTGGCTTGTTTGTCGCCTCTGGTGCTGGTTTAACAAGTTTATTGACCGTAGAGGACATCAAACCTGTTACAAAAACCAGCAACGTCAGAAAGACAAAAACAAACCCCATACCGAACAGCATCAGATTGATACCTTCGGAGATCAGCTCAGAAGAGTGCATTAAGCCATTCCTCGTTTTGTTTTTGGTTGGGTCAGACTACTTAGCCTTTCACCATTTTTATTGTCTCTTGCAGCACATTTTTTATGTTTTGCAAGCCACCCAATCTATGCTCTCGCCCATGACACAGATCCGGCAGCCGAGATAATTTACCTTGATTAATAAACACAGGCAATAAAACTACTGTCTATTGTTGACAATATCTAAGACCGGCAAGTCAGCCCACCTTCCGCGTGATGATCAGAACTTCTGCTTTAGTCTAATGCCCTGAGCGTTATATGATCACAGCCCTGAGCGGTATATGATGCCCCTCCCCGGAGGTGAGATCTCAGATCATAGCCTACGGAATTAAAAGAAAGCCCGATGCCGGTCGACAGCAGTTGATGACCGATCACTACACCAGAGCAACCCTACAGAAATCCGGTCAGATACCATGCCTCAGCAAGCCACGATTAACCCGCAAACCACAGTTAACCCGCAAACCACAGTTAACCCGCAAACCACAGTTAACCCGCAAACCACTACGTCTCAGAAAAGTTCGGCACCACAGAAAAGTTTCGCATCAGCTGAGCAACAGCAGACAGGCCGATCCGCGAATACAAGGCTATCGGCTTCCCTCCAAACAGCAAAAATAGCCCTGGCCCCCATGGAAGGCGTTGTTGATGCAGGAGTACGCCAACTGATCAGTGAGATTGGCGGTGTGGATTTCTGTGTCACCGAATTTATGCGTGTCACCGCAGAGCTCCAGCCAAGAAGAGCCTTTATACGCACCTGCCCGGAGCTTTTGACCGCCAGCCAAACCAGCCAGGGTACTCCGGTACATTTTCAGCTTCTGGGCAGTGACCCTCAGCTGTTAGCCGCCCATGCCGAAAAAGCCGCCACGTTAGGCGCACAAGTGGTTGACCTGAATTTTGGTTGCCCGGCAAAAACCGTTAACCGACATAAAGGCGGCGCAGTTTTACTGCAAACACCCGAACTTATTTACGATATTGTCGCCGCCTGCTCTAAAGCACTGGCAGCAACCCCGGCACGACTGACCGCCAAAATGCGCCTGGGCTATGAAGATACCCATCAGGTTTATGACAATCTCAGCGCAATCGAAAAGGGTGGTGCCACAGAGCTTGTCGTTCATGCCCGCACCAAGACCGATGGCTACAAACCACCGGCTCACTGGGAGTGGCTGCACCGGCTACGGGAAGTCAGCCGTATCCCCATTATCGGCAACGGTGAAATCTGGAGTCTCGACGACTACTGGCGCTGCCGTGATGTCAGCGGCTGTACTGATCTTATGCTGGGTCGTGGTTTGTTAGCAGACCCCTACCTTGCCCGCCGGATTCTTGATGATAACCCGCAACTACCCAGCCAAGCCGATTTGAGTGCGGCCTTGTTGGTCTACCTAAGACGCATGCAGTTACAAGATTACCCTGGCAAGTTTCTGCTGGCACGGGGTAAACAATGGCTGGGGATGATAAAGAAAGGCTTTGTGCCTGTGGATAATTTATTTGATGCGGTAAAAACCTGCCGGGATGCCGAGCAGATGTTCCGGCTACTGGAGCAAAGTGCCGCCGGTGAGCGCCATTACGCCCATTATCTGCCTGAGTAGGCCAGCATCATGGCTTGGTCAGAAAAAAAGTACGGACGAAAAAAAACCGCAGTCTGTTAGGACTACGGTTTTTAAATAATGGCCCGCTCGGGAGGATTCGAACCTCCGACCGCCTGGTTCGTAGCCAGGTACTCTATCCAGCTGAGCTACAAGCGGGTGATTTCAGACGTTTTGCCTGTGCCTGCAACAGGTTATTTTCTGACTTGA
>JBLWVL010000065.1:0-12017 GCA_048268485.1 Oceanospirillum sp.
TGTTCAGCTCTGATTCTATTCTGTACAATTTTTGTGGGGCCTTCTGAGGCATCAGGGTTGTTAACGGAAAAAGAGCAGGCTTATCTCGATACTAAGCCCTATCTGTCGGTTCTGGCTCTGGATAGCTTTCCTCCTTTCAGTTACTCGGAAGGTGGCGTTTTAAAGGGATATACCGTTGACTATATGCGGGAGATGGGGCGGCTGCTTGATAAAGAAGTACGTTTTGTTAGCGGTGTTCATTGGTTTGAAGCGTTAAGAATGCTCGGTGCCGGAGAGCTGGATGTTATTCCCACTATCGTAGAAACCTCAGAGCGCAGTGCTTACATTGATTTCACCTCTTTTAAGCATATTGAGTATATCAGTGCTGCGGTTTTTCACCGTGATCAGGCTGGGGTTCCCCTGGAAAAGCAGATCATTGCGGTGGCGAAAAATACTTTTCTGCATGACTATCTGCAAGAGCATTACCCTCATATTTTCCTTTTAGTGACAGCATCAACTGATGAAGCGGTTCTTGCGGTGGCAAGCGGTCGTGCTGATGTTGCGGTAAGCAGCTACCCATCGCTGGATTTTTATATTCAAAAGCACTGGTTAAGTAACCTGTTGATCGGCCAGGTTCCGGGTCTTGAGCTGCCCCGTCAAACATCGTTATCGATGGGTGTGCAGAAAGGCAATACGCTGCTGAAGAGTGTGTTGACCAAGGGGGAAGCTGTAATGCCGCTGAGCTTTGTTTCCGGGTTGAAATCGCGCTGGATGGGTAAAGGGATTCGTTCCGATAATGTAGCTGGCCTGACAGCTGAAGAGGTGCGCTTTTTACGTGCGCATTCTGACCTGAAGCTCTGTGTCGATCCTGACTGGATGCCATTGGAAGGACTGGAAGATGGGCGGCATACTGGTATTGCCTCTGAGCTTATAGCTTTAGTGGCTGAGCAGCTTAATATACGCTTTACGCCTTTGGCGAGTGACTCCTGGTCTGAGACCCTAAGACAGGCACAGGCAGGGGAGTGTGATGTTTTTCCTCTGATTATGAAAACCTCTGAGCGGGAATCATTCCTGAGCTTTACCCGCCCCTTCATTGAATCTCCTCTGGTATTGGTTACCGGTATCAACGAAGCCTATATGCCGAAGTTAAATAACCTGAGAGACAAGCGAATCGGTATTGTTAAAGGCTACGCCTATACTCCTATGTTGATTAAGCAATATCCTGATCTTACGTTTGTGGAAGTAGAGAACATTGGGCAAGGGATGGACAGGGTCCGCAGTGGTGAGCTTTTTGGTTATATTGATTCCCTGATCACAGCGGGCTACTGGGTACAGAAACACTACCTTGGTCAGCTTAAAGTCAGTAGCGAGATTGATAGATTCTGGCAGCTTTCAATGGGTGTACGTAACGAATTGCAGCCATTAGATTCAATACTGAATAAAGTGATTAGCCAGATTTCTCAGTCCAGCCGGCAGGACGTTATCAATCGCTGGGTTTCTACCCGTTACGCAGCGAAGCATGACTGGTTGATAACTTTTGCCGGGATTTTTGCGACGATTTTTATTCTGGGCGGCGTGATCATCTGGTATGTACGCTTGAACCTTATGCTAAAAAAAGAGGTTCGGTTGAAAGAAGAAGCTCAGGAAGCTGCCCTTAATTTGGCGCGAACCGATCAGTTAACCGGGCTTATGAACCGCCACGGTGCGGAACCTCTTATTGAGCAGGAGATGGCGCGTTGTCGCCGTTATCAGACACCAGTCTGTATGATGATTCTCGATATTGACTATTTTAAGAGAATCAACGACTCACTGGGCCATAAAGTCGGGGATGATGTTCTGTGCTGGTTCGGTGCGGTTATGGCGGGTGCCGTGCGGGAAACTGATCATCTGGTGCGCTGGGGGGGAGAAGAGTTTCTGCTATTGCTGCCGGATACAGAGCTGAGTGCCGCTGGAGAACTGGCAGAGCGGTATCGCCGGTTGATTGAAGAGGGATCAGCTAAAGGTACTGCCGCCTTTACCGTTAGCATTGGCATATCTCAGCTTGACCCGGAAGATACTTTTTCTCACTGGTATCAGCGAACCGATCTGGCGCTTTATCAGGCGAAGAACTCCGGGCGCAACAGAGTTCATGTTTTTGATAAGAATTCCGAGAAACAGGTAACGGAGTAAGAAACAGGTAACGGACGTGGTGTCTAATTCCCCGAAGGAAGGTGCCCCACCTTAACCAGAATCAGAGTATCTTCATCGACGAAGGGGTTATGCTGGCTCAGGTGTGGACTACGCAGCCAGCTGTCAGCCGGATATCTGGCATATTCATCTTGAAAGGTGCCGGATATCACCAGAATTTCCTCACCACCAAAATGTCGGTGGGGTTGGAAGCGTTCAGCGGCAGGCCATTTCACCAGGGCGGTATGCTGACCTTCAAAGTCGTGCAATGGCATCACCTGTAAACCACCGATACCTTGTCGCCAGGGCTGTTCTACCGTCTGGATACGTACCTGCTCCAGATCTTTCGGATCGAACTGGTTCAGCTTCACAAAAATCCTGCAGCCCTCTTTGCTGAAAGGGGCATGCCGACTGCCCGGCGGGTTACGGAGATAACTGCCTGCAGGATAATCGCCATTTTCATCGGAAAAGATGCCTTCCAGAACAAAAATCTCTTCACCCAGCGGGTGCCGGTGCTCACTGAAGCTGGTGCCCGGCGCGTACTCAACAATACTGGTGGTGTGTCCGGCTTCACGCTGCGCCCGCTCTAACGGTTTACGGCGCACACCTTTAGCCGGGCTGGGTAGCCAATCCATTTCACCGGTGTTAATGGCAAGGCGCTGGCTGAAATCCATATTCAGGTTTTCCGGTAGCACTGAGGTTTCTGCTGTTTTTTCAATATGTTCAGGGGGCATACCAAACCTATATCATTAAAGCCATAGTGAATGGATTATACGTGATTTTTTACAGGAGAGATTGCAGAGCTGAAGGTTTATACTTAGGGAAAAGAGATCGCATGTGAAGCGATCTCAGTTGTAGGCTACAGCATAAAATTGTAAGCGGCGGTCAGCTGAAAACTGGACTCAAGCTCAATTTTGGATGTGATATCAATACCACTTTCATTCATTTCGAAAGAATCACTATCCCCGTTCAGGAAGCGATACTTGAAATTAATATCCAGGCGATCGTCAAGAAGTAAAACACCCGCACTGGCACCAAAAGTTAAACCACTTAGATCCAGTTCAGCCTCATCACTGTCGCTTTTGAAATGCATATATCCGCCAGTTAGGCCTGCATATACATTTGGGGTTATCATTCTGTGATATGAGGCTTCTGCAATCAGAGCGTCTGCGTCATCAACATTTGGAGCATATAGATGAGCACCGATGTATTCATGCTGTTTTTTCAGAATATAACCTGCTCCGAATATGCCTCCTGAATCATCTGTTGACGTTGAATATGAAGTTGAAGAGCCAAAATAGCTTGCTGATGCCGATGCTTCAGCTGTCATATTTACAGTGCCCGCAAGAAGCTGGATTGCCTGTTGAGCGTGAGCTGTGCCTGATAGAGCAGAAATGAGAACTGCTGTGGCTATTGCTTGCTTTTTCATGAAAAGTTCCTTTTATTCAGTATGTTACTGTATGCGTAATAATAAATGCAAGCCTCATTTTAATCAATACAATGTATATTTTATTACATACTGAGGTTAGGGACGGACGTCCTTAAGTAATGGGATTAACTGTTTCTGCATGTTTTATTATTCTGGATATGTTATCTGATGAGTATCAGCTTTCAGTTCTTTTGTTAAACCACTTCCCCGGCGACCCACCCTGAACTCCATGCCCACTGGAAGTTAAAGCCACCCAGGTGGCCGGAGACATCCACCACTTCACCAATAAAGTAGAGGCCGGGGGCTTTTTTCGCTTCCATGGTTTTGGAAGAAAGTTCGTCGGTATCGATGCCGCCCAGGGTCACCTCTGCCGTGCGGTAGCCTTCGGTGCCGGATATTTTCGGCTGCCAGTGATGTACTTTGTTGGCGATCTCTTCAATTTTTGCGTTGCTCAGTTCACTGATGGTGGTGTTGTCAAACCAGTGTTCGCACAGGGCTTTGGCCAGGCGTGCAGGTAAGTGTTCACCAAGGATTGTTTTCAGCTCTGCTTTAGGGCGGCTCTGGCGCAGCTCTTTCAGGTGTTCGTTCAGGTCAAGCCCCGGAATCAGGTCGATCTCAAGGGTATCGCCGGACTGCCAGTAGGAGGAGATCTGCAGCACGGCAGGGCCACTCAGCCCCCGATGCGTAAAGAGCAGGCTGCCGTTAAAGCTCATACCTTCCCGGGGTTTTCCCTTATCATTTCTGCTGCCTTTGGCGGGTTCACAACTCAGTATCGCGGGTGTACTGAGGCCGGACAGGGGCTCGGTCAGGTTCTTCTCTTCCGGTTGCAGAGTAAAAGGCACCAGAGCTGCGGAGCGGGGCAGTACTGTCAGACCAAACTGTTCAGCCACCTGATAACCAAAGCCTGAAGCTCCCATGGTGGGCATGGAAAGGCCACCGGAAGCGATAACCAGTGACTGGCAGTGCAGTGTTTCTTTCAGCCCGTTCTGCTCCACGGTCAGTTGGTAACGGTAAGGCGCGGTGGTATCCGGCAGGCGGGTGATCTGCTGAACGTCGGTTTTCAGGCGAAGTCGGGCACCGGCATCGGCGACCTCCTGCAGCATCATATCCAGAATCGCTTTGGATTTATTATCCGAGAATAGTTGGCCCTCTTCCTTTTCGTGGTAGGGCAGACCGTGCTTGTCCACCAGAGCGATAAAATCCCATTGGGTATAGCGGCTCAGGGCAGATTTGCAGAAATGTGGGTTGCGGGACAGGTAGCGGTTTGGTTCAACATAATAATTTGTGAAGTTACAGCGACCTCCGCCGGATACCATAATCTTGTTACCGGCTTTACGGGCATGGTCGAGTATCAGTACATCACGTTGGCGCTGGCCGGCACTGATGGCGCACATCAGGCCAGCCGCACCGGCTCCAATAATAATCACATCGTGCTGTTGATATTTTGGCTGTTGTTGCATTGCTCGCTACCCCATTTTGCAGAGGGCGAACTCTATTGAAATGCCGGTGCGCTGTAAAGCAGGAGACGGGTATTTTACCGTCTCCGTCACTCTTGATTCGGTAGTGGATAATGCTGACGATAGCTTTCCGCTAGCTCATTGAGGCGGAACAGATCGGTCAGATTGTTCACTTCAGTGACGGCCATCAGACAGCGGACGCCTTCCAGCAGATCATTACTATGCCATTGCTGCAATGCTTTGAATTCTTCTTCGGTCATGAGGGCTTCCTGCTCAGCGTTTTATATAGAGACTGTTTATGTCGTTCGGTTTCAGACCGGGCGTTTATGCCGGGCTGCCGGGCTATAGTGGTGGGTAACAGAAACAGAATATGGCCATTAATTTACAGTAGATCCGGGTTGTTTTCTATGTCGGCGCACTGTAAGCCGTCGTTGCCTTTATGTCGGACGATGCTTTCCGCTGTTGTTTCAGGTGAGTGGCAGCCAGAGCATAGCCACCATCGGCACCATCAACAAAGTGAAAATGGTCTGTACCGTGATAAAACACAAGACAGGTCAATAGTGCTGCCTCAGAGGTGCTGATCCCATAGCGGAGTACTCCTGCGCTTTGCTGTGCATTTAGCCAGTTTTCCAGCTGCGCTCTCTGCTGCGGAGTACCGGCCATTACCATACGCAGCATATTATCGAACTTCCGGTGGTCCGAGTGGCGGATCATATCTTCTTTATAGCCACCCCAGTCATAGCCCTTAATAACGATATCACGGGCCATCATGACGCGAGCCATAATGGCAATAAACCGGATTTTTAAAGCGTAGCCCAGTTTGTAGGGCCAGCTTTTTCCAGCACTATAGAGCAGGGTTTCCGATCTCAGCTTTTTATTGGAGAGCGTTAACTGCATCTTATTGGCCTGCAATGGGTGGTGTTGGTCCCGGTCGCCGTATATTTCAGTGATTTTATGGAGTGTATCCTGATACAGCTGACTCTGTTGCTGTAGTGTTTCGCACTGGCTTTCCACCAGCAACGAAACTGTCTCTTCCCGTGGGCTGGGGATGCGGTCCCACCGGCACTGCAGACCGGAAAAATCAGCTTCTGCAGGAATGGATTCCGGGATGGCATATTGCTCGGGTTTTTTTTTCAGCCAGATTTCTGCTTCGGTCATACCACTACCGGCAAATGCGGCCTGAAAGGCATGTGGGCTAACTTGCATCTTACTGATCAGCAACTCATGACCAGCGGCCCTCAGTTCGGATACGGCTACAAAGCCGGTGCGCAGTTCCAGATTATAAGCTTCAGCAGAGACTTTTTGAGTACCCTTCAGGGCGGCCAGGGCTGCATCCAAATAGCAGGGCGGAATGCAAAAAGAGGCTCCGTCCCCGCCAAAGACATAAGGGATATGTTCACGACTTTGAGCTGCCGGGACAGATGTTGCCGTATCTCCAATAGATTCCACTGATCCCGGCACTTCACAGGTAGACGATATCACCTGCTCGCAGGCATTCAATACGGCAATAATACAGCTGGCACCCAGAGTGTTCACATCCTGGTAGCGGTTATTCAGAATGGCACCGGTAGAGTTCACCACATCGGCTACCAGCACATACCAGCTATCCGGTACTGTTTGGTAGGCATCAAGATTCAATAGCAGAGAGAAGTCGGTAACAGCTGGTAAGTCCCGGTAAAACGTGGTGTTTGGGTTTTCAGCGGTACTCTTGGTGTCGTGCTCCGGCATTATTCCGTTCTCTTTTGAGTTGGCTCAGTATGACATTGACTATACGCTACACTCGGCATAATGGTTTCATTTAAATGCTTCTTTTACCCGTTTGTTATTTAAATTACTGCAGAGCAGAAGAGTCAGTTTACTGAAGGCGGTTTCACAGGTCATATCATAACCACTGATAATACCGGCGTCGCTCAGAGCCGATCCTGCGGCATAGCTCATGCTAACGGAGCCTTCAGGGCATTGACTGCGATTGACAATAATAACGCCGCGGTCGGTGGCCGTTTTAAATGCATCGAGTAATGGCTGATTCAGATCCGGTGCATTACCGCTGCCGTAACTTTCCAGAATAACGCCTTTAACGGGTTCTGCCAGCAGGCTTTCGATCTGCTCTGCCTGAATGCCAGGCCAAAGTTTCAGTATGACCACCTGGGGAATACCATTAATTGCTTCAGAGCTGATCAGCGGGAAGTCGGCGTCGGGCATAGGTGTCATCTGAGAAGAAGCTTCAGCAGAAGGCGACCAGCTCAGTTTGCCTTCTGAGCAACTGCCCAGAGAGGGTCGGTTAATACTGCTAAAACCCTGTGGTGAATAGGTGCTGATCTTACTGGTGCGGTTTCCCTGTAAAATTTTGTCGCCGAACACGATGACTCCGGCATTATGTGCCAGGGGCTGATTGATCAGACTGTTTGCCACCAGCAGAGAGGCTTCCACATTGTTCAGGGCATCGCTGACCTCTTTTTCCAGTGGATACTGAGACCCCGTGACAATACAGGGCAGGTTCTGTGGTAACAGAAAGCTCAGGGCAGAAGCGGTATAGGCCAGCGTATCCGTGCCATGCAGAATGATAAAGGCACGATAGTGTTTGGCGTAGTGACGAATCAAATCGTTCAGATTCAACCAGTCCCTGGGTTCTGCATTCGAGCTGTCGATCAGCCGGGGCAGTGTCAGGAGGTCAAAACAGGGGAGTGCCAGCCGTCGCTTTTCAGGTAGGGTTTGCAGCTGGTTGAGCAGGCGATCAGCCATATTGCCGCCGGGTATCAGTCCTTTATCACTGTCGACCATTCCAATCGTGCCACCGGTATAGATCACAGCAATGCTGCTATAAGTGTTTTCAGCTGGGATTGCCATATCGATGGATGCAGGGTTGACCGCTGTTATTGACGTTACCATTGACGGTGTCGGCTCAGTTGTCGGCATAGTAAAGGTCGCCTCAAAAGACTTTAGTCCGGAAATTAAGGGTTGCGAGGTTATTCTGGCTTCAGGTGGAAACTTTTTGAAGCAGCACTCGGATTGACCCAGGGTTCAGGTCATAAATACGACAGGTTATAATCTAACTGTGTTAAGGTGAAAAGTGTAATAAAAACAGCGCTTTTAACCGATTATTGGCATAATCGTGACCTGTGATGCGTCCTTCCCGGTGCAGAATAATCCTTTTGCCCCAACAGGCAGAAATATGAAGCTTAATTGTGATCTGGGTGAGAGTTTTGGTCACTGGTCTGCAGGGAATCTCTCAGCCTCGGGGGTAAAGTGTCTGTTATATCAAACCTCACGGCGCATTATACAAGGATATGATGCAGCACCGGATGTCCTCTGGCTACACAGATAACACACAGCAACAGCCGCTGGCAGAGAGTGTAAGTACATCCTCTGATGTTCGAGGCTTTTGCCGACCGAACTCATCAGGTGCTGAAGGCGTATTAAAGAATGCTTATGATGATATGGGATTCGGTATTTTTTTTGATCCGTCCCGGAGCGATTGAAACGACCAGATCCACTGGAAACAACCGGAAGTGATAACCCCATGGTGCGTATTGAAACAGCTTCTACCGATAGTCTGATACTCTATTTTGCCGCTCAACCCAGTGCTCAGCTCAGTGCCCGTATCGCCCAGGCCTGCGAAAAGATTCGGGGACTGACCGGTATAACCGACTTGATTCCAGCATATACCACGGTTCTACTTACTTTTGATCTGTTGCAGACCGACTCTGCCAGTCTTAGAGCTCAACTTGAGTCGCTGTTGGAACCCTTGACCGAGCACTGGGGGAGTAACCCTTCAGAGACGGTGAGCGCCGGTCAGCAGGTTTTAATTCCCGTTTATTACCATCCTGAGGTGGCACCAGATCTGGAAGCACTGGCCAGAGCTAAGGGCTTAACAGTGGATGAGGTGGTTCAGCGCCATAGTCAGAAAAGCTACCGTGTTGCCGCCATCGGGTTTGCTCCCGGATTTGCCTATCTGGGGGATGTGGATGAGTCCATTGCACTTCCCCGCCATGCTACTCCACGCCTTAGTGTTGCCAAAGGCTCCGTTGCGATTGCCGGTACGCAAACAGCGGTGTATCCGCTGGAATCCCCAGGCGGCTGGAATATTATTGGCCGAACGCCCCAGGCGATGATCGATCGTTCTCTGCCGGAACTGACACCTTTAGCTCCGGGGAGCTCGGTACGCTTTGAACCCATCAGCCGGGAGCAGTTTCTGGCACTGGGTGGCACTCTTGATGAGAATGCCGATGCTGCACTTGACCAAAAAATGCAAACAGACGCTGCTCAGGTCAAAAACAGTGACGAATGCTCTGATCTGAGCTCAGGCCTGAAAACAGGCTTTACCGTGATTCATCCGGGACTGATGTCTCAATTACAGGATGCCGGTCGACTGGGTCATCAGCATGTGGGGTTGACCACCGGAGGCCCGCTGGATGAACATGCTTTTCTCTGGGCTAACCATCTGCTGAAAAACCCCTGGGATGCTGCTGCTGTTGAGATCAGCTTTGGTGGTCTTAAACTGCAGGCTCAGGTGGACACCCTGATCGCAGTGACCGGTGCCGATCTTGCTATTACTGTTAATGATGAATCTGCCGCTAATTGGCAGGTGATTCCGGTACGGGCCGGAGATCGATTGGAATTTGGCTACCCCCGATCAGGCACCCGCGCATATCTGGCCGTGAAGGGCGGCTTTCAGGTTTCTCCGTGTTTTGGCAGTGTTGCCACTGTTCAACGGGAGCAGATGGGTGGCCTGACCGGAGAGGGGCAGCTGCTTAGCTTTGGTGATTGCCTGCCCTGTGCGGAGCAGGAGCATCGCAAAGACCCTCAACTGCAAAAACTGATCGGTAAGCGAGTCAGCAATAACTACCTGCCGGATTACACTGAACCTCTGGTGCTTCGGGTGATTGCCGGTTATCAGTATGATCAGTTTCCGGCTGAGCAGTTGGAGCGTTTCTTCAGTGAGGCGTACCAGATTTTGCCGGACAGTGATCGAATGGGAGTGCGACTGCAAGGCCCACCTATTAAAGCGTTACAGGCAGGCATTACCTCTGAAGGTATTGCATTGGGGGCGATTCAGATTCCTCCGGATGGTCAACCCATTGTGCTAATGCGGGATCGTCAGACCATTGGTGGCTATCCTAAGCTGGGTTGTGTTTACCCGCCGGATACCGGCCAGCTGGCCCAGCGTCACCCTAATACCAAGGTACGATTTGAACTGATGCCACGCCATCAGGCGCAGCAGGATCTGATGCGCTTTTATCGATACTTCCGCAAAGCCTGACTCCGGTAAATCAGGCTGACTACAGGTTGGATGAGAGATAGGGTTACAGGTCGAGGGGTGGCTTGGCTAATTCATGACCGTAGGCCTGATTCAGCAGGTGTTCCATCGTCTTTAGGTTGAGCTCTATCTGGTATTCTTTGCCATTGACCAGCTCCACTGAGCAGGAAAGCTCATCTTCGGCGGTGATCTGCAGAATATGATCCGCATGAATTAAGTGGTGAATCACATCATTGCCAAGGGTGACCGGCAGGCGTAAAAAAGGGTTTCGGCTGGAGTGACGCATAAGGGCACCTGTTTAACTTTAACGATACTGAGTTTCAGGAGTTATCCGGCAGACATCTGAAATGTTATGTTGTAACATTTTATCGGCTTACACTATTTATTTATCTTATCTTATCTTATCTTATTTATCTTATCGGCAGTCCGACTGTCTTGCAGGAGTTCCCCTTGAGCCTAACACAGACACCATCCTCTGATGCTACGGGTGATCAAAAATCCCGCCAACGGATTCCAACACACCTGATTACCGGTTTTTTAGGCGTGGGTAAAACCACTGCTATTCGTAATCTGCTGGCGCAAAAACCAGAGCATGAGCAGTGGGTGGTTATCGTCAATGAATTCGGACAAATCGGTATCGACCAGGCTGCCTACCCGGAAACCGGCTCAGGAAGGGAAGGCCGTGATGGCGGGCTTAAGGTTCAGGAGTTACCCGGCGGTTGTATCTGCTGCAGTCTGGGCGTTGTGCTCTCGGCAACGCTGGTCAAGTTGATTCGGTTGTACAAGCCGGATCGTCTGATTATCGAACCGACCGGTATTGGCCATCCGGCGGGCATTATTGACACCTTAACCAGTGAGACTTTTGCCCCGGTACTGGATCTGCGGGCCGTGATTTGCTTGGTTGACCCGCGGGCGATTGAAGATCGCCGGGTGCAGGAAAATGAGATCTTTCAGGATCAGCTCAGCCTGTCGGATATTCTGGTACTGAATAAAACCGATCTGGCGACGGAAGAGCAAACCGCCCGTTTTGAACAGGCCGCTCTGGGTATGTTTCCACCCAAACAGCTTGTGGTGCGGGCCCGGCAGGGACAGATCGCCCTTGACCTGTTAGCCCTGAGCCGTGACGGCGTGTTTTATCAGCAGGAATTGACCGGCCATCATAAGCACGACCACGACCACGACCACGACCACGACCACGACCACGACCACGACCACGACCACGACCACGACCATCATGGGCATCACCATCATCACCAACCGACCGGGACGACACCGGATACCTTTGCTGCCGACGCCCTGCAAAAAGTTCAACCGGGACAACCGGTTTCGTTATCGGGGGAAGGGGCAGGAGTTTATACCCTTGGCTGGCTATGCCACCCGGAGGATAAGTTTGATGAAGCCAAACTGGTCAGCTGGATGGATGCCATCCCCAACCTGCTACGCCTGAAAGCCGTGTACCGGGTACGTGATCAGTGGCAGTTCTATAACCGGGTTGGCAGCGAATCCGACCGCTTCCCCATCGCCTACCGACGGGATTCACGCTTTGAACTGATCAGCCCCCAGCCGTTTGAGGGCGTCGACGCGTTAGAAGCGGGGTTAAAGGCGTGCCTTAAAGGCGCGGACTGACTCCGCTCGTATTGATACATTCCCCATGTAGATACCATCTCTCCGAACCGTCCGTAAAGGGTTAGCTAACCACTTGCGGGCGGTATTCGCTTTGATGTTTTAC
>JBLWVL010000066.1:0-11352 GCA_048268485.1 Oceanospirillum sp.
CGCCTCATTGCTTTCAAGGGATGATGTCTGTTGGTATGGGAAGGGGTTTATTGGAATATTGAAATAACAGTATTAATGAAGGTGTTCATAAAACCAGGACACCCATAAATTAACCATCAACTGATACCTGTTAATAAACAGCAGCTGGCCTTTTCTATCTGATGCGTAACAAGTGTCGGATGGCACGTCAATCGGGTTTCAGGTTGTTGGCTGGTGCGGTGTCGGGCGCTTATCCGACCTACGACTGGTGCGTAACAAGCTGTCGGATGGCGCGCGAATCGGGTTTCAGGTTGTTGGCTGGTGCGGTGCCGGGCGCTTATCCAGCCTACGAGGAGAGGGGCTTTGTGTGGGAATATGCGCCATCTGCAGCCAGATAGGTATGGCTAGGTGTTCATGAGTAACAATTAGCCGCTATGATATTTTAGCGCTACAATGTTTTAGCGTTGTTATTTTAAGGGGTTATTTATGAGTGCTTTATCAAAACGTTCGACTGTCTATTTCGAGCCTGCAATTCATCATGCTTTAAAGCTACGGGCAGCCTCATCGGATACTTCAATATCAGAACTCATTGATGAGGCAGTGAAACTTCTTATGAAAGAAGATCAAGAAGACTTGACTGCAGTAAGACAGAGAGCCAGTGAACCTGAAATTTCTTATGAGGACTTGCTAAACAGTTTGGAAGCTGATGGGAAAATATAGAATCACCTTCAAGAAATCTGTAGTAAAAGACTTTAGGACATTGCCTAAATCAGATGTTAAAAAAATCCTCGCAAAAATCGACTCATTAGCTGAAAACCCTCGAAGAGATGGGGCGATGAAACTGAGTGGGCACGACCTGTATCGTATCCGGCAAGGCCTTTATCGAATAATTTATGAAATTAGAGAAAATGAGCTTGTAGTACAGGTTATAAAAGTCGGGCATCGCTCTGATGTTTATCGGAATACCAGGCATCCATAAATTAGACAAAGCTGGTATTTGTTAATAAACACCAGCTGGGCGTTTGGTATCTGGCGTATAAAAAAATGTCGGATGGCGCGCCAATCGGGTTTCAGGTTGTTGGCTGGTACGGTGCCGGGCGCTTACCAACCTGCGACGAGAGGAGCTTTGTGCGGGAATATGCGCCATCTGTCGCTTCAAATCCCTGATCATTATATGGCGAAGGCTACCACGCGGAGCGTGGGAGCCAGATAGAAATTGTAGCGCTTGGCCGGTTTTAACTCACCCCCATCTGCACCAGTGCCATATAAGCCCCGGTTCCCCCCAGAATACTCACCAGTGGGTGTTTAAACAGTAGGTGCAGCGCTGCAGTCAGCGCTAAACACCCCAGCTCCGGCAGAAAACCTGTACTGGCCAGATCTTCATTCTTAAAGGTGTACACCACCAAAAGAACCATCATCACCGGTGGCAGGTATTTTCCCAGAAACACCAGAATATGATGATCCGCAACCTTATAAAGCAGTACAAAAGGCAGTACCCTTGTCAGAAAGGTGGCGGCGGTCATTACTGCGATGACGGTGAGGAGATAGCTCGCGGATTCCATCGTTTACCTGCGTGAATCATTAACAGAACGCTCATGCTGAGCAGAATAGAGATCAACAGCATCTGATCACGGCTGATAAACAGCAGGGTCAGAATGCCGATGGTCAGCGCCAGTACAAAAGGTGCGGGCTTTTGCAGGTTTTTGTACTGCTCTATGGTCAGCACCATAAAGAGCGCGGGTAGGACAAATTCGATACCTGCGGTGGAGAAGGTGATCTGGCCGCCCAGCCAGGCTCCCAGTGTGCAGCCGATCACCCAGTAAACCTGGTTAAACAGGGTGACTTTAAACTGAAATTCCGCCGGGTCGACCCACTTGGGTAGTCGGGTTGAGGTCAGCAGGGAATAGGTTTCATCGGTCAGACCAAAGATCTGGTATACCCGTTTTAATCCCCTGTTGGGAATTATGCCCACCAGAGAGATACCGTAAAACATATGGCGGGAGTTGAGCAGAAAGATGGTGATAAACATCTCCGTAAGACCGGCGCTGTTGGCCAGCAACCCTACTGCCAGAAACTGTCCGGCTCCGGCGAAGATAAAGACGCCCATCAGGGTGGCAAAAAACCAGTGATAGCCCAGATCACTGAACAGTACGCCAAAGGCCATGCCCAGGGGAATATAGCCAAACATCACCGGCAGCGATGCCTGAAAGACAAAGCGGTTCGCCGGGGTCTTGGCTGAAGTGTTGGCCTGTGTTGATTCTTCTGAAGACATAATGGTTTTCTTAAATGAAGCGGTGAATAGCCTGAATAAAAAGGGTGAACCAGCGCGATCGGCTATATTAGAAGTCTTTTTTGGAAAAACCAAATGATTCAGGTCGAATTCAGGTCGGGATAGACCAAAGTTTAGAGTGATTGCGTGAGTTTGGTTGAGCGTGGGAGCGAGTAGGAGGGGGCGTTAAACAGATAAAGCGCCGGATCAGCGCTTTCTCTGGGCTTCTGACAAGGTTGCCAGCAGCTGTTCGGTGGTGGCCTGATCGCTGTTGTTATAGCGCGCCTGCTGCAGCAGATAGACACTGAAGGTGCTGCCACGCCCCTGTTCGCTATGAACCCGAATATCCCCCCCGTAGCGGCGGATAATACCGTAGCTGACCGAAAGCCCAAGGCCGGTGCCGTTATCCCGTGTGGTAAAGAAAGGGTCAAAGATATGGGGCAGGATCTCATCGGCGATACCCATGCCGGAATCTTCCACCTCGACCACAACGCCTTTCAGTACTTTATCTTCATACCAGTCGTGGCTGCGGATATGGATGCTTTTGAAGCTTTGGGAGGCGTTCGCGGCATTCATCACCAGATTAACGAGTACCTGTTGCAGCTGCTGCACATTGGCTTCTGTTGAGCACTTGGCATGCAGGCTGAGTTTTACCTCAAGGTTCTGCTTTTCAAGGGTGTGACGTACCAGTAACAGGGTATCCTGCACCACCTGATTGATATCCAGCGGTGACATGGATTGTGTGTATTCACCGGGTCGGCTGTACTGCAGGAGATTGTTGACCAGTGCCCGTATCCGGTAAACCTGCTGAATGATCAGCTCGATCTCTTCTTCAACATCTGCAGCGTGCTCCCCAAGAGTGGCCTGCAGCAGATCCATATTGCCCAGAATTACCGCTGCGGGGTTGTTAATCTCATGGGCGATACCTGCGGTCAGTTCACCGAGGGCGGCCAGTTTCTCTTTGGTAATCAGCTGGGCACGGGTGGCCTGAAGTAGCCGGATATGCTCTTCCAATTCACGGGTTTTATTCTGCAGGGACTGGGTGCGGGACTCTACTTTATGCTCAAGGACGTCGGCGGCCTGCTGAATCTGCCGGTTACGCTCTTCCAGCAGGTCGAGCATGGTATCGAACTGTTCTGCCAGTTCACTGAATTCGTCCTGGGTGTCCATCATGCCGATACGCTGGCGTTTACCTGCTTTGACCGCCTGAACCACACTGTGGATACGGCGAATGGGGTGGGTGATCAGGCCGGTGCTGCGCAGTACCAGAAATACCGAAATAACCGCCACCAGGACAAACGCCAGTGTCAGATTCAGTAGTGTCTGGTTGTGAATTTCCTTATAGGGTTTTTCCAGAAATCCGGTGTAGAGCATGCCGATACGTTTACCCGCCAGATCTTCCACGGGGTTATAAGCTGAGATATACCAGTCGTTAACCACAAAGGCGCGATCTACCCAACTTTCTCCCCTGAGCAGGACTTTCTGATAAACGTCTTTAGAAACCCGGGTGCCTACCGCCCGGGATGCGGGGGTGGGGTCGCTCTCTATGCCGGAAGGTGATGGCAGGTTTTTGTTAGGTACATTGGTGCTGATACGGACATCATCCAGAAACAGGGTGACGGTGCCCAGGCCGCCATCAGGCAGGGTGCCTGGCCGGTAGACAAGGTCGCGAATTTCATCGACAAAGCCGTTGTTTCGGTTCAGCAGGCGGCCACTGTCCAGGAGGGCGATCATTTCCCCTTTTGCGTTGTTGATCGGGTGCAGCGCCCGGATAAACATGCCTCGGGCCTCAAAATGGCGCTCTGTTGATTCTGCCATCGGTGTATCCAGAAGCCTGATACGCACCCGTTTAATCAGCAAAGGGTCAATAAAAGCGAGTTCTTTTGGGCTGATAAGCTGAAGGCCGGCGTCCGCATTGCCTGCCAGTACCTGAGAAGCGATCTGTCCCAGGCTGGGCTCTTTCAGAACCCGTTCGCTGAGCTGGTGGGCAGGGATAATACGTACAAAGTCCAGCCGGTGCAGCATCTTGAAGTTATAAAGCTGCTGGCTGATACGGGCGGGTTGCTGGCGTTCGATGCTCTCCTGAAGCTGTTGGTTCAGGCTCAGTTGTTTCAGGTTAATCAGATCCTGTTGTTGCAGGATGTTGAGAAAGCCCTCCGCTACGGACAGGTCGGCCCGTACTTTTCGATCCAGCAGATCGGTGGAGTAGCTGTTAACCCAGTAGCTGGTCATACCAATCAAAGTGGCAAGCGTAAGGGCTAAAGGAGCAAGGCTTAGCCCCAGAATTTTAATTCGGATTGATGAGCGCATGAACCAGCGTCGTTCTGCCTGTTTCAGTGTGGGTGACATCAGGATTCAGAGCCCTGAGCTTCATCCCAGGCCTGCAATTTTCGATCCAGTGTTTTGCGTGAAATACCCAGCTGACGCGCAGCGGCAGATTTATTGCCCTGGAACTCGCTCAGTACCTGCAGGATATGGTGTTTCTCCACTTCATCCATCGCCCAGGATGAAGGGTAGCCACGGCCTTCGGTCTGAGCCGTTTCTCTGCTCTGGGACAGAGTGTCCCCACTGACAAAGGTTTCGATGGGCAGGCGTCCCAAAAGGATGCAGCGTTCAACAAAGTTTTTCAGTTCACGAATATTACCCGGCCAGCTGTAGCCTGAAATAGCGGTCATATCTTCGTGAGTCAGAGGAACAGGGGGCAGGCCCAGCTCTTTAGAAAGCCTGCGGGAAAAACTGTGTACCAGTGTTGGAATATCTTCCGGGCGATCTCTCAGTGGTGGCAGGGTTAATGTCAGTACATTCAGACGGTAGTAAAGGTCTTCACGGAAGCGTCCTTCTTTGACTTCCTCCTGCAGGTTACGGTTGGTGGCGGCGACGATACGGACGTCAATGCTGACCTCCTGCTCGCTACCCACCGGCCGTACGGCTTTGAGTTCCAGTACCCGAAGCAGCTTTGCCTGCATGGCTAACGGCATTTCACCGATCTCATCCAAAAACAGCGTGCCGCCACTGGCAAAGGAGAAGAGACCTTCACGGGCTTTCTGGGCGCCGGTAAAGGCACCTTTGGTGTGGCCAAATAGCTCGCTTTCCAGAATATCCGCAGCAATCGCTCCACAGTTCACCGGGACAAATGCTCCGGTGCGGCCGCTGTTTTCGTGCAGGGCCCGGGCTGCCAGCTCTTTACCCGTTCCGGACTCACCTTCAATCAGAACCGCTGATGGTGTTGGGGCAACTCGGCGAATGATGCTGTCGACATCCCGGATCACCTGGCTTTCTCCGAGCATGGCGCTGCCTGAGCTGTAAACTGTATTCAGCTCACGTTTAAGCACGAAGTTTTCCCGGGCCATCAGGCGGCGTTCAACACACCGGTCGATGGCCGCCATCATCTGCTCCAGCCGGAAGGGTTTCAGAATAAAGTCGCTGGCACCGGCACGAAGTGCTTCGATGGCGGTCTCCAGGTCGGCGTATGCTGTCATAAAGATAATGTCACTTCGGCGCTCATCATCCGTTGTGGCTTCATGCCACTCTATGCCGGAGCGGCCGGGAAGTTTGATATCACAGATGATGAGGTCGAAATGGCAGCGTTTCCGAATCTCTTCAGCGGTTTCAATGCTGTCTGCGGACTCAACCAAGGCAAAGCGCTTGCTAAGAGCCTTAATCAGAAAATTGCGCATGCCGGGCTCGTCATCAACGATCAGAACCGAAACTGCAGGAGATAAACTGCCGGAGATTAAGGGGGCATGGGAAGTGTCTAATGCCGCAAAGCGAGGTTTTTTATCCATGGATAACCTTGTGTCGTTTCTTGTGCTCGGTAGTGTAAGTTGCGTTTTTTTATTGTCTTTATCGATTGTTTTTTGTTTTTGCTTTTAAAAACCGACGGCCGGGGTGTTGTGTCATTGAGAATATTATCAGAATGCCCGGGTGTGTCATTTTGTCTATTGTGTTTTTTTTATGGGTCAATATGACCCTTTTTTGATCTCTGTCGAGGGTTTGCCGTCAGATATAATGATTATTTCTGACTTGCAGGTCAGGTATGGCAAGGTTGCTGCTTTTTGGCATCTATCTTGCTCAAAAAGGGGTCTGATCATAACAAATATTGCACTTTGAAGCATTTAAAGGACGAGCATGAGTACACCTAAAATGAGCAAGCTAAAAACCTTTATCCGTTCTGCTGCGTTGGCTGTTCTTGCCACGACAGTTTCAATTCAGTCATATGCTGAAGATCTGGGGATTGTTCGTTTGGCGACGACAACAAGTACCTATAACTCCGGTCTGCTGGATTACCTGTTACCTGAGTTTGAAAAAGAAAATGGTGCGACCATTCAGGTGATTGCTGTTGGTACAGGTAAGGCGCTGCGTATGGGCCGTGATGGGGATGTGGATCTGGTTATGACCCATGCACCTAAAGCAGAAGCTAAATTTGTTGATGAAGGCCACGGGGTTCAGCCACGCGGTATCATGTACAACGATTTTGTTCTGGTGGGCCCTAAGAATGATCCGGCAGGTGTTAAGTCTGCAGGCAGTATTGAAGATGCCCTGGCTAAAATAGCCAATAACCAGGCGCTGTTTATCTCCCGTGGTGATGACTCCGGTACCCACAAGAAAGAACTGGGTCTTTGGAAAGAAGCAGGCACCTCTCTGCCATTTGAAGGATACCGCGAAGTCGGTCAGGGTATGGGCAAGGTACTGCAGATCAGCTCAGAGCTGCAGGCTTACACACTGACAGATCGTGGTACCTGGTTGGCGTATAAATCTAAAGTTGATCTGGCCATCGCCTCTGAAGGTGATAAGCGTCTGTTTAACCCATACCAGGTTATTCTGGTAAACCCAGCCAAATACGATGGTCTGAACACTAAAGGTGCTCAGGCGCTGAGCGATTGGCTGATCTCTGACGAGACGCAAAAGCGTATTAATGACTTCCGTCTGCACGGTGAGCGTCTGTTTATCGCAAACGCTAAATAAGCCGCTGTCAGGCGCTTCAGTCGTGCTGGCTTAGTGGTTGGTGCGGCTTCTATTGTCTGTGAAAAGATACCTGCGGGTGGCGATATATGCGATCCGCAGGTTTTCTGTTTTCAGGCCGGATTAATTCCATTGAGTTTACGAATAACTCCTTTGTTGTACCCTTTATCCTATGTTTGAAAGAAAAATAAATATAAGGCGCTACCGTAAATGGCTTCACTGACTGAGACTTTTGTTGCTGCAGTTGAACTTCTGTTATCCGGTGATAATGCCTTGTGGACCATTATTGCGGTCTCTTTTCGGGTTTCCTTTTCTGCACTGGTGTTGGCGATTGTTCCTGCGACGCTGATCGGTTTTGCCCTGGCCTATTGGCGGTTTCCCGGACGTTGGTTGCTGCTGTCGCTGACCCATACGCTAATGGCTGTACCCACTGTTGTGGTTGGCCTGATTCTGTTTATGCTGCTTTCCAGGGCTGGCCCTTTGGGAGATTGGCGTTTGCTGTTTACTCAGGATGCGATGATTATCGGGCAGTTTTTGTTGTGTATGCCGCTGTTGGTATCGATGAGCCATAGTGCTTTTCAGGGGGCTGATAAACGTGCCTGGGAAACAGCTAAAATGCTGGGGGCCGGCCCGTTTCGTTGCCTCTGGGTTTTAATGCTGGAGGTGCGATATGCTTTGTATGCCTGCTTTATTGCAGCCTTCGCCCGTATTATTGCGGAGGTTGGTTGCGCCATGATGGTGGGCGGCAATATTCTCAACTATACCCGAAGCATTACGACCGCTATTGCTCTGGAAACCCTGAAAGGGGAGTATGCGCAGGGGGTTGCTTTAGGCCTGGTTCTTTTTATATTAGCAATGGTTCTGAATGTTGGAATGGGTTTGCTTCGTGGCAAAGGGCAGCTGGCAAGCCGCTGATTAAGGTATTTTTGTGCTTGATAAATCTTCTTACCCGGCGGAAAGATCCACCGCGGGTAAACAGTATATGCCGGTAGGCTCAGGAGGCTTACTCAGTCTTGAGCAGCTTCACCAAAGCTGGCCGGATCATGCTGAGCCACTTTTTTATATTGAACATGTGACCTGGTTCGAAGGGCAGCATATTTGGCTACAGGGGGCGAATGGTTCCGGAAAGACGACTCTGATGCGTTTGCTTTCCGGTCTTGAGCTTGTTCAACAGGGCCGTCTTAAGCTTTTTAAAAAGCGATCCGGGGCAGGTGAGCCGAGAATCTGCTATTTGCACCAGACACCTTATCTTTTTACTGGTAGTGTGGAGCGTAATCTTCAGTTTGTGATTCGCTCCCTGCCATCGGCTCAGCGCCCGGCGGCGCGCGTGGCCCTTGACCTTGGTTTGGAACTTGCCGGTCTGGATAGTTTGCGTCAGCAGGATGCGGTGACCTTATCCGGCGGTGAACGGCAGCGCCTGGCTCTTTTACGTGCATGGTTGCTGCAACCGGATGTTTTATTATTGGATGAGCCGGCTGCCAATCTGGATGATGACTCTGTCGTATTGATGTACCGCTTAGTAACGGATCTGATTGAAAAAGGCGCATCTATTATGGTGAGTTCTCACCAGGAAAACTTATTGACTGAGTTATGTAATACCCGTTGGCTGATCGCCTCTGGCACGCTAACGGCTTCAGCCCTTGCAGAAGCGGCTGTGCTCTGAGTCTGATGGCGTATCGGTAACAGGGCTGCGCTTTTTTTATATGTCTCTTTAATTGATGTGCGCAGGAATCGCTATGTCAGACCTTAATACAGGGATTTCGTCAGGAGTGGTTCAATCGATGTCAAAGCAATTAAATACCATCAGCCCTTCAGAGATTACCGCTGTTATTCTTGCCGGGGGTCAGGGGCAGCGGATGGGCGGTCAGGATAAAGGATGGGTCAGCTTTAATGGCCAACCAATGATATGTCATGTGCTGAATCAGGTGTCTTCTCAGGTAAGCTGTGTGCTGATTAACGCAAACCGCAGTCAGAAAGAGTATCGGTCTCTGGGCTGTGAGGTTATTGAAGATATTGAGCCAGGTTACCATGGCCCTTTGATGGGGATGCTGACAGGGCTGGTGTCAGCCAAAACGGACTGGATCTTGTTTGTTCCCTGCGATATTCCACTGCTACCGGAAGATATTGTTCAGAAATTGGCGGCTGCGATTGTTGATCAGAGTGCTGATGTTGCTGTGGTTCATGATGGTGAACGCCTGCAGCCGGTTATCTCTCTTATGCACCGTAGCTTGCTTCCGAGTCTGCAGGAGGGGTTAGCAGCCGGTAAGCGCAAAATTGATCGCTGGTATATGCAGCATCGCATGGCCGTTGTCCGCTTTGATGGTTCTTCTGATGATTTTGTTAACCTGAATACCGTGCAGGATGTTCAGGCGCTGGAGCAGCGTCTCTGATCGGGGCTGGTAGTCTGTTAACCCTTTATTCTTCGCATATATAAACCTAACCAAGATGACCGGAAAACCCCTGTTATTTTTAACCGGGGTTTTTTTTATGGATTACGGCGTACTTTATGTTGGTGTTTCTCAATGTTGGTGTTTCTCATCTGTGGTGCTGCTTCTTATACGAGTGATCTGGCTTTATGATGGAATACCTCGCTTAAATGGATCTTATTGGAGCTTTTTTGATCTGGTTCAGGCAGGGCGTGGAATACTCTTTGCTGCTCTGTATCTTATTAACCATCGAGACCTGAAAAACATACTGCCCGCTCAGTCCGGCCTATGTTCAGAAAATAGGAATGCTTATGCTGAACTTCCCCCTACCTGTATTGGGTTTTGCTGCGTTTAGTGGCTCCGGGAAAACTACGCTGTTAAAAAAATTATTACCTCTATTGGTTAAACGGGGACTCAGGACAGCGGTTGTAAAGCATGCGCATCATGCTTTTGAGGTTGATCACCCCG
Source organism: Oceanospirillum sp. (assembly GCA_048268485.1). GTDB lineage: Bacteria > Pseudomonadota > Gammaproteobacteria > Pseudomonadales > Halomonadaceae > Oceanospirillum. The sequence goes on from JBLWVL010000066.1 coordinate 10,105, forward strand.
GTAAAGACAGCTTCGAACTGCGTAAAGCCGGGGCTGCGCCTATGCTGGTGGCTTCAAGTCAGCGTATGGCAATGATGTTGGATTTTTCTGAGTCGGAAAGTGATGAAGCTCAGGACCCGGATCTGCATGAGATGATCGATTATCTGCCACTGCACCGTCTGGATTGCATTCTGGTCGAAGGCTTTAAGGCTGTTCCCTTTCCTAAAATTGAGATACACCGTCCAGCCACCGGTAAACCAGTGATCGCTCTGGGTGACAGTAATATTATTGCGATTGCCACCAATGATGGCGCTAAACTGAAAGAGAGCCTGAGCGGTGGGGGAGATCGTGTTAAGGCTCTGCCGTTGCTGGATCTGAATGATCCTGAGGTGATTGTTGAATTTGTGATTGAGCAGGTTCAGCAGCAGCGTCTGGCATTGCAGACTGAATCCGGCACCGAAAACAAACAAGGAGCGTTGTGATGGCATCAGAACTGAATATCCCTCAGGCAGCGGTAAGCTGCTTTGACCAGCCAGGGCAGCTGAGTGTTGAACAGGGCCGGCAGGCATTGCTGGATGGGGTTTATGGCGCTCCTTTACCCGAGGTGATCCAGCTGCCGATTGCAGAACTGGCAGGCTGTGTTCTGGCTGAGGATGTGGTCTCGCCGATCAATGTACCGGCCCAGACCAATGCTGCGATGGACGGTTTTGCTCTGGCATTGCCGGAAGATAGTGGTGACCGCTTTGCCTCAGCGTATGAGCTGGTGGGTAAAGCGCTGGCGGGTCATGGCTTTGATGGTGAACTGAAAACCGGTCAGGCGGTAACCATTACGACAGGTGCTCCTGTACCTGTCGGAGCCAACAGCGTTGTGATGCGTGAGATCTGTCAGGCAGGTGACAACAGAGTGGTGGTCGAAAAGCCGGAATCCCTGCGCCTGAGCGACAATATCCGTCAGGCCGGTGAAGACCTGGCAACGGGTCAGATTGCGGTGAAAGCCGGTACACGATTAACACCTGCTCATCAGGGCCTGATCGCTTCTCTGGGGCTGACTGAGGTTGCCGTATTTAAGTCGCTGAGGGTTGCTGTGTTTTCCACCGGTGATGAGGTGGTGGCTCAGGGGAGGCCATTACCGGCACACAGTATTTACGATACTAACCGTTACTCTCTGATTGCGCTGCTGAAAAAGCTGCAATGTGAGGTGATTGACCTGGGCATTCTGCCGGATCAGGAAGCGGTATTAGCCAAGACGCTGGCGGATGCCGCCATAAA
>JBLWVL010000067.1:0-10817 GCA_048268485.1 Oceanospirillum sp.
TACTTCCGGAGAGGTCCGCCCCGAAGAAATAAAATCAACATGTTGGCCAATCACCTCTTCGGGAGAAAAGCCGGATACCTGACAGAACTGCCAGTTAACATACTCAATCTTATACTCTGCATCCGTGAGCATAACGCTACTGCCACTCTGGTCCAGCGCGTTGGAAAGCTTCTCTTTCTCCCGCTCGGCTTCAAGACGATGTGTAATATCATGGACGATGGAGTACAGCAGTGTCTGGCCATGAAACTCTACCGGGCCGCTGTGCACTTCAACGTCCCTTATCTCGCCGGAAGCCAATTTATGCCGAAAGATAAAGTGATTACGCTTCTCCTGTTCAGCTTCAACCATCGCCTGAGCAATCTCTTCCTCTGACATCACATTGATATCGGAAGCATTCAAAGAAGTAAACTGCTCATAACTGTAGCCATAAAAACGACAAGCAGCCTCGTTTACATCGATCAGATCACCAGACTCAGGGTCAAGCAACAGCTCAACAACCCGGCTACGTTTAAACAGCTGGCGATAACGCTGATCGCTGTCATTCTCGCAACTTTGCCGCTGTTCACGGGACGCACTGACATCCACTAAGTAACCACTAAACCCCTCAGGAGCACCGGTATCAGTGCGGTGGACCATCGTTACGCCGGTTACCCAAATATAGTGACCATCACGGTGGCAAAGCCGGTAATCATTGTGAGTAATATGGGAAGTATCAGAATTAATGGCTTGCGAAAAATCGCGTATCAGGCCCTCAAGGTCCTCAGGATGAACCAGGTCAGAATAGACCTGCTTCTTTTCAAGAAACATGCTGGCGGTATAGCCAGACAAAGTAGCAATATTGTCGGTTACAAACTGAACCGGCCACAAATCCCCGGCAACCGGGTCTCCGCTCCATTTAAAAAGCACTACCAGCCCGGTATCAAACAAGCGGGGGTTGATATAAGCCTTCCCTTGCGTATTCATTGCCTACTCCAGCGTTTTCGAACCACTCTAAATGCTTTCTTCAACTGGGCAACATCTATTTTCAAAATAGAACATCACACTTAGGGTATACCCTAACTCAAATAAAAAAGCCCCTGCAAGAGGGGCTTATCAGGTTAGTAAGAATTAACCCGCTTTTTTCTGCAACCACTGATCCAGAGCTGCAATATCATCCTGTTTTAACGTACCTGCAGCCTGCTTCAACTTGATCATACTGATCAGGTAACTGTAGCGGGTATCCAGATAAGCGGTTTGCGCACTATAAAAAGCCTGCTCCGCCTGTAACACATCAACAATGTTACGGGTACCTACCTCATAACCGGAGCGGGTAGCACGCAGTGCACTCTCAGAAGAGAGCAGCGCCTGACGACGGGCCTCTACCTGCTGTACGCTGGTGGTTACCTGAATGTAGTAGCTACGGGCGCTCAATGCTGTAGAACGACGCTGTAGCTCAAGCCCCTGTTCAGACTGATTCAGGTAGTGGCCTACCTTTCTGATGTTGGCACTGGTCGAGCCACCGGCGTAAACCTGCCAGCCCATTTCAACACCCAAAGCCAGATTAGTCATATCGGTTTCCGCAGAGGAATCCGTATTCTGGTAGCTCAGCTCAGCTTTAGCATTAATGTAAGGCAAATATGCAGACTTAGCGGCTTTTACGGCTGTCGTTGCGACGTCTTTCTGCTTCTGGGCAGCCTTCACATCCAGGTTGTTCGCCAGAGCCAGATCGATCCAGTACTGAACCGTTGCCGGCTGAGGTGACTCAACCGGAAAGTTTTCCGCCAAAGTATTCAGCTTGCCATAACTTTTACCCGTCAGCAGCTGTAAAGACTCCTCACTGATCAGCAAGGCTCCCTCAGCACCAATACGGGCAGCACGGGCACCATCATAAGCGGCCTGAGCTTCGTTAACACCGGTAATAGGAATCAGACCAACCTTAAACTGTTGCCTGGCCTGCGCCAGCTGACGCTTAATCGCTTTTTCCTGCGCCTGGGCAGAGGTCAGATTATCCTGAGCGCGCAAGACACCAAAGAAAGCTTCCGTTACCCGTACCATCAGGTCCATTTCTGCCGTCTGATACTCATAGCGTGCTTTTTCAGTAGTCGCTTCAGCAACACCAATCTGCGCGATATTCCCCACATTCAGCAGAGGCTGCGTAACGGTCAGTGCCAGCTGTGCCTGGTTGTAATTGTCACCAAAATCACTGCCCTGATAGGTTCCATCCGGGGAGTTATTCATCAGGCTGCCACCGGCTGTAACCGTAGGCTTAACACCCGCCCAGGCTACACTTTCGTCTTCGATAACCGCATTCAATTCAGACTGGGCTATTTTCAGCTGGTAATCGTTCTCCAAAGCATCCTGGTAGACGCCGGATAAGGTTTGCGCCTGAGCATGAATACTCAAAGCAGAGATTAAAGCCGCTGAAATAGCGGTAAGTCGTCGCATGGTCTGCTCCTGCACATTATCAATTCGTTCAGATAAAGCGGTTAACGGTGCCTACTTTAAGGAAGCACCAAAATAGTATAAATATTGTATTTCAGTATAACGTAAGGCCTATCATAGCGAATAAGCGTGGATGCTTCATCGCCACCACCCAGTATTTTAGATTAGCCTAATATATTTGTTAACCAAAATAATATTTAGCCGGTAAGTCTCGCAGAGGCTTAAACCGTGCCCAAGCAAGATAATTAATCGGAATTACATCTTTAAGCGAAGATTGTCTGAATAATTCAGAGGATTGGCAATAATGAAGAATTAAGCGGCTAGATTGATCTGGCGAGCCAGCTGCTCACCCAGCTCAGGAGTCTCAACAACACGATAAAGATTAGTAGCCTGGGCCGGACGAACCCCAGTAACCTGCTGAATATTCGGAAACACATCGGACAGGGCCCGCAAAAAGCTGAAATAGCCACCGTAACCAGAAATCATGGAGTGGTTCATGGCGCGGTTAACAGCCATGGCCGTTTTACGGGCTTTAGTATCTGCCTCCAGATTCTGACGCAGCATATCAACCTGAGCATTACTATCAATGCCCTGAATATCAGACGCATAGAGAGGTGTCGTTAGCAAACTCAGCAACATAGAGAACTGCCCACCCTGCGAATTGTGCAGAGCGGTGTTCATTGACTTGGCAACACCGGTAGACTGTTCTAGCTGATTAACGATTTTCATCGGATAACGACCAATAAAAGCTGACTGTTCTTCCCCTATCGGCAGTATGAAAAATATCTTTACACTTTAATTGCCATATTTTTTTAGTCGAGGCCTGAATTGGTCTTTTTCACCACCAAAGCGCTGGACATCATCTGTCAGCCTACCTAGACTCTTGATCATCTTGACGGGGTGCACGGTTGGCTGAGATCGCTGCAAAGCAGCGGAACCCGAAGAACCTGAACTGGGTAATTCCAGCGTAGGAATCGAGAAAATGAGTCCCCTGTCTGCTCTGGCGCACAAAATTAAAGCTGAAGCAGGTAGGTGATAAGATACAAAGGCCATCCCAATCTCGGCCTTCTGATCCGGTTCATCCTCCGGCACAGCCAACCTGTCGCATCGTCATAGCTTAACTCGCTGTTTAAACACTGCACTGTTTCGTTCTGCAAATTCAGTTCAGCCGATACTGATGACGGTAAAAGGTAGGTAAGATGCCAAACTCTCAAAATAACCAGAGCACTCCAAACACACCTCAGGGCCCTCTCAACCAAACCGCACAGGTTGATCAGGCTTCTATTCAGCCGTTCCCAAACTCACGCAAAATCTACATCGAAGGCTCCCGTCCGGATATTAAAGTTCCGATGCGTGAAATCAGCTTAAGCCCGACCACCGGCAGCTTCGGCAACGAAGAAAACGAGCCGCTGCGCGTTTACGATACCTCCGGCCCGTACAGCGACCCGGACGTTCAGGTGGATGTACGCAAAGGTCTGCACCCTCAGCGTAACGCCTGGATCGAAGAGCGCGACGATACTGAGGTTCTGTCAAAACTGTCTTCCGAGTATGGCCGCATGCGTGAAGCCGATCTGACGCTGGAGCCCCTGCGCTTTGATCTGCAACGCAAACCACGTCGCGCCAAAGCCGGTAAGAATGTCACCCAAATGCACTACGCCCGTCAGGGGGTCATCACCCCTGAGATGGAGTACGTCGCGATCCGCGAGAACATGAAGCTGGCGGAGATGCGCGAGCAGCACCAGCTGAATGAGCAGCATCCGGGTCAGTCTTTTGATGCCGCCATTCCGGATGAGATCACACCGGAGTTTGTCCGTTCCGAGATCGCCCGTGGCCGTGCAGTACTGCCTGCCAATATCAACCACCCGGAAATCGAGCCGATGATTATCGGCCGTAACTTTCTGACCAAAATTAACGGCAATATCGGTAACTCTGCGCTGGGGTCTTCTATTGAGGAAGAGGTCGCCAAGATGACCTGGGGCATCCGCTGGGGTGCCGACACCGTGATGGACCTGTCCACCGGTAAGAATATCCACGAAACCCGTGAATGGATCGTACGTAACAGCCCGGCTCCCGTGGGTACAGTACCTATCTATCAGGCGCTGGAAAAAGTGAACGGCGTTGCTGAAGACCTGACCTGGGAGGTGTTCCGTGACACCCTGATCGAACAGGCAGAACAGGGTGTGGATTACTTCACTATTCACGCCGGTGTACGTCTGGCCTATGTTCCCATGACCGCCAAGCGTATGACAGGTATTGTCTCCCGTGGTGGCTCTATCATGGCGAAATGGTGTCTGGCGCACCATAAAGAGAGCTTTCTCTACACTCACTTTGAAGATATCTGCCAGATCATGAAAGCCTACGATGTCACCTTCTCACTGGGTGATGGCCTGCGTCCGGGTTCTGTCTATGATGCCAACGATGAAGCCCAGTTCGCCGAACTGGAAACCCTGGGTGAACTGACCAAAATCGCCTGGGAACATGACGTGCAGTGCTTTATCGAAGGCCCCGGTCACGTGCCGATGCATATGATCAAAGAGAACATGGATAAACAGCTAAAAGAGTGTGGCGAAGCCCCTTTCTACACCTTAGGTCCTCTGGTGACCGATATTGCACCGGGTTATGACCATATCACCTCCGGTATCGGTGCCGCCATGATCGGCTGGTACGGCTGCGCCATGCTCTGCTACGTCACCCCAAAAGAGCACCTGGGTCTGCCGAATAAAGACGATGTAAAAACCGGCATCATCACCTATAAAATTGCCGCCCACGCCGCTGATTTAGCCAAAGGCCATCCAGCCGCACAGGTACGTGATAACGCCATGTCTAAAGCCCGCTTTGAGTTCCGCTGGGAAGACCAGTTCAATATCGGCCTCGACCCGGATACCGCCCGTAGCTACCACGATGAGACCTTGCCGAAGGAATCTTCAAAAGTGGCACACTTCTGCTCCATGTGTGGGCCGAAATTCTGCTCCATGAAAATCTCACAGGAAGTCCGGGATCTGGATGCGGAACAGGTCGCCGCCATCAACGCTCAGGCGGAAGAAGGCATGCAGGAGAAATCGAAAGAGTTTCTAAAGAAAGGTTCTGAGCTGTATCAGGAAGTATAAATCTGACGAATATGATACAGATCTGACAGCTATTCCGGTTAAAGCCTCCGCATCAGCGGAGGCTTTTTTGGAAAAACGTATCCTCAAGCATATAAAACCGATAAGCGAACCACACTCCCTGAACCTGCGTACCGACAGCATCAAAACAACAAAATCTGAAAAACAGGACGTATGACGGGAGAAGCGATGAACACTCTTATTCTGTGCCGGTAACGGTGGTATCAGTCAGGCCTTACTTCAGACGGCCAGCCCCTTATACCTGAAAAAACGCTTTCCGATTAAAGTCTGCCTCCATACAAGCAAAACAAATACCTGATTATCAGTCACTGAAAAACCTTTGCCTGCTCTGTCTCTGTGTCTATTATCAATAATGTTGCGACGCACAAATAACCATAAAAAATAATGTCAGCTCAACACAGAGGATTCGGCCATGCTCTATCAACTCCATCATAATTACAGCCAGGTTGCCCAACCGGTTCACCTTTGGGCTCAGGCTTGGCGCAAGCAGCTATCACTCCCCTGGAACCCTCTGCGTATCACCCAAACCGGCAAACTGCTTACCGCTGCGGCTGAACTGATCGAACGTTGTACCGATAACTACGAAAAACCCGGTTTTGATCTGCCTTTCACTGAAGTTGATGGCCAGAAAGTGCATATTCGGGAAGAGATCGTTCACACGCTACCGTATTGTAATCTGCTGCACTTCCGCCGTTCCGGTGAGCATCAGCACCCTAAAGTGCTGATTGTTGCACCTATGTCAGGCCACTATGCCACTCTGTTACGGGGTACAGTGGAGCAGTTTATTCCCGACCATGAGGTCTATATCACCGACTGGGTCAATGCCCGAGAGGTTCCTCTGGAGGAAGGCAGCTTCAGTTTTGATGACTATGTGCGCTATCTGATTGAGTTTCTGCAGCTGTTAGGGCCGGATACCCATGTGATCGGTGTCTGCCAGCCCAGCGTGCCTGCCATCGTAGCAACGACGGTAATGGCAGAACAGAAAGATCCCTGCGCCCCCAAATCTCTGATTATTATGGGCGGCCCCATCGACACCCGTAAGAACCCAACTGAGGTCAACGATTACGCCTCAAGCAAAGATTACGAATGGTTTCAGGATCAGGTGATCTGCACAGTGCCGGAGAGTTACCCCGGTGCCGGTCAGCGGGTCTATCCCGGCTTTATTCAGTTATCTGGCTTTATGAGCATGAATTTCGACAGTCATGTGAATAAACATTTCAAATTCTTTGGCGATCTGATCAAAGGCGATGGTGACAGCGCTGAAGCACATCGTAAGTTCTATAACGAGTACCTGGCGGTGATGGATCTGCCTGCGCCCTTCTTTCTGGAAACGATCAGGAAGGTGTTTCTCGATCACGAGCTGCCCCGGGGTGAAATGACCTATGAAGGCAAAAAGATCAATCCGGCCGCCGTGACCAAAACAGCCCTGATGACCATTGAGGGTGAGAACGACGATATTACCGGTATGGGACAAACAGAAGCCGCCCATGACATTCTGACCAAGATCCCAAAAACCAGGCGCCAGCACTATATTCAACAGGACGTTGGTCATTACGGCATCTTTAATGGCCGCCGCTTCCGTGAAGAGATCGCCCCTAAGATTAAAACCTTTATGCGATCGCTATAGAGGCAGTTGGTGAAACAGGGGCTACCGCCCCTTTTGGATACTTTTTTATGCCGCCTCTGTGCGTTTTTTATGGCCTTCCCGCAGATGATTAACATCTTCACCTGCCAGAGTATTGCCCACCAAAGTATAGGCTGCACCAAAACCTTTAACGAAACGTCCACCCTGGGGTTTGAGGCGGAAGAGACGGAAGTCAGACAACTGACTCAGATTCCGGATACGTTCACCCAGACGCGCTTCTAAAATATCAATACCTTCTAACCACGCCGCAGAGTCCGTTTCCAGCAGTTCCGCGTTAACCGAATAATTAACCCGTATCCGTGCAAACAGCTCTTTTGCACTATCTTCATCCTGGGCAATCAACACAGAAGCATCGGGGTTATGCTGCAGATTAATCGCATGCAGCGCTATTTCACTCAGCAACACATAAAGGCATTCATCCCCGATAGCAAAGGGTGCATATGATGCATAGGGCTTTCCATCAGGCTGTATGCTCGACAGAAACAGGCTTTTACGGCTTTCAATAAAGTCCATCACATCACGGTTAATTTTAACCGCCAGCTTTTGCTGTTTTTCTTCGGGGGTCATAGCTATCTCCATTGAGCCTCTGTTCTTTTAACCCTTCTACGATAATGCTGAAAACCGATTCTTGCAAATACTAATTATTATCATTAGTCTTTGCCTAAAGCTGCAGCGACAAACCTGCCATTGAATCCGAATCCCATGTGAGAGAGCCATGACCCGACCTAATTCGCCTCTGATCCGTCAGCTACTTTTTGCACTGACACTTACCCTGTCTGCCATCAGCTTCGCGGCCGGGAACCAACGTATTATCAGTGCCGACTCTGGCAGCACCGAACTTCTGGTCGCTTTTGGACTGCAGGATCAGCTGATCGCCATTGATGTGACCAGTACACAACCGGATACCGATAACCCACTCCCTTCGATAGGTTATCACCGCAATCTATCCGCGGAAGGCATTATGAGCATGAACCCGGATATTCTGATCGGCAGCAATCACATGGGCCCTGACCACGTCATTAAACAGCTGAAACAGAGCCCCGTTAAACTGATTCAGCTTCCGGTAGCCCATACCACAGAGCAGCTTAATCAGAATATTCATACTCTGGCGCAGCAGCTGGGTCAGCCACATCTGGGCAACAATCTGATTGAAAAAAACAAGAAAACGCTCAAGCAACTGCAAGCACAATCTCTGCAACATGAAACAGCCGTTTTCCTGCTCAGCATGGATAGCAAACTGCGTATGGCGGGGAGAAAAACCGGCGGCGGAGCTTTAATTGCACTGACCGGCGCCCAAAACCTGGCGGATTACGATAACTACCGAAGCATCTCCGTTGAAGCTTTAGTCGCAATGCAGCCAGGAATTATTCTGGTCTCAACCCGCGACCCTAAAGATGGCATCAGGAAATTTCTGGACAGCAACCCACTGCTAAAACACACACCAGCAGGGCAGCATGGAAAAATTTATGCGGTTGATGGCCGAACTATTGTTTCCGGTGGCCTGAGTGTTTCCGCTCTGGCGGAAGCAAAGCGCCTGTCCGATAAAGCTCAGACCAATGCATCGATAGCTGATGCCAGGCCTCAGGAGTAACGTTATGCTGCGCCTGCCCCCTATTCTGACCGCTTCAGTGCTGCTGATACTGCTATTATTCGCCGCACTATCCTCCATTATGTTAGGGGCGATGCCTCTGCCGGCTCTGGATAGCTTATTAACGGTTATCGATGCGGCAACCGGCTCTGCTTTCAGTAATTTGCAAAGTTATCAACAGGCCGTTGTCACAGAGCTACGACTACCTCGCATACTGCTGGCTCTGGCGGTGGGGGCTATTCTGGCTCAGTCCGGGGCTGTGATGCAGGGCCTGTTCCGTAACCCGCTGGCTGATCCCGGCATTATCGGCGTATCTTCCGGTGCCGCCGTAGGCGCCGTCATCGCTATCGTTTGGCTACCGGCGAGCATCTCAGCCTGGTCGGTTCCCGTGGCCGCTTTTATTTCAGGGCTGGGAGCGACACTCCTGGTATATGGCCTGTCTCAGACCCGCTCCGGCACCTCAGTACTGGTATTACTACTGGCCGGCGTCGCCTTATCCGCTTTTGCCGGGGCCGCCATCGGCTTTGTCAGCTACTTTGCCAGCGATGAAAATCTCCGGGCCCTCAGTCTTTGGCAGATGGGGTCACTGGCAGGAAGCGATACCCACAAAATTCTATTGGCCAGCGCCACCTTTGCCCTGCTGGCCTACGCATTTCAGAAGCGAGCCGGGGCTCTGAACGCGCTATTGCTGGGCGAAGCCGACGCCCGCCACCTGGGCATTAACGTAGAGCGTCTTAAACTGGAACTGATCGTGCTAACTGCCATTGGCGTCGGTGTCGCCGTTGCCTGCTCAGGCATTATCGGCTTTGTGGGTCTGGTGGTTCCCCATATTGTCCGCATGACCACAGGACCCAGTCACAAGACACTACTGCCTCTGGCGGCGCTATGCGGCGCTTTGCTGTTGCTGGTGGCGGACCTTTTCTCCCGGCTGGCCGTGCAACCGGCGGAGCTGCCGGTTGGGTTGGTTACCGCGCTGATGGGAGCACCTTTTTTTCTGTTTATGCTGATTCAGCAACGTCGTCGCTGGAATACCTGATATGACTCTGAAAAAAAACATCAAGGCAGAAAAAGCCATGCTACATCTCAGTAACCTGCATGTGCAGGTGGGCACCAAAAGCCTGCTGAATCTGGATAATCTGGAGCTTAAAGCTGGCGAGGTCATGGGCGTTCTCGGCCCTAACGGTGCCGGTAAATCCACACTGTTTAAGGCGATTACCGGCACCATTGAAAGTGAGGGCCGTGTTCTGCTCCATGGTAAGCCACGCCAGGATTGGCAGCATAAGGCACTGGCACAACATTTGGGTGTGCTGGCTCAGTCCAGCGAACTGACCTTCCCTTTTCTGGCTCAGGAGGTGGTTGCTCTGGGACTCACCCCGCTGACCATAGGTCATAAAGAGGGCTGGCAGCTGATCTACAATCTGATGGAGCATACCGACTGCCGACATCTCGCAGAGCGAAGCTACCCCTCTTTGTCCGGCGGTGAGCGCCAGCGCGTACAGCTGGCCCGTGTACTTCTGCAGTTAAGTCAGGCACAACATGCACCACTACTGATGTTGGATGAGCCAACGTCTGCCCAGGATCTGGGGCAGCAGCACGGTATCCTCTCCCTCGCCCGTGATCTGGCAAAAAATCAAGGCTATGGTGTACTGGTGATCCTCCATGACCTGAATCAGGCCCTGCAGTACTGCGATTATTGCTGCCTGATTGATAACGGTGAAATTGCCCTGCAGGGTGAACCGGAAGCGATACTGACACCGGAAACCATCGAGCGGCACTGGCAATACCTACCCGAGAAAATTCATATGAGTAGCGGCCAGCCTATTCTGATCTGACGAACCCCAGAAAACCCAATCATTAAAGCTAAAAAAGGGTTGTAGCCAGCTAAGGCAACAACCCTTTTTTTATAGTACAACCTGATTTTTCTAGCGTAACCCGGTGTTAAATCGCTTCGGCCTCGCCTGACCGTTCCAGTGTTTCCAGCAACGCCTGCCATTCGGTCAGCTCTTTTTGCCCTGGCTTCCTCGCCCCGAACAACTGC
>JBLWVL010000068.1:0-9081 GCA_048268485.1 Oceanospirillum sp.
CTAAGGTCGGAATCAACATCACCAGACTCATCGGAACAGAGGTAGCTAACCTCAGCTCCAAGAGAGATACAAGGTCGTCCTTTTAGGGCGACAACTCTGTCGGGCTAAAGCCGCGACCTACACTCCCCATAAAGAATACTCAGATCATGATACCTTCAGCTTCGGGGTCTTCGTCCTTCTCCTGCTCACGGCTGAACTCATCCAGCTTCTCACTGGCTGCCTCAGCAGCGCGCTTCCCCCCTTCAACCAACGAATTACCAATATCCTTCAGAGTTTCCCCAACAGCTTCACGATCAGTTTCTGCCAGCTTTTGTTTGGCAACATCAGCAGCTTCTTTGCTGGTATCCCAGGCTTTGCTGCCCCAGTCTTTCAATTGACTACCTATTTCTGCCGCGGTTTCTGCAGTTTCATCTGCCAATGCAGCGGCCTTCTCTTTTAGTGCCTCAGTGTCCGCCTGTACAGGCAGAGCCACAGCTGTCAGTAATGCCAGGGAGAAGATAAAAGGCTTCATGGTTCGTATCATACCTTTGCTTAAGGATTAGTGGTTCTTCAGACCACAGGAGTTGCCAACGGGTTCCCTCAGGAAGAGCCCGGTAAAACGATGCGATGCTGTTGTAACAGTTCAAAGGCAGCGTCAGTATTCACCGGGCGACTCAGCAGATAGCCCTGGGCATAAGTGCAACCTTTGTCCTTCAGCATCTGTAACTGGGACTCGGTTTCCACACCTTCTGCCACTGTCTCCAGATGCAGGCTACGTCCCAGATTGATGATCGCGGTGGGAATAATCTGATCATTACGACGCTCGGTCAGCTGCTGAGTAAAGGCACGATCAATCTTGAGTTTGTTGGCGGTAAAGCGCATCAGATAACTCAGGGAAGAGTAACCGGCACCGAAGTCATCAATGGAGATTTTTACGCCCAGGGCAGAGATCTCCCTGAGCAGATTCTCAGTCTGGTCCGGCTGCTTCATCACCGTCGTTTCAGTAATCTCTACATGCAGTAACTCAGGGTTAAGCCCCGTTCGATTGAGTATGTCTGCGATATAAGCAGGAAGTTCAGGATTTTCAAACTGAACAGCGGATAGATTAACCGCCATCGCTACCGGATGCTTCAGCTGTTCATTCCAGATCGCAGCCTGCTCACAAGCAGCTTCCAGCACCCAGTCACCAATGGCATGAATAAGCCCTGTCTCTTCTGCATGTTCAATAAAATCACCGGGATAGATGATACTGCTACCCTCAGGCTGCCAGCGGATTAGGGCTTCAACAGCAGAAATAGAGAAGTCCGCAATGGAAACAATCGGCTGATAATGCAGAATAAACTCTTTTTGGCTGATCGCCTGCTTCAGTTGACCGGTCAACGCCATACGATCGAGGTCAACCGCTGTCATATCGGCATTGAAAACCTGATAACGCCCCCGGCCAGACTCCTTAGCCTTGTACATTGCCATATCCGCATATTTCTTAAGCAGCTCACTATCAGAAGCATGCTCGGGATACAGGCTGATGCCGACACTGGCACCGACAAAAATTTCACGCTCTGCAATCTGTACCGGCCGTTCAATCTGCTCAATAATCTTAGCCGCTACGACCTCCATATCCTGGGTCTCACGGACACTACGTACGATAACAGTGAACTCATCACCACTTATGCGGGCAACTGTATCCGGTTCCCGAATGCAGCTTTTAATACGCTGCCCCACCTCAACCAGTAACTCATCACCCACGGAATGGCCCAGGGTGTCATTAACATACTTAAATCGGTCCAGGTCAATATAAAGCAACCCAAAACAACCATGGTCAGAGGTGCAGGTTCTGATCTCTTGGTCAAGCCGGTCCCCGAACAAAACCCGGTTCGGTAAACCCGTCAGCGGGTCATAGTAAGCCAGCCGCTCAAGCTCTTGCTCAGCCTGTTTAATACGGCTGATATCCATAAAAACACCCACATAGTAGGTGTAATCAGACTGACCATCATTAACCGCATTAATACTGAGCCATTTAGGGAAGACTTCGCCATTTTTACGACGGTCCCAGATCTCACCGCTCCACTCGCCTTTCCGGCTCAGGCTTGCCCACATATCCCGATAAAACTCTGGCTCGTGACGGTCTGAACGGGTGATATTTGGGTTTTTACCCAACACATCCTGACGACTGTAACCGGTAATCTGACAGTACGCAGGGTTTACTTCCAGAATACGGGCATCTGAGTCAGTGATAACCACCGCTTCGCTGGTGTTATAGACCGCCATCTTAAACAGCTGTAGCTGCTTCTCAGCTTCCCGCCGGAAATCCACTTCCTGCTGAAGACTATCATTGATCTCGGCCAGCTCCTGTGTACGATCTGCGACACGACTTTCCAGCTCATCATTCGCTAACTGCAGCGCATCCAGAGCGTTATTCAACTCAGACTCAGCATTCTCTTTGAACGTAATTTCCTGACGTAACCGTTTATTGGTCTCTTCAACCTTGTTCTGTGTAATATCAAGCGCCACCAGACTCCGTTGAAAACAGTCAATCGCCTCCGACATCTGCTGCAGCTCTTTGGTTTCAAAGTGCCGGTCACGCAGACCGATACGTCGTTGCCCGGAAGCCAGTGTATTCAAGGCCCGGATCATGCTGTGCAAACTGCTTGAAAACTCTCCTGTCTGGCGAAAACTAAATACCAACAGCATGAAAAGCACCAGACTCATGCCCATAGTAAAAACAACAACCTCTTCTTCCAGCGCCTGAAGCTCTGTTGTAGTGTCATCGTTAATACTCTGGCCCATCAACTCCAGAAAAGTGATGAACTGACGGTGGGTATTGGCAAAACTTCGATTCAGCAACAACAACATCTGTGGGGTTGCCGGATGATTATCAGCAGCATGCTCAAGAGTTGCTTCAGCACTGACAGCATACCCCTCAAGGTCTTCAATCAGAGCGGCCAGCGCTTTACTCAGACGGGGAATCTCAGTACTTCGCTGCCCCTGAAATTCCAACTGCAGATTATCCCGCACCTGATAGATCACATGGATACGGCTCAGACCAATATTTTGCAGGCTAAGGCTGTTCACCTGCTGCTGATAACGGGCCAGTAGCTCCTGAAAAGAAACATGGTTTCGGGAAAGATCAGATAGAAGAGAGGTGTTTCGGGCGATACTGCTCAGATCTTCTGTCACAATCTGACGCATAGTCTCTTCCTGACGGTTGACCAACCCCAGCATCGCGAAGATAAAAATAACAACGACAAAGCAGCCAATCACAGGAACAGCGATCAACTTTTGCCACAGTGACAACCGGCTAAGCATAGCTATGCCTGTTTAGCTTAGAACTGCAGCAGATCGCATAAAGCATCACAAACCTATATTTATTATTATTCATGGGGCACTCAAAAATACTTAAAAAAGCAGATATCTACAGCAGGCGCTCCAGATCTTTTTTAAAAGAAGCATCATACACCGTCCCGTTCAAAACCTCACAAAGACCAAGGTATACGCGAAAACAAGCTGGGTGACACCCTATCACCCTAACTTGCTGTTTCTAACCTTTATCTCTCCACAGACAATCAAAATAATAGCTCAGCTGAAGAGAGCTTCGGGCTAATTTTTACTCTGTTTTATTACCTCTGGTAACAGCCCGGCCTTTTACTAGTGTGCCTGATCCCAGTTTTCACCACTATCGGCTTCAACCAGCAAGGGCACATCCAGCTCAACCGCATGCTCCATCAGAGGTAACAGGCCAGCCTTAAAAACTTCTACCTGAGCTTTCGGAACTTCAAAGACCAGTTCATCATGTACCTGCATAATCATTTTCACATCTTTGCAGGCCGGATCATTACCAGCTCCCAGCCAGTTGTGGACGTTAATCATCGCTTTTTTGATGATATCAGCTGCAGTTCCCTGCATCGGCGCATTAATAGCGGTACGCTCAGCAGCTTTACGCATAGCGCCGTTTCGGGCATTGATCTCCGGCAGGTAAAGGCGACGCCCCAGCAAAGTTTCCACATAGCCTTTTTCTTTCGCGCTTTCACGGATACTGTCCATATAGCGTGCAACGCCAGGGTAGCGATCAAAGTAGCGCTCGATATAGATTTGCGCCTGCCCCCGCTCGATATGCAGCTGTCTGGCTAAGCCAAAGGCTGACATGCCATAGATCAGGCCGAAGTTAATCGCTTTCGCGCTACGGCGCTGATCGGTGGTCACCTGATCCGGTGTGCAGCCGAAGACTTCTGCGGCGGTGGCTTTATGCACATCCTGATTATTTTTAAACGCTTCCAGCAAACCTTTATCACCGGAAAGATGCGCCATAATGCGTAGCTCAATCTGAGAATAATCCGCCGCGACGATCACATTACCGGCTTCCGGCACAAAGGCCTGACGGATACGGCGACCCTCTTCGGTACGGATCGGGATATTCTGCAGATTCGGATCACTGGATGATAAGCGCCCTGTAGCCGTCACCGCCTGATGATAGGAGGTATGCAGACGCCCGGTACGGTCGCTGACCATCTGAGGCAGCTTATCGGTGTAGGTGGACATCAGCTTGTTCAGACCCCGGTGCTCCATGATCAGTTTGGGCAGCGGATAGTCTAAAGCCAGCTCCTGCAGAGCTTCTTCTGAGGTAGAAGGCTTACCGGACGGTGTTTTCTTCTTCACCGGCAACTGCATCTCTTCATAGAGAATTTCGCCCAACTGCTTAGGCGAACCGAGATTAAACTCACGGCCAGCCAGCTCGTAGGCTTCGCCTTCCAACTCCCGCAGACGTGCTGTAATCTGCTGGCTTTGTTCCTTCAGCTTATCCGTGTCGATTTTGGTGCCGTTACGCTCAATACGGGACAGAACGGGCACCAGTGGCAGCTCAACCTCGGTCAGCAGGTCGGCCAGTCGGCCTTCGGCCTGTACCATCGGCAACAGTTTGTTATGCAGGCGCAGAGTAATATCCGCATCTTCTGCGGCGTAAGGCGCTGCTTTTTCCAGTTTGATCTTGTTAAATGGCAGCAGGGCTTTGCCCAAGCCAGCCTGATCCTTAGTGTTTTTTTCCAGTGTTTTGTAATCAAACACCAGTCTGGCAAGTTCATGATCCCGGGCCAGGCGTTTCAGGGCGTTCAGAGAGGTAGAGCCGCCGGATTTAGTCTTATCCTTCACGGGGATGGCATGCTTTACATACAGAATATCTGCCAACTCTTTTTGCGAACCGATATCAAACTTCTCACCGGCCTGTGCGTAGATTTTCTCTTCTAACACCAGCAGTTCACTGCTTGGCTGTGAGTCACTGTCACCCAGCAGATCAAACTGTTCCGCCGCCGCTTCGCCGTCATTCGCAGCAACCTCTTTGAAACTGATGGTGGTATGACCCAGATACTTGCTGGACAGACTGTCCATATCGTGACGGGTAGCGGTGGAGTTCAGCACATAAGACGCCAGCATGGTATCGCTGGCCACGCCCTGCAGCTCGATACCGTAGTTGGCCAGTACATTGATATCGTATTTCAGATGCTGACCGATCTTGCCCTTGTTCGCGTCTTCCAACAGAGGCCTCAGCTGATTCAGCACCCAATCCCGATCCAGCTGCTTCGGCGCGCCCATATAGTCATGGGCCACCGGCACATAAGCCGCTTTACCGGCTTCCACGGCAAAAGAGACGCCGACAATCTGCGCCTGCATATAATTGAGACTGGTGGTTTCGGTATCAAAGGCAAACTGGTCTGCGGTTTTCAGCTGCCCAAGCCACCGATTAAAGGCCTCTTCGGTGAGTACGGTTTCATACTCACTAACAATAGCAGGCTCTTCCTCTTCGGCCGCCGGTTCCACTTCCCCAGCCTCATCATTGACGAGTTTGGGAGATGTGCTCTCCGCACGATTGAGGGCGTTGAGCCAGGTTTTAAATTCCAGCTCAGCATACAGCTCCTTCAGTGTGTCCGTATCCTGTGGAGCCATCACCAGATCTTCAATACCAACATCCAGCGGCACATCACATTTGATCGTCGCCAGCTCATAGGAGAGATAGGCCATCTCTTTATGCTCAGCCATCTTTTTCGGCAAGGTTTTGGCCCCCCGGAAGCTCAGCTCCGGAATCTTATCCAGATTGTCATAGATCGCATCCAGCCCGCCGATTCCCTGCAGAAGACCCAAGGCGGTTTTTTCACCCACCCCAGGCACACCAGGAATGTTATCCACCTTATCGCCCATCAGGGCGAGGAAGTCGATAATCAGCTCCGGGCCGATACCGAATTTGTCATGCACACCCTGAATATCCATCACAGTGTCTGTCATGGTATTCACCAGCGTAACCTTTTCGGTCACCAGCTGGGCCATATCCTTATCGCCGGTAGAAACAATCACCGAACGACCGGCGGCTTCGCCCTGTTGTGCCAGCGTGCCAATCACATCATCGGCTTCCACCCCTGTAACACACAGCAGAGGCATACCCATCGCCCGGATCGCTTTATGCAAGGGTTCAATCTGCGAACGCAACTCATCCGGCATCGGTGGACGCTGAGCTTTATATTCCGCATACATATCGTCGCGGAAAGTTTTACCCTTGGCATCAAACACCACCACAACCGGTGCCTGCGGGTACTGTTTCAGCAGGCTTTTCAGCATATTGATCACCCCTTTAATCGCACCACTGGGTTGACCTTTCGAGGTCGTCAGCGGCGGCAGGGCATGAAAGGCACGGTACAGATAGGAGGAACCATCAACCAGAACCAGAGGCAATTGGGTGGTGTCATTCATCGGGTTATCAACTCAACTCGGTTATACTGGGAATATATTGGGATTCATCATAATGCACAGTGGATTCAGACCAAAGGTCTGACAAGGATTTAACATGAAACGCACCCTGTTTTTTAGCCTATCTGTTGCTCTTCTTTTATCAATGCCTCTTAGTACAGCTCAGGCAGAAGACCAACAGCCGGAACCTGAAATCACTATTCGTGATGGCGGTGACCGCACGCTGTATGAATACCGTGCGAATGGAATTCTTTACGCTATTAAGGTAAAGCCTAAAGCAGGCCCGGAGTATTTTCTGGTCGATGCCAACGGTGACGGTAACTTTGTCCGCAAAGAGACGACCCGCAAATCATTTCTGATTCCTGAATGGGTTCTACTGCGCTGGTAAGCGCCATAAGCAAACAGCAATACAGACCATCTTATTGATTTTGTGGTGTTTTTAATAAAAAATTGCTGCTAAAACCTTTATCCCCTGCACACAAATAAGAGCACAAACAATGGCCGTTTATACTCAGGTTTCCGAAACTGAACTCAACTCTTTTCTGCAAGACTATGGTCTGGCTACTAATTACCAACTGCAGGGGTTGATGGGCGGTACCGAAAATACCACCTATCGCATCAGCTACGAAGATCAGCCGGAAAGTTATATCCTGACCCTGTTCGAACAGGGCGATCACAGCGATCTGGGTTACTTTGTTTCTCTGCTGACCCAACTGGCGGACAACGGCATGAACACTGTCGCGGCCCCCATCGTCGATCAAAATGGCCAATACCTGCAGACACTGGCGGATAAACCAGCATTACTATTCCCATGTCTGAGCGGCAGCCATCCGGAAAACCCAGGCATTGAGCAGGCAAAACAACTGGGAAGCTGGCTGGGGCAGATGCATGTTACCGCGCAACAGTTTGATCTGCACAAAGCCAATAATCGTTCTATCGGCTGGATGAAATCTGTAGCACCAGATCTACTGCCATTGCTTAATGAGATGGATCAACAGCTGATGCAGCTGGAAATCAGTCATTTTGTGGATCTTCTGGAAGAGTGCCCGGATCTGCCGGAAGGTATTCTGCACGGCGATCTGTTTCGGGATAACACCTTCTACGAAGGTGACAAACTTACCGGCGTGATCGACTTCTATAACGGCTGTAACGGCCACCTGCTCTATGACTTAGCGGTGGTACTGAACGACTGGAGTTGTCAGGATGGCAGCGAGCCGGATCTGGAGCTGCAGGCTGCCCTGCTGGCCGCTTACGAAAGTGTGCGTCCACTCACCGATACCGAACGCCACGCCCTGCCCGGCTTTCTGCGCGCCTGTGCTTTGCGTTACTGGATCTCCCGCCTGCTGGCGAAACATCTGGCAGAAGAAGAAGGCCACGCTCACGGTTATAAAGACCCGGAACACTATAAGCTGATTCTGCTGAACCGCATTAAGCAGGCAGGTTGGTAAGTAAAAAATGAGCCAGCAATATTGGCTTAAAAGGCTTAATATCAAGTCCTTTTTTGTTGCTGATCAAAAAAATCCTAGCCATTTCAGCCCTATGCCCTAAACTGAATACATTGAATACAAATAGGCTTCAAAGGTGCATAAAATGGCAACCAGCATACGTCTTAACGAAGACATTGAACATAGATTAAACCACTTGGCCGAAGTCACGGGGCGCTCAAAAGCCTTCTATCTGAGACGGCTGATTGAGGATCACTTCGACGAGCTGGAAGAGACCTATCTGGCCGAAGACACTCTGCAACGGATTCGCAGAGGCGAAGAAAAGATACACTCTCTCAGGGATGTAGAGCATGAGCTTGGGTTGGACAATTGAGATTTCTGATACAGCACGTAAGCAGCTAAAAAAGATGAATAAACAGGATGCAGGGCGCATCCTGAGTTACCTTATAATCCCGGGCTGCAAAGGGCGTCAATCCCCGGAAAACGGGGAAAGCACTCAAGGGAAATTTTTCAGAGTTGTGGCGCTACAGAGTCGGCAACTATCGGATACTGTGTGAACTGCAGGACAATATTATGACAATACTGGTTTTGCAGGCTGGACACAGAAAAGAGATTTATAAGCAATTCTGAAGCAGCCAGCATACCAAGCTGCTTTTCAGAAATAATTACTTCGCCTTAGGGTCCATCAGGTTCACCACCTGAATCTCATCTTTCGGGTCGGGCTGGCTCTGATTCACGCGGGTTGCCGGTTCTTCAACCGGTGGTGCGGTCAGCGACATCTCATCGGTAAAACCACAGGCAACACACTCACGGTGCTGGATATCATCCTCGGTCCAGGCTTTCAGTTTATCCATCTCACCACAGCGCGGGCATATGGCACCGGCGATAAAGCATTTTACAATTGTCATGTTTTTACCTGTAAAAGACC
>JBLWVL010000069.1:0-8884 GCA_048268485.1 Oceanospirillum sp.
GGCAGACCTTTTAGCTCTTCCAGTAGCTTGGCATTGTTTCTGGCATCGGTGGCACCTTCGCCGGAGAAACGGGCAGAATAGATGCCCGGTGCACCATTAAGCGCATCCACTTCGATACCGGAGTCATCCGCCATGGCGGGTTGGCCGCTGATAAGGCTGGCTTCGCGGGCTTTCAGCAGGGCATTTTCGACAAAAGTCAGACCGGTTTCGTCCACTTCGGGAACGTTATATTCAGATTGGGGCACGACCTCAAAACCCAGCGGTGCTAAGACTTCACCAAACTCTTTCAGCTTGCCTTTATTGCCGCTGGCTAGGACTAGTTTCTGGCTCATGGGGTTTTGCTCTCTGTTTTAATCGATCTTATGACTTGTTGCCGTCTTCTGGTGACAACATAGCGGGATATCTGCATGGTAGCGTTTATGGAGTGCTGCAAAGGTTTTTTATTCACCATAAAAACGGCGGATAAAGCTCAGATCGTAAGGCTCCATATTCGGGTCGAAACGCACCTTAAGACGGAAGCGGGTCGGTTCATCTTCGGTAAAGTTAAACGTGGTAATCTGGTAGATCGCGTTGGGCTCGCGGATAGTGCGGAATGCCAGATTAACGCTTTGCCCTGCCAGGTTGGCAACATCGCCGGTGACCAGTGCCTCCACCGGCTTATAGCTATCGTCGGCCTGTTTCTTCAATACTGAAACATTGATCATCGCCTGATAGCGACTACGGACAATACCGTAGGCCTGAGCGACATCCGGTTGCAGAAAGCTGGTGGTGAAGGTGTTGTAGTGGATCTGGTAATCACCTACCTGTTCATATTGCTCGGCCTGTGCCGGAGTGATCAGGCTCAGCATTAGAGCCAGTCCCGCCATAAAGCTGAGCAGCATGCGGTTGAAGGTTAATATGTGCATATTGAAACTCCACAGAAACGATTGATTTGCCTGTCTGACTTCGGCTTTGCCGCTGGGTTCCGGTTAACGGGTAACGCGGTAGAGGGCTACTTCGCCAAAGCGGGATTCGAGAGCGCCATAGCTAATGGCTGTTCTCAGGTTCAACTTGTTATTCGAAATCAGCGTGTTACCCGGTAAATCGCCACTTCGCCGAAGCGGGATTCGAGAGCGCCATAGCTAATGGCTGTTCTCAGGTTCAACTTGTTATTCGCAATTAACGCGTTACCCGGTAAATCGCCACTTCGCCGAACAGGTTCGGCCATAACTTGGTTGCCCAATGGCTTTCATGTTCGCTGTTACCAACAGCCCGGTCGACAATTTGCAGATTGCGGCTTTTGCACAACTGCTCAAAATCCCGAAAGGTGGACAGGTGAATGTTCGGCGTGTTGTACCAGGTGTGCGGCAGAGATTTAGAAACCGGCATCTCCCCTTTGACCGCCAGATAGAAACGGCAGCGCCAATAGGCGAAGTTCGGGAAGGTCACGATACATTCTTTGCCGACACGTAACATCTCTTCAAGCATCAGATCCGGGCGTTTCATCGCCTGCAGTGCCTGGGTCATTACGACTACATCGTAGCTTTGGTCTTTGAAGTTGCTCAGGCCGGCATCAAGGTTCTGCTCGATCACATTAACGCCTTTGGCGATACATTCGGTGATCTTCTGGTCGTCAATCTCAAGACCGTAGCCGTGAACCTGTTTTTTTTGCTGCAGAAAGTCCAGCAGTTCACCGCTACCGCAGCCAAGATCGAGAACCCGGCTCTTGGGCTGAACCCAGTTTTGAATAATGGCTAAGTCAGGGCGTGTCAGATGCATGCTGTTTCCCCTTTGTCGCAGGCCTTTTTCTGTTCTGCCTCATTGGCTGCACGGCCCATAAAAGCAGAGAAGACCGCTTCATAACGCTCATTGGGTATCAGAAACGCATCGTGACCGTGGGGTGATTCGATACAGGCATAACTAACATTACGGCCAGCCTCGGTGAGAGCATCAACGATCTCTTCCGAGCGGGACGGTGCAAAACGCCAGTCGGTGCTGAAGGAAACCAGCAGAAAGTTACTCTCCGCCTGAGCCAGGGCTTTTGACAGGTCTCCGCCATAGCGTGCAGCCGGGTCAAAGTAATCCAGTGCTTTGGTCATCAGCAGGTAGGTATTGGCATCAAAGCTTTCCGAGAACGTTTCGCCCTGATAGCGCAGATAGCTTTCCACCTGAAACTCTACGTCATAACCGAAGTTGATCTTATCGGAGCGCAGGTCGCGACCAAACTTATCGCCCATAGAGTGTTCGGACAGATAGGTAATATGCCCCACCATGCGTGCCAGACGAAGGCCATGGCGAGGAATGGTGCCGTGATCGGCATAGCGGCCGTCATGAAATTCAGGGTCGCTCATGATCGCCTGGCGGGCGACCTCGTTGAAAGCGATGTTCTGGGCAGATAAGCGCGGGGCTGCAGCAATCACGACCGTGTTACGCATACGCTCAGGGTAGTTAATCGACCATTGCAGCGCCTGCATACCGCCCAGGCTACCGCCAACAATGGCGGCCCAGGTGTGGATGCCCAGATAATCCCCCAGGCGCACCTGGCTATTCACCCAGTCGGTTACCGTCATTACCGGGAAATCCGGGCCATAGGTTTTACCGGTTGCAGGATCAATGGATGTCGGGCCGGTAGAGCCACTGCAGCCGCCCAGATTATTCAGACAGACGACATAAAAGCGGTTGGTATCAATGCATTTACCGGGGCCAATATACGCATCCCACCAGCCAGGCTTGCGGTCATCGGCCGAGTGATAGCCTGCGGCATGGTGTGTGCCACTCAGGGCATGGCATATGAGTACCGCATTGGAGCGGTCAGCGTTAAGTGTGCCGTAGGTTTCATAAATAAGTTGATAGCTGTCGAGCGTACGGCCACAGGTGAGTTCCAGCGGGGTGTCGAAGTGGGCAATCTGCGGTTCGACAATACCGACAGAATCTTCAGGAATCGCATTAGGCATTTCCCAGGATCTTCCTCAATCAAGATGTCTGCGGGCGGCTTAGCCTCCCCTGCGGTCAATGGTTGTAACAGAATTTCTGTTGCCACCATTTAAGTGTTGAAACAGGTGTTCAGGAGTGCAGGGACACAAGCCACGGAAAGGTTCACTGTAACACAGTTGTGGTCGCAGAAGGCAGTGCTTTATTAGTAAGAAAAATAATGGATTATCGCTGTTTAGTTTGATTTGGTGCTGGCGGGTTAACGAAGAAAAAGGGCAGCCAGAGCTGCCCTTGGTGAGGTGCCGACGGCTAAAGGCCTGCAATCAGGTAGCGGGGCATACCGGATGCCTGTCCAAGGGTTCCCATCACCATGATTTCAATAACATTGATACCAATAAAGACAAAGATCGGTGACAGATCGAGCCCACCCATAGAGGGAAGTATATTGCGTACAGGAGCCATGACAGGTTCGGTGATCTGGTAGATCAGCATCGCGCCGGGGTGACTGCTTTGAGGGGCAACCCAGCTCAGAATGATTGAGCCGATCAGGGCATAGAAGTAGATGTCCAGCAGGGTTGTGATGATGCCGGTCAGAGAACCCAGGATCAGATTCATTACAGGTGGAAGCCCTTCACCGGCAATAAGGAATACTAATGCGATGCCGATTAACTTCACAAAGAAAGCAACGACCAGAGTTGCGATGCTGATACCTTTTACAGGTTTCAGTGCCTTTTGCAGTGGATTCACCAGAGGGGAGGTCGCCTTGGCAATAGCTTGTGAGATCGGGTTATAAAAGTCCGCATGTGAAAACTGCAGAATAAAACGCAGCATCATAATAAAGAGATATAAATTAATAAGGGTCATGACCAGAAAAACGCCGGCATTACCTACAGATTGTCCCATCGCGTGAGTGCTCCAAAGCTGGGTTTTGAGTCTTTTCTGCAGCCGATTCAAGCGGCAGTGTGATCTTTTAAGTCGTTTATAGCTCTATTGTATGGAGGCAAAGGTGATTATTTCCAGCTTAAATCTGAGAAATAACCACCTTTTTGTCAGCACAGGCGGTTTCGGGATCAGTTGTCCAGCTGATTCGCCAGCTCCTGACCGCGGTTCGCGGCTGCTTTTACGGCTTTCTCATACAGCGCTGTCAGGCCACCGTCATTAAAGGTGTTTAGTGCTTGTTCCGTGGTACCACCCGGAGAAGTGACTCGACGGCGCAGCTCTGCGGCATCATATTCACTCTCGGATGCCATGCGGGCGGCACCCAGGGCTGTCTGAATGGCCAGTTTCTCGGCAACTTCGGCACTTAAGCCAACGCTTTCACCGGCTTTCTGCAGTGCCTCCATCGCCAGAAAAAAGTATGCCGGTCCGCTGCCGGAAACTGCGGTGACGGCGTCCATCTGAGCTTCATCTTCGACCCAAAGTGCTAGCCCGACCGCTTGCATCAGTTTTTCCGCCAGCTCCTGCTGAATTCCGGTCACTTTACTGTTGGCATAAAGGCCGGTTGCGCCGCAACCCAGAAGTGAAGGCGTATTCGGCATCGTTCGAACCACGGCAACATCACCGCCCAGCCAGCGCTCCAGGGTTTCTGATTTCAGACCTGCCGCCACGGAAACGATCAGGGGTTTGCTCTTCTGTACCTGTTCGCGGATCTCGCTGCACAGATCCTGCATCATTTGGGGCTTTACCCCCAGAATCACCACATCGCTTTTGGCAACCGCAGCATTATTGTCGCTGCTGGTAGTGATGTTGAACCGGGATTTCAGCTCTGACAGGCGTTCTTCGGAACGGCGAGTGGCAATAATATTCTCTGCCGGAACGCCCTTAGCGATCAGGCCGCCAATAATGCTGCCGGACATGTTGCCGGCCCCCAGAAAAGCGAGTTTCACTGCTTGCATGTTGGACCTCTGAATCTGTTTTCCGCTTTCAATGGCGGGTTATTGGTAGTGTTTTTTAGCAGGCTTGCCTGAACGTGACTAAGATACGCTGGAATAATCCCGTGCACCAAAAATAGCAGTGCCGATACGAACCATGGTAGACCCCTCCGCAATGGCCGCTTCAAGATCTCCGCTCATACCCATAGACAGGGTATCCAGTTGTGGATGTTCTGCTTTGAGTGCTTCTATTGCTTTGCGAAGTTTGGCCAAAGGCTCCCGTTGAGCTTCTAAAGTATCAGCCGGTGCCGGGATGGCCATCAGGCCTCTCATATTCAGGTTTGGCAGCGCGGCAACCTCTCTGGCCAGATTCGGCAACTCTTCAACCGTCACACCGGATTTGCTCTCTTCGGCACTGATATTGACCTGAAGACAGATGTTCAGCGGTGGCAGATCCGTGGGGCGCTGATCGCTTAAACGGCGGGCAATTTTCAGGCGGTCAACACTGTGTACCCACTGGAAGTTTTCAGCGATAGCACGGGTTTTATTGGACTGAATCGGACCGATAAAGTGCCAGTTGATATCCAGATCGGCCAGTTCCTGCTGTTTATCCAGGGACTCCTGTAGATAGTTTTCACCAAAATCCCGCTGCCCTGCATCATAGGCTGCCTGTAGTAGCTCAGCAGGTTTGGTTTTACTAACAGCAAGTAGCGTGACTTCAGTAGAATTTCGTTGATATTGCGCACAACAGGTGTCGATCTGCTGGCGCACCTCGGAAAGGTTTCTGGCAATATAAGAAACTGTCATTAATTCTGTATCCCATGTGGTGGTTGGGGTGAGAACGGGGATATAGAGCAAACCCACGTATTTGGATCTTTTTGGCCATGGATATTACCGAACTGCTGGCTTTCAGTGCAAAACAAGGTGCCTCGGACCTGCATCTTTCCTCTGGCATGCCGCCAATGATACGCAGCGATGGCGATATGCGTCGTATCAGTGCCCCTGCTCTGAGCCATAATGATATACACCGGATGATAAACAGTATTATGGACGATAAGCAGCGCCGGGATTACGAAGAGTTTCTGGAGATTGACTTCTCCTTTGACGCTCCCGGTATCGCCCGGTTCCGTGTGAATGCGTTTAATCATAACCGTGGCGCCGGTGCCGTTTTTCGCACCATTCCCAGTACTGTTCTGACAATGGAGCAACTGGGTATGGGTGAGACTTTTCAGCGGCTGGCGATGCTGCCCCGGGGACTGGTTCTGGTCACAGGCCCGACCGGTTGCGGTAAAAGTACCACCCTTGCAGCTATGCTGGATTACATCAATGCCCGCAAATGTCAGCATATTCTTACCATCGAAGATCCTATCGAATTTATCCACGAAAGCAAAAAGTGCCTGATTACCCAACGTGAAGTCCATCGGGACACACATTCTTTCCGTGATGCACTTCGCTCTGCTTTGCGGGAAGACCCGGATATTATCCTTGTGGGTGAGATGCGGGATCAGGAAACGATCCGTCTGGCGCTGACCGCCGCGGAAACCGGCCACATGGTGTTTGGCACCTTGCACACCAGTTCGGCGGCTAAAACCATTGACCGTATTATCGATGTCTTCCCGGCTCAGGAAAAATCCATGGTGCGCTCAATGCTGTCAGAGTCGTTGCAGGGCGTTGTTTCTCAGATGTTATTAAAGAAAGAGGGTGGCGGGCGCATTGCTGCTTACGAAATTATGATAGCAAATCCAGCAATCCGGAACCTGATTCGTGAAGATAAGATCGCTCAGATGAACTCTGTTATTCAGACCAGTGCTGGCCAGGGTATGCAGACTATGGATCAGTGTCTGAAACTGATGCTGGCAGATGGAGTGATTTCACCGGAGGTTGCCCACGAGGCGGCCGCTAATCCGAACCTGTTTATGTAATTATCCAAATGGATAAAGGGCCGTGATGCTGTGATCATAATGCAGGTGTTAAGGCTTTAGGGCAGAACTGTATTTTGTTTTATGGATAATTACATTTTATGTAATTATTTCAATTAGTTAGATAGGCCTCTTAAGCAGGGGCTTATCCTGTCATCATGCGGTAAGCTATGCCTCCCGTCAATCGTGGCTTTGGGCAGATTTTTCCGGATTCTGAGGATGGGCGTCAGTATCAGCTGTATTTACATTATCAATACTTAACCGTCGCCAAAGGTGTCAGCGCGGTTATCGTTAACAAAGTCTGCTTTTTCTATGGATGTAGCCTGTTTTTTTATCTGCCTGAGACGATGGCTGTGCTATGCTTCACGGCAATTGAAATAAGTAGTAATTACCAGAGTCTGAGTTTCATCAGACTTCTGATCTCCCATCAAAAGCGTTAAAACTTCACCGGAATACTGATCCGTTTTTGTGCGATCTAACGCTTTGATTCTGAAAGTATTTTTGAGGTGTAATCTTTGTTTACCGAGCTTTCCCTGCATGAACGTCTGATGAAGGCGCTGGAAAAAATGTCATTTACTGAACCGACCCCGGTTCAGTCAAAAGCGATTCCCGCAGCGATGACAAAAAAAGATCTGCTGGTCAGTGCAGAAACCGGTAGCGGTAAAACAGCAGCATTTTTATTGCCGATGCTGCATCAGTTTCTGGAAAACGCAGCCCCTAATTCTGGTGCAAGAGCATTGATTCTGGCACCAACCCGTGAGTTGGTGCGCCAGATTTATAAGCATTTTACTGAGCTGTCAGCCTTCACCCATGTCAAGGCAACCTGGATTATCGGCGGTGAGACATTCAAGTTTCAGCGTGCCATGCTGCGTAAAAACCCGGAAATTATTATCGCTACGCCGGGCCGCATCCTGGAGCATCTGGAAAAGGATTCACTGGATCTGAATGATCTGGAATACCTTATTCTTGATGAAGCAGATCGTATGCTGGATATGGGGTTAAGCGAAGAGGTACTGAAAATTGTCGATTTTTGTCGTAAAGAGCGACAAACCATGCTGTTTTCAGCAACTCTGAGCCGTAAAGGTATTCGTGATGTTGCAGACCGGGTGTTGACCGAGCCGGAAACCGTTATTGTTAATACGGTGCGTGACCAGCATGAGAATATTACCCAGCAATACCTTCTGGCCGATGGTGTAAAACATAAAGATGCCATGGCCGTACGCCTGCTGCAGGACCGTGAGTATGAAAAAGCCCTGGTCTTTGTGAATAAACGTGTTGATGCCGATCGGTTGGGCGGTTTTCTGCGCTATAAAGATCTGCGTGCTGGTGTTCTGCATGGAGAGCTGACACAGGATCAGCGTAATCATGTGATGAATCTGATGCGTCGTGGGCATATAGATGTGCTGGTGGCCACTGATGTAGCGGCCCGTGGATTGGATATTTCCGGTATCGGGTTGGTTATCAATTACGATATGGCGCGCAAAGGTGACGATTATGTTCACCGTATTGGCCGAACCGGTCGAGCCGGTGAAACCGGCACTGCGGTATCTATGATCACTTCTTATGAGTGGAATCTGAAGGCTGCCATTGAACGTTACATCCAGGTTCGCTTTGAAGAAGTTAAAGTTAAAGGTCTGGAAGGCAAATACAAAGGCCCGAAAGATGTACGTGCTAATGGTAAAACGGTCGGTAAGAAAAAGCCTAAAACAGCTGCTGAGAAGAAAGCCCTGAAAGAAAAGAAAAAAGGGCAGGAGAAGAAAGCTCAGAAGCGCCAGCAGAAGAAATCTGCCGATGGGAGTGTGAAAAAACGTGTAGCTCCTGTTGAGCGTGCAAGTGTTGGTTTTGGCATGATCCGTAAGCGGACAAGCACGGATTTTAAGCCAGAGGAAGATTAAACACTGAAAGCCGGAAAGTATAAAAGAAAGCAGCCGTTATCATATTGATGCGGCTGTTTTTTTACGTCTTGTGTATCTCTTCCAACATAACCATGGCTGCAGCTCTTGTGATGCTTGGCATAGCTATAGTGCGGACAAAAAAATGCCCGGGGATGGGAGTCCTCCGGGCGAGACCGTGATTAGCTTGATGAGGAGATAAACCAGTAACAACGGGAACCTGAACCTGTTAAAACGTGGTTTAAATCGGCTTAGTGATTTGGCGAATCCTTAAGCTTGAGTAAATGATATT
>JBLWVL010000070.1:0-8825 GCA_048268485.1 Oceanospirillum sp.
GAGCTTTTGCAACAGGTTTTATCCGGTGAGCAGGAGCAGGTGTTTCGCCAACTGGATATCAATGGGCGGGACGTGGCCGTTTATGCCGGTGTCCTGACCGATTTCTCCGGCCAGCCTGCAGCGGTTGTTCAGGTTGCGATGGATCGCGGTCATTATCTGGCTATGCTGGATCGCTCCTTTCTGGATTCTGTGCTGATTGCTGCTGCCTTTATCATTTTTGGTCTGATACTGGCGGTTATTATTACCCGCAGCATTACGCGACCTTTGGACTCAATGCGATTGGCGGTGGAGAATATTTCCAGTGGTGATGGCGATCTCACTCAAAAAATCCGTGTTGACGGTGATAATGAGATAGCCGAAATTGCGCAAACCGTTAACGGCTTTATCGACAATATAGAGAGCATTATTAAAAAGTTGATGAAGTCGGTAGCCAGTGTTTCCGGTTCCGGATCTGAGCTCTTTGATATTACAGAGCACTCCATTGAGTTAACCCATAAACAGCGGGCGAATACCCATGAGGTTGCTACAGCGGTGAATGAGATGACCGCCACAGCACAGGAAGTTGCCCAGCATGCTTCCAGTACCTCAAGCTTTACCGAAGAAGCCAGCAAGCGCTCCAGTGTTAGCTATGCCACGGTAAAAGAGAGTATCCGAACCATTCATGAAATGGCCGAAAATGTGGGCTCTACGGTTGATATGATCAATCGCGTGAATGAGCAAACTACAGAAATCCATACCATTTTGGATGTGATTCACGGCATTGCCGAGCAAACCAATCTGTTAGCACTGAATGCCGCCATTGAAGCTGCCCGTGCCGGGGAGCAGGGTCGCGGTTTTGCTGTGGTAGCCGATGAGGTGCGTCAGTTAGCCCAGCGAACTCAGGAGGCCACCGGCCAGATCAATGTAATGATTGCTGACCTGTTGAAGGTAACCAAGGACACTACTGATGTGATTAACCACAGTCAGGAGCACGTTCAGGAGCTGGTGGAAGTAGCCCATGCATCCGGTGATGCATTACAGGCGATTACCGATGGTATGCAGCAAATCAACGATACTGTTTACCAGATCGCCAGCGCGGCAGAAGAGCAGAGCCAGGTTTCTGATGATATCAACCTTAGGGTGGTGGATATTGCCGAAGGTGCACAGGAAAGTGCAGACGGTGCTGATCAGATTTTGCGTAGAACCTCTGCGATGGGTACAGAGCTGACGTCTTTGATGGGGGTTATCCGCCACTTTAAAGTAAGCAACGATCCGGCCATAGAACTGGCAGTGGCCCGAAGTGCGCATCAGGCATGGAAAATGCGTTTGCGTACCTTCCTGGACGGGACGGGGTCAATCTCCATGCAACAGGCTGTTTCTGCCCATGATTGTGATTTCGGGCAGTGGTACTACGGAGAAGGTCATGAGTTCTGTCGTCATGAGGCGGATCTGAAAGCGATCGAAAACCCACATATTGAGATGCATGAGCTGATTCAGCAGATCGTTAAAGCCAAAGAGTCCGGTGATCAGGCCAAGGCTGAGGCGCTGTATCACAAAGTTTGTGATCTTTCTGAGATGATTGTTGCCGGTATGGATACCGTGATCGATAGGTACAAGCATCAGAGCTAAGGGTAGTGCTTTTTGCCTGCGGATATAACCTGAAGAGGGTTCATGATTATAGCGCGTGAACCCTTTTTTATTTCTCTGCGTAAAGCCTGTAAGTTCTGGAGATACTTATGCGCTATTACTCACTATTACCATTTTCTGCCATTATCGCCTTTAGCTTGCTGACGTTGCTGGTCAGTATCGGCTGGATTCCCCCCGGCGAAGCGATTCTTGAGCAGCTGAAGTCGAATCTCGGGGATAGCCAGAGCTGGCTACTGTTGCTGATTATTCTGGCTGAGTCGATTATCTATCTGGGTTTTTACTTTCCCGGTCAGTTTTTTGCTGTGGTGATTGTGGTGCTGTCTGAGCCTGATTTCAGCGATATGCTTTGGCTGACCCTGATGATGGTGACGGCAGCAACGTTGGGCTCCTGCGTTAACTATGGTCTGGGGCGGGTATGGGGCGATCCCGATTACGCGCAGCAAAAAGGTTACTCCCTGCGAAATCTGTTGTTGGCGATGCTGCACACCAATGCACTGGCGTTCTATATGTTTGCACAAGGCGCAAACCGCCATCCCTTTAAAGTGGTCTTGCTCTCTGGCCTGATCAACCTGCCTTATTACCTGCTGCTGATTGCCGGAACGGCGCTACTGAGTGACGAGGTGATGTATGTCGCTGAAACACCGGAAGTGTTGGCGGTTTTCCTGACCGTCTGGTTCCTGGTTGCCCTATGGATGGATATCCGTAAGCGGGCGATACCGACTACGGATATTTGACATGTCGCTTATAGGGCGTATTGTACGCACCGCTGACGGTTCAGAGCTTTTGTTCGCTTAGCCGAATATAAGCAGCGATACGTCAGCTGAATATAAACAGCGATAAGGAGCACTCAGGTGTTACAGATATCCAATGCAGTGACCATTCCCGATGAGGAGTTAGAGCTGCAGGCTATTCGGGCGCAGGGCGCCGGTGGTCAGAATGTAAATAAGGTGTCATCAGCGATTCATCTGCGATTTGATATTGCCGCTTCCAGTCTGCCGGAGTTCTATAAAGAACGTTTGCTGGCGCTGAAAGACAGCCGGATCAGTAAAGAAGGTGTGCTGGTGATTAAAGCGCAGCAGTTCCGTACTCAGGAGAAGAACCGAGAAGATGCGTTGCAGCGACTGAAGGCACTGATTCTGGATGTCACTAAGATTCAGAAAGCCCGAAGAGCAACCAAACCCAGCCGCAATTCACAGAAAAAGCGGATGGATAAAAAGAACCAACGGGGACAGATTAAGTCTCTACGTGGAAAGGTGGTGTGATGAGCATTTTTAATAGGATAGGCAGTCAGAGAATGGTGTTGGGAAAGAACAGATTCAGGAGAAAACCGAATCGAAACTTCGGCCTCAGTTGGCGGCTTGTTACTCAACCCCTTCTGATAAAAGAAAAAGGGCTGCCGAATACACTGCAAAGCAGTTTATCCGCCAGCCCTTTTTTATAAGCTGCAGTTCCTGATATTCGGTTAGCTGAACTCAGCTACCACACGATCCAGCTCTGCCAACAGCTCTTTCTTACGGGCTTCATCTGCCCAGCTGCCGTCAATACTGTTGCGGGTCAGGGTGATGATATCATCCGCGCTCAGGCCGACCGCCTGCTGCAGCTGCTGCAGGTTCTCGTTCATATAACCGCCAAAATAAGCCGGATCATCGGAATTGATAGTAGCCTTCAGACCGGCTTGCAGCATGGTCGGAATCGGGTGGTCGGTCAGATCTTTCACCACCTGCAGTTTCAGGTTCGACAGCGGACAAACCGTCAGTACCATCTGTGAATCCCGCAGGCGTTTAATCAGGGCGTCATCTTCCAGTGAGCGGTTGCCGTGATCAACCCGATCCACCTGCAGCAGATCCAGTGCCTGCCAGACATAGTCTGCCGGGCCCTCTTCACCGGCGTGGGCCGTGATCTTTAAACCCAGCTCCCGGCAGGCGGCAAATACGCCCTGAAACTTCTCCGGCGGATGTCCCATTTCTGACGAATCCAAGCCCACGCCATAGATCTCATCCAGGTAAGGTTTCGCCAGCTCCAACGTCTCAAAAGCGCTCTCTTCCGACAGGTGACGCAGAAAGGACATAATCAGGCGATAGCTGATGCCCTGCTGGGCCCGGGCTTCTTTCAGTGCCTGCAGGATGCCGCCAATCTGGGTGGCAAAATCGATGCCGCGCTCCAGGTGACCCTGTGGGTCCCAGAAGATCTCTACATGACGCACATTCTGGCTGTGAACTTTGTCCAGATATGCACGGGTCAGATCATAATAATCCTGACGGGTCTGCAGCACATTCATACCCTGATAGTAGAGGTCCAGAAACTCCTGCAGATTATTGAACTGGTAGGCTTCTTTGAGGGCTTCCACTGAATCATAGCTAAGTGTAATACGGTTTCGTTTTGCGATAGCAAACATCAGCTCCGGCTCAAAAGAACCCTCAATATGCAGGTGCAACTCTGCTTTGGGCAGCGCCTGGATCAGGCTTGCTATCTCTTGCGGGGCTTTAGGGGTTAACGCTGTCATTTGAGGTCTCCAATTCTGATGACGTTATTCTAGCGGATTGGGGAGCCTGAGTCTGAAATTGAGTATAGCGCCGTTTCTATGAAAAACAGGTAAAACACAAAAGTCCCATTTTTAGCGAGAAAATGTCATGTTTAGCCATGAGGCTTGTGTCCATAATTCATTCATCAACAAGGGTAGGAAGTTGAAGGGATCTTACTTCTCTACCCGTCGTAAACGCTGCTGAAGTGGTTTGCGTCCGATGAATACAACAACAATTATGCGGGTACAGTCTTATGAAACCGAACAACCCAATGCTGGAGAAACTTCAGGATATCCTGCCTGCGATCCGTGCTAACGCGACTAAGACGGAGGAGCTGCGTCAAGTTCCCCAGGAAAATATCGACATGCTGCACGGCATCGGTCTGAACCGGGCCTTCCTGCCAAAAGCCTACGGCGGCCTGGAGATCTCCCTGCCGGAATTTACCGATTGTATCGCCGCTCTGGCGGGTGCCTGCTGCTCAACGGCCTGGGCGTACAGTTTGCTGTGTACGCACAACCATCAGATGGCGATGTTTAGCAAAGAAGCCCAGGAGGAGTTCTGGGGTGAGAACCCGGATGCCGTTGCGTCTTCTTCGATAGCGCCCTTTGGTCAGTACGAAGAAGCCGAAGGCGGCATCATCTTTACCGGTGATATGAAGTGGAGTTCCGGTGTTGATCATGCGGACTGGATTATCGTCGGTCTGAATCGCATGGTAAACGATGAGAAAGTGTACAGCTTTGCGGTTATTCCCCGTAGCGAATTTACCATTATTGATGACTGGTACTCGGTGGCGATGCAGGGCTCCGGCACGAAAACCGCCCATATCGAAGGTGTATTTGTGCCGGAACATCGTATTCAGGCGGCAAAAGATATGATGGAAGGTCGGCATAAAGGACGTGCACTCTACCCTGACAGCAAAATCTATCACACGCCTTATCGCCCTTATTTCGCCTGTGGCTTTGCCGCCATGAGCCTGGGTGTCGCCGAGCGTATGATCGAAGTCTACAAGGATCTGACCAAAAACCGTGTCCGGGCCTATACCGGTGCCAAGGTTGATGGCTCTGTACCGCCGGTGCTGCGTATTGCGGAGTCCTACCAGCAGGTATGTGCGGCCCGTGCTTATCTGGAAAAAACCTGGAACGAGCATAAAGAGTATGGTGAGCAGCAGGAGTATCCGGATCGTTACACCCTGGCGCACTGGCGCACCAATCAGGCCTATGCCATCAAAATGTGTGTGGAAGCGGTGAACCGTCTGTGGGCGGTTATGGGTGCCTCTAACTGGTATGCCGACCGTGAAGGTCAACGCCTGTGGCGCGAGTCCAATATGACCGCTGCCCACGCTTACACCGATTATGATGTTTGCGCACAAATTATTGGCCGTGAGCTGCTGGGGCTGGAACCTGATCCATCTCTGCTGTAATGCACCCTTCTGCCGGAGATGCTCCGGCAGATACCGCTCTCTTTTCTCTTTCTGTAACTCTTCTCAGAATAAAAGCAAGCACAGGACAACAACCATGAGTACTGAATTTGACCCACGGGATTTTCGTCGCGCACTGGGTAACTTTGCCACCGGTGTCACCGTGATCACCGCCTGCACATCTGATGGTATTCAGACCGGTGTCACCGCCAACAGCTTTAACTCCGTTTCCCTTGATCCGCCACTGGTACTGTGGAGCATCATGAAAAACTCCGGCAGTGTCGAGGTGTTCGACAATGCCAGCCATTTTGCCGTGAATATTCTGGCGGCGGATCAGATTCCGCTATCCAACCACTTTGCCCGCCCGTCTGATGATAAATTTGTCGATATCGAGTACGAAAAAGGGCTGGGTAACGCCCCTTTGCTGCCGGATTGTTCCGCCCGTTTTCAGTGTGAAAGCTATCAGAAACTGGATGGCGGTGATCACTGGATTCTGGTGGGTAAAGTGGTGGCTTATGATGATTATGGCCGCGCACCTCTGCTCTATCATGGCGGCGCTTATTCCGCAGTGATTCCCCATGCGGGTGCTAAACCTTCCGATTCTGAAGCGACGGATGCGGGGCAGGAAAAGAATGACAAGCGTCTGGCAAGCAATCTGTATTATCAGATGCTGCAGGCGGTTAAGCGCTATCAGTCCGGTTATCAGCCGCTGCAGCTGGCCACCGGTCTGCGTACCATTGAAGCCCGTATGCTACTGACCCTGAATGATTTTGGCTCCCTGGCTACCCTGGATCTGGAGGCGCGTATCGGTATGCCGGATAACGATCTTCACGGCGCTGTTGAGACGTTATGTCGTAAGGGCTGGCTGACCCAGCAAGATGATCAGTTAAGCCTGACCTCAGCCGGTGCCGAGCAGGCGGAAACCCTATGGAAGGTCGCCAGTGAACGTCAGGAGGAGGTCTTCGGACAGTTCTCTGAGGCGGAGCTGGTAACCTTCCGTAAGGTACTGGAAGCGGTTTAGCCCTTCCTGGCCCCAGGGTTGATGTTTGTGTCATCAGCATCGCCCGCATCGATGATCTTCATTGTGTCTGAGCTGGACCTGACTGCTTTATCCCGTGATGCGCTTAGGATCTGTCTGCTCTGAGTTTGCCCGGTTTTTGAACCGGGCCTTTTTTTATCTTTTTATCGTGCCGGAACCGTGTGTTATCCGACTTTAGTCGATATTAGTGAAGTCAGATAAAACAGGGCTGGACAACGACCTGCTATTCATAAATGCTACGCGCCCTGTGAAGCAGCTTACTGCGTTATACCGTGCTGTTTCTTCGGTTGTCCGTTAACGCTTTGATGTAAGCCTTTCTGGTGCCAGAGCAGGTGTTAACGGCAATTCCGTAAAAAAGATAATAAGTTCAGACATGTTTAGTGAAAACCAAGGCCCCCTATTATGACTACTGCATTTGACCCGAAAGCATTTCGCCGCGCTTTGGGCAACTTCGCCACCGGCGTCACCGTAATTACCGCCACTGCTAAAGATGGACAGCAGGCAGGTGTTACCGCCAACAGCTTTAACTCCGTTTCCCTTGATCCGCCACTGGTACTGTGGAGCATCATGAAAAACTCCGGCAGTGTTGAGGTGTTTGATAACGCCAGCCATTTTGCCGTGAATGTACTGGCGGCGGATCAGATCGATATCTCCAACCACTTCGCCCGCCCGTCCGATGACAAGTTCTCCAGCATCGATTACGAAAAAGGTCTGGGTGATGCGCCGCTGCTGTCTGACTGCGCAGCCCGTTTTCAGTGCGCCAATTATGAAAAAGTTGATGGTGGTGACCACTGGATTCTGATCGGTAAAGTTGAAGCCTTTGACGATTACGGTCGTGCACCGTTGCTATATCACGGTGGTACTTATTCTGCGGTTGTACCGCATATGGGGGCTGCTCAGAAGAAAGCAGACGTTGATGCCGCAGCGGCAGAACAAGCCGATGCTGATCGCGAAAAAATGCTGGATAACAATCTCTACTACCAGATGCTGAGTGCGGTAAAACGCTACCAGCGTGGTTATTGGCCGATGCAGCAGGCAAGTGGCTTGCGTGTCGCAGAGGCTCACCTGCTGATGGTTCTGAAAGACCTTGGCTCGGTTAGCTTCAGTGCCATGGTTGACTATCTGCTGATGCCGGATCAGGACCTGGCCCCATCGGTTGAAAAGCTAAAGCGTAAAGCCTGGATAAATGTGCAGGATGAGCAACTGACCCTGACCGAAGAGGGGATTCATCAGGCAGAAGCCTACTGGCAGCTGTCAGAAGACTATCAGGAAAAAGTGTTCGGTGATCTTACCGACGAAGAACTGGCGGTATTTCGCAAGGTTCTGAAAAAGATCTGACACCTCAGACTTTGAACACAAAAAACCGGATCAACTGATCCGGTTTTTTGTCATCTGGAACAGATAAAACGGTTTGCTAATGATCGGCTGCTGCTGTTTCTGAGCCCTAATGCAGCAGATAATTGGTTATATTGGGCTGAGTAGGTATCAGACCCATTTGAATACCAAAGGGTTTAAATACTTTGTTGATTACACTTTGTGTCTGGCTGCCTTTGTTCTGCTCAATATCGGTCAGGGTACGGCGGCTCACACCAACCAGTTCAGCGTAGCGTGTTTGAGTAAAGCCCAGAACCTCCTTTCGGAGTTGTTGCAGAACTTCCCCTTGGGTCAGTTTGCCTTGTAAGTGCTGTCGTAACAGCTCTATCAGTAATGCCTGACGTTGGTCGGTGTTTAAGCTCATAACAGCCCCCAGCGTTTTAGTTTTTCATCCAGATAGTCAAAGCCCATTTTCAGGATTTGCTCAGACACGCCACGCTTTTCCAATCTTGTTTTGAGTCCGGTGAGCATCTGTGCAGTCTCTTTCAGAGCTGTCATCGTCTTCTCAGCAGGACATAAATCTTCAAGCTGTTCTGCAATGTCCTGCCATTTCTGTTCCAGCAATATCTGGAGCGTCAGCTGTTTCATATCAGAAAACCATTTTGAGCAATATACTGCTCAAATATAGCGGATGATCTTATTTTTGAGCAAAATATTGCTCATTTTGGTTTTTCAGCCTTTTCGTTGGGAGTGCGTTTGCAGTGAATCTGCAATCTGGTGCATCAGGTCTTTGTTTTTCAGAACGTGCAGGGTTTCCTGCTCGCGTTCCCAATCTTCTGCGCTGATGACAACAAAGTCCTGACCTGTTGAGTCGGTGACTTTCACCGGCTCATGCTGATCTGGAAAC
>JBLWVL010000071.1:0-7141 GCA_048268485.1 Oceanospirillum sp.
AGAGCGCTGGACGCATCCCGTGCAAAACTGGAACCTGACGCTGTCGCAGCTGAGCATCCACTTCGAAGGACGGATCGACGGTTACGTGGATCTGTAAGTAATGGGTGACACAGAACTATGAACACCCTCACAAACTGCCATGAGTTTTTACTCTCCCAGCTAAGAAAAATATTGAGTTAGTCTGTTTTATGTAAATTGAGACATGAAACATGAGATATAACTATGACAAACACTCAATATTTGACTGACCGCACATTAGCCGCGCGTTATGAGGTGGCACGCTCAACTATCTGGCGCTGGTTAAAAGAAGGTCAGCTTCCCAAACCCGTCAAACTCGCAGGCTCTACCCGCTGGCGCTTATCTGATCTCGAAAAATGGGAGCAGAATCAAGAGGAGGGTGCGCAATGACTTTCAAATTTCAGGGCATTTCGTCCGAATATATCCCCGCTCAGGGCTGCAAAGCCCATATCCTAATCAACATGCTGACTGACACTGAAGTCTTAACAGAGCAGGCCATTCTTAACCAGATTGGCAGCAACTACCGTTCGCCATTGCAGCAGTTGGAAGGCGACCGTTACGGCCATTGGCTGATTATCCGCTGCGAGCATAAAGGGCAAAAAGCCTTTGCGCTCGACCCGCGCCATAAAAGCGGTGATCCCTTACAAGATCGCAAAGCAAGGGCGGAACGCTGGGTTTCACTAAAGAAAGTCAGCCTGAAGCAGGCCACGACAGAAACCGAACGCTGCCCACGAGCAAAGAGGGAGTTGCAGGAGGCGTTGGAAAATAAAAAAACCGCCTAGGCATAAAACCTAAACGGCTTAGTACATAACACTCGTTATGTATTTCTCAAATCAGCAGCGGCAAAGTTTGGCGACTGGAGTCGCTGCTAACTCTGGAACTATAGCAACATGACCACCATTGTTCACGCACCCAACTGCTCAAGATACGAGCCTTTTGCTGATGACCATAACTTATTGTTTGAAAAGGAGTTTTCAGCGAATGGTAACGAATGAGACAAAACACCCGATTTTCACCCCCTATTTTATCGAAACTGAATCAGGCGCAGCCCATACCGGGCGGGAGCTGGGGCTATTTGCCCCGGCTGAAATCAAGCAGGTAATTCATAATATCTATAGCAGTAGTCTTGTAGACCTAAGGGGTGGGTATCAGGGCTATTGTCAGGCAGTGTATTTATGAAGTTACAGACTGAATCCGAATACTTAATGTTGGGCGGTAACGTGTTCAAGGTGTACGCAGGCAAAGGGAAGCCGATTTACCCGGAGATACTTTACCGCACCTATGACCAGATCGAGGCGATGTTAAGCCACTATTCCCGTGTATTACTGGTGCGGATAGATATTCGCAACCATAGTGCCGAGCAGACAAACAGGGTTATGACAAAGCTGTCCAGCAAGCTGAAAAAGCGCCTCAACACCAAAGCCTATGGCTTTATCAATCGCTTAGGGTACGCGTGGGCGCGTGAGCAAAAAACCAGCGAAGCACACCATTACCATCTTGCGCTTATGTTGGATGGGCACAAAGTACAGCACCCTCACCGAGTTATTGAGCTGGTGGGGGATATTTGCTGGCGCTCTAATTTGTCAGCTTACACTCCAAGGAATTGCTACTACTTGCTAAGGCGTTCAGAGATAGATGGTCAAACACTGGCTAATGCGATTTACCGATTAAGCTACCTAGCCAAGGTGAACACCAAAGACAAACGCCCCAGCACTACGCACGACTACGGCACAAGCCGAATTAAGCCACGGACGAAACGACATACAGAGGCCGCAGCATGAGCAGTTTAGAGATATACCAACGGGCGGCACTATCTGCCCGAATCAATAACGCAGAAGATACAGCGGACGAACTCATTAAAGCCGCCTTTGACCCGGTAACACCGGATTATTTGCGGGCTGAGTTACAGGAGATTCTACGCAGCACCTTTGATGAAATGTTCCCAAACCTGAAACCATCCGGCTGTGATGATGACGGAAAGGTTTATTACAGCGTTACCGACATTGCCGATGCTCTGGGGATCGCCCCGGAACAGGTACAGGAAACAGCCACAGAGTTGTTTGGTAACTCCCAGTCTCAACCGGGCAAGGTTCACACGCTACAGTAACCACCTGTAAGCAGGATCAGAACAGGACTAAAGCGCCAGCTATCAGGGCGCTTTTCTTGTTTCTGGGGCAAAAGCATAAGATACTGTATTTTTAGCCAGCATAGACCAAGGTATAACAAAAGAGGCTTAAAACATGCCAGAACGCGAACAGGGGCGATTTAAAAAAGGAAGTAGTGGCAACCCACAGGGCAGACCCAGAAAAGCCACTACAGAGCTAGAGAAGGCGCTTAGGAAACATGGCGCAGAGCTGGCAGACAAGTTGATAGCCCTAGCACTGGATGGAGATACCACAGCATTAAAAATCTGTATCGACCGGATACACGCCCCACTAAAACCCCAGAGCACCCCGGTACAGATCGCCATACCAGAGAACGCAGGCATGGCAGAAACAGGCAGAGCGGTACTTGATGCCGTTGCCCGTGGTGAACTTGCCCCGGATCAGGCCGGACAGATGCTTGCTGGCTTAGGCACTCTGGCGCGTGTGATCGAAGTGGAAGAACTGGAAAAACGGATTCAGGCATTGGAAGAACAGAACCAATGAGATCAGCACTTGATAGACGACTGGCAAACCTAGAACGTGCCAAACGTCACACGACACCCACCAGAGAAAGGCTGAACCCTGAGGCTCTGGCTAGGATCGCTGATTATCTGGTTGATGGTTCACTGATCGGCATGGATCAGCTTAAACCAATGCTGGGGGCAGCTTATGAGTAAAGCCATAGAAAAGCGTCTGGCAGCACTAGAGCAAACCGGGCGCAGGTCGAAGGCAAAAAGAACACTGACCCTTGATGACTTTTACCGGGGTGTACCCCCTGATGTTGGTTTATCACTGGATTACTTTTACAAGGATGGCCGCAAGTGAACGCAGCGATACAGAAACGATTGGAGTCACTGGAGCAGATCAAAGCGACACCCGAAATCCGGGTAACAGAGATTCAGCTAATAAACCCAAAGACGGGAGAAGTCGGAGCAGTGATTCAAGTGCCACCAAATCGCAAAAAATAAAAAGATCAGCCCGACATAGTTACATTTTTTTGTCTGCCTAATGCCTACCACACAGCATGAACCTAAGGTTTAGTCACACCCTTAGTAACACCAAGCATAAACAACAAATAAAAAATCATTTATCATCAGGTAGTTAGCTAAACAATTAGACTCCCCCACCCACCAAACATCGAAGGCCCAGCTGGAAACAGCTGGGCCTTTTTTGTTTTTGTACCTTTATATCAACCTTTCCTGTGATAGCCTTAACCGTATAAATATTCGATCTTAAATTTGCTGCAACCGGATCAACTCAAAACGGTAATTGCCGCAAAAGTGCTATTTCGCTGGTTCCTGCGTATCGGCTGAGGGATCAGGAAGGTGAGATTAAAGTTTTGTAGGAAAAAGCTGATTTATCAGGGGGTTGGGTGTGAGAGAAGAAAAGGATTCTAACGGCTGGAAGGTTAATTGGCGGTTATTTATACACCTTATATTTGGAACTTCTTCTGGCGGGATTATTGCCTATATATTTCTTCCAGATCTTTCATTTGAGCAGAAGTCGTTCACTATTATTGCAGGATTAAACATAATTTTGTTCTCATCAATTTTTTTAAATCTTAATAAAAAACCGCATATTAATCAGGATTACACTTTTCAAAGAATATTAATCGCTTTAGGTGCAACATCAACCATATCTTTTGTCGTAGAGTCTTTTTTACTGATATTTGCATCGTTATCAGACGGGATTGGCTCCGGGGTAACCAATATAGTATCAACCTATAACTCAGATGGAATTAAGATAACGTATGCCTACGGCTTATCTGTTTCTGTAATTTATTACACCCTTATACAAAAATCCGACTAGCAAAATACAAGGAAGTTATGCACGCCTTATTTGTTTACATTCATGGCGTTAACAGCATTGTTTGTTAGCGCATCAGGTAGCCCATTCAAAGGGGATATTGCCAGCAACTTAGCCAATATGGGTACTTTTGTTGGTGCGATCAGAACTGGATTGGGTGTACTGATTGCAGAGCTTGGGTATTACGAAGGAAAAATAGAAAGAAAGCGCAAAGCAATGCGCTTGATTAGCCTAATGCCTCGAGAAGATATGTACGGCGCTCCCGATGTAATTGCACTC
Source organism: Oceanospirillum sp. (assembly GCA_048268485.1). GTDB lineage: Bacteria > Pseudomonadota > Gammaproteobacteria > Pseudomonadales > Halomonadaceae > Oceanospirillum. Next base: position 4,248 of record JBLWVL010000071.1, read on the forward strand.
AAAAAAGACTATGAATGCATTAAATCCCTCATTAAAAAATAGCCGACTTGCAGGCCGCATATGAGATCAGCTAATAATTCTAACCAAGCCAGCCCTAACAGCCTCTTTAAACTTAGCTGCAACCCTCTGGAACTGCTCGGCTTTTAGCTCTGCTTTACGATTCTGATTCATACTGCCCCCGTGAGTATCGGTAAAACCTCACCCTAGGATATACAGGCGAAAAAGAACCACCCCGCGGGGTGGTTTATTCTGTTGCCAGATATGTGGGGCTGGGCAGGTAGAATTTCCCGCTGCTTTGGCTGTGCTGGAAGATATCAACCAAGATAATGTGTTCGTTGCTTTCCCACTTAAAGTGGAGCAGCCAGTCAGACGTCATGTAATCACCGTATTGCGACGGCTCATAAATCGGCAACCCTACGTGATAATGCCAAAGGTTATGTTCTCTGGCGTAGGCTTCATCTTCAGGAGTCGCATTACGCCAACTTGCGGCAATCTTTCCCTGAAACCTACTGAAGTCATCAAGGCCATGTTCCTGATAAGTCTGTACAAACTCATAGACAGCTTTCTTTTGGTCTAGCGGGTAGTTCACAAACTCCTTTTGAAACTGCACCCCAAAGGATGCACGATAATTCGTACCCATACAGACCTATTCAGGATTACTTAGCGTTCTTAACTAAGCCGCAGAACTCTTCAAAAGACAGTCCTTTTGGAATTTCGGTAATTTTGCCGTTGAGGGACTTTTCAACCCGATCACGGTCAAACATTTTGACAGGTTTACGTACCTGTTTTGGGCTGTTTCTCAGCTCAGCAACATGCGCGCTCATGCGATGCTCCTTTGTCTGCTGGTATTTTTACCTAGCAGCACTTAGTTTACTTCTGGGCCACTAATGACCCCTTGGTTACTATTTTATCGACTATAAGCGACAATAGCCAACTGTGAAGCTGACCATTTATGGTAGTTTTGTGGTCTTTTGCTGACATTTAAGACTTTTTATCACGTTAAACAAGAAGTTACCGTGGCTATAAAAAAGTCTGATTCAGGATGGAAAATGGACTTCCGCATTGATGGCCGGAACGGTAAGCGGATGTGAACGCAGGCGCTCTAAACTACGCCTGCTATGTGGCGGTATGCAAAACCTTATTGCCCGCTCTATGGCTGCAAAGAGTGAAGTTAGCGCCGGCTATAAACCTGCAGTACGGTCTCGGCAATTTCCAGCATTGGGGTGGCGACTCCAACCTCTTTGCCCCGGACAACCATATCACCGACAAGGTGGTCACCTTCGATGGGCAAGCCATTACGCATGTCGCGGTACATTGATGAGTTAAAGCTGGATTTGGGGTTGGTGAGGATACGCTGAAAGCCCTGTACTGACTCCTCCGTCAGTCGGTGACCAGAGGCAGCGGCGACCTGACAGCACTCATCAAAGATCTGCAGGGCGATCTCGCCGCCGCGATCACTCTGCATATATTCACCCACATTACCCTGTAGCAGACAGTTCACGGCTCCTAAGCCGGCCATCCGACAGAATTTATCCCACATCTGCCCCATAATGTCGTCAGTCTGTTCAACGGTAAGACCGGATTTCTGAAACAGCTGAATAATCTCCGTTACCGCAGCTTGCTGAGAAGGCTGGCGGGCCGCAACAGTGATGCTGTTATAGCCAGTGGCAACTCGAACCTGCCACGGAGTTTTAAGCGTAGCGACAGTTTTAGCGATACCACCCAATACTCTCTCTGCACCAAAAGCTTTGTCTAACAGATCAAGATGGCGAAGGCCATTAAGTAAAGGAAGGATCAAAGTATTGTTACCCACCGCAGGAGCAATATCCTCTATTACCTGAGGCAGTCCGTAGGCTTTGTTGGTGAGAATAATCAGATCAAAAGCAGCAGCGGCTGCCAATTCCGGCTGGGTAAGGCATGCAGGTGATAGCTGAAATTCCGCCTCTGGCAAACAAACTTCAAAGGGCTTTTCCGCCAGTTCAGCTGCGCGCTTGGGGCGTACCAGATGTGAGATATCCACACCCTGTTGCCGCAACTGACTACCAAATAAAATACCCACGGCACCTGCGCCGACCACCAGAATTCTCATGCTTGCTCCGCCTTGGCTTTAAACTGAGCTTGACAGTTTAGTCCGGCGAAAGCAGGTTTCAATGCTTTAGCGGTCTACAGTTCCCATGTCACTGTTACCGAGCGATACTTCCAGACTTATACGTCTTGAGCACTGAATCGGAGCGACATAAGATCAACAGGTATCGTCTGACTCTTCCGGCGGTACGTCCTGCCGTGGCAAAACAACCCGGAAATGACTGCCCTTGCCAAGAGTAGAGTTCACCAGTTCAACCTCCCCCCCCATAACATGGCAAAGCTCACGTACAATACTGAGGCCGAGCCCGGTTCCGCCATGACTGCGGCTTACAAACTCTGTTGCCTGACGGAAAGCTTCAAAAACCCACTCCTGTGCCTCCGGCGGAATACCTTCACCACTGTCTTTAACATCAAAAATCACACTACTTTCTGTTTCGGATACAGACAGTTCAACCTTGCCTTGCTGAGTAAACTTGATGGCATTCTCCACAAGATTATTCAACACCTGCCGCATACGGGTATCATCAATATACAGGGTAAAATCCGATGGCAGGGATGTGATATCCAACGCTAAGTGAAGTCCCTTGCGCTCTGCGCCGCCACGGTGCACAGCTATAAAGCGGGTTAACCAGTTCTGCAATCTGACTTCATGGGGGGTTAACGTCAGCTGACCTGCGTCCATCTTGGCAAGATCCAAAATATCATCAACCAGCTTCAGCAAATGGTTACCACTTTGATGAATAATATCGGCATACTCACGGGTTTCAGCGTTCTCATCATCCAGTTTTAATATCTCTGCAAACCCCATA
>JBLWVL010000072.1:0-6982 GCA_048268485.1 Oceanospirillum sp.
GATTTTGACAACAAAGCGAAAGCTCCATTGGAGGACAAGCAATGTCAGCGAATACCCTTAACCTGATTAAAGAACATGACATCAAGTGGGTTGACCTGCGCTTCACCGATACAAAAGGTAAAGAGCAGCACGTTACCATCCCTGCCCGTTATGTCGATGAAGAGTTTTTCGAAAACGGCCAGATGTTTGACGGTTCTTCTATTTCTGGTTGGAAAGGCATTAACGAATCCGACATGATTCTACTGCCAGACGACAGCACCAGCTTCATCGACCCCTTCTTTGAAGACAAAACTCTGGTTCTGCGTTGTGACATCATTGAGCCCGCTACCATGCAGGGCTATGAGCGCGATCCACGCTCCGTCGCTAAACGCGCTGAAGAGTACCTGAAGTCTACCGGTCTGGGTGACACTGCGTTCTTCGGCCCTGAGCCTGAGTTCTTCATCTTTGATGATGTTCGCTGGGACTCCAACATGTCCGGCAGCTTCGTAAAAATCGATTCTGAAGAAGCAGCATGGAACTCAGAGAAAGCGATGGAAGGCGGCAACATGGGTCACCGCCCACGGGTTAAAGGCGGTTACTTCCCGGTTCCTCCCGTTGACTCTGTACACGACATCCGCGCCACTATGTGTAACGTGATGGAAGAGATCGGTCTGAACGTAGAAGTTCACCACCATGAAGTGGCGACGGCTTGTCAGAACGAAATCGGCGTAGCCTTCAACACTCTGGTTAAGAAAGCTGACGAAGTTCAGATGCTGAAATACGTTGTACACAACGTTGCTCACGCGTATGGCAAAACAGCTACCTTTATGCCGAAGCCTGTTGTTGGTGATAACGGTTCTGGTATGCACGTTCACCTGTCTTACTGGAAAGACGGCGTAAACCAGTTCGCTGGTGACCAGTACGCTGGCCTGTCTGAGTCTGCCCTGTTCGCTATCGGCGGTATCATCAAACACGCTAAAGCACTGAACGCTTTCTGTAACCCAGGCACCAACTCTTACAAGCGTCTGGTTCCAGGCTTCGAAGCTCCTGTTATGCTGGCGTACTCTGCCCGTAACCGTTCAGCATCGCTGCGTATTCCTTACACGTCCAGCCCTAAAGCTAAGCGTGTTGAAGCTCGCTTCCCTGATCCGATCGCAAACCCATACCTGGCGTTCTCAGCTCTGCTGATGGCCGCTCTGGACGGTGTTCAGAATAAGATTCACCCTGGCGACCCAGCAGATAAAGATCTGTATGACCTGCCAGCTGAAGAAGCAGCAGCAATCCCAACTGTTGCAGCTTCTCTGGAAGAAGCTCTGGCCTGCCTGGATGCTGACCGTGAATTCCTGACTAAAGGCGGCGTATTCACCGATGACATGATCGATGCATACATTGAACTGAAAAATGAAGATGTTGCACGCGTAAACATGACAACTCACCCAATTGAGTTTGACCTGTACTACAGCGTGTAAGCTGACCAACAGCTAACAGGCTTCCGCTCTTCTTATGAAGAGACTTAACCCCTGTCCTAAACTGGCAGGGGTTTTTTTATGCCCGCTATCCCGCTATCCCGGTAAGCCTACAGCGGACAACAGTGTCGAAGCTGGCCTTTTCAGATAAAGCCGAAAACACCCTTCGCACCAAAAAAGTTCACCAGAAAGCACTATAACGCACGCACACAAACCAACATAGAATGTGCTGATAAGCGGAAGAGTCGGTGACAGCAGGACATTCAAAAAAGCTGCAAACGAAAATCCGCACAAAATCAGGACACACTCAGCCAGCACAAGGCAGTCCAATGCACTATAGTTGTGCACACCAGTATACCAAGGCTATTGGCAAATCAACTTCAACCAAACCTGTAGCAGCAGAGAAGCCTGAATAGATGGGCAACCACTTATTTTTGCTCTTTATTTTCCTTACTGGTGCAATTTTTGCTGTATCTGTAGACCGATATATAAAAAACATTCACGTCCCGGAGAGACAGGTGTGAGCAAAACGGATCATCATAAACTTCTGCTCGACAATCTGAGTACAGCAGTCATCCAGGTAGACCATAAGCTCTGCTTAGTTTACCTGAACCCTGCTGCAGAGATGCTGTTTGCCTGCGGGGCAAACAGGGCTATCGGTATGCCGGTTAATCAGCTGTTTATTGAGAATGACAGCACACCGGAGGCCTGGAAACAGGCTGCTAATGCTGGCCACCCATTCACCAAAAGGGAAAGCCAGATCGTATTGCCTAACGGAAGCCGGAATATTGTTGATTACACCGTAAGCCCGGTGCTGACACCAGAGGGCTATTACCTGGTCGTGGAACTGCAACCCAGAGACCGCCTTCTGAAAATCAGCAAAGAAGAGGAGCTTTTGGCGCAGCAGGATACACTGCGAACCCTTGTTCGGGGCATGGCCCATGAGATCAAGAACCCTTTAGGTGGAATACGGGGAGCCGCACAATTACTGGAGCGGGAATTACCGGAAGAAAGCCTGAAAGACTATACCGAAGTCATTATTAGCGAAGCTGACCGGCTGCGTAATCTGGTGGATCGTATGCTGGGGCCCAGGAAAATGCCGAACCTCAGCAGCCTGAATATCCATAAAGTCCTGGAGCATGTGTATGCCCTGGTCGCGGCGGAGTCAGAGGGCAGTATTAAACTGGTAAGAGACTACGACCCCAGTCTGCCGGATCTGATCGGCGATCAGGAACAGTTGATTCAGGCTATTCTCAATATCGTACGTAATGCGATGCAGGTACTTGAAGAAAGCCAGCAGCAAGACAAACATATCACTTTCCGGACCCGCGCCAAACGCCAGTTTACCCTCGGATCGGAACGCCACCGCCTACTCTGTCAGGTAGAAATTATCGACAATGGCCCAGGTATTCCACCGGAGTTGCTGGAAACTCTATTTTACCCCCTGGTAACGGGTCGTGCCGAAGGCACCGGCCTGGGGCTTTCCATTGCCCAAACGATTCTGCATCAGCATCATGGGCTGATTGAGTGTGAATCCAAACCCGGGAAAACCCTTTTCAGACTTTTGATTCCGCTGGAGCAGAAAAATGAGCAAACCCTATAACGTATGGATTGTCGATGATGACCGCTCTATCCGCTGGGTACTGGAACGCTCGATGGAGCAGGAAGGCATGTCCGTTAAGGTCTTTGAACGCGCTGAAGGCGTACTGAAAGCCCTGAGCACAGAAGCACCGGACGCCATCATCACCGATATCCGCATGCCGGGTATGGACGGGCTGGAGTTGCTGGCCCAGATTCAGGAGCATCAGCCCGCTTTACCTGTCATCGTAATGACCGCTCACTCCGATTTGGAAAGCGCCGTGGCCTCCTATCAGGGGGGGGCTTTCGAGTATCTCCCCAAGCCCTTTGATGTTGATGAAGCCGTTGCCTTGGTTAAACGCGCCATCAGCCATGCAAAGGAACAGGAGCACCCTTCCGGTCAGGTTAACCCGCTACCCAGCACAGAGATTATCGGTGAAGCACCAGCGATGCAGGAAGTCTTTCGTGCTATTGGCCGCCTGTCCCACTCCAATATCACCGTACTGATCAACGGAGAGTCCGGTACCGGCAAAGAGCTGGTCGCCCATGCTTTGCATCAGCATAGCCCCAGAGCCGGAAACCCCTTTATCCCACTCAATATGGCGGCAATTCCTAAGGATCTGATTGAGTCTGAGCTCTTTGGTCATGAGAAAGGTGCTTTTACCGGAGCTAACACGCAACGACGCGGACGCTTTGAGCAGGCTGATGGCGGCACTCTGTTTCTGGATGAGATCGGGGATATGCCAGCAGATACCCAGACCCGTCTGCTGCGGGTTCTCGCTGATGGTGAATTCTACCGTGTCGGCGGGCATACATCCGTTCAGGTTGATGTGCGTATCATCGCCGCAACGCACCAGGATCTGGAAACCCTGGTCCAGGAAGGCCGTTTCCGTGAAGACCTCTTTCATCGGCTTAACGTCATCCGTATTCATCTGCCGAAATTGAGTGAACGCCGGGAAGATATCCCGCGGCTGTCGGAATACTTCCTGTCAAAAGCAGGCAAGGAGCTGGGGGTTGAGCCCAAGATTCTGTTGCAGGAAACCATCGATTACATGCAGCAACTGTGCTGGCCAGGCAATGTACGCCAGCTGGAAAACACCTGTCGATGGATCACCGTTATGGCCTCCGGGCGAGAGGTGCATCAGGATGACCTGCCTCCGGAACTGATGGAACAGAAACAGGCTGAAGGTGCGAATAACAGCCGATGGCAAAGTGCACTGCATCTATGGGCTGATAATGCCCTCACTGAAGGACGTAAAGGCATTCTTGATACCGCAGTACCGGAATTTGAAAAAGTCATGATTGAAGTTGCTCTGAAACATACCGCCGGAAGACGCCGGGATGCCGCAGAACTTCTGGGCTGGGGACGAAACACCCTGACCCGCAAAATCAAGGAGCTCAATCTCGACACCAGCGGTGATGATGACGAACATTAAACACCGGGCGATGCATCACCACTGTTCAGACAGTGCATATGTTCGACAAATATTCTGCCAGACACCCGTTCTGGCAGAATATTTGGATGATCGGATGACTCAAAAAACTAAACAGCACCCTCAAACCCTACCTGGCGCCATGCTTCGTAGGTGATAATAGCTACGGCATTCGACAGGTTAAGGCTCCGACTGGTTGCCATCATAGGGATTCTCAGCCAGTGATCGGTTGTAAACTGCGCTAAAATCTCCGCTGGCAGCCCCCGGGTTTCCGGGCCAAACAGCAACACATCTCCCGCCTGAAATGACATATCGGTGGCAAACCTTTTAGCTTTGGTTGTGCAGGGGAAGATACGCCTACCTTCCATCGCCTGCCGAAACGCCTCAAAATCCGAATAGCGACTCACTAATGCCAGGTCATGATAATCAAGTCCTGCCCGCCGTAATTTTTTTTCCTCAAGATCAAAGCCCAAAGGCTCAATCAGATGCAACCGGCAACCCGTGTTGGCACAGAGCCGGATAATATTCCCTGTGTTAGGTGCAATTTCAGGCTCAAACAAAGCCAATTCAAACATTAAAGTCTCTCCAATATGGGTTCAGGCCTTACCAATAAAGCCCAGAAAAAAATTGCTCAAACAGAGAAGGCTTAACCAGGAATTATCTATTATTATCATGACCTAACGCATGAAACAAAAAATACATATTGATACAAATAGCAAAATCAAACAAAATACTACATACAAGGGGAATAAAACAAAAAACCTAAATTAGGGCTGTAATAGTTATAAAAAGCCCAATCCATCTGAGGAACCTGACTATGCTAAGCCAATTATCCGTCGGCAGGAAGCTGGCATTAATGCTTGCCATTCCTATTGTGGGATTGCTGGTACTCTTTCTTATGGCAAGAAACGAACTGGATCACTTCGATGAGGGTGTCGATACTATCTATGAAGACAGGGTTGTCCCCCTTAAGCATCTCTATGAGATCAGTGTCGATTATGCGGTGCTTATTATTGATGCTGTAAACAAAGCCAATGCAGGCCTGATAACCGCCCAGGAAGCTATTGTCGGAATCGATAGTGCCACCAAAGATATTGAAGAAAACTGGAAACTTTACACCTCAACGCAGCTAACCAACGAAGAAGCCCAGCTTGTTCAAGAGGCGGAACAGCTCTTTAAACCTGCCAATCAGTCAATTGCAAAACTGCACAGCCACCTGAGCGATCTCAACGGAACAGTCCCAAACCAACTGAACGGCTTTGACGGCGAGCTTTACGCGACGATTGATCCTATCGTCGATAAGATTGCTGAACTAATTAATCTGCAGCTACGTGTTGCCAGCGAACAGCGGTTACTTCTGCATACAAATTATCAAACCAACAACATCATGATGATCATCGAACTCAGCATCGTTATTGTTATTATTGTTGTACTAGGGCTATTGGTGGCTCGTTCAATTACCGGCCCTCTATCAGTCATGCGCGATACCATTAATAATATTGAGACAAGCCATGATCTGACGCTACGTGTCAACGTTAACGGCAGCGATGAAGTAGCCCAGATTGCTCTGGCGGTTAACGGCATGATGAGTCAGTTTCAGCAACTGGTACAACAGGTGCTCCAGTCAGTCAGTAAGGTATCGCAGGAAGCCGATAATCTTGCTCAGGCCAGTCAACACACTAATAGCGGAATGATTCGCCAGCAAGATGAGACCGATCATGTGGCCACTGCTATGAATGAGATGGTTGCCACAATCCAGGAGGTTGCCCGCCATGCCTCTGAGGCAGAGAGTGCCGCTCAGACGACCCGTTCCGAGTCAGAGAATGGAGATCAGATTCTTCAGGAGAATAATCGCATTATCGAATCTCTGGCAGAAGAAGTTGAGAACGCCGCCATGGTGGTTTCTTCTCTGGAGAACGAGGCCCAGAGTATCGCCCTAGTGATCGATGTTATTAAAGGTATCGCAGAGCAAACGAATCTGTTGGCACTCAACGCCGCGATCGAAGCCGCTCGTGCTGGTGAGCAGGGACGGGGCTTTGCCGTGGTTGCAGATGAAGTGCGAAGTCTTGCTCAAAAAACCCAGGAATCCACTCAGGAGATCGAAGAAGTGATCGCTCGGGTTCAGGAAGGCAGCCGAAATGCTGCCGCAGTGATGCAGAGAAGCCAGGAGCGCGCTAAGGCCGGCCTTGAACAGAGCGCCAAAACCAGTGCAGCACTTGCCCAGGTTACACATCACGTTACGCTGATCAGTGATATGAACAGCCAGATTGCAACTGCAGTCGAAGAGCAAAGCGCTACAGCAGATGAAATGAACCGAAGTGTCGTTAGCATTGCTGAAGTGACCAGAGACTCAACTGCAGCATCCCATCAGACAGCGGCAGCCAGTGAGGAGCTATCTCTCTTATCTACAGATCTCCACAGCATGGTCTCCCGCTTTCAGGTCTGACATACTAATTCACCTTCCGGTGTTAAAACCTGCTTTTTCCGCCGGATACTTACTTCTATAATAGGAGCAGTTGCCTAATA
>JBLWVL010000073.1:0-6867 GCA_048268485.1 Oceanospirillum sp.
ATTCTTGCCTATCAGGAGGTGGAAGATCTGCTGCTGCAGATTGCAGGCAGTGAGCCGGAAGGTTATCGCCGTTTGGCAAAGGCCTCGAACCGGCGGCGGGTGGCTGCCCTGCGGGGTGCTGCCATGGAGCAGGTTGTTGCTGCAGTATCGAAAGCCTTTGTAGAGCATCAGGACGAGCTGCTTGCCGGTTGCTTTAACCGGGATCTGATTGATGCTTGCTCACCGGATATTGCCCAGGGAGTGGCTCAGGCGAAACAGATGGCTCAACAGCGTATCTTTGACCATCCGCGTAAAGCAAAGCTGGAGATTGGGGCTTATACAACACTGGGTGTTTTGCTGGAGAATTTTTGCGGCGCAGTGGACGAGTTAAGCGCACTAAAAGAGACTCAGTCAGGTGCGCCGTTAAGCTTTAAGCATAAGCGGGTACTGTCACTGATCGGTGAGAATATTCCCGATACCGACTGGAGTCGCTATGAGGCTTATCGCCGGGTGCTGGACTTTATTGGTGGTATGACTGACAACTATGCCGTCGACCTGGCGCAGGAGATGGGTGGCCGTTTGAATGGCTGATGAAGCTTCGTGTCTGCCTGCCTGAATTGATGTCGGATGGCGCGCCAATAACCCGCGGTGCATTCTTAATCGTGCCGTTTAGGGCGCTTATCCGACCTACGGGGATTCTGTGTTATGTTTAGGCGGGCCCCCACGTGGAACATGTAAACAAGCAAATACTGTGATGCATAATAAAAACAGGCTCAGGAGTCGTTATGACCACTGCAACAATAACAACAAAAGCAACCTCCACCCCAGAGAGTACAGTCGGGCAGTTAGACACTGTCATGACGGTAGATGAGATCAATCAGTTTCTTCACAAAGAGTTCCCTCAGCATATTGGTGTTGTCACCGAAATGGGAAAAAACAGTGCCGTGATGCGACTGGATGTGGATGATGCCCATCTGCGCCCCGGAGGAACCGTTTCCGGGCCCACCATGATGGCGCTGGCGGATATCTGTCTCTATGTCGCTATTCTTGGGCAGATCGGCCCGGTGGCGCTGGCGGTGACTACTAATCTGAATATCAACTTCCTCAGAAAGCCGGAGCCAGCCAAAGCGATGATCGCTGAGGCACGCCTGCTAAAACTGGGTAAGCGCCTGGCGGTGGGTGAGATCAGCATCTATTCAGAAGGTGATGATGAGCCGGTGGCTCATGTCACTGCGACTTACTCAATTCCACCGCGCTGATCTGGGGTATAAATCGCCCTGAAGAACGGCGCACCATAATCCTTGTAGGTCGTGGCTTTAGCCCGACAATCAGCGTTTGTGCTGATAAAAACCGTAATGAGCCAGGCTTAACCAACCCAGCGCCATCAGAAAGCCGCCGGTCGGTGTGATGGCTCCGGTGGCAAACCCCAGCAGATGTTTGCCGTAGATGCCGCCACAAAATGCGAGGATCGCGGCAAGAAACAGTAACGCCGGTATCAGGGCGCGTTTTCTCAGACCCTCTCCTTTACGCAGAGTACTGCCCGCCATCCACAGGCTGAACACCAGAACCAGCCCATTAAACTGCTGGTAGCGAACTGCCGTTTGCAGGCTGCTGAGTACATCGCTGTCACTACTGTTGAAGCCATGACTCAGCCAGGCATCCAGAAATACACTGGATGCGCCCAGTAATCCCGCCAATAGCCACAAAAGGCCGTAAAAATAAAAAAGTGCTTTTTTGGGTGTTTCTACAGAATTTTGCATCAGCTAGCTCCAGATTAGGGCCGCAAAGCCGGAGGTTTGAGGTACAATGTTACCCTTTTTTTATATCAGCGGTGACACATGGAAATTGTCGAAGGGCAATATACTCTCCATCATGCCGAAATTCACAGTCGCTGATGAAAACACGACATACTAACCGACAGATCAGGTAGCAAAAGCGATGCAGATACTGGTTAATGGTGAGCCAAAAGAACTTTCTGGTCAGGCGACACTGGCGGACTTAATCGCTGAGATGGAACTGGCCGGTAAGCGGATCGCTGTAGAGGTTAACGCTGAGATTGTGCCCCGTAGCCAGCATGGGGAAACCCGACTGAATGCGGGTGATGAGGTTGAGATTGTTCATGCCATCGGTGGTGGCTGATACATCCATTGCGACGTACGCGCTTGACCAAAAACATAACAAACAGAGACAGGGGAAATCATTCGATGACTGATTCGATCAACAAAGACGATCTTCTGACCATTGCAGGGAAAAGTTATCAGTCCCGTTTGCTGGTGGGCACCGGTAAATATAAAGATCTGGAAGAGACCCGCCTGGCGATTGAAGCCAGTGGCGCAGAGATTGTCACCGTTGCGGTACGTCGTACCAATATCGGGCAAAACCCTGATGAACCGAATCTGCTGGATGTGATCACCCCGGACAAGTACACCATTTTGCCGAATACCGCCGGTTGCTACACCGCTGAAGATGCCGTGCGTACCTGTCGTCTGGCCCGTGAGCTGCTGGATGGCCACAAGCTGGTGAAACTGGAAGTGCTGGGTGATCAGAAAACCCTCTATCCGGATATGGAAGAAACCCTGAAGGCGATGAAGACTCTGATCTCCGATGGCTTTGATGTCATGGTTTACTGCAATGATGATCCGATTGCGGCGAAAAAGCTGGAGGATATGGGGGCGTGCGCCATCATGCCATTGGGTTCTCTGATCGGTTCCGGTTTAGGTATTCTAAACCCGCACAACATTCGCATCATCATGGAAAGTGCCAATATTCCGGTGCTGGTGGATGCCGGTGTGGGTACAGCTTCTGATGCGGCCATCGCCATGGAGATGGGCTGTGAAGCGGTATTGATGAACACAGCCATTGCCGGAGCGAAAAATCCGGTGCTGATGGCCTCCGCCATGCGTAAAGCGATTGAAGCAGGTCGCGAAGCTTATCGGGCTGGTCGTATGCCCCGTAAAAAATATGCCAGTGCATCATCGCCGTTAGAAGGTCTGATTGGCTGATTGGCTTGTGCTGCGCTGAAACCCAGACAGATCTGAACGGTTGATCTGTCGCTATTTTTTTAATCAACACCATACAGGTTTAAAGAACAACAATGTCTGATGCAACTGATGCTCAAAACCCGAATCAAGCTGTTAACGAGGCTGAGGTTTCTGGGCAGCCGGTAGAAAGCCAGGAAAGAAAAGAGAACGAAACGCCTGAAGAGCATAAGCGCCGTATCCGCAGCTTTGTGTTGCGTACCGGCCGTATGACTGCCGGTCAGCAGCGTGGCATGGATGAGTTCTGGCCAAAATGGGGTCTGACTCTGGAGCAGGGGGAAATCGACCCGCAACAGGTGTTTGGGCGTGAGGCACCTCTGGTGATCGAGATCGGTTTTGGTATGGGCCACTCCCTGTTTGAACAGGCGAAAACTATGCCGGATCACAACTTTATCGGTATCGAAGTGCACACTCCCGGTGTTGGTAAGTTACTGGCCGAAGCTGGTGATGCAGGCTTAACCAATCTGCGGGCCTATGAAGACGATGCCGTTGAGATTCTGAACCAATGCATCCCGGATGGCTCGGTTGACCTGCTGCAGCTATTTTTCCCGGACCCATGGCACAAAAAGCGCCATCATAAGCGTCGTATTGTGCAGCCTGAATTTGTTCAGCTGCTGCGCAAGAAACTGAAAGTGGGTGGCCGCTTCCATATGGCCACCGATTGGGAAAACTACGCCGAGCATATGGTTGAAGTGATGCAGGTGGCAGAAGGCTACGAGAATACCGCTGCCGATGGTGACTATGTACCGCGTCCGGATTCCCGGCCGATTACCAAGTTTGAAAAACGGGGTGAGCGCCTCGGTCATGGTGTGTGGGATATTATCTATCAACGGATAAGTTGATATTTGTTGATAGAACCCCTGTTTTTTGTGAAACGGCCGTGAGGCCGTTTTTTTATATCTGGTCGACCAATAAAAATAGTTCTCATTACCATTGTATTTTAATTTAATGCTAATTATTATCGTTTAGCTTCAAATTAACTTAATATCTCTGGTTGCAGGATCTATTGTGAAATATCCCTTAAATCTGATCGTTTTCTCAGTGGCTCTGTTGTCTTCGGGCGTCGTGCTTTCAGCAGATGACGGGATTTCCGGGGAAGAGACCTGGGTCGTTACCGGAACCCGAACCGAGCGCCTGTTGGAGGATGCTCCGGTACGCACTGAGGTGGTCTCCCGGGAGCTGATTGATACGTTACATGCCCGCAATGTCAGCGAAGCACTGAAAACGGTTCCGGGGCTTATGCTGAAAGATATTCACGGTAAAGGCGGTCAGGAAGTCTGGTTGCAGGGTCTGGATGCTGACCGGGTTCTGATTCTGGTTAATGGCCGACCTGTCACGGCCAGCACCGGCTCATCGGTGGATGTCAGCCAACTGGCCACTGCGGATATTGAGCGTATAGAGATCGTAAAGGGTGCTACTTCAGCGCTGTATGGTAGTTCAGCGATGGGTGGTGTGGTGAATATTATTACCCGTCGCCCGGATAAAGCGTTCAGCCTTTCGGTAACCGCCGATGCCGGCAGCTATGGTCAGGGTAATATCGGTAACTCTGATTTGAGCCTGGGCGGTAGAGAGCAGGATATCAGTTCCCGTTATGGTCAGTTAAATCTTGGGGTGAATAAGGGCAGCTGGAGTGCTGTGCTGAATGGCAGCATCAGGGATACCGATGGCTATGATCTCGACTTGGATACACCCAGCAGAGATGGTTCATCCGGCACAAAAACCAATGTTTCTGCGCGCCTGGCCTATGAAACATCGTCCGGTAATGAATACTTTGTTGAGCCCAGTTACTACAAAGAAGATCTGGTTGCGGAGAACCTGCTGTTTACACCTGGGGTGGGTTATCGGGATAAAACTGAAGTTGCGGAGCGTAAGCATCTGGATACGGGGGCACGTTTTCAGTTTGGTGAGGATAAGCTGGCTTTATATCTGACCCAGGAAACGTTTAGTGATACCACCGAGAAAGGTGATATCCGTACCGCAGAACAAAAGATTCTTCGGGGTAGTGTCCAATGGGACACGCCCCTGAGCGATAACCAGCTACTGACCCTGGGAGCCGATCTGTCCCAGGCAGAGTTGGAACAATATCTGGATAAGCCCACCCTGACCGGTTATCAGAGAACAGAAGAGATCGGTAACGGAACGGATAACAAGAGTGCCGAACTGTTTGTTCAGAACGATATTTTTCTGGGAAGTCACTGGGAGTTATTACCCGGTGTGCGCTATCAGTATGATTCCGATTTTGGCAGTCACTACACGCCCAAGGTCAATCTATCTTATACCCCAGACTGGCTAGATGCTGCGGAGGTGCGTATTCGGGCGGGTGTGGGTATGGGTTACCGTGTTCCTAACCTTAAGGAACGCTACTACGTTTTTGATCACAGTAATTTGGGCTATATGGTCATGGGAAACCCGGATCTTCAGCCGGAGCGCTCGGATAGTTATCAGATAGGCGCTGAGCTGAGCTTCCCCTCCGGGCTGAGTATGGATCTGAGCCTGTATCGCAATAATCTGACCGACCTTATCACGTCGGCCTCGAATGCTGATCATCCCAGAAGTACGCCATCCGTCGTCATTTACGAATATCTGAATATTGACCGAGCCACAATTACCGGTGCCGAGCTGGCACTAAAAGGTCAGTGGCGTCATCTGCTGTATTGGGATGCGGCACTGACCTTGATGGATACCGAAAATGCATCGACAGGAAAGCAGCTTACCGGTCGTCCCCAGCAGCAGTTTAAAACCGGCCTGACACTCAAGCCGGGATCAGGTTTTAGTGCTTCGCTGCTGGGCAGTTATCAGAGTAAGAGCTTTAGCGATGTCGACAATGAGCATTACACCCCAGCCTGGAGCACCTGGGATCTGAAACTGAATCAGCAAATCAATCCGCATCTGAAGGTTTATCTGGGCGTCGACAACCTCGCTGACGTCACTAAAGACCCTTCAGATCCCCATGACCAGGGCCCGCATCCCGGGCGTTTCGTCTATTCCGGCTTAAGAGTCGATCTTTAATATTTTTTCTGCTAACCGTTACGGAGAACATCATGAATTTAGAGTTACCCTTTACCCGTTCTTTACTGAGCACTGCTGTTCTGGCGGCGACACTGACCCTAACCGGCTGCTTAGGGTCGGATAGTGATGATGATTCCGATGGTGATACCGCAGCAGGGGAGACGGGTGCGGGCTCCTGGCAGGTTGCAACGGCCTCTCCAAGTCTGACACCGGATTCGGGGGCTGTTTACTGGGATCTTGAAACTAACAGTATTGTTACCGAGTATGATGATTGGGAGCTTAAGGTGGAGAAGTCCGGCTATAGCACGGTTTACTCGCTGAACGGCGGTGCATCAGGTTCCGGTCAGGCGGCGATTGTCGGTAGTGATAAAGCAGGTGATGCTCAGGGTGTTGGTGCGCTTTTAGCGGACTCTGTATGGGATGTTACAGATCCTGCTGATACCAGTCAGGTTTATAAGTATTTTACCGATTCCACCGAGGGAGCCTTTAATGCACCCGGTGATTTTGGCGCGCTGGAATATGGCGCTGCAGGTGGACATGCTATGTGGCCGACCTTTGCGGTCTACCTGATTGACGATGATGAAGGTAACCACCATAAAGTTCAGGTTCTGAGTAATACCGGTGAGAACGGTGATCTTTCCTCCGCCAGTCTCTTTATCCGCTATGCCGATGCTGCCACAGGTGCGGTGGAGAAAACGATCAGTCTGGACGCCACCGGTGGAGCGGCGGTAGGTCTTGATCTGTCCGGAGATATCACGGTTGCTGATACCGCAACGAACACCGCATGGGATATGGCCTATCAGAAATATGTAGGCTTCAGTCTCAACGCTTCTGCTAAAGC
>JBLWVL010000074.1:0-6276 GCA_048268485.1 Oceanospirillum sp.
TCAACTCTGTTACGAAAACGCCAGAAAACAGCAAAAGCTTGCTCCGTCAGCTCTGCAGCTTCATCGGCCCCATAACCGGATAACCGTAAACACTCATCCATCGCCCGCATTCTTGAACGAGTGACAAAATGGGTCAGTTCCGGATGGCGATGGGCCAGACTCATACGATAACCGCGTAATTCACGTTCGGTGAAACGGGCCGTCAACTTCGGTGCATGCTGATTCAGCCATTGATAATGCGCCTTCTCAGCCCGGACAATCACAGGGCTGACATCCCATAGGGTATCATCCAGGTCGAAAACAACTGCTTTTATGCTCATCTTCTGTATGTACCCTTGTGTATGTACTCTTAATTATCCTGACTCTTTTTGCGCCGTGCTCTGGGGTGCGCCTTATCATATACTTGCGCCAGATACTGATAGTCCAGCCGGGTGTAGATCTGTGTACTGCTGATATCAGCATGGCCAAGTAACTCCTGAACACCACGCAGATCACCACTGGACTCAAGCAGGTGGCTGGCATAGGAGTGTCTTAGTCGGTGCGGGTGCAACCGATCAGTAATACCCGCATCCCTCCCAGCCCTGGCAACCCGCTGTTGAACTGTCGCCGGAGAGATGCGTCGCCCTCTCTGGCCGATAAAAACCGCTACTTCCTGATCATCCCGCAACCACTGCTTTCTGACCGCCAACCAGTTTTTCAGCGCCAGGGCGGCCTTACTGCCCAAAGGAGATAATCGCTCTTTACGCCCTTTACCCATCACCCGAACCTGTTCCTGATCAAAATCGACACTCGCCAGATCCAGTCCTACCAACTCTGCTAATCGCATGCCACAGCCATATAACAGCTCCAACATCGCTTTATCTCTCAGCTCAACTATCTGAGGGTTTCCGGTGACAGCTGGATTAACAGGCTGATCCAGCATCTGCTGTAGCTGGTCAATATCCACAGGTTTAGGCAACAACTGAGCACTCTTAGGGGCACGCAGGCCATCTGCGGGATTAGTCTCTAACACCTTCTGCTGCTGCAGAAAGCCAAGAAAACTTTTTATGCTGGAAAGATGTCGCTGAACAGAACGTGGGCTTAACCCCTGCTGATGACGACAAGCCAGATAATGGCGAATCTGTTTACGGGTCAGGGCCCTCCAGTGCGTCAGGGCAGGGCCGTTTTCTTCAGATTGATGGTAATGCAGAAACTGTTCAAGATCCCGGCGGTAGTTACTCAGGGTATGGGGTGAGCCCTGCTGTTGTGCAAGGCTTGCAAGAAAAGCTTCCACTGCATACTCAGGAGGAGAGTCGGAAAGCGCCATGACTAAATCACAACCTCTGACTTAACGCAGGTGATGCAGCAAGCGGGCCACGACATCTGCCACATAGGCCGCAAACTCAGTGCCCATCTCTGACCGGAAGTAGTCCGGGTTCTCACTGCCCAACAGCAGGTAACCTTTAACATCATCCTGATTGAGCGGAATCACAGCAGCAGAGCCATCCGCAACCATCCCCAATTCAAATAACTGCTCCAGTTGCTCAGCAGAAACCTGACCACAGAATGTCCGGCTATTCTGTAGCAACGCCTGAATCAGAGCTGTCAGACTATTTTCCGCTTCCGTCACAAGCTGAGAAGTATTAATCAGCTGTGCCGTATTGATGGCATCAGTACCATCTGACCCAGTAAGAACCAAACGGCTATGCCCGGTGCCAAAGCTGTTGCGTAATTGCTCAGAAAGCGTCGATGCCAGATCGTTCAGGTCATCCGCTTCCAGCAACGCCAGAACCATACGCCTCACCCGTGAAAGCTGCATATCATTGTGGCGGGCCGTATCCAAAAGGTCCTCCAGGTGGTCTTCACGCTCAGCCAGGCGTTCACGCATCAGGCTCACCTGACGCTCCAGAAGCGAGACCGCCTGACCACTGGGGTGCGGCAGTTTAAGATCCAGTAAAAGTGCTTCATGCGTCTGAAAGAAGTCCGGGTTTTCTTTCAGGTAGTTAGCAACCGCCTGGGCATCAGACGCACTTTTGGAAACTGTCATAGGTAGATTTGTCCTTCAAAAACCCGTGCTGTAGGGCCGGTCATCATGACAGGCTCCCCTTCACCAGACCATTGGATTTTCAGTGTACCACCGGGAAGGTGCACCTCTACCACTTCATTAAGTAACCCTTGCAGCCGACCTGCGACAACAGCAGCACAAGCGCCGGTTCCGCAAGCCAGAGTTTCACCGGCACCACGCTCATAAACCCTCAAACGAACCTCGTCCGGACTCATAACCTGCATAAAGCCCACATTTACCCGATTCGGGAAACGTTCGTGACACTCAATTTTAGGCCCAAGACTCTCAACCGGAGCACTATCTATATCATCCACAAGCAGAACGCCATGGGGATTGCCCATGGAAACGGCACCAATCGTGAGGGTTTCACCTTCAACCTCAAGCAGATATTTCTCCTGCTGCTGGTCGGCGACAAAAGGGATCGACTCAGGAAGCAGGTGTGGCGTCCCCATATCAACAGTGACGCCATCATCAGTCAGCTTCAGCTGGATATTACCACCACGGGTTTCTACATTGATGATTTTCTTGCTGGTCAGGCGCTTATCATAAACGAAACGAGCAAAACAGCGGGCACCATTGCCACACTGCTCCACCTCACTGCCATCCGCATTAAAGATACGATATTTGAAATCCATATCAGGATCCGTTGGCGGTTCAACAATCAACAGTTGATCAAAGCCGATACCAAAGTTACGGTCCGCCAGCTGACGAACCTGATCGGGGAAGATTTTTGCCCGCTGCGAAACCAGGTCAACCACCATAAAGTCGTTGCCCAGCCCGTGCATCTTGGTAAATTTTAAAAGCATACTTAACCTATTCGTTGCCCTACTTCGGCAAAGGGTGACTACTTATTGCATCGCTCTGCGGAATATAACTGCCCGCATGAGCGTTCCCACGAGGAGACGTAGGAACGAGGTTAACCGTTATTATGAATCAGGCCGGAAGCACTGTTTCACCGGCAATTTGCTGTTCAAAGGTTTCACGGCGACGCACCAGGAAACTCTGCTCTCCATCCACCATTACTTCAGCCGCACGATTACGACTGTTGTAATTGGAGGACATGGCAAAACCATAAGCACCGGCTGAGCGCACCGCCAGCAGATCACCCTGCTCCAGCGCCAGCTCACGATCTTTACCGATAAAATCACCGGTTTCACAGATTGGGCCAACCAGATCATAATTAGATGTTTTCGCATCTGCCGCCGGTTGTACTACCGGAATAATATTCTGCCAGGCACTGTACAGTGACGGACGCAACAGATCGTTCATAGCAGCATCAACGATGGCGAAATCTTTCGCTTCGGTCGGTTTCAAGTATTCCACGCGGGTTACCAGAATACCCGCGTTAGCCGCGATAGAACGGCCCGGTTCCATAATCAGCATCAGATCACTATCACCCAGGCGCTCCAGTACCTTAGTTGCGTAATCGCGCGGCTCCGGCGGCGTTTCATCGTCATAACGAACGCCAAGACCGCCCCCCAGATCCAGGTGTTTAATGTTGATGCCTTTCTCACTCAGTTTAGCAATCAGATCCAGCAGACGATCCAGGGCATCCAGGAAAGGGGAGCTTTGAGTCAGCTGAGAGCCGATATGGCAGTCGACACCTTCCACTTTCAGGTTCGGCAGGCCCGCGGCTTTCAGGTAAACCTCTTCCGCACGATCAATGGAGATACCAAACTTGTTCTCTTTAAGACCGGTGGAAATATACGGGTGCGTCTTGGCATCCACATCCGGGTTCACACGCAAAGAAACGCTGGCCTGAAGTCCCATGGACTCAGCAACATCATTCAGACGATCCAGTTCAGCTTCAGATTCTACGTTGAAGCACTTGATACCCACCTGCAGGGCACGACGCATCTCATGGGCCTGTTTGCCAACACCGGAAAAGATCACCTTGGCAGGGTCACCACCAGCAGTCAGAACACGCTCCAGCTCACCCACAGACACGATATCAAAACCGGCCCCCAGGCGCGCCAGCACATTCAGTACCGCCAGATTAGAATTCGCTTTTACCGCATAACAGATCAGGTGCGGCTGGTTCGCCAATGCCTCATCATAAGCGCGGTAATGGCGTTCAAGGGTCGCGCGGGAATAGACATATAGCGGCGTACCGTATTGCTCAGCCAGCTGATTTACCGCAACATCTTCCGCAAACAGGGTGTCGCCCTGATAGTTAAAAAAATCCATAACTGTCTCACCGATGTGGGTATCTGCCTACAGCAAATACCAAAAATTTGAGGTGTGCAGGATGGCAAGGCATCGCCACCCTGAACAACATAGGCCTTACTGTGCCTGTGCGCCGTTAGTCGCCGACTCTGACGACGTTTCCGGCAGATAGAGCGGCCCTTTCTGACCGCAGCCCGCCAACGCCAATGTAATCAGGCACAAGCTCACAATCGCTTTAAGACGACACATATCAGCTGCGTGCCGCCAGTGCTTCGCGACCGCGTTTAACCGCTGCACGAACCTGATCAGGAGCGGTGCCACCGATATGGTCACGGGCGCTTACAGAGCCTTCCAGAGTCAGCACTTCAAACACATCTTCGGTGATGGTATCAGAGAATTGCTGCAGCTCTTCCAGCGTCATCTCACCCAGATCTCTACCGGTTTCGATGCCGTAGGCCACAGACTTACCGACAATCTCGTGGGAGTCACGGAAGGCGATCCCCTTACGCACCAGATAATCCGCCAGATCCGTTGCGGTGGAAAAGCCGCGCAGCGCCGCTTCACGCATCTCATCTTTGCGGGACTCAATGGCCGGAATCATATCGGCGAAGGCACGCAGTGAACCCTGCAGGGTATCGACCACATCAAAGATCGGCTCTTTGTCTTCCTGGTTATCTTTGTTGTACGCCAGCGGCTGAGACTTCATCAGGGTCAGCAGCGAGAACAGGTGACCAAAGACACGACCGCTCTTACCACGTACCAGTTCCGGTACGTCCGGGTTTTTCTTCTGGGGCATGATTGAAGAACCGGTGCAGAAACGATCCGGCAGGTTGATAAAGTTGAACTGCGCCGAAGTCCACAGCACCAGCTCTTCCGACATACGGGACAGGTGCATCATAATCAGGCTGGCAGCAGAGGAAAATTCAATGGCAAAGTCTCGATCAGATACAGAATCCAGCGAGTTTTCCGTCGGGCGATCAAAGCCCAGCAGTTCAGCGGTCATATGCCGGTCAATCGGGTAGGTCGTACCCGCCAGCGCCGCCGCACCCAAAGGCAGAATATTGATCCGCTTACGGCAATCCTGCAGGCGCTCGTAATCTCGGTGCAACATCTCAAACCACGCCATCAGATGATGACCAAAGGTCACTGGCTGTGCAGTCTGCAGGTGGGTGAAGCCCGGCATAATAGTATCGGCTTCTTTTTCAGCCAGACCCAGAAGGCCTTCCTGCAGGCGGTTCAGTTCAGCACTGATCACATCAATCTCATCACGCAGATACAGACGAATGTCCGTCGCGACCTGATCGTTACGGGAACGACCCGTGTGCAGTTTCTTACCGGTAATACCGATCTTCTGCGTTAAGCGCGCTTCGATGTTCATGTGGACATCTTCCAGCTCCACAGACCACTGGAACTCACCGTTAGCGATCTCTTCACGGATCTCAGTCAGCCCCTGAATAATCTGGTCGCGTTCTTCTTCGGTCAGTACACCAACCTTAGTCAGCATCTTCGCGTGGGCGACAGAGCCCTGGATATCCTGATTCGCCATACGCTGATCAAAATCAACGGACGCGGTAAAGCGTGCTACAAAAGCATCCGTAGGTTCATTGAAACGGCCACCCCATTGCTGGTTAGTGGCTTGCGCCGATGAATTCTGTGCACTGTTCTCTTGCTTAACGCTCATTTTAATTCCTCATGCCGGAGACTCTGCCTGTCAATCCTGACCCCTGCACTGGCGGGTTATCCTCAGCGGGTATCAGGCACAGAGTTAAGCTAACTTTTGTCAGCATTATAACAGTAAGGTCGCTCAGAATGGCATGGTCATATCCCCTGATATTTCTCTTTAATCGTCAGATTTTATGGAAAAAAAACTGCGAAATGATTTGTATCGGTGTCTATTGCAGACGGCTTTGTTAGAATCAGTACAACGCCCATTTTGGTGGCCTCAGGCCTCACAGCCATCTCATGCAGCCCCATCGCTGCAACCATCAGGGAATGCCACCCACAGACAAGCAAGAGTTTCTATCGCCATGAGCCAACAAGTTATCCGTATCGCAACCCGTAAAAGC